>NZ_JBFAGK010000013.1:78522-240949 GCF_040660135.1 Streptomyces sp. NPDC050997
GCCGGCTCGCCTACCGCTCCGCGCCCACGCGGGTGACTCGTACACCGCTCCGCGCTCATGCGAGGGAGCCGCACGCCGCTCCGCGCCCCGAGGGCCGGCTCGCCTACCGCTCCGCGCCCACGCGGGTGACTCGTACACCGCTCCGCGCTCATGCGAGGGAGCCGCACGCCGCTCCGCGCCCCGAGGGCGGGCTCGCGTACCCCTCCGCGCTCACGCGGGGAATCGGACATCGCCCCGCGCCCCCCGAGGGGACTCGCTCACCCGAGTCGCGCGGCGAGGCCCCCCGTGCAGCGCACCTCGTCGCCTGCCGTGATCAGGAGTGCCTCCACGTCCGGGAGGGACTCCAGCCAGGCCAGCGCCTCCCGGGATCCCATCGCGAACGCCGCTGTCGCCCAGCAGTCCGCCCAGGTCAGTCGCGGGGCCACCACCGTCACCGCCACCAGGTCGGTGACCGCCGAGCGGCCCGTGCTGGGGTCGACGATGTGGGCGCCGCGCTCGGCCGTGCCGGAGGTGGCCACCGCGAGTTCGGCGGCACCCGCCGCGGACACGACGGCCGCCAGGCCGCCCGGTCGCAGCGGGTCCGACACCCCGACCCGCCACGGCCGCTGCGGACCGGGAACGCCCAGCAACTGGACGTCCCCGCCGCCGTTCACGCTGACGCCGCTCACCCCGGCGTCCGCCAGCCGCCGCGCCGCGCGCTCCGCGGCCCAGCCCTTGACGACGCCGGTCGGGTCGAGGCGGCCCTCGTAGCGCATGCTGAACCAGCCGTCGCTCGTCCGCTCCGCCTCGGCGCCCAGTTCGAGCACCTCGGCGACCAGCGGATCGCACTCCTCGACGGTCAGCTCGCCCCGCGCCAGCCGGGACACCTGGCTGTCGTCGCGGTAGGTGCTGAACACCTCGTTCACCCGGTGCAGTCCGGCCACCGCGTCCCGCAGGGCCGCCTGGACGGCCTCGGGATCCCCGCCGCGGACGTCAAAGGAGAAGACCGTCCCCATGACCTCCTCCGCATGACGTACCGCGGCGGGAGCTTGTGCCGATTCAGCCACCGTGTCAGCCACCGGCCTGGTCCAGCGCCGACTGGAGGGACTCCTTGTAGCCGGTGCTGGTGTACGTGGCCCCGGACACCGAGTCGATGTCCGCGCTGCCGGCCGCCACCGCCTCCTGGTTGAGCTTGGGCACCGAGAGAGCCGTCTTCTGGGCGCTGGTGCCGCCCTCGGGCGCCTGGATCGCCTCGGCCTTGGTGATCTTCCCGCCGGCGACCGTGATACGGACCTGGACCGGCCCGTACTGGGTCTGCGCGACGCTGCCGGTGACGGTCGTGGCGGCCTGGGCGCTGCCCGCGCCCTGGTCCTGCCCGGAACCGCCCTGGGACGCCGCCGCCTTCGCCTTGTCCAGCGCCGACTGCAGCGACTGCTTGTAGCCGGTGCTGGTGTACGTGGCCCCGGACACCGAGTCGATGTCCGCGCTCTGCGCGGTGACCGCCGCCTGGTTCAGCTTGGGCACCGAGAGGGCGGTTTTCTGGTCGCTGGTGCCGCCCTTGGGCGCCTGGACCGCCTCGGCCTTGGTGATCTTGCCGTTGGCCATGGTCAGCCGGACCTGGACGGCGCCGTACTGCGTCTGGGCCGCGTCCCCGGTGACCGTGCCGGTCCCGGCGGCCTGGGCGCCGCCCTGGGCCGACTCCTGTGCCACCGGCGGCTGGGTCGCCGCACCGCCGGCCGCGGCGGAGGCCGGGTCGGAGGACGGCTTCAGCGACAGCAGCAGCACGACGCCGGAGACGGTGGCGGCGGTCGCGAGCACGACACGTCGGACGGGGTGACTCTTCCTCATCGCTTCAACAGCTCCTGAATCCCGTCGCTCACATCTCGAACGACTCGTGATGGATGCGGCGGGCGGGCACACCCGCGCCGCGCAGTGCTTCGTACACGGACTGCGCGAAGCCGGTCGGCCCGCACATGAAGACGTCGTGCTTTTCGATGTCCGGCAGTTTCTGCCGCAGACGGTCCGCCGAGATGTCCGGGCGTTCCCCGTCCGGGCTGTTGACCGCGTACATCAGGCGGGCCCCGCGCTCGTCCGCGATGGTCGAGAGCTCGTCCCACAGAGCCAGGTCCTGGGTGCTGTTGGCCCGGTAGAGGAGGGTGATGTCACCGGCCGCGCCGGGCAGCGTCTCGAACAGCGCCCGCATCGGGGTGATCCCGACACCGCCCGCGACCAGCAGCACCTTGCCCCGGCTGCGGCGGGACGCGGTCATCGCGCCGTACGGACCCTCGGCCCACACCTTGGTGCCGGGAGTCAGCTCGCGCAGCCGTTCGCTGTGGTCGCCGATCGCCTTCACCGTGATCCGCAGCATGCCGGGGCGGGGCGCCGCCGACAGCGAGTACGGGTGCGAACTGAACCGCATCCCCGGCGCCAGGAACCGCCACCGGAAGAACTGGCCCGCCTCCGCACCCATCCGGTGCAGCTTCCGCCCGCCGATCAGCACCGACACGATGCCCGGCGTCTCCTCGATGACCGCCTCGACGTACATGCGGTGGCGCAGGTTCAGCCGGATCGGGGTCAGGATCCGGTACCAGATCACCAGCGCCGTCACCGACCCGTACAGCGCGTACCAGACGGTCTTCGCGACGGGCTCGACGGCGAAGTCGTTGCCGGTGGTCAGCTGGTGCCAGAAGGTCAGGAACACCGCCGCGTACGTCAGCAGGTGCACGTGGTACCAGGTGTCGTACGGGATCAGGCGGCGCACCGGGCCGATCGAGATCAGCCCGATGAAGAACAGCAGGCCGGTGCCGATGGCGGCCTTGCCCATGTCGGGCAGCTGGTTGATGGAGTCGATGGTCTGCTGGACGATGTCGCCGAGGCCCTTGCCGGCCTGGAGGGCGTAGCCCCACATGATGAGGAAGACATGGGCGACAGTCAGACACAGCGTGTACCGGCCGCTCATCGCGTGCCAGCGCGCCACCCGGTCCGAGCCCACCCGGCGCTCCAGCGCGGGCACCCGGGCCATCTGCAGCACCACGAGCGCCATCAGGTACCCGGCGAGCAGACCGGTGATCCGGCCCGCGTTGAGGATCTTGCCGTTGTTGTCGCTGATCGACGGGGTGTTGGCCCACCACAGCCACAGCACACCGGCCGCGCCCGCCCACACGGCGAGCAGCAGCAGGGTCGCCGGTGAGCGGCGCGGGCGGATGCGGCGCATCGTCTGGCGGCGGGCGGCGCGGCCGCCTGCGAGCGTCGTGGTCACGATTCCTCCGGGGACGGGGCAAGGGGGGTGGTGAGGTGGTCCCTTGGCCCACAGATACGTGCCGCGACGCCCGTGTGTTCAGCCGACCACAGAGTCCCGTGCAGACTGAGTGACTGGCGGTAACCCGTACTCGTGTTCACATCCGGCTCAGTAGCGGGTGATCCCCGTACGCCCGCTGCGCGTTCCGATCGCCAGGTGCGGCCGCTTCCCGGGCTCGGCCCACCGCAGGATCCGCCGCATCGCGTCCGCGGGCACCGACACACAACCGGCCGTCGCCCCGCTCCCGTTGACATGCAGGAAGATCCCGGCCCCGCGCCCGCGAACCGGCTCGGCGTAGTTGAACCCGATGACGAACGCGTACGCGTACTGCCTGGTGTAGGCGATCAGCCGCTCCGACTCGGCCGCGCGGCAATCCGCCGGACGCGGCTCGACCCACCGGTTGTAGCGCCGGGAGTCATTGTCCTGACACCACCAGGAGTTCTGCCGCACGGCCCGGTACCGGTACGTCGTCCCACCCGGCGCCCCCTTGATCCCGAAGGCGTACGGCAGCTCGTACAGCCCCGTGGGCGTGGTGTTCGTCCCCTGCCTGCGCGCGGCCCCCTCGACCAGCCCCTTCGCCCCGAAGCGGGCCGCCGCCGAACCGGCCTCCACCCACTGCCCGTTCCGCTTGCTCCACCACGTCACCGTGCCCGAGGTCGAGCCCGGGTTCGGGGCCACCGCGGTGATCAGCTGCCTGCCGCCGCCGGTGTCCGCCATGCGCGCGGGCAGCGGCGGTGTCGGACCGCCGCCGGGCGCGGCACCGACGGCGAACAGGGACGCGGAGACCAGGGCCAGGGCGGCGACGGCAGCGGGACGCATGGTGGTGAACCTACGGCGAGGCAGCGGCGGCGGCAGCCGGACTGACCCGTTCGGGCCTGCCCCGATCCGCCGCCGCCGCTCTCCGGACGGTCCGCGCTCAGTCACCCAACGGGTTGAGCAGATCCGCCCGGCCCTCGAAGGCGTACAGCATCAGGTCGGTCATCTCGAAGACGTCCTTGGCGTTCCGGTCCGCGACCGGGCTGAGGAAGGGCCGCCAGAACGGGTCCCGCACGATGGAGTACCGGCTGCCCTCCATGGCGCGGTGGAAGACCTCGGCGACGATGCGCCCGCCGACGCCCGTCAGCCGCCCGCTGCCGTTCACCTCGGCCTCGCGCAGGATGTAGAACCACAGCGGGCAGTTGGCGGCGAGCTGCTTGCGGAGTCCCTCGCTGAGCTGGGTTCCGCCGCCGTTCTCGAAGTCGGACGGCAGGAGGGGCTTCACCCCGAGGTACTTGGCCATCTGCTGACCCGTCGCCAGGCTCATCATGTTCGCCCGGGTGAGGTTGCGGAAGGCCAGGTTCAGCTCGATCGGGTCCGGAGCGGGCGCGCCACGTCCGCCGAACGAGCCGAGCGGCAGATCGGCCAGCGGATTGACCAGCTGGGTGTCGATCCGCTTGGCGAGGTTGAACTTCTCCGCGGGCACCCCCAGGTCGTCGCGGCCCGCCTCGCGGAAGTCGAACAGGCGCCGGAAGTCGGCGATCCAGTTGGTGGGAAGCCGCTCGAAGGTGCCCGCCTCGGGGTCGCCCGCGTCGGCGGGCGGCGGCGAGAGAATGCCGCTGGTGCCGGTGAAACGGAAGAGCAGTGGCAGGGTGCCCGCGCCGTTGTCGAAGATCCGGTTCCAGTTGTAGGCGCCGCGCACCATGCTGTGGCCGAGCCGGTATGCGGCCACGGAGAACTCGATCGGCATGGTCGGACGCTCGTGCTCGCCCGGAGCCGGCTCGAAGAACCTGCGGCCCTTGGTGAACACCTCGTCGACGACACCGGGGTCGACGATCCGGGTCAGGAAGTCGTGCCGCAGCATCCACTGGTAGTGCTTGACCACCGTCTCGCGTGCCGTCTCGAACAGCACCGCGCTCGACACGCCCTTGCCGACCAGATCGGCCACGACCCGGTTGTGGAACCGGATGAAGGCGCTGTGGATCTGGGCGACGACGAGGTTCTCGTCGTTGCGCCCATCGGGGATGAGCGGGCGGCGCCGCTCGGAGATCAGCGAGCCCTGGCCCACCCGGGGCAGGTCGAACCCACCGAGGGGCAGGCCGACGATGTGGTCGTTGTCGGGGGCGGGCAGCCCCTGGGTGGTGCCGGTGCGCAGCCGCAGACCGTCGTCCTCGTAGAACCGGCGGTCGAAGCGGTGGTCCGGTCCGAGGCCGTAGAGGCTGTCCAGGTCGAGCGCCGGGGACCGGCCCTGCAGGAGCTGACGGACGGTGACCTCGTCCTCCAGCCGTACCGCCGTGGCGTCCAGGGTCAGGTCGTGGTCAACGAACTGGCCGAGATAGGTGAAGCCCGCCGGCACTGCGGGGTTGTTGGAGTCGGGCTGCGGACCGGCCTTGGTCATCGCCTGGGCGAGTTCCTCGCGGGCGGGCCGGTCGAGCAGCTGGGCCGGCTTGGCCGGCGGGCCCAGCCGGGAGAACTGGAACTTGCGCAGGGCCGCGACGGTGGACGCCGTCGACGGCTGCGCCGGGCCCTCTTCCCCGGAGTCGGCGAGGATGCCCTCGCCGACCACGAAGTACGAGGTGCGGACATGACGTTTGCTCTGAGGTTCGCGCGTCGGTCGGAACATGAATCCCCCATCTGTTCGTGCGGCCAGGCTAGGCACGCATACACGGCGGAGGGGAGAATTCCGTCAATATCGACAAGGAGGTTGTGTGCGTATAGATCAAATAAAATGCACTAAATCGGACGCAACGGCAGTGGCAGCCCCGGCAGCCCGTCCAGGCTCGTGGCGATGTGCTCCTTCTTGGTGAAGTACGCACTGAGCGAGGCGTCGTCCTCCCGCGCGAAACGCCTGGCATGCACGTCGCGGTCCCCGTCGTACGACATGTGGGGCACCGCGAACCCGCAGGAGTCGCGGATGTGTTCGGCCCGTACGACGATGACGGCGCGCAGTCCGTGCGGGGTCGGGTCGATGTCCGGGAAGCGGGCCAGCAGGTCGGGAAAGCGCGGGTCGTCGCGGAAGACCGGCTCCCCGCGGCCGTGTACGCGCACGATGTTCGGCGGGCCCTGGAAGGCGCACCACATGAGGGTGATCCGGCCGTTCTCCCGCAGGTGCGCGATCGTCTCCGCGTTGGACCCGGCGAAGTCGAGGTAGGCCACGGTGAGTTCGTCGAGGATCACGAACGAGCCCTTGAGTCCCTTGGGGGAGAGGTTGACCGTGCCGTCGCCGGAGAGGGGGGCGGACGCGGTGAAGAAGAGGGGCTGCGCCTCGATGAACGTGCGCAGCCTGCCGTCTATGCGCTCATAAGTCTTTCCCATGTCTAACGATTATGGGGGCAAGTCTTTTGTCTGTCTAAGGAATTCCGGTATCCACGCCACGAGGACGTCTCCGTGGGAACGCCCGCATGGGCGTGCCCTCCTGGAGACGTCCTCGTGAAGACGTCCTCGTGAAGACGTCCTCATGAAGACGTCCGCGGCCGCCCCGGCCGGCGCTCACACGGGGCGGCCGCGGCGCCTGTCACGTCACTTGTTGAGCGTGCAGGCGGCCAGGGTGTCCAGGCCCTCGGGCTTCTCGGCGGTGCGGCCGATCGCGGTGGCGATGCGGTTGACGGTGGAGATGCGCTTGTCCTCCAGCGGGCCGAGGATCGCGTTCTGGACGAAGTTCGCCCCGCCCTGGCCGACCGTGTCCACCAGGCGCTTGTTGGCCTCCTGGATCTGGGTGTCGAGGAGGGCCAGGTTGCGGTCCACCTCGGCCTGCGCGGAGGCCGGGATCGCGGGCAGCTGGGAGGCGACGTCGGGGCAGCTGATGGTCCCCGCCGCGCCGGCCTCGCCGCCGGCCTCCGCGCCCGCTTCCTCACCGGCACCGGCTTCCTCACCGGCACCGGCCTCCTCGCCCGCGCCGGCCTCCGCTCCCGCGCCCGCCTCCTCGCCGGCCTCGGCGGCGCCCCCGCCGTTCAGGGTGCAGGGCGCGAGGGCGTCCAGGCCCTCGGGCTTCTCGGCGGTGCGGCCGATCGCGGTGGCGATGCGGTTGACGGTGGAGATGCGCTTGTCCTCCAGCGGGCCGAGGATCGCGTTCTGGACGAAGTTCGCCCCGCCCTGGCCGACCGTGTCCACCAGGCGCTTGTTGGCCTCGTCGAGCTGGGTCTGCAGGAGGGCCAGGTTGCGGTCCACCTCGGCCTGCGCCGAGGCCGGGATCGCCGGCAGCTGGGAGGCGACGTCCGGGCAGGTGATGGAGCCCGGGTCGGCCAGCGTCTTGGCGTTCGTGCTGCCGCTCTTCGACGAACCGGGCGTCTCCCCGGCGAGGGCGGAGCCGGCGATCACCGCGCCGGAGAGTACTACCGCGGCGGCGCCGCCGATCAACGCGACGCGACGCTTGTTGTACTTCGGAAGAGCCCTGGACATGCGGATGCCTCACTCGGGTCGGGGGGTTCTCGTCGTTGACAGAACGCGGCGCCTGCGTTCGGCGAGAGGTACGAGTAAGCGGTTTCTAGCGTTCAAAGGCCCGGCAAATTTCCTGCAGCTCCGCCATCTCCGCGCCTGGATTGACGAATCATGCAGAGTTCTGCATACTCATGCATGTCAGTGAATGCAGTGTGGAGGAGGATCCCGTGGCCGAGCGCGTCGTACTCGCCTACTCAGGCGGACTGGACACCTCCGTCGCCATCGGCTGGATCGCCGAGGAGACGGGCGCCGAGGTCATCGCCGTCGCGGTCGACGTCGGCCAGGGCGGCGAGGACCTGGACGTCATCCGCAAGCGCGCGCTCGCCTGCGGAGCCGTCGAGGCCGAGGTCGCGGACGCCCGGGACGAGTTCGCCGAGGAGTACTGCCTCCCGGCGATCAAGGCCAACGCCCTCTACATGGACCGCTACCCGCTGGTCTCCGCGCTCTCCCGGCCGACCATCGTCAAGCACCTGGTCGCCGCCGCCCAGAAGCACGGGGCCACCACGGTCGCCCACGGCTGCACCGGCAAGGGCAACGACCAGGTCCGCTTCGAGGCCGGCATCGTCGCCCTCGCCCCCGACCTCAAGTGCATCGCCCCGGTCCGCGACTACGCGATGACCCGTGACAAGGCCATCGCGTTCTGCGAGGAGAAGCAGCTCCCGATCGCGACCTCCAAGAAGTCCCCGTACTCCATCGACCAGAACGTCTTCGGACGCGCGGTCGAGACGGGTTTCCTGGAGGACATCTGGAACGCCCCGATCGAGGACATCTACGAGTACACCGAGAACCCGGCCGTCCCGCGCGAGGCCGACGAGGTGGTCATCACCTTCAAGGAGGGCGTCCCGGTCGCTCTCGACGGCAGGCCCGTCACCGTGCTCCAGGCCATCCAGCAGCTCAACGAGCGCGCCGGCGCCCAGGGCGTCGGCCGGATCGACATGGTCGAGGACCGCCTGGTGGGCATCAAGTCCCGCGAGGTGTACGAGGCTCCGGGTGCGATCGCGCTGATCACCGCCCACCAGGAGCTGGAGAACGTCACCGTCGAGCGCGAACTCGCCCGTTACAAGCGGCAGGTCGAGCAGCGCTGGGGCGAACTGGTCTACGACGGCCAGTGGTTCTCCCCGCTCAAGCGCGCCCTGGACGGCTTCATCGACGAGGCCAACCAGTATGTCTCCGGCGACATCCGGATGACCCTGCACGGCGGCCGCGCGGTCGTCACCGGTCGGCGCTCCGCGTCGTCGCTGTACGACTTCAACCTCGCCACCTACGACACCGGCGACACCTTCGACCAGGCCGCGGCCAAGGGCTTCATCGACATCTACAGCCTGTCGTCGAAGATCGCGGCGCAGCGGGATCTCGCCTAAGCAGTAGCGTGATGACCACCTCCCTGTCCGTCTGCGGGGAGGCGGTCGCACATCCACCATCTCCGAGGAGCAACGCAAGTGAGCAGCAACAGCGGTGACGTACGGCTCTGGGGCGGCCGTTTCGCCGACGGTCCCGCCGAGGCCCTGGCGAAGCTGTCCGCGTCCGTCCACTTCGACTGGCGGCTCGCGCCCTACGACATCGCCGGTTCGCGCGCCCACGCGCGCGTGCTGCACAAGGCGGGCCTGCTCACCGAGGACGAGCTGACCCGGATGCTCGCCGGGCTCGAACAGCTCGAAGCGGATGTCGCCGCGGGCGATTTCGTCGGCACGATCGCCGACGAGGACGTCCACACCGCCCTGGAGCGCGGTCTCCTGGAACGCCTCGGCCCCGACCTCGGCGGCAAGCTGCGCGCGGGACGGTCGAGGAACGACCAGGTCGCGACGCTCTTCAAGATGTACCTGCGGGACCACGCGCGGATCGTCGGCGGTCTGATCGCCGACCTCCAGGACGCGCTGATCGGCCTGGCCCAGGCCCATCCGGACGTGGCGATGCCCGGCCGCACCCACCTCCAGCACGCCCAGCCGGTCCTCTTCGCCCACCATGTCCTCGCGCACGTGCAGTCCCTGTCCCGGGACGCCGAACGCCTGCGTCAGTGGGACGAGCGGACGGCCGTGTCGCCGTACGGCTCGGGCGCCCTGGCCGGCTCCTCCCTGGGCCTGGACCCGGAGGCCGTGGCGAAGGACCTCGGCTTCGAGCACGGCAGCGTCGGCAACTCCATCGACGGCACGGCGTCCCGTGACTTCGTGGCGGAGTTCGCCTTCATCACCGCGATGATCGGCGTCAACCTGTCCCGGATCTCCGAGGAGATCATCATCTGGAACACGAAGGAGTTCTCCTTCGTGACCCTGCACGACGCGTTCTCCACGGGCTCGTCGATCATGCCGCAGAAGAAGAACCCCGACATCGCCGAACTGGCGCGGGGGAAGTCGGGCCGTCTGATCGGCAACCTGACCGGCCTGATGGCCACGCTCAAGGCCCTCCCGCTCGCGTACAACCGCGACCTCCAGGAGGACAAGGAGCCCGTCTTCGACTCCTGCGACCAGCTGGAGGTGCTGCTCCCCGCCTTCACCGGCATGGTCGCCACCCTCACCGTCCACCGTGAGCGCATGGAGGAGCTGGCCCCGGCCGGCTTCTCGCTCGCCACCGACATCGCCGAGTGGCTGGTCAAGCAGGGCGTGCCGTTCCGGGTGGCGCACGAGGTCGCCGGTGAGTGCGTCAAGGTCGCGGAGGCCGAGGGCAAGGAGCTCGACGAGCTGACCGACGAACAGTTCGCGAAGATCTCCGCCCATCTGACCCCCGAGGTGCGGTCCGTCCTGAACGTCGCGGGCGCGCTCGCCTCCCGCGACGGCCGCGGCGGTACGGCGCCCAGCGCGGTCGCCGTCCAGCTCGCGGAGGTCCAGACGGACGTGGCGGCTCAGCACGCGTGGGCCAACGCCAAGAAGTAGCAGGTCGGGTGAGGCCGGGGCATCACGGGTACGTTGGTCGCAAGCCGTAAGGAGCCGACCGAACGGAGCTCGCGATGCCCTTCGCCCGACTGGCCTCAGCAACGACCCCCACCTGCCACATCGGCCTGGGTCTAGCCGCCGTCGGCCGCCCCGGTTACATCAACCTCGGCCGGGACCAGGACCTGCCGCCCGTCCGCAGTGTCGAGGCCCTGCGCGCCCGCACCCACGAACTTCTCGATGCCGCTCACGCCCAGGGCGTGCGCTACTTCGACGTGGCCCGCTCCTACGGCCGTTCGGAGGAGTTCCTCGCGGACTGGCTGAACGCCCGGCCCGACATCGACGACGTCGTCGTCGGCAGCAAGTGGGGCTACACCTATACGGCGGGCTGGAGCACCGAGGCCGAACGGCACGAGGTCAAGGACCATGGCGTCCAGACGTACGAGCGGCAGCGCGCGGAGACCGGCGACCTGCTCGGTGACCGGCTCGACCTCTACCAGATCCACTCGGTGACCCCCGACAGTCCGGCCCTCACCGACAAGGAACTCCACGCGAAGCTGGCCGAGGCGGCCGCCCAGGGAGTGAGCGTCGGCTTCTCCACCAGCGGCCCCGCGCAGGCCGACGCCATCCGCGCCGCGCTCGCGGTGACCGTCGACGGCGAGCCCCTCTTCCGTACCGTCCAGTCCACCTACAACGCCCTGGAGACCTCGGCCGGCCCGGCCCTCGCCGAGGCGCACGACGCCGGTCTCACGGTGATCGTCAAGGAGGGCATGGCCAACGGGCGCCTGGCCGAACCCCACGCACCGGACGCCCTGAAGGCCGTGGCCGCGGCGACCTCCCTGGGCTGTGACGCGGTCGCCCTCGCACTCGTCCTGCGTCAGCCCTGGGCCGGTGTGGTGCTCTCCGGCGCCGCCACGGTCAACCAGCTCGCGTCCAACCTGCACGCGGCGGTGGTCGACCTGGAGGAGGAGCAGCTCGCGCGCCTGGCGACGCTGGTGGAGGACCCGCACGCCTACTGGGACACGCGCGGGCAGCTGCCCTGGCACTGAGGGACACCCTCGTAGACCTGTGGTGATGAGTCACGCATGCCTATGGTGAGACACAGTTGTCTCATATGGTCTACTCTTGTCTCATGACTGTCGATCGTGACCATGTGCTGCGCAGTGCCGCGGCCCTGCTGACCCGCAAATCCACCGCGACCATGGACGAGGTCGCCAAGGCGGCCGGGATCAGCCGGGCCACACTGCACCGCCAGTTCGCCGGCCGCGACGCGCTCGTCCGGGCGCTGGAGGCGCTCGGCATCGAGGAGTGCGAGGCGGCGACGGTCGCGGCCCGGCTCGACGACGGCCCGGCCCAGGAGGCCCTGCGCAGATTCGTGCGGGAGCTCGAAGGCGCCGCCGGACTGCTCGCCTTCCTCTACAGCGAGAACCAGCTGTTCGAGGGCGAGGAACAGAACGCGGGCTGGTCCCGCCTGGACGCCCGGATCGCCGCGCTGTTCCGGCGCGGCCAGTCGACCGGCGAGTTCCGCATCGACCTGACCCCCGGCTGGCTCACCGAGGCGCTCTACGGCCTGATGGCCGCCGGTGCCTGGGCGGTGACGGACGGCAGGGTCGCCCCCAATGACTTCACCCACATGATCACCGAGCTGCTGCTCGGCGGCGCACTGCGACGAGACGAACCCCGGAGAGAGGAATCATGACCAGCACCCTGCAGCCGGCGAACCTGACCGAGGCGGTGAAGCGTCCCGGCCGGTGGCTGGCGCTGTCCGTCCTCGTGCTCGCCGTGCTGCTGGTGGCCGTCGACGCGACCGTCCTCGGTCTCGCGACTCCCTACATCAGCGAGGACCTGAAGCCCACCGGCACCCAGCTCCTGTGGATCGGTGACGTCTACTCCTTCGTCATCGCCGGCCTGCTGGTCTCCATGGGCAGCCTCGGCGACCGCATCGGCCGCAAGCGGATCCTGCTCGTCGGCGCCACCGCGTTCGGGGCGATCTCCGTCCTCAACGCCTACGCCACGACACCCGAGCTGATGATCGTCGCCCGGGCCCTGCTGGGCGTCGCCGGCGCGACCCTGATGCCCGCCACGCTGGCGCTGATCCGCAACCTCTTCCACGACCGGCGCGAACGCAGCCTGGCCGTCGGGATCTGGGGCGCGACCGCGTCCGCGGGAACGGCGATCGGTCCGATCGTCGGTGGCTTCCTGCTCGAACACTTCTGGTGGGGGTCGGTCTTCCTGATCAACCTGCCCGTGATGGTGGTCCTGGTCCTCGTCGGCATCAAGCTGCTGCCCGAGTCCCGGAATCCGCGTCCCGGTCCGTGGGACCTGCGCAGTGTCGTCCTGTCGCTGGTCGGCGTGATCGGCATCGTGTACGCGGTCAAGGAGGCCGCGACCCACGGCATCACCTGGGAGACGCTCGCCTCGGCCCTGCTCGGCGCGGGCGCGCTGCACGGCTTCGTACGCCGTCAGCTCACCCTGCCGAGCCCGCTGCTGGACATGCGGCTGTTCCGCGATCGCGGCTTCAGCGGCGCGGTGCTGGCCGACCTGCTGACCATCCTCGGACTGTCGGGGCTGGTGTTTTTCCTCTCCCAGTACCTGCAACTCGTGCAGGGCAGGGGCCCGTTGGAGGCAGGTCTGGCCGAACTGCCCGCCGCCGTCGGCGCGGTGGTGGCGGGCCTGATCGCCGGCTCCGTGGCTCGGCGCTTCTCGGTGCGGTCCGTCGTCTCCGGCGGACTCGCGGCCGTCGGCCTCGCCCTGGCCTCGCTCACCGTCATCGACCAGTCCACCGGCTACCCGCTCCTCGGCACCGCCCTCCTGGTCGTCGGCGTCGGCGCGGGCTTCTCCTTCACCGTGACCGCCGACGTGATCCTCGGCTCCGTACCCAAGGAACAAGCGGGCTCCGCGTCCGCGGTCTCGGAGACGGCCTACGAACTCGGCGCCGCCCTCGGCATCGCCGTACTCGGCTCCATCGTCACGGCCGTCTACCGCGACTTCACGGGCCCGGCGGGCACACCGCCACAGGCCCACGAGTCGCTCGGCGGAGCGGTAGAGGCGGCGGCGGCCCTACCGCCCCAGACCTCGGAGACCCTCCTGAACGCAGCCCGAACATCCTTCGTGGACGGCCTCACCCTGGCAACAGGGGCCGGCGCGGCGGTACTCCTCACGGCGGCGATAGCAGCATGGTTCCTACTCCGCGACCAACATCTGGACAGCGCCCCATAGGGGCCCAGGGCTGTGCCGACGTGCGGCTCCCGCCGCGTGGCCGCGACAGGTGCCCTTGGCGGCGCGGGGCTGTGCCGATGTGCGGCTCCCGCCGCGTGGCCGCGACCAAGGGCGCGACCAACGCCCCTCAGGGGCGCGGGGAACTGCGCGACCAGCCACAACGAACCCGCAGACGACGACACACGGCCACCGCCCGCAAACTTCCGCCCCCAGCGGACCGCTACGCCGCCTTCGCCTTGGTGGCGTACATGTCCACGTACTCCTGCCCCGACAGCCGCATGACCTCGGTCATCACGGAGTCGGTCACGGCCCGCAGGACGTAGCGGTCACGGTCCATGCCCTCGTAGCGGGAGAACTCCATCGCCTCGCCGAAGCGGACCGTGACCCGGCCGGGGCGCGGGAAGCCGGCCCCGCCGGGCTGGATCTTGTCCGTGCCGATGATGGCGAACGGCACGACGGGCGCGCCGGTCATCATGGCCAGTCGGGCGATGCCCGTACGGCCCCGGTAGAGCCGGCCGTCGGGAGAGCGGGTGCCCTCCGGGTAGATGCTGAAGACCTTGCCCTCCTCCAGCACCCGACGGCCGGTCATCAGCGCGGCGACACCGCCGCGCCCGCCGTCCCGGTCGACCGGGATCATGCCGCAGCCCGTGAAGAACCAGGCCATCAGCCGACCCTTGACGCCCTTGCCGGTGACGTACTCGTCCTTGCCGATGAAGAAGACCTGCCGGTCACAGAAGAGCGGCATGATCATCGAGTCGATGAACGTCAGATGGTTGCCGGCGAGGATCACCGGACCTTCGCCCGGGATGTTCTCCGCGCCCTCCACCTGTGGGCGGAACATCAGGCGCATGATCGGTCCGAGCACTGCCTTGATGAGCGCGAAGCGGGACAACGGGCCCTCCGGTGTCAAGAGATGGCGAGCGAATCTGTATGAGTCTGTGCAGGTGAGGACATTACTCGCGGTCCGGGGGCTCGCGCACATCGGGCACGTCGGGTTCACCGAGGTCTTACGTACTGTTGACGCTGGTTTACCTGCGATGGCACGCCGTTGCCCGGCGGAAACCCGGCCGGAACGATGTGACAGAGGTCGCGTACCCGGCACCACGGCCATGAAGCCGACGAGTCGTCAGACATCTGTTCCCATCTGACATCCGGTGTCACCCGCGTGTTCCGCCGCGGGTCTCCCGCCCGCCATGTGCGCGCACCTACGATCAGCGCGCAATCACGAGCCGACGGCGGAGAGGGAGCTCATGGCAACTCAGGAGTCGCAGTACGAGTCGACAGAGCAGGCCCGCACGGGACGCCGGGCGCTGCTCGGGGCGGCGGTGCTCGGCGCGGGCGGAGCGGTCCTCGGACTGTCCGGCACCGCGAGAG
This sequence comes from Streptomyces sp. NPDC050997, assembly GCF_040660135.1. Lineage (NCBI taxonomy): Bacteria > Bacillati > Actinomycetota > Actinomycetes > Kitasatosporales > Streptomycetaceae > Streptomyces > Streptomyces sp. NPDC050997. The sequence goes on from NZ_JBFAGK010000013.1 coordinate 93,670, forward strand.
CGGCGGGCGCGGGACAAGGCGGCGGAGTGCGGAGCCTGCCGGTCCCCACGATCATCGGCCACCGGGGCGCGAGCGGCTACCGCCCCGAACACACCTTCGGCTCCTACCAGCTGGCCCTCGACCTGGGCGCCGACATCGTCGAGGCCGGCGACCTGGTGTCCACCAAGGACGGTCACCTCGTCTGCCGCCACGAGCCGGAGATCGGCGGCACCACGGACGTCGCGCACCACTCCGAGTTCGCCGACCGCAGGACCACCAAGGTCCTCGACGGCGTCTCCACCACCGGCTGGTTCACCGAGGACTTCACCCTCGCCGAGCTGAAGACGCTCCGCGCGATCGAGCGCATCCCGGCCAACCGCCCGCACAACACCCTCTACGACGGCCGCTGGGAGATCCCCACCTTCGAAGAGGTACTGAAGTGGCAGGACGAGCAGACCCGTAAGCGCGGCAGGCAGGTCTGGATCTACCCCGAGACCAAGCACCCCACGTACTTCCGCAAGCTGGGCCTGAACCTGGAGGAGCGGGTCGCCAAGCTGCTGCGCAAGCACGGCAAGGACAAGCGCGACTCGCCGGTCATCATCCAGTCCTTCGAGCCGACCAGCATCCAGCGCCTGAACAAGCTGGTCGACAACCCGCTGGCGGTGCTCCTGTCCTCGGCCGGCAGTCGCCCCTGGGACTTCGTCGAGTCCGGTGACCCGCGCACGGTCGCCGACCTCGTCACCCGCAAGGGCCTCAGGGAGATCGCCGGCTACGCCCACGGCATCGGCCCGACCCTGGACCTGGTCATCCCGAAGGACGCCGACGGCCGGCTGACCACGCCGACCACCCTGGTGAAGGACGCGCACGCCGTCGGCCTGGTGCTGCACCCGTACACCATGCGCAACGAGAACCCCTTCCTGCCCGCGGACTTCCGCAAGGGCACGGACGCGGACGCCTACGGCGACGTCTTCGGCGCCTTCCAGGTCTACTTCGCCACCGGCATCGACGGTGTCTTCACCGACAACCCGGACACCGGTCTGCTGGCCCGCGCGGACTTCGTCAACGGCTGAGCCGACGGCCCCGGTTGGGGTGAACCACCGGCCGTCCGGGCAACCCGCCGCCCGGACGGCCGCGTCGCTCCGCATATGACCCACGACCTGCTCGCCTCCCTGCGCCCACTGCTCACCGCCGAGGCCTCCGCGGAGGCACATGCCACCGGAACCGAGCCCGGCGACCTGGAGCAGGCGGTCTGGCTCCGTCTCCTGGAGCGCCTCGACGCCCAGGGGCCGCCCCTCGACCCGCAGGGCTGGCTGCGCCGCGCCGTCCGCTCCGAGTCCCGCCGCACCCGCCGTACGCACCGCCTCGAACGGCAGTACAGGGCCGAGCCGGTCGACGACTCAGAGCGCACCCCCGAACAACTGGCCCTGGCCGCCGCCCGTCGCCGGGACCTGCGCGACGCCGTACGCCGTCTGCCCGGCCGCTGCCCCCGTCTGATGGAGGCGCTCCTGTCGCCGAGGGACCTCACCTACCGCGAGATCGCGGGGGAGTTGGGTATCTCACAGGGCAGTCTCGGCCCGGAACGTTCCAGATGCCTGGGATGTCTGCGTCGTTTACTCGCGCCGGTGGTTGCGGCCCACGGAGTGCGGGGATAGGAGTGAGGAACAACAGGCGATCAGGTGAGCGGGAGGCGTGCGCACATGGGCATGAGCGTGACCATCTCTGCGGCGACCGAGCAGGACGCGGAGCAGATCTTCAAGCTGCAGTACCTGTGCTTCCAGAGTGAGGCGGCGCTGTACGGCAACTACCGCATCGATCCGCTCGTCCAGACCCTGGACGAGCTCCGCGAAGAGGTCGCCACGGACTGCGTCTTCGTGGCGCGGCTGGGCGACGAGGTGGTCGGCTCGGTGCGTGGCCGGGTCATCGACGACGGCTCGGCCTCCATCGGCAGGCTCTGCGTCCACCCTCGCCTCCAGGGCCACGGCATCGGCGCGCGGCTGCTGCGCGCGGCCGAGTCGGCGCTGGCCGGGGAGCGCGGCGCCACCAGCTTCCGCCTCCACACGGGCCACCGCAGCGAGAGCAACCTCGGCCTGTACCGCCGGGTCGGCTACCAGACGGTGGGCACGGCCCAGGGCGCGGACGGCGTGGAGATGATCGTCCTCGAAAAGCCGGCGGGCGCCTACGCGGCGACGGCATGACAGCCTGCCTTTGAGGGGCCCCGGGAGCCCTGCGCGACCAGCCACGGACGACCGGATGCCGCCCGACAACCGTCAGGCGGCTTCCCCGTGCCGCGCGGCCTTCCGCAACCAGTACAGCGCGGAGATCGGCAGGATCACGGGAATGAAGAGGTACTCCATCCCGTAGTCGGACCACACGGTCTGGTCCGGAAAAGCGGATGGATCGACCAACGCCCAGGTGCCGACGGTCAGCACCCCCACCAGCTCCGCGCCGCAGCACACCAACGCCGCCCTGCGCGCCTGCTCCCCACCCCGCACCAGTGAGTACGTGATGAACCCGTACACCAACCCCGCGACGGCGGACAGCGAGTACGCGAGCGGCGCCCGGTCGAAATCCGTGGCGATCTGGTAGACCGAGCGCGACACCGCGCCGACGACCATCACGCCGTACAGCCACACGAGCAGCGTCCCCGGCCCACTGATCAGCCGGTTGCGCGCCGGCTTCTCCCGCGTGGCCGTCATCTCAGCCTCCCCAGATGTCATAGAGCCGCACCTCCAGCACCGCCAGCACCACACCGCCGGCCGCCACGGTGATCGATCCCCACCGGGTCCGCTCGGCCAGCGACATGAACCCGGCGGCGGGGACGGACGCGAACGCACCGATCAGATACGCCACGAAGATCGTCGTGCCCTGGTCCGGCTTCTCGCCCCGTGCCAGCTGCACGATCCCGATCACCAGCTGCACCAGGGCCAGTACCGACACCACGGCCATGGCGATGAAGTGCCAGTCCTTCGTCGGCTGATCACGGTACGCGGCCCAGCCGCACCACGCGGCCAGCACAAGTGCGGCGACGCCGGTCACCAGCGTCAGGGCATCAAGCATGCCGCGACCCTATTACGGGCCAAAAGACCCGATGCCGTCGCCCCCGGGGCGCACCGTAGGGTCGATGGCATGAAGATCCACGCCCAAGCCCTCCTTTTCGACAACGACGGAACCCTCGTCTCCTCCCTCGCCTCCGTGGACCGCTGCTGGACACGGTGGGCCGCGGAGTACGGGATCACCGTCGAGGAGTTCGCCCGCGTCGAGCTGCACGGGCGGCCGGCCGCGGAGATAGCCGCCGATCTGCTGCCCGCCGACCTGGTCCAGGAGGCCGTCGCGCGGATCGAGAAGCTGGAGGTGGAGGACGTACCGAACGACGGGGTCCACCTGCTGCCCGGCACCCGGGCCCTCCTCGACGCGCTGCCCGCCGACCGCTGGGCCGTCGTCACCTCCGCCACCCGCCGGCTGGCCGAGGCCCGCCTCGACGCCGTCGGCATCCTCCCCAAGACCCTGATCGTCGCCGAGGACATCACGCGCGGCAAGCCCGACCCCGAGCCCTACCTCCTCGCCGCCCGCCACCTGGGCGTCGACCCGGCCCGATGCGTCGTCTTCGAGGACGCGCCGGCCGGACTCCAGGCGGGCCGCGCGGCCGGAATGACCACCGTGGCATTGGCCACAACCCACCAGGCCCACGAGCTGACCGCCGATCTCGTGGTGAACGACCTGTCCGCGCTGTCCGTGCTGGTCACCGCGGAGGGTGTCGAGATCTCCGTGCGGGACTGACAGCAGTCCACCGCTGTCCGTCATACGGACAGCGGTTCTTGGTCGGATCCATAGGTCTGCTTTACTGACCGCATGACCACGACGAGCAACCGCATGCCTGCGACCGAGGCGAACCTGACGCCCGGTGCTCGTTGTATGTGTCGAATGTGCGCCTTCTAGAGCGCACCACCCCCTGAGCCATGGGGGTCCCCCCGCTCGAGCGAAGCCGAGAGTGGGGGAGCCCCGAAGCAAGCGCCGTGGCATGTCCGTACGCCGTTCGCCGTACGTGACCGAACTGCCCGCGCACATCTTCTCTTCCGTACCGGGGCACACCCACGCCCGCGTACTCGACAGTGACGGAAACCCCAGTGATCACCACATCGGGCCTCACCAAGGTCTACCGCTCGAGCGGCCGCGAGGTCACCGCCCTCGACGGCGTCGACCTCCATGTCCGCGAAGGCGAGGTGTACGGCGTCATCGGCCAGTCCGGCGCCGGCAAGTCCTCGCTCATCCGCTGCGTCAACCTGCTGGAGCGCCCCACCGCCGGGACGGTGACCGTCGCGGGGCAGGACCTCACCGCCCTCGCGGGGCGCGGACCCCGTGCGGGCAGAGAACTGCGCCGGGCGCGCAGCCGTATCGGCATGGTCTTCCAGCACTTCAACCTGCTGTCCTCACGGACCGTGCAGGACAACGTCGAACTGCCGCTGGAGATCCTCGGCAAGTCGGGCAAGGAGCGCTCCCGCAAGGCGCTCGAACTCCTCGACCTCGTCGGTCTCGCCGACAAGGCCGGGGCCTACCCGGCCCAGCTCTCCGGCGGCCAGAAGCAGCGTGTCGGCATCGCCCGCGCGCTGGCCGGCGACCCCAAGGTGCTGCTGTCCGACGAGGCGACCAGCGCCCTCGACCCGGAGACCACCCGCTCGATCCTCCAGCTGCTGCGCGACCTGAACCGGCAGCTGGGCCTGACCGTCCTGCTCATCACCCACGAGATGGACGTCGTGAAGTCGATCTGCGACTCCGCCGCGCTCATGGAGAACGGCCGTGTCGTCGAGTCCGGCACGGTCAGCGAGCTGCTCGCGAGCCCCGGCTCCGAACTGGCCGCGGCGCTGTTCCCGGTGAGCGGCGACGCCTCCGACCCCGGCCGTACCGTCGTCGACGTCACCTTCCAGGGCGAGGCGGCGACCCAGCCGGTCATCTCCCAGCTCTCGCGTACCTACAACATCGACATATCGATCCTCGGTGCGGCCATCGACACCGTCGGTGGCCTCCAGGTCGGCCGGATGCGCATCGAACTGCCCGGCGACTACGAGGACAACGTCGTGCCGATCGGATTCCTGCGCGAACAGGGGCTGCAGATCGACGTGGTGGGCGAAGCGGGCGGGGAGTCCCTGCTGGTGAAGGAAGGTGCCAAGTGACCTGGTCCGAGATGCGGCCCCTGCTGGAGCAGGCGTGTTGGGACACGCTCTACATGGTCGGCTGGTCGACGCTGATCGCCGTACTCGGCGGGCTTCCGCTCGGCATCCTGCTCGTCCTCACCGACCGTGGTGGACTGCTCCAGAACGTCGTCGCCAACAAGCTCATCGGGCAGGTGGTGAACATCGCCCGCTCGATGCCGTTCATCATCCTGATGGTCGCGCTGATGAGCTTCACCCGGTCGATCGTCGGGACGACCATCGGCCGTGAGGCCGCCATCGTGCCGCTCGCGATCGGTGCCATCCCGTTCTTCGCCCGCCTTGTCGAGACGGCTGTCCGCGAAGTGGACGGCGGCCTCGTCGAGGCCGTGCAGTCGATGGGCGGCAACACCTGGACCGTCGTGCGCAGGGTGCTCGTCCCCGAGTCCCTGCCGTCGCTGATCTCCAGCACCACGACCACGATCGTCGCCCTCATCGGCTACTCCGCGATGGCCGGCACGGTCGGCGCGGGCGGTCTTGGCGACATCGCCATCCGCTACGGCTATCAGCGTTTCGAGACCGAGCTGATGTGGATCACCGTGGCGGTCCTCGCCGTCGTCATCTCGGTCATCCAGTTCGTCGGCGACTACGCGGCCCGCTCGCTGCACAGGCGGAGCGGCCAGTCGGGCCCCGCCCCGAGGCTGCGCCTGCTGAAGGCGAAGGGGTCGTCGTCCGCCTCCGCCTCCGCCGATGTCGGCAAGGTCGCGTAGAGCCCCTCTCCATCTTCCCGTTCACCCCATACGGGATCGCTTCAACTCGTAAGGAAAGGCACTTTTCGTGCGTAACCCCGCAAAGTTCACCACTGCCGTCCTCGCCGCCGGAGCCCTCACCCTGGGTCTCACCGCCTGCGGCTCGGACAAGGACTCCGCCGACACCAGCGGACCGCTGGTCGTCGCCGCGAGCCCGACCCCGCACGCCGAGATCCTGAACTACGTCAAGGAGAACCTGGCGAAGAAGGCGGGCCTCGACCTGGAGGTCAAGGAGTTCACCGACTACACGACGCAGAACCCATCGACCGAAGACGGGTCGGTGGACGCCAACTACTTCCAGAACCAGCCGTACCTCGACGACTTCAACAAGAAGAACGGCACCAAGATCGTGCCCGTCGTCACGGTCCACCTGGAGCCGCTGGGCCTCTACTCCCACAAGGCCAAGAGCGCCGACGCCCTCAAGAGCGGCGCGACCGTCGCCGTCCCGAACGACACGGTCAACGAGGCGCGGGCGCTCAAGCTGCTCGACACCAACGGGATCATCACGCTCAAGGACGGCGCGGGCAATGAGGCGACCCCCGCGGACATCGCCAAGAACCCGAAGAACCTCAAGTTCAAGGAGCTGGAGGCGGCCCAGACCCCGCGCTCCCTGGACGACGTGGACGCGGCCGTCATCAACGGCAACTACGCCCTCGAGGCCGACCTCAAGCCCGCCGACGACGCCCTTGTCCTGGAGTCGGCGAAGAACAACCCGTACGGCAACTTCCTCGCCGTCAAGGACGGCGACCAGGACGACCCGCGCGTCAAGAAGCTCGCCAAGCTCCTGACCTCCCCCGAGGTCAAGAAGTTCATCGCGGACAAGTACGCCGGCTCCGTTCTCGCGTCCTTCTGATCCCGGTCGGCTCCGGCCGGCGGCGCGTATACGGCGTATCACCACGCAGGGGGTCCATCCCATGACTCGGGGTGGACCCCGTCGTGCGGTTGCGGGCTCACATGCTGCATGCTGGGCAGTTCAGCAGGCAGAGGGTTTCCCGACGGTTACGGAGCGGCGCATGACGAGCACCTTCCCCAACATCTCCATCAGCACGGAGCGGTTGGTGCTGCGTCCCCTTGACGAGGACGACGTGCCGGCACTGGCCGCGATGATGAACGACGAACAGGTCGGAGCCTGGACCGACGTCCCCCAGCCCTACACCGAGGACCAGGCCCGCACCTGGATCACCGAATACGCCCCCAGGGAACGCACCGCAGGCCGTGGACTCGATCTCGCCGTCACCGAGTTCCTCACCCAGCGGCTGGTCGGCATCGTCCAGCTCGCCAAGACGAACTGGCACCTCCGGTCCACCGAACTGTCGTACTCCATCGCCCCCTGGGCCCGTGGCGAGGGATATGCCTCCGAAGCGTCCCTCGCCACCGCCCAATGGCTGCTGCGCGACCAGAAGTTCGAGCGCATCGAGCTGCGCACGGCGGCCGACAACACCGCCTCCCAGCAGGTCGCCCAGAAGATCGGCTGCATCAGCGAAGGCGTCCTGCGTAACGCCTGCATAGCGCACGTCCGCGCCGAGGACGGCACCTGGACCGACATCCGCACCGACTTCATCGTATGGAGCCTGCTCCCCGAGGACCTGGACGGAGCGGGCGAGCTGGCCGACGCGAACGGATTCACCTCGTTCTCCGACTGGAACTGACCTCGGCGCCACACGACCCGGCCCCCTCCACCAGGTACCCTCACGGAGCCCGCCCGCCGGGCTGCCCCTGACAACCCGCGCACCCCCTCTGGAGACTGAGAGACGATGGCCGACCGGGTCACGGTGATCGGCTGGGACGGTTCGCCGCTGACCGCCGCGGCGCGCTCGGCCCTGGGCGCCGCCACTCTCGTGGCCGGAGCCCCCCACCACCTGGCGCTCCCCGAGGTGCCGCGCGGCGCCGAACGCATCCGCCTCGGCAGCGCTGCCCTGGCCGCCCGCCGCATCGCCGGCCACCGCGGCACCGCCGTCGTACTGGCCGACGGCGACCCCGGCTTCTTCGGCGTCGTACGGACCCTGCGCGCACCCGAGTTCGGCCTGGAGGTCGAAGTCGTCCCCGCCGTCTCCTCGGTCGCCACGGCCTTCGCCCGGGCGGGTATGCCCTGGGACGACGCACAGGTGGTCGTCGCACACCGGCGCACCCTGCGACGGGCCGTGAACGTATGCCGCGCCCACACCAAGGTCGCCGTCCTCACCTCGCCCGGCGCCGGCCCCGCCGAACTCGGCCTGCTCCTGGAGGGCGTCCACCGCACCTTCGTCATCTGCGAGGAACTCGGCACCGAACGCGAACAGGTCACCGTCGTCACCTCCGACAAGGCCGCCGACCACACCTGGCGTGACCCCAACGTCGTCATCGTCATGGGCGGACCGGTCGGCCCCGCCGGCATCGCCGAGGGCGGCGGCTGGATCGCCGGACGCGACCCGGGCACCGGACCGCGCGGCTGGACGCTGCCCGCCGAGGCGTACGGCGGCGATCTCGGCGAGGGCGAGTCGGAACTGCTCCGCGCGGCCCAACTCGCCCGGCTGGGACCGCGCGTCGGCGATCTGGTGTGGGACATCGGCTGCGGCAGCGGCGCCTTCGCCGCGGAGGCCGCCCGCGCAGGCGCCGCCGTCATCGCCGTCGACCGGGACCTCGCCGCCTGCGCCCGCACCGAGGCCGCCGGCCGCGGCTTCGGGGTGCAGCTGCAGATCGTGCGCGGCACCGCCCCGTACGTCCTGGAGAACCTTCCCGAACCGGACGTCGTCCGTGTCGGCGGCGGGGGAGCGGCCGTCGTCTCGGCCGTGGCCGACCGCCGCCCGCGGTGCATCGTCACCCACGCGGCGACCCGCGACGCGGCCGAACGCGTCGGCCGCGACCTGACCGAGCACGGCTACCTGGTGCAGTGCGCCCTCGTCCAGTCCGTCGAACTCGACACCCGGGCCTGGACGGAGACAGAGCGGAGCGTCGCGTTCCTGCTCAGCGGCCTGCTGCCGGACCGTACGGCCTGACTCCCGTTCCGTCCCGGAACCTGTCCCCGTGATCCTGTTGTCGTACTGCGCGCGGTAGGCTGGCCGATCGTTGTACCGCATTCGGATGCCCGGCGCTTCGTAGGCCAATGTCCGGAAAACGCGCCCGATTTGGGGTGGGTGTGGTACGGCAGAACCGGAGGACGCGCAACGTGGCGCAGTCCACAGCGGGCCGTCGCGGATCAAGCTGTCGCGGCGGAGCAACGGCCGCGACAATGCCAGTTAATGGCTTTGTCGTCTTTTGGCGACGGGTTGTTCGTGCCGCTGGGCACGCACGCTCGTTCTTCACTGCGGGGCGGTCGGTGCGCCGTTCCGGGTGATCCGGCCGTAGAAGCACTAACCGATGGGCGAGGGGTACGCATGACCGACACCGGCCAGGTCCCGGCCGACGGACTGCCGGAGAACGCAGGCATGGTGGATCAGCCGGGCGCCTCCGCGCACGGTGCGTACACCTACCTCTCCGAGACCACCGCCGAGGACGAAGACCTGTTGCTGCTGCCGGGCGCCCAGGGCGCTTGGGGCAACGAGGTCCCACCACCCGCACCGGAGCCCGTCGTCGAGACCGTCCACGAACCGGGGCCGCATGAGATCTCGGGCCGCGACAGTGGCTCCGTCGACCTCAGCGCCGTCCGTCTTCCCCACTCCATGCCGGTACCGCCCGTCGTGCCCGCCCCGCCTCGCCGTCCGCTCCACCTCGGTCCGCCCATCCCCGACGCCTCCGCGAGCCCGGTCCGCTCCCTCGCCGACCGCGGCGCCGTCCGCGCACCGGTGCGGCAGTCCGGCCCGGTCACGACCGGCCCCGAGTACCTCGACGTCCCGCAGTCGCGCGAGATGTCCCCGCAGGGTGCGGCGCCCTGGGGCGCGTCGGCGTCCCCGCAGGACGGCGTGCAGGGTGCGGTCCAGGCGCCGGTGAGCACCGAGGCCCCGGCTGCCGAAACGGTTGTGCCGGTGGAGGAGCATCCGGCCGAGCCGGTGGCCACCGCCGAGGCCGCCGAGGGTGCCGAGGTCCCGGCCGCCGCCCAGACGGCCGTGGCAGGGCTCGCGACAGAGGCGGTCGCCGCTACGGCTCCGCAGGGGGCGCAGGCGGGTCAGCCGCTGCAGTCCGTGGCGACCGGCGCAGGGCCGCAGTTCGCCGAGGCGGGCGTCGCGGCACCGGGCCAGGAGGCCGGGTTCGACCCGCAGGTCCCGCAGGGCGGCGAGGCATCGCAGGTCGGTGACGCTTCGTACGCCGACGGCGGCGATCCGGCCGCCCAGGTGTGGGACGCCGGGCAGCCCGCGCATGACGCTCAGGTTCCGGACGCCGCGCAGTGGCCGGAAGGCGCCCAGGTGGTGGAGGGCGATCAGCCCGCGGCGACGGCGTCCGTGTCCGACGCCGAGCAGCTTCCCGAGGCGGCGCCGGTCGTCGGAGCCGACCCGGACTCGGCCGCCGGGGCCGTGACGGACGCCGGTGAGGTGTCGGACGGTGCCCCTGATGCGAAGGCCGAGCAGTCGGCCGTGGCGGCCGTGGACGATGGTCAAGTGCCCGGAGCCGAGGCCGGTATCGACGCCGGAGCCGTTCCGGGAACGGCCGCTGTGCCGGAGGTCGAGCAGGACGCGGAGGGCGTCGGAAGCGATGTCGGAAACGGTGCCGGAAACGGTGTCGGCCCAGACGCGGGTGAGCTTGTGGCGGACGCCGTAGGACCGTACGCCGAGCAGCTGCCGGAAGGCGCACCCGCTCCGGTCGCCTCCGAGCAGGGCGCCGAGAACCCGCACGTTTCGGTGGTCGACGGTGCGCCTGTTTCCGAAGGTGACGCCTCCGACATCGCGCCGGACACCGACCTCGTGCCGGACACCGACCTCGCGCCGAGTGCCGAGACAGGTGTGCTCGACCCCGCCGCTCAGGAGCCGGGGGCCCCCGAGCCCGGCTTCACCGAACCCGCAATCGTCGACTCCGGCGCCCCCGGTGACGGGTCCGCCGTGGACGCGGGGCAGCTCCCCGAGACGCTCCCGGTCCCGGACGCGGCGCAGACGCCGCACACCGAATCCACCCCGGACAGCGCAGACGTTCCGGGCGCCGTATCCGTCCCCGACGCGGTACCCGCCCCGAGCGCCGATCCGCTTCCCGAGGCGGAACCGCTCCCCGACGCGGAACAGATCCCGGCGGCCGCCGCCCCCGTTCCGGTCGCCGACCAGATCCCCGAGGCCGTCGATCCCGGTGACCACTCGGCGGTCCCCGAAGCCGTGCCCTTCCCGGCCGCTGAGGACGTCTCGGCGAACCCGCAGTTCGTGGCCGCCACGTCGGCACCGCTTCCGCACGCCGAAGGCGTCGCCGCCGTGCACCCCGACCCGTCGCAGCAACAGGCGGTGGCCGAACAAGCCGTAGCGGAGCCCGGTCAGGCACCCACGCCGGACGCCCCCCAGGTACAGGGCCCCCAGATCGCCCCGGACCCAACCCTCGCCCAGGACACCGAGCCGGCGCCCGCCGCTTTTGTCAACGACCCGGCCACCACCCCCGTCCCGGACGCGGAGTACACCCCGGCCCCGCATGACGAGTCGGCTCCTCTCCCGGACGCCCTCGCGGCGCACGGCGAGGACATCCCCGGGCCTCAGCCGCTCCAGCCGGCCACGGAACCCCAACCCGACCAGTCCCTGGGCCAGTTCGTCGCCGTGGAGGGCTCGGTCCCGACCGCCCCCCACCTCCCGCCGACACCCCCGCACGCCATGACCCTCCCCCCGGAGGACCCGTCGGCGCCGCGACCCGTCGCCGCGGTCCCCGCACCCCGTGACGGCGACCCCGGACTCGTCCAGCGCGCGGAGGACCTGGACACCCGGGCCGCCGACCAGGAAGACCGGGAAGACCAGCAGGAGCAGCAGGACCAGCAGGGCCAGGAAGAGAGCACAGCCGCAGTGGAAGACGTACGACAGTCCACCGGTCCGGCCGCGCCCGCCTACGACGACGCCGAACGCGAGGCGGTGCTCAAGGTCATGCGCGAACGCAGAGACATCCGCAACGGTTTCCGCGGTGATCCCATCCCGCACGAGGTACTGCTCCGCGTCCTGGAAGCCGCGCACACCGCGCCCTCCGTCGGCCACTCGCAGCCGTGGGACTTCGTCGTCATCCGTTCCGCCGACACCCGGCGCGCGATGCACGAACTGGCCATGCGCCAGCGCGACGCCTACGCCAAGTCCCTCCCCAAGGGCCGGGCGAAGCAGTTCAAGGAACTGAAGATCGAGGCGATCCTCGACACCCCCGTGAACATCGTCGTCACCGCCGACCCGACCCGCGGCGGCCGCCACACCCTCGGCCGGCACACCCAGCCGCAGATGGCCCCGTACTCCGCCGCGCTCGCCGTCGAGAACCTGTGGCTCGCCGCCCGCGCAGAGGGCCTCGGCGTCGGCTGGGTCAGCTTCTTCGACGAGCGAGAGATGGTCCGCGCTCTCGGTCTGCCCGAGCACCTGGAGGTCATCGCCTACCTGTGCGTCGGCTACGTCGACGAGTTCCCGGACGAGCCCGAGCTGCTGCAGGCGGGCTGGTCCAAGCGACGCCCCCTGTCCTGGGTCGTGCACGAGGAGACGTACGGCCGTCGCGCGCTGCCCGGAGAGGAGCCGCACGACCTGCTCGGCGAGACCGTCGCCCAGATCCGCCCGCTGGACGCCAAGGCGCTCGGCGAGGCCTGGGAACGCCAGAAGCGGATGACCAAGCCGGCCGGCGCGCTCGGCATGCTGGAGATCATCTCCGCCCAGCTGTCCGGTCTGTCCCGCCAGTGCCCGCCCCCGATCCCGGAGCCGGCGGCCGTCGCGATCTTCGCGGGCGACCACGGCGTACACGCGCAGGGGGTCACCCCCTGGCCGCAGGAGGTGACGGCCCAGATGGTCGCCAACTTCCTCGGCGGGGGAGCGGTCTGCAACGCCTTCGCCAGTCAGGTGGGCGCCGAGGTCTGCGTGGTCGATGTCGGTGTCGCGACCGACCTCCCGGCGACCCCCGGCCTGCTGCCCCGCAAGATCCGCGCGGGCACCTCCGACATGACGACCGGCCCCGCGATGACCCGCGAGGAGGCCAAGCAGGCCATCGAGGTGGGCATCGAGACGGCTCGCGACCTGGTGGCGGCCGGAAACAAGGCCCTGCTCACGGGCGAGATGGGCATCGCGAACACCACCGCGTCGGCAGCTCTCATCTCGGTCTTCACGGGTGCCGATCCGGCCGAGGTGACCGGCCGTGGCACCGGCATCAACGACGAGACACTGGCCCGCAAGACCGAGGTCGTCCGCCGCGCCCTCGACCTCCACCAGCCGGACCCGGCCGACCCCGTCGGCGTCCTCGCGGCCATCGGCGGCTTCGAACACGCGGCGATGGTCGGCCTCCTCCTCGGCGGCGCCTCCCTGCGTACGCCGGTGATCCTGGACGGCGTCAGCGCGGGCGCCGCCGCCCTGGTCGCCCGCGCGATCGCCCCCGAGGTCCTCGCGGCCTGCATCGCGGGCCACCGCAGCGCCGAGCCCGGTCATGTGGCCGCCCTCAACAAGCTGGGCCTGCGCCCCCTGGTCGACCTGGACCTCCGCCTGGGCGAGGGCACCGGCGCGCTGCTGGCCCTGCCGCTGGTGCAGAGCACGGCGCGAGCGATGCACGAGGTGGCCACGTTCGACTCGGCGGGAGTCACCGAGAAGTAGGCAGCGACCGGGGGCGGGTGGTCCGGGCACGATTCCCGCGTGCCCCCCGCCCCCGCCGTACGCTGAACCCGCAGCTTAAAATCCGCACGTCAGGGCCGCTCCAGTGCCGCAGCGCCCACCCTTGCCCGTACGAGGAGCCGTACCCCATGGCCGAACACCCCGCCTACCCCGTAGGCCTTCGCCTCATCGGCCGCCGAGTGGTCGTCCTCGGCGGCGGCCAGGTCGCCCAGCGCCGCCTCCCGGCCCTCATCGCCGCGGGCGCGGACATCCTCCTCGTGTCCCCCGAGGCGACACCGTCGGTCGAGGCGATGGCGGACGCGGGCGAGATCACCTGGGAGCGGCGCCCGTACACCGACGGCGACCTCGCGAACGCCTGGTACGCCCTCATCGCCACCAGCGACACCGAGGCGAACACCCGTGCCTCGGCCGAGGCGGAGCGCCACCGCGTCTGGTGCGTCCGCTCCGACGACGCCGACGCGGCGACCGCCTGGACCCCGGCCACCGGCACCAGCGAGGGAGTGACGGTCGCCGTCCTCACCTCGCACGCCCGCGGCCGCGACCCCCGCCACACCGCCGCCATCCGCGACGCGGTCGTCGAGGGCCTGCGCGACGGCACCCTGGTCGCCCCCCACCACCGCACCCGTACGACCGGCGTCGCCCTCGTCGGCGGCGGCCCCGGCGACCCGGACCTGATCACGGTCCGCGGCCGTCGACTGCTCGCCGAGGCCGACGTCGTCATCGCCGACCGCCTCGGCCCGCGCGACCTCCTCGCCGAACTCCCGCCCCACGTCGAGGTCATCGACGCGGCGAAGATCCCCTACGGCCGCTTCATGGCCCAGGAGGCCATCAACAACGCGCTGATCGAGCACGCCAAGCAGGGCAAGTCGGTGGTGCGGCTGAAGGGGGGCGACCCGTACGTCTTCGGCCGCGGCATGGAGGAGCTCCAGGCTCTCGCCGAGGCCGGCATCCCCTGCACCGTCGTCCCCGGCATCTCCAGCTCGATCTCGGTCCCGGGCGCGGCCGGCATCCCGGTCACCCACCGCGGGATCGCCCACGAGTTCACGGTGGTCAGCGGCCATGTCGCCCCTGACGACGAGCGCTCCCTGGTCGACTGGCCGTCGCTCGCGAAACTGACCGGCACCCTCGTGATCCTCATGGGCGTGGACAAGATCGGCCGGATCGCCGAGACGCTGGTGGCCCACGGCAAGTCACCGGACACCCCGGTCGCCCTCGTCCAGGAGGGCACGACGGCCGCACAACGCCGCGTCGACGCCACGCTCGCGACGGTCGCCGAGGTCGTACGGGCCGAGGACGTGAAGCCCCCGGCCGTCATCGTCGTCGGCGAGGTCGTCACCGTCGGCCCGCCCGCGACCGCGTGAAACACGCCATCATGTAACCGCGGGTAACCCAACCCGTTCCCAGCCGTTGGCACCGCACCCAGGACAAGGCAGTATCACTCTGTGGCCGATCTCATCACCGTCGAGAACCCCGACGACCCGCGCCTGCGCGACTACACGGGCCTGACCGACGTCGAACTGCGCCGCAAGCGCGAGCCGGCCGAGGGCCTGTTCATCGCCGAGGGCGAGAAGGTCATCCGACGGGCCAAGGACGCCGGGTACGAGATGCGGTCGATGCTGCTGTCCGCCAAGTGGGTCGACGTCATGCGGGACGTCATCGACGAGCTCCCGGCCCCGGTGTACGCGGCCAGCCCGGAGCTCGCCGAGCAGGTCACCGGCTACCACGTACACCGGGGCGCGCTGGCCTCGATGCAGCGCAAGCCGCTGCCCACCGCCGCCGACCTCCTCCAGACCGCCCGCCGGGTCGTCGTCATGGAGTCGGTCAACGACCACACCAACATCGGCGCGATCTTCCGCTCGGCCGCCGCCCTCGGCATGGACGCGGTCCTGCTCTCCCCGGACTGCGCCGACCCCCTCTACCGCCGCAGCGTCAAGGTCTCGATGGGCGCCGTCTTCTCCGTGCCGTACGCCCGCCTCGACACCTGGCCCAAGAGCCTGGAGTCGGTGCGCGAGGCCGGTTTCACCCTGCTCGCCCTCACCCCGGACGCCAAGGCCAGGACCCTCGACGAGGCCGCCCCGCACAAGATGGACCGGGTGGCCCTGATGCTCGGCGCCGAGGGCGACGGCCTCTCCACCCAGGCGCTGGTGGCCGCCGACGAATGGGTCCGCATCCCGATGGACCACGGCGTGGACTCCCTCAACGTGGGCGCGGCGGCCGCGGTCGCCTTCTACGCGGTGGCCACCGGCCGGCCCCAGCCGTGAGGCCCCTCAGCCGTTTGTGACGGCGGTCCGCTGTGACGTCGACTTGTGCGGCTCCGGTGGGTTGTGGGCCGACAGCCCCTGCTCCCGTACGACGCGGTCGTCGCCCAGTCCGCGTGACGGCCCCTGACAGCCCTGCGCCGCAGCGATACCGAGCGCCACGAACAGCGTGACCACGACGAACACGAACAGCCGCTGCCGCAACAGCCGCGGATTCGCCGGCCGGCGTCCGGTCCCGGTGTTCCTGGACGCCGGACGGCTGCCGCCGCGCGACCCCGGACGGCTGCCGCCGCCGGACCGGGTCGTGTTCCGCGAGGACGGTGCGGGCCGTGACCCGGACCTGGGCGCCGGGGTGCCGTTGCCGCGCGTGCCGCCACCGCCACCGCCGCCTCGCGACGGGGCCGCGCCGCGCGACGGTGTGCCGCCTCCGCGTGCTGGGCCCGACCCCCGCGAGCCGGTGCCTTCCCGCGGCGGGGGAGTGCCCTGGGTACCCGCCGGGCCCTGCGGACGCCGTTGAGCCGCCCGCTCCGGGTAGGTGTCCGCGATCCGCCCGGTGGGCCGGTCCGCCTCGGCGGCGCGCGGCGCGGGCGGACGCAGGTCCGCGAGCCCCTGCCCCTCCCGGGCCGCGATCTCCTTCAGCCGCAGCGACAGCTGAAGCGTGCTGGGCCGCTCCTCGGGGTCCTTCGCCAGGCACGCCCGCACCAGCGGGGCCAGTGCGTCCGGCACCCCGTGCAGTTGCGCCTCCTCGTGCACCACGCGGTACAGCATCACCTCGGAACTGCCGTGCCCGAAGGGCGAGTCGCCCATCGACGCGTACGCCAAGGTGGCCCCGAGCGAGAACACGTCCGTGGCCGGGGTGACGGCGGCGCCGCGCACCTGCTCCGGGGCGAGGAAGCCGGGGGAGCCGACCGCCGTACCGACGTGGGTGAGCGTGGAGGCCCCCGTCGCCCAGGCGATGCCGAAGTCGATGATCCGCGGTCCCTTGGGGGACAGCAGGATGTTGGACGGCTTGAGATCCCGGTGCACCACCCCGGCCTCGTGCACCGCCACCAGCCCCTCCGACAGGGCGGCCCCGACGGCGGCCACGTCGGCCGCGACCAGGGATCCCTCGTCGGCGACCTTGTCGTGCAGGGAGGGCCCGGGCACGTACTGGGTGGCGAACCACGGTCGATCGGCGTCGAGGTCGGCTGCGACGAGCCGGGCGGTGCACCCGCCGCGGATCCGCCGGGCCGCCGACACCTCGCGCGCGAAGCGGGAGCGGAACTCCTGGTCCTCCGCCAGATCGGGCCGGATCACCTTGAGCGCGACCCGCTGCCCCTTGCGGTCCGAGCCGAGATAGACAACGCCCATCCCGCCCGCGCCGAGCCGTCTGTGAAGCCTGAACGAGCCGACGACGCGCGGGTCCTCGCGCCTCAGGCGCATCATCGCCATGTTCATCCCCGCTGCCCGGTCCGTGTGACGTGCCACAGCTTACGTTTCCACGCGCGGCTGCGCGCAGAGGCCGCGCCCTCTCGGTCCGATGGATTGTCAGTGCCGGGTAGGAGACTTGAAGAGTAGTCAGGGGGCGTGGGGGCGGGTTGACTTCGTCTGGTGTGCCGCGCCAACCACCTGTCGCAGACGGGGGATTGGGGCCGTGAAGGGTGATCGCGTGGAAATCGTCGTGTGCGCCGGGGACACGACATGTACATACGCGGTGGAAGTGAGCGAAGTCACCCAGTGGGGGAGGATCGGTGGTGCGTACGGCCCGTTTCATGTAGGGGCACATCGGGCGCCCCCTCCGGGAAGACCCCGAGACCTAGGACCTCGTCTCCACCCAGGGGAGTACTTCGCAGGTCATGGCTCATCCTCCGGGAGGCCCGGCAATAGGTACGAGGGCATGACGCCCGAGGGGCGCCGGAAGCCTAGATTTGAGGTCAAGCGGCGGGTGCAGCACTCGTCCCCCGAGGTCAGACACCCGCCGCTGCCAACGACAACTGAGACGGTCAGGAGAGGGACCATGGCCCTTACGGCACCGCGGACACTTGTCCGCACACAGGAGCGCATAGCGCTCCGCTCCCGCCGCACGGGGCGTCGCCATCCCTTGGTGGCGACACTCATGGCCCTTCCCCTGGCGGCCCTGCTCCTCCTGGTCTTCGACGGCTGGGAGACAGTGGCCACACAGGCGTCGTCCGTGGGTGTGATGCTGGGGCGCTGAGCGGCGACCCCAGGCCCGGAAGAGCGGTCCGGGCGGGGACATCCACCCATGAAACCCCGTGGGGACGGGGGTGCGGCGGACGGCACAAATGCCGGCGCAGCTGGGGAGCTGCGCCGGCATTGCTGTGTCTTGACTGCGGCGGTCGGTGGGGGGTCGGGGACGGGACGGGGGTGTCCGTCCTCGGTCTGGCGCGGAATCGGTTTCTTGGGGAGTGGGCGGTGTTGACGCGCCAGACGCTGCGGGCGGACACCCCCGTCCCGTCCCCTTGCCGCCGTGGGCGGGTGCGGACACCGGCACATCTACTCGCGGTGGTGGCGGGCTGCCGGGGGTCTGGGGGCGGAGCCCCCAGGGCAAGGCCCGCTTCTTGCCCCACCGAGTCGGGTGGGTGTGGTGGGCGCGAACCGGGGGTCTGGGGGCGGAGCCCCCAGGGGCGTTCGCGTCAGCGGGGGGAGAGGGATCGGCTCCGGTCCAGGGAACTTGCGTACGCTCGCGAACGGACAGCACTTCGCCCGCGCAAGGAGAACCGTGACTGCAAGCCGCCTCCTCGCCGAGCTCACGAACCGAGCCAAGACCCAGGCCCACTCGGCACCTTCGGTCTGCCCCTGCGGAGCAACCACGCTTGCCGACCGTCCCGACGCCACCGTCGTTCGTCACGCCCACACCGTCGCCAAGGCCCACGCCCCGGACACGGTCAGAGCGGACCTGACACCCCGTCTCACCACCGCCACACACCTCCCCGGCATCCTCCTCCCCCCGCTCAGCCCGACGCCCGTCACCCTGCACGGCAGACTCGTCACGTTCTGGCCGTACGGCACCCCCGTGGACCCGGAGAACCCGGACGCGGCCCCCTGGGAAGACGCCGCCACCCTCCTCGCGCGTCTCCACCGCACCCCCGCGCCAACTCCGCTGCCTCCCATGCGCGGGCCCGCGAAGGCCGCCCTCGCCGTCGCCCGCCTGCGTGCCGCCGGCTCTCATGCTGCGACGCCCCCCGTGCTGCGTGCCTGGTCCACGCTGCCGGCCTGGGCGCGTGCCGAGAGCCCGATGCCGGATGCCGCCACCCTCTGCCACGGCGACCTCCACCTCGGTCAGCTCGTCCGTCACCCGGCGCCCGACGGGCCGTGGCTGCTCATAGATGTCGACGACCTCGGCCTCGGCGTTCCTGCCTGGGATCTCGCCCGCCCGGCCGCCTGGTTCGCCTGCGGACTGCTCCCGCCCGACGAGTGGACCCGCTTCCTCGCCGCCTATCGCGCGGCGGGCGGGCCGGCCGTTCCCGCGGACGGCGACCCGTGGCCCGCACTGGACGTCCCGGCCCGCGCCCTCACCGTGCAGACCGCCGCCCGCTCGATCGCCAAGGCGGTCGCGGCGGACCGCGCCCTGGACGAGGTGGAGCAGGCCCTGGTCGACGCCTGCGACCGGATGGGTTCCGCCCCACGCGACTTGGCGTGAGGTTTCCCGACGTAGGGTGCAACCGACGGGCCGCCGGACGGAGTCTGTCCTGGCGAAACATGAAGCAGGACCAACGGGCGAGGAGTTGAGCCGACCATGCAGTGTCCGAAGTGCCATGCGCCGATGCACACGTACAACCGCAATGGCGTCCAGATCGAGCAGTGCAGCGGCTGCCGCGGCATATTTCTCGACTACGGCGAGCTGGAGTCGCTGACCCGCCTGGAGTCCCAGTGGGGTGGCGGCCCCGCTGTCCCGCCGCCTCCGGCCGCCCCGCAGTACCCGGCCGCGCAGTACCCGGCCACACCCACCGCTCCCGCGTGGGGCGCCCCGCACGGCGGGCACCACGGCGGGCACCACGGCGGTCACCAGCGCAACCGTGGCTTCGGCCACATGCTGTTCTCCAGCTGACGGCAGCCGACCGGCACACGAAGAAGCCCCCGGCAGCATGGCCGGGGGCTTTCGGTGTGTGGACGATACTGGGATTGAACCAGTGACCTCTTCCGTGTCAGGGAAGCGCTCTCCCGCTGAGCTAATCGTCCTCGCGGCCACGATCACGTCACTCACCAAGAGGAGTGATCATGGGCACTGCGTGCGCGATACTGGGATTGAACCAGTGACCTCTTCCGTGTCAGGGAAGCGCTCTCCCGCTGAGCTAATCGCGCGGGGGATCCGAAGATCCAGTGGACGATACTGGGATTGAACCAGTGACCTCTTCCGTGTCAGGGAAGCGCTCTCCCGCTGAGCTAATCGTCCATGGAGGTGGAGACGGGATTTGAACCCGTGTAGACGGCTTTGCAGGCCGTTGCCTCGCCTCTCGGCCACTCCACCAGGAGTGTGGGGGTTCGGGAAGATCCCCCACTTCCTGCGAGCGGACGACCAGGTTCGAACTGGCGACCTCAACCTTGGCAAGGTTGCGCTCTACCAACTGAGCTACGTCCGCTTGTCGTTTCCGCTCGGCTTGCGCGTCGCGGTGACGAGTTGAACTCTAGCGGATTCCGGGGCCAGCACAAAAACGCGTTTGTGCAGCGTGCTGGCCTGCGTCTACGGGAACACATGGTCAGGGCACCCGTGGAGACATGGCCGGGCAGCCTGTGAGACACCCGCCATAGACTCGACTGCGTGCTCGACCTCGCTCCTCTCGCCCGTTTCGGCGGCCGTGTCGCCACCGGTCTCCTCGATGTCACCAGCGATCCCGCGGCCCTGGACTCCACCGGCTTCTGGGCGGTCGCGGCCGACTTCGAGGGCCGTTTGACCTGCGCGCGCTTCCGCGACGTACGACACGAACCGGTCCCGGCACCCGTGCCCGGCGCCTGGCACGGCCCCGCGAGCGACGCCTGGACGTCCTCCCTCGACCGCGCCGCCTACACCGCCGGCGTTCGCCGCATCCGGGAGCACATCACGGCCGGTGAGGTCTACCAGGCCAACCTGTGCCGCGTCCTGTCCGCACCCGTCGCCCCCGACGCCGATGTCGACGCGCTGACCGCACTGCTGGCACGCGGCAACCCGGCGCCGTACGCAGGAACGATCCGCTTGCCCGCCCACGGCGTGGAGACAGCCACCGCGTCCCCCGAACTCTTCCTGCGTCGCAACGGCCGGGTGGTCGAGTCGGGTCCGATCAAGGGCACCGGGCGTACCGAGGCGGACCTGCTGGACAAGGACTACGCCGAGAACGTGATGATCGTCGATCTGGTCCGCAACGACCTGGGCCGGGTGTGCGCCACCGGCAGCGTGAGCGTGCCCGACCTGTGTGTCGTGGAGAAGCACCCCGGGCTGGTCCACCTGGTGTCGACGGTGCGTGGCGAGCTGAGCGCCGACGTCGGCTGGCCGGAACTGCTGGCGGCGTCCTTCCCGCCCGGCTCGGTCACCGGGGCGCCCAAGTCGAGCGCGATGCGGATCATAGAGACACTGGAGACCAGGACCCGCGGCCCCTACTGCGGCGGGATCGGCTGGGTGGACGCCGATCGGGGTACCGGTGAGCTGGCCGTCGGTATCCGCACCTTCTGGATCGACCGCGCCGACGGCGTGCTGCGCTTCGGTACCGGCGCCGGCATCACCTGGGGTTCCGACCCCGAGGCCGAATGGCGGGAGACCGAACTCAAGGCCTCCCGGCTCCTCGCGGTAGCGTCGGGAGAGTACGAGGCAAGTGGAGAGGGAGCGACGACGTGAGGATCTGGCTCGACGGCGGGCTGCAGGACATCGAGTCCGCCCGTGTCTCCGCCCTCGACCACGGGCTGACCGTGGGCGACGGCATCTTCGAGACCGTGAAGGCGCTCGACGGGAAGCCGTTCGCGCTCACCCGTCACCTCGAGCGGCTGACCCGCTCCGCGCGCGGCCTCGGCCTGCCGGATCCCGACCTCGACGAGGTCCGCCGCGCCTGTGCCGCCGTCCTGGAGGCCAACCCGGCACCGCTCGGCCGGCTCCGCATCACCTACACCGGCGGCCGCGGCCCACTCGGCTCCGATCGCGGCGAGCACGGCCCGACCCTCCTGGTCGCCCTCGGGGAGTCCGCCCGCCGCCCCGACTCGACGGCCGTGATCACCGTCCCCTGGACCCGCAACGAACGCGGCGCGCTCGCCGGGCTCAAGACGACGTCGTACGCGGAGAACGTCGTCGCCCTGGCCCGGGCTCGCGAGAACGGTGCCTCCGAGGCGCTCTTCGGCAACACCGTCGGGCAGCTCTGCGAGGGCACCGGGTCGAACGTCTTCGTCGTCCTCGACGGCGAGATCCACACCCCTCCGCTCGCCTCCGGCTGTCTCGCGGGCATCACCCGAGCCCTGGCCGTCGAGTGGACCGGGGCCAAGGAGACGGACCTGCCGCTGGACGTCCTGGACAGGGCGGACGAGGTCTTTCTGACCTCCACATTGCGGGACGTCCAGGCCGTGCACCGGGTGGACGGGCGCGAACTGCCGGGCGCGCCGGGCCCGGTGACCGCCAAGGCCATGCGCGTCTTCGACGAGCGATCCGGGCACGACCAGGACCCGTAAGGGCCGGACGGCGGCAAGAGCCCGGGAAAATAAGCTGACTCGGGTGTTCGTGGCGGGTAGAACTCCCTTGATGACCACGACTCTGCGGCCGATCGAGCCGCTTCAGCACGCGGCCGACGGGACGCGTTCACGCCGCTTCCAGGTGTGTGTGAACAGCCGTCCCGTCGGGCGGATAGACCTCGACACCTCCTCTTCCTTCGGGAGCGAGGTGGCCCGGATCCGAAAGCTGCATATCGAGGAGCCGGACCGGCGGCGTGGCCGGGGCACGGTGGCCGCGCTCGCCGCCGAGGAGATCGCGCGCGGCTGGGGCTGCGGACGGATCGAGGTGGCGGTGCCCGCCGAGGCCGAGGCGGCGCTGCGGGCCGCGACCGCGCTCGGGTATGTGCCGCGAGCCCGCGCGATGGGGAAGGCGCTCGGCGCCACCCCGCCGAACCTGCCCGCCGGAAGCAGCAGCCGCCCCATGACGCCGGCGGAGTTCGGCGGATGGCAGGACCACGAAATGGAGGCCTACGCGCAGAGCTGGATCTCGCGGGGAGTGCCCGAGGCCGAGGCACGCGCCAAGGCCGAGAAGGACCACGCCACCTTC
Source organism: Streptomyces sp. NPDC050997 (assembly GCF_040660135.1). NCBI lineage: Bacteria > Bacillati > Actinomycetota > Actinomycetes > Kitasatosporales > Streptomycetaceae > Streptomyces > Streptomyces sp. NPDC050997. The sequence continues at coordinate 116,725 of NZ_JBFAGK010000013.1, forward strand.
CTGCCCGACGGCTCGGGCACCGAGGGCATGACCCTGAGCGTCCTGGAACACGAGGGGACCCGGGTCGGCACGCTGTGGGTGGGCACGCGCGACGGCCAGGCCTTCGTCTACGACGTCGAGACCGACGAGGCGCACCGGGGCCATGGCCACGGCCGGTCGCTGATGCTCCTCGCGGAGGCGCAGGCCGTCGCGGGCGGCCGGACCGGTATCCGCCTGAACGTCTTCGCCGGCAACGCCCCGGCCGAGCGGCTCTACGAGTCACTCGGCTACGAGACGATCACCCATCACCTGTACAAAGAACTGCTCTGATCGGCCAAGAACCGCTCTGATCGGCCAAGAACCGCTCTGAGGCTCACGCGCCCTCGGCCAGCAGCCGGTCCGCGATCTCCTCGACGCGCTCGCGCAGCCCTTCCTGGCTCTTGCCGCCGTCCAGGCGCTCGCCGCCGATGACATAGGTGGGGGTGCCGGTGACCCCGATCGCCTTGCCCTCCGCCTGGTCGGCGTCCACGATCAGGATGTGCCGTCCGTCGATCAGCGCGGTGTCGAACTCCTCGGCGTCCAGGCCGAGTTCACGTGCGACCTCGACCAGGAAGCGTTCCCCCTGACGGTCCAGTTCCTCGACCCGGCCGAGCACCGCTTCGACGTACGGCCAGCCCTGTCCCTGCTCCGCGGCCTCCTCGGCGGCCTGGGCGGCGGCGAAGGCGTGCTTGTGCTTCTCCAGCGGGAAGTGCCGCAGCCGCAGTTCCAGCCGGTCGCCGTAGCGGGCGCGCAGGGTCCGGAGGTCCTCCAGGGCGCTGCGGCAGTCCGGGCACTGGAGTTCGCACCAGACGTCGAGAACGGGGGCGGCGGGGCCGGCGGGGGAGGAGTCGCTCATGGCCACAGTCTCCCAGCCCGACTCCCGACGACCGAATCGGACCTCGGCCGCCGCCTTCGGGCGAACGACTCCTACCGGCACCTGCGGAGGAGCCGATCCCGGAGATGTCCCTGATGTCCGGCCGGAGCATGGCCGGGCGGGGTGCGGCGGGTGCAGGATGGAAGGGACGAAAGCGGGCGCTGCCCGCCCGAAGCCTGCTTGGAGGACCGGATGATTGCCGAGACCGTCTGTTCCGCCGTCTCCGCGGCCGGCCTGGGCATCGCGGTGGTCACGGCGTACCGCAAGCGTTTTCTCGCGGCCACCCGCATCGCGGCGTACTCCCTCGTGCCCATCGGCCTGGTGATGACCGGTGTCGTCGAGTGGCTGGCGGACACCGCGTTCAGTCCGACGGCCTGGGCGGGCTTCGGTGTGCTCGGTGTCTCCTGGCTGCTGTTCGCGACCACTCGCTCGGTGGAGCGCCGCCGGGGCGGCACCCGCAAGGAGCGCAGGGCGGCGGCCAAGGAGGCGGCCGGGCGCGAGGCGGTGGCCCCGACGGCCTCGGCGCCCTCCCTGGGCCCGGCCACCCGTCCGGCGGCCCAGCCCGCGAACCGGCCGCGCCGGGAGTCCGCGTCGGAGGACTTCAGCGACATCGAGGCCATCCTGAAGAAGCACGGCATATGAACGCCGCGCCCTCAGGCATATGACGTTCGCACGCGCGCTGAAACGTCACAGAGAGGTCTCGCACGTCCGGAAGTGATCACGACCCGAACCGGACATCACGGAATACAGCGAACTCCCGCTCATTACGGGCGTGTTGATCGCGCGGTGCCTGCCGACTACGTCATAGTCGCCGCGAGATGCTGGACACGACACAGAGCGATGCCGCGCCGCCGCAGGACGAGCCGCGCGGATGCCTCTTCGCCCTTTCCCAGCCACCGCTGATGATCTTCCTTGCGGTGATCGGGTGTCTGCTGCTCATGGCTGCGCTGCACGATCTGCTGCTGCTCTGAGCCGTACCCGCGGTTCCCGGCGTCACCCGTCGGGAACCGCGTCGACACCGTCGTGTCGTGTCGCGTCGTATCACGTCGCGTCGTCCAGGGCCGTCTCTGGCCGTCGTGCCGTCCGGGGTCAGCCCGCCGCTTCCTTGCGGCGCGCCCGGTAGGCGGCCACATGCAGCCGGTTTCCGCAGGTGCGGCTGTCGCAGTAGCGCCGCGAGCGGTTCCGGGAGAGGTCCACGAAGGCGCGTCGGCAGTCGGGTGCCTCGCAGCGGCGCAGCCGCTCCTGCTCGCCGGCCACCACGAAGAACGCCAGCGCCATCCCGCAGTCCGCCGCCAGGTGGTCGGCGACGGAGGCGCCGGGCGCGAAGTAGTGCACATGCCAGTCGTAGCCGTCGTGGTCCGTGAGGCGTGGGGTGGTGCCCGCCCCGGCGACCAGCTCGTTGATCAGGCTGGCGGCGGCCCGGGCGTCCGGAGCGGCGAAGACCGATGCGAATCGGCCGCGGATCCTGCGTACCGCGGAGAGATCGAACTCGGAGAGCACCCCGACATCGCTGATGTCGTGGTTTCCTACGAAATCCGCCAGGGCCGGGACATCCCGAAGGCCGTCCGGTGTCGTGTCGTCCTCCGGCGCTGTGTTGACCAGATCCACCACGGTGTCGAGGGCGCACCGGGTGTCGTGGGTGATCAGCACGTTTTGCTCCCTGGCCTGGGGGTCGGGCGCTCGCCCGCCGATGCTGACCGATGGTAACGGCTCACACGGAGAGTGACTATCTTCCCTTTTCCGGCGCCGGCCGATCGCCGGTGCCGACGGACTGCCACCGGGGCCCTGGGGCCCGGGCGCCCCGGGACGCGGACGCACGCACACCGGCGCCGCCCCGCGAGGATCCGCGGTGACGGCGCCGGGGCCTGCCCTATGCGGTTGTTTTCGCCCGAGCCGTCTCCCCGAGTGGACGGCGCCGGGCGGCTCTGTGCGTTCTCGCCTAGCTCTCCGCCAGGATGTGCGAGAGCTCCTGATCGAGATCGAAGTGCCGGTGTTCCGTGCCGGGCGGCACGGCGGCGTCGGTGCGCTTCAGGAAGGACTCCAGGGCCCGCGCCGGGGCCTCCAGCAGGGCTTCGCCCTCCGGAGAGCTCAGAGCGATGCAGACGACGCCCTGGCCGTGACTGCGTGACGGCCAGACGCGGACGTCGCCGGTTCCGGTGGGCCGGTGGAGGCCCTCCGCGAGAAGGTCGCGGGCGAACACCCACTCGACGGTTTCCTCGGCTCCGGTGTGGAAGGTGGCGTGCACGGCGTAGGGGTCGGCCGTGTCGTACCGCAGGCCTGCGGGGACAGGCAGGGAGGACTCGCTCGACACAACGAGGCGCAGGTGCAGCTCGCAGCTGACCGTGGTGTTCATAAGCGCCAGGGCCTTTCGCTCAGTGTGCGCTCGGGGATTCGCACGTCGGCGAAATCGACATGCCACCTACGGTGCCGTTGTAAACCCCTCTGGGTGTTTTGCGTGCCTTTACGTAACTCTTCCGGCCGATCGCCAGTTCGCACGGTACGACCATTCCGGTGACAGGTTTCCGTCCGGTAGGGTTTGGCCGTATGAATACGGGGAGTGACGAGCCGGGCGAGGTTGCCGTGGCCGGGGACGAGACGAAGGCGGACGGGGCGAAATCGGACGGGGCGACGAGCGAGCAGGGGCTCGGCTCCAAGGCGCCCGAATTCGTCAAGGCGCGCCGCATGCTGCACCTGAGCTGGCAGGTCGGGATCTTCATCCTCGGGCTCGCGGTCGTGGTCCTCGGCGTCATCATGCTGCCGTTGCCCGGACCGGGCTGGGTGGTGATCTTCGGCGGCATGGCGATCTGGGCGACCGAGTTCGTCTGGGCCCAGCTGGTGCTTCGCTGGACCAAGCGCAAGGTCACCGAGGCGGCCCACCGGGCGCTGGATCCCGCGGTGCGCCGACGCAACATCATCCTGACGTCGATCGGCCTGGTGATCATCGGCGCCCTGGTCGGCGTGTACCTGTGGAAGTTCGGCTTCGAGATGCCCTGGAAGATCAAGGACCAGTGATCCGCGAGGGGGGTCCTCGGGCCGGCTCGTGCGAGTCACCCGCGCCCCCTGACATGGGGTAATGTTCTCCCTGCGCCCGGGCGATTAGCTCAGTGGGAGAGCGCTTCGTTCACACCGAAGAGGTCACTGGTTCGAACCCAGTATCGCCCACCTGGGTACGACGGCCCGTCTGCGACAGAGCAGGCGGGCCGTCGTCGTTCGTGCGCCGGGCTGTGGCAGAGCGGACGGCCCGTCGTGGTTCGCGTGCCCGTCGTCCGCGTGCCCGTCGTCCGTGCGCCCGTCGAGCGAGGGCCACCGCACCCCGAGCCGGTCCCGCGGTCCGGACGGATTCCGCGGTCCGGGCGAGTTCGCGCCTTGAGCGAGTTACGCGGTCCGGGCGAGAGTGCCGCACCCCGGGCAAGACTCGCGGCCATGGGTGAGTTCCAGCCCATCAACATCCATACACCGGCGGTCAGTTCGCGTTCGGCCCGTCGATCGCGCGCGCCTCACCTGCGGCATCGTCGCCCTTCGTGTCGGATGCGGGGTCAGCAAGGCGTCAACTCGCCGTGCCGGGCCGCGAGAAATTCCTGTCCGAATCATTGACGCACTCCGAGGCCCTCCGTAGCTTGTGCCAGCAAGCGCTTACTTGAAACGATTCATGCAGGCGGCAACGACGCTGCGGGGAGGGCCCGACTGTGGGAACCAGCAGGAGTGTTGAGAGGCGAACGATCCTCAAGGCCGCGGGGGCCACGGCGGCCACGCTGGGCCTGGCCGCGACCACGGGGTGCGGGGGAGACAGCGGGACGTCCGCGGACGGGACGGTGACGATCCGTTACGCATGGTGGGGTGCCGACGACCGAGCCCAGCGCATCAACAAGACCATCGCGCTCTTCGAGAAGAAGTACCCGAAGATCAAGGTGAAAACGGACTTCCAGCCTTATCTCGACTTCTGGAAGAAGTTCAACACCCAGGCCTCCGGTGGCAATCCGCCGGACGTTTTCCAGAACGCCATCGGATTTCTTCGGAAATACGACGCCAAGAACGTGCTGCTCGATCTCAGTACGCAGGTGAAGTCGGGCAACCTCTCCATGGACGGCTTCCGGGCCGGTCTGGACAAGTTCGGAGAGGTCGACGGCAAGCTGCTCGGCGTTCCCGTCGGTTCGAACTCGATGGCCCTGGTGATCGACAAGCCCGTCTACACCAAGGCGGGGGTGAAGCCGGAGCAGGGCTGGACCTGGGACGACTTCGACGCGGCGATGAAGAGGATCCGGGACAAGTCCGGGCGCGCCGGCGACAGCGGGATGTACGGCGTCATGTACCTGTACGACCTCTACCTGCGCCAGAACGGCAAGGCGTTCTTCACCGAGGAAGGGCTCGGCTTCACCGAGGCCGATCTTACGGACTGGTGGACGAAGGCCAAGAAGGGCGTCGAGGAGGGCGAGTTCGCCGACCCCAAGAAGGTCGCCCAGGTCAAGCCCAAGTCGGCGGTCGCCGCGGAACTCGCCGGCGGGGAGTTCACCTGGGACAACTTTACCGTCCGCTACACCTCCGAGGGCAAGAGCGAATACGGTCTGGCGCCCATCCCGACCACGGACGGCAAGAAGACCGGCCAGTATCTCGGCTCCCTCATGCTCAGCGCCTCCAAGAGAACCCAGCACCCGAAGGAAGTCGCCCAGTTCATCGACTTCATGGTGCACGACCCCGAGGTCGCCAAGATCATGGGATACGACCGGGGTGTGCCCGCGACGCAGGCCCAGTACGACGCGTTCAAGCCGACCGACGAGGTCAACAAGTCGATCGCCGCCTACGAGGAGTCCCTGGTCGCGTCGGGTGTGCTGGAGCCCATCACCCCGCACCCGAACGGCGCCGACATCTGCGAGAGCGCCTTCCTGCGCATCGCAGAGGAACTCGGGTTGGGCACGCGCTCGGTGGACGAGGCCGTCAAGCAGTTCTTCACCGAGTCGAAGACGGCTCTCTCCGCCTGATGGGAACCACCGTGACACACGCCCCTGCGATGGAGGGCCTGTCCAAGGACTCCGAGCCGCGGCACGGTCCGGTGAACTCCGCGCGCCCTGCCGCACTCAAGCGGCGGGGCCGCCGGGAGAACCTGGCCGGCTATCTCTTCATGTCCCCGTGGATCGCCGGGTTCCTGCTGCTGACAGCGGGCCCGATGGTCGCCTCGCTCTACTTCGCGTTCACCGACTACAACCTGTTCGACGCGCCGAAGTGGATCGGGCTCGACAACTTCTCCGAGATGTTCGGCGATCCTCGCTGGCGCCACTCGGTGAAGGTGACGCTCTGGTATGTCGTCGTCGGTACGCCGCTCAAGTTGCTGCTCGCCCTCGGAGTGGCGCTGCTGCTCGCACAGAAGCGGCGCGGACAGGCCTTCTACCGGGCGGCCTTCTACGCGCCCTCGCTGATCGGGGCGAGTGTCTCGGTGGCGATCGTCTGGAAGGCGATCTTCTCGGACGACGCGATCGTCGACCGTACGCAGAAGATCTTCGGGATCGATGTCGGCGGCTGGACCGGCGACCCGGAGATGATCATCTACAGCCTGGTGGCGCTCACCGTCTGGCAGTTCGGCGCCCCCATGGTCATCTTCCTGGCCGGTCTCAAGCAGGTCCCGCGCGAGCTGTACGAGGCGGCCGAGGTCGACGGGGCGGGCAAGCTGCGGCGGTTCTGGAACATCACGCTGCCGATGATCTCCCCGGTCCTCTTCTTCAACGTCCTGCTGGAGACGATCCACTCCTTCCAGATCTTCAGCTCGGCGTACATCGTCGGCGGCGGCGCGGGGGGCAACGCCTGCGGTCCCGCGGACGGCTCGATGGTCTACACCTGCTACCTCTACGTCCAGGGCTTCGAGAACAGCCGGATGGGTCTGGCCTCCGCCATGGCCTGGATGCTGCTCGTCGCGGTCGCCCTGGTGACGGCGGTGCTGTTCTGGTCCCAGAAGCGCTGGGTGCACTACGAGGAAGGCGCCTGATGAGCTCCCCCAATCTCTCGACTTCGCTCGACCCGGGGGCACCCCCATCGGCCACCGGCATCGCGCCGGCCCCGTCCACCAGGGCGGGGGCCCTGCGGCGCAGGCTTCCCGGCTCCCTCGCCTGGCACTTCGGGTCCCTCGCCATCCTCGCGGTGATCCTCTACCCGGTGACCTGGGTCATCGGCGGCTCCCTGAAGAAGAGCGAGGACATCGTCGGCAGCCTGGACCTCTTCCCGGGCTCCCCGACCACCGCGAACTACTCACGGCTGACCGAGGGCATCGCGGACATCTCGATCTCCACGTTCTTCCTCAACTCGCTGACCCTCGCGATCGGTTCCGTGGTCGGGATCCTGCTGTCCTGCTCGCTGACCGCGTACGCCTTCGCGAAGATCAGGTTCGCGGGCCGCAATCTGCTGTTCACGCTGATGATCGGCACGCTCCTGTTGCCCTACCACGTGCTGCTGATCCCGCAGTACGTGCTGTTCCGCAACATGAACATGATCAACAGCTTCACCCCGCTGCTGCTCGGGAAGTACCTGGCCACGGAGGCGTTCTTCGTCTTCCTGATGATGCAGTTCATGCGCAATCTGCCCAAGGAACTGGACGAGGCGGCCCGCCTCGACGGCTGCGGGCACCTGCGCATCTACTGGTCGATCGTGCTGCCGCTGTGCCGGCCGGCCCTGATCACCAGCGCGATCTTCACCTTCATCAACTCCTGGAACGACTTCATGGGGCCGTTGATCTACCTCAACGAGCCCGACAAGTACACCGTCTCCCTCGGTCTGAAGATGTTCGTGGACCAGGAGGGCGTGGCCGACTACGGCGGCATGATCGCCATGTCACTGGTCGCGCTGCTGCCGGTGCTGGCGTTCTTCCTCGCCTTCCAGCGCTATCTGATCGACGGCATGGCGACCTCCGGGCTGAAGGGCTGAGCAGGCATGGCCGAGGCGCACGTCAAGGCAAAGGCCCCGCGCGGGGAGTCCGTCCTCGCCGAGCGGTTCGCCGTGTTCGCCGAGTGTCTGCTCACCGGAGTGTGGATCGCGGTGGCCTGCCTGGGGGTGGTCACCTACCCGGCCGCTTTCGCCGCCGGGGCGCGGCACCTGCGCCGCCGTACCGCCCATGGGGTCGGCGGGTGGCGGGAGTTCGTCGCCGACTTCCGGGCCGCGGTGCGCGGCGGATGGGTCGCCGGGCTGGCCGGCTGGGCGGCGGCCGCCGCGGTCTGGGTGGACGTCCAGGCCGCGCGGGCCGGGATTCCCGGCGGGCCGCTCGTCGGGGCCGTCGGTGTCCTCGCGCTGATCGGGCTCGCCGTGGCCGGGCTGCGCGCGGCCGCGCTCTGGACGCCGGGTGCGGCGTGGCGGGTTCTGCTGGCGGGGGCGGGTCGCCGTACCGTGCTCGACCCCGCCGGATCCTTCCTGCTCGTCGCCGGGCTGGCGGTCGTGGTGTGTTCGGCCTGGTTCATCGCCCCGCTGGCGGTCCCCGTCCTGGGGGCCGTGGCGGCGGCCGCCGTCGCCGTGGAGGAGCGCTACCGGCACCGCTGACGGGCGGTGCCCTCTCATCAGGTCGGCGCCCAGGGCGCCGTACCTCTCTCTGTCATGCCCCTGACTACTCCCTCGCATCCCGCACGGAAAGGAAAGGTCATGTCCCCCATTCCCCGCAGGTCCCTCCTCAAGGCGGCCGCCGTGGCCGGCGCCGCCGCCCAGTTCAGCTGGGCCCTAGGAGCGAAGGACGCGCAGGCCGCGCCGAGAGCGGCGGGCGCCGACGACGACCCGGTGACCCTCGACTGGCTGGAGGACGGCGGCCTGGGCGCCGCACCCGGCTCCACCGTCGGCGTCCCCTGGCCGAAGGGCGTGTACCAGCAGGACCAGAAGTTCGCGGTGACCGACGCGGACGGCAAGGCCGTGCCCGTGCAGTCCTGGCCGATCGCCTACTGGCCGGACGGCTCGCTCAAGTGGACAGCGCACGCGCTGAGTTCCGGCACCGGCAAGCTCACCCTCGACGCCGGTGTCCCATCCACTCCGAGCAAGAAGGTCACCGTCGACAGGAGCGGCGGCACGATCACGGTCTCCACCGGGGTCATCACCGCGAAGATCGGCAAGTCCGGTGCCACGCTGATCAAGTCGGTCACCCGTGGCTCGACGGAGATCGCCAAGAACGGCCGGCTCGTCCTGATCCGGCAGCCCGAGATCGAGGACGAGGACCAGGGCTCGGTGAAGACCGAGCGCTTCGAGGGGGCCATCGCGTCGGTCACCGTCGAGCAGGACGGCCCGGTCCGCGCGGTCGTCCGCATCGACGGCAAGCACCGCAAGGGCGACCGGAGTTGGCTGCCGTTCTCGATCCGCCTCTACTTCTACGCGGGCGCCGACTCCTTCCGCATGGTGCACACCATCACCTTCGACGGCACGCAGGAGCCGGGCAAGGCGAGCGGTGACTTCATCCGCGGTCTCGGCGTGCGCTTCACCGTGCCGATGCGCGACCAGTCGTACGACCGTCACATCCGCATCGGCGGCGACGGCACCGGACTGCTGCGCGAGGCCGTCAAGGGCATCACCGGACTGCGCCGCGACCCCGGCGCCGCCGTCCAGGCGGCCCAGTACGCGGGCGAGAAGCTGCCCGACCCCGCCACCTGGGACCAGCGGGTCACCACGCGGCTCCAGTACATCCCCGAGTGGGGCGACTACACCCTCTCCCAGCTCTCCGCCGACGGCTTCACCCTGCGCAAGCGCACCAAGAAGGGGCACGGCTGGATCGGCGCCGGCGGTGGCAAGCGGGCCTCCGGCTTCGGGTACGTCGGCGGTGCGAGCGGCGGGTTCTCGTTCGGCCTGCGGGACTTCTGGGAGAAGTTCCCCGCGCAGCTCGACATCCGCGACGCGCAGACCGACGAGGCCGAGGTCACCCTCTGGCTCTGGTCGCCCGAGGCGCAGCCCATGGACCTGCGCTTCTACCACGACGGCATGGACCAGGACACGTACGCCGAGCAGCTCGAAGGCCTCAACATCACCTACGAGGACTACGAGCCCGAGTTCGGCACGCCCTACGGCATCGCCCGCACCTCCGAACTCCTCTTCTGGGCCAACGAGTCCACGCCGACCGCCGAGACACTCGCCGAACAGGTCGAGGCCGTAAGGGTGTTGCCGCAGCTGGCCGCCCCGCCCAAGCAGCTGATCAAGGCCAAGGTCTTCGGCCCGGGACTGTACTCCGAGCCGGACCGCTCGACGCCCGCCAAGGCGAAGATCGAGGACCATCTCGACTTCCTCTTCACCTACTACAAGGACCAGGTGCGGCAACGCCGTTGGTACGGCTTCTGGGACTACGGCGACATCATGCACACCTACGACACGGTCCGGCACCAGTGGCGGTACGACATCGGCGGCTACGCCTGGGACAACTCGGAGCTGTCGCCCGACCTGTGGCTCTGGTTCGCGTACATCCGCTCCGGGCGGTCGGACATCTTCCGGTTCGCCGAGGCGATGACCCGGCACACCGGTGAGGTCGACGTGTACCACCTGGGCGAGTGGGCCGGCCTCGGCACCCGGCACGGCGTGCAGCACTACGCCGACAGCGCCAAGCAGCAACGGATCGCCAACACCACCTACCGGCGCTACTACTACTTCCTCACCGCCGACGAACGCGTCGGCGACCTCATGCACGCCAACGTCGACTCCGACGAGACGTTCCTCGTCCTCGACCCCATCCGCAAGATCCGCACCGAGCCGTACACGCCCGACCGGCACGCCCTGTCGATCGGCTTCGGCACGGACTGGAGCGGTCTGGTGTCCGCCTGGCTGACCGAGTGGGAGCGCAAGGGCCCCAAGTGGGAGAAGGCCAAGGCGCGCGTGCTGTCGACGATGGAGACCATCGCCGCCCAACCCAACGGCTTCGTGCAGGGCAGTGGCCTGTACGACCTGGACACGGGCAAGTTCGCGATCGCCTCGGCACCGGTCGTCAGCGTCTCGCACCTGTCCGCCGTCTTCGGCCTCAACGAACTGTGCGCCGAACTCATCGACCTCGTCGACATGCCGAAGTTCAACGAGGCCTACTTCGACTACTGCCGCTTCTTCAACGCCACCAAGGCGGAACAGGCCGCACGCTACGGCACCAACTTCGGCTCGTTGCTGCTGTTCCAGGGCCACTCGCGACTCGACGCGTACACCGCCGTCCGGACCGGTGACGCGCAGCTCGCCAAGCGGGCGTGGGAGAAGTTCTACGACTCCGACGGCTACAAGGAGTCGGCGCCCTGGAAGACGGAGGAGCTGAGCGGCCCGGCCGCGCTGGTGCCGGGCAGCGAGGCCACGTGGGTGGCCACGAACGACACCGCGCTCTACGGCCTCGCCGCCATCGAGAACCTGGCACTGCTGGGCGACAAGATGCCCTAGCCGGCCCTAGCTCATCCTCCCCAGCACCTCCCGCACCCGTCGGACGTCCCGGATGCGCTGCTCGTATGTCGCCCCGAGTGCGAGCAGCAGCAGGCCGGCGAGGGCGGGGGGTACCCAGCGGGGGAGCAGCCCGGTCACCTGCACGAGGTACGGGGCGAGCTCGTGCAGGGCGACCAGGGCGAGTACCGAGCCGCCGAGCACGAGCGGTGCCTGGAGATGGTGCCGGGCGCCCAGCAGGGTGATCAGCAGAGCCACCGCGCCGAGCAGCAGGGGGCGCGTCCAGGATACGTCGCCCCAGGCCGCGACCAGGCTCGGGAGTAGAGTGGCGGCGAGTCCGGGGCCGTACGCCGTCCAGGACGAGGCCCGCGGATCGCGGTGCCGGCGCAGCGCGCCCACGAGCAGCGCGGGGACGGTGACCGGGAGCGTGTACGCCTCGGGGGTCCCGACGTCCCAGGAGGCCAGGCGGACCCAGGTGGCGAGCACGAAGAGGGCGGTGGCCGCGTAACCGAGGGGGCGACGGTCCGGTCGTACGGCCGTGCCTGCCGTGATCACTGCGCACAGGGCCAGGACCAGGGCGAGCAGGGGCAGTTCGGTGCGGGCGAGGGCCACGGCGAGCAGCCCGGTGGCGGCGCCCGCCACCTCGACCGGAACGGTCGCCGGGGAGCCGCCGAGTCGCGCCGCGAGCAGCGCGGCGACCGCGGGCACCGCGAGGACCAGCAGGGCGGTGTGCGCCGGCGTCCAGTGCGCGGCGGCGCCGGTCGCGCAGGCCAGTGCGGCGGCGTACGCGAGGGCGGCCGGCGCGGTGACCGGGGCGAGGCGAGGTAGCCAGGAGGCGGCCGCGAACAGCGCGGTCAGGGCGGCCAGCACGACCAGCGTCGCGGTCTGCGTGGCGAGGGAGAGGAAGGCGAGGTCGAGCGAGGCGACCAGGGTGAGGAGGGTGGCGGTGATCCGAGCGGAAGCGGGCTGTACAGGCGAGTCCGTGGCAGGTGACGGTGTCCCTTCGGGCGCGGTCGAGGGCGGGCCGCTCGCCGCCGTGTCCTGCCGCAGCGGTGTCGCCCGGTGTACGGATCCCGCCGCCGCGAGGGTCGCGGCGACCGTGCACCCAAGGACCGACAGGCCTGCCACGTAAGGAAGTTCGAGGACCGCCGGAAGGGTCGCGGCCGTGGCCCAGAGCAACCCCAGCGCACCGGCCAGGGCCCGTGGCCGCCAGGTCGTGTCCCGGACCACCAGGACCAGCACGCCCGCCACGGCCAGGAGGACGACGGGGACCGTCACCGCGTGCGGCGGCCAGGGCACGTCGACGGACGCCGCGGCCCGGGCGTCCGAGGGAGCGCCGGTCCACGTGTGGGCCACCCGGCCGACCGGCCCCAACAGCGTGACGGCGAGGACGGGCAGCGTCCACAGCACGGCGAGTGCCTGTACGGCGCCGGAGGCCCAGACGAAGCCGTGCCGCACCGCGTCCGGCAGTCGCCCGGACCGCATCACGGCCAACAGGGCGATCCCGCACGCCAGATGGGCCGGCACCGTCCACGCCTCGGGCAGCGCGGGGCGCAGCACACCGCCGAACGCGCCGACCATGAGCAGCCCCGAGGTGACGGTGAGACCGACGGTCCGCTTCGCGCTCTGGCTCCACCAGGCCGCGCCCAGCGCGATCGCGGCCGCGAGGAGGAGGAGCGCCGCCGCACGGGCGACGGCGCTCGGGCCGGTGGCGGTCCAGGACAGCCAACCGGCGGCCAACACCCCCCAGGCGCCCGAGCCGTACGCGCCGACGGCGGCGACGACCCGCACGGACCGGGAGCTCGTCCGGAGCGCCACCAGGGTGTCGCCCCCGGCCGTCACCAGCAGTGCGGCCGTGATGCCGTACGGACCCGCGTCCGCCGCGATCGCCCAGAGCAGCAGCGGAAGCTGGGCCGCGGCCAGGGCGGTCGGGAGGGGCATGTGCAGTGCCGCCGTGGCCGGCGACAGGCCGTACGCGGCCCACACTCCCGCCAGTACGGCCGACGCGATCGCCGCGTACCCGGTGCCGTCGGTTCCCGCGAGGGCGGCCTCGTGCAGGGCGTAGGCGTCCAGAACCGTCAGCGCGAGCCCTAGGCCCGCCACCGACTCGGCCGTCGAGCGCAGCCCCCGCCTCAGCAGCACCGCCGGCACGGCGAGCGCGGCCAGCGTGACGGTGCCCAGCACCAGGGCCCGACCGGCGATCCCCAGATGCCCCCAGCTGACCAGGGTGAACACCATCGCCGCGATGGTGAGCAGGACACCGCCGAGCAGGAGGAGAAGGTTCTGCACGCCGGGTGCGGAGGTCTCCGGACGGGGTGGGGTCGCCGATGTCGGCGTCCCCTGGGCCTTGGCCTGGGCCTGGGCCTGCGGCTTCTGCAGGATGGCTACCAGCCAGGCGCGACGTGACAGCAACTGGGCCCGGCGGGCGTCCAGTTGCCACAGCTCGGTGTCGAGGAGCCGCAGCTCCTCGGCGGGTGGCGGGATGGGCGTCATGCCATCGAGTGTGTTGCGCGTCACGTCGTACGGCATGAGTGCGCGTACTCAAGTCGTACTCATATACGCCTCACCGGGCCCGCCCGCGGGCAGGATCCGCTCATGGACTGGACCCGTTACCACTTCCGCAGCCGGTGGTCGCTGCCCGCCGGCCCCGCCGCCGTGTACGACGTACTGGAGCGAGCCGAGGACTATCCCCGCTGGTGGCACCAGGTGCGCGAGGTGAACCGGATCGACGGGGCGACCGGAGTGATCACGATCCGTTCCCTCCTGCCGTACGACATGACCTTCACCGCCCGTGAGGTGCGTCGTGATCAGGCGGCCGGGATCCTGGAGATCGCCATGTCCGGCGACATCGACGGCCGGGCCCGCTGGACGATCAGCGCGGACGGCATGGGCAGTCTGGCCCGCTACGAGCAGGTGGTCGACGTCAACAAGCCGCTGCTCAGGCGGTTCGCCGTACCGGGACGGCCGGTGTTCCGTGCCAACCACTGGCTGATGATGCGGGCCGGGCGGCGTGGTCTGGTCGGCTACCTGGGAACGGTTTGAACGAAACCCGCGGGGACCTGTATTGTTCAGTGCGTTCCCGGGCGATTAGCTCAGTGGGAGAGCGCTTCGTTCACACCGAAGAGGTCACTGGTTCGAACCCAGTATCGCCCACCGGGAAAGGCCGGTCCGCCTGAGGCGGACCGGCCTTCTTCATGCCGCCGCCGGCAGGTCCGGACGCAGCGGCCACGCCGGGTCCACCGTCTCCTCCGTGCCGCTGCGGGCGAACCACGCCTGCAGGCCCCGGGCCTGCGCCGCGTGCCACACCGCCTGGAGCGTGTGCAGTTCGGCCGCGCTCAGCCGCTCCAGCCGCGCCGCGAACCGGCGCCCGACGGCCCGTACGACATCCAGCGCGGCCAGCGCGTCGGCGCCCGCGTCGTGCGCGCCCTCCAGCGAGACGTCGTAGTGCGCGCACAGGTCGGTGAGGGTGCGCCGGCCCTTGCGGTAGCGGTCCAGATGCTTGTCGAGGACCCGGGGGTCGAGCACCAGCAGGGGCGACGACTCGAACCAGCGATCCAGGGACGAGGCCCGGTGCCGGCGCAACTCCCGGTCCAGGATCGTCAGATCGAAGGGCGCGTTCATCACCACCAACGGGCGGCCCACCAGGGCCTGTTCGGCGAGAACCTCCGCTATCTCGTACATCACCGGAGCGGGCCAGCGCCCGTTGCGCTGCAGATGCTCCTCCGTCAGTCCGTGCACCTCCGTGGCCCCGGGCGGCACCGTGACGCCCGGGTTCACCAGCCATCGGGTCACCCGCGGCCGGGTGCCCGGTCCGTCCTGGACGACGACGGCGGCCGACACGATCCGGTCGGTCTCGACGTCCACGCCCGTCGTCTCCGTGTCGAAAGCGGCCAGGGGCCCTTCGTACCAGCAAGCCATACCAACACAACCCCTCGTTCACCCACGGCAGCTGACGCCCCGTCGTCTGCCCCGTTTGGTGATACCCGGGCTGTTTGCGCCGTACGCCGGAAGGACACAACAGGAATACGGGTCCTTGCAGTTCAGCGGCCCGACGCGGGATTCACTCGGCCCAGGTGTGGGCATTTCACTTGTCCGGGAAGGCTGTTGGCCATGGCGATAGCGCAGCCCGAGCGGGGCGGGCTGCTGCCCGAACGTGCGGGACCCCATCGCGGCACCCTCGCCACCACCGCCTGCATGGAGACACTGCAGGTGGGCTACCTGCACGCGGTCTCGGCCGCGGCCGGCTGCTCGTTGTCCCAGCCGTTTCCGGACAACGGCATCGACTGGCACGTCAGTCACAGCGCGCCCGGACACACCGTCGACGACGAGGTCACCATCAAGGTGCAGCTCAAGTGCACGTACCAGATCCCGCCGAACCCCCCGGGCCGCTCCTTCTCGTTCACGCTCGACAACGACCACCTGCGCAAGCTCGCCCGCACCCCGGTCTCGGTGCACAAGATCCTGGTCGTGATGCTCGTCCCGAGATCCCAGGACGACTGGCTGCGCGCCAGTCACGACCGGCTCGACCTCAGGCACTGCTGCTACTGGGTCAACCTCGCCGGACACCCCATCACCGGCCGGACCCGGACCACCGTGCGGATACCGACCTCGCGCATCTTCGACGACCGGGCGCTCTGCGAGATCATGACGCGCGTCGGGACGGGAGGCAGACCATGACGCACCGCCCTGTGGGAGAGCCACTGTGGTCCGTACGAACGCGACCCGTGGACATGGGTGCCCAGGGCGCCCAGGGTGCCGTCGCCTGGAACCGTCCACCCGACCCCGCCGAGGTCGACCCCGCCGTCCTCAGCGCCCTGCTGCGGCGGCACGGCTGGCAGCGGCGCGGGGGAGCGGCCGGACGCTACGGCCGCTGGACCCCGCCCGGACCGGGCGGCGGCGGGACGAGTCTGCTGGTGCCGGAGAGCCGCGCCTTCCCCGACAGCGACGACCTGCTCGGCGAGGCCCTTCTCGCGCTGTCTCGCAGCGGGGTGCCCTCCGCGCGCGAGGTGCTGGTGTCCCTCGCCGTGCCCAGCGACGAGATCCGCTGGTGGCGCGACGCCCCGACCGGCCCGGCCGACGCCGTCCCCTGGACCGTCGAGGAACAGCTGCGTACGGCCGCCCGCCAGATGCTGCTCGCCGGGGCGCTCGCCACGCGCGCGCGTGCGGGCTACTACGGCGCCCGGTACCGGCGCACCGCCGTCGCCTCCCTGGAGAACGTCCTCGTCGGCTCCGCGGCCGAGGGCCGCCGCCTGACCGCGTTCGTGCCCGTCGGCACCGGCCGCCCGCTCGCCGTACGCCTGCACCACGCCCTGTACGCCGCCCGCGAGGCCATCGACTACCAGCGGGCCACCGGCGGCATGGACGCCTTCGACGGCGCGGTGGAGGCGGGCGTCAGCCGCGAGCTCACCGAGTCGCTGATCACCCTCGTGCGCGGTACGGAGGGTGCCCGCGTCGCCGTCGAATGGGCACCGGCGGCCGGTGTCCCCGAGGGGTGCGCGGCACCCGTGGAGGCCGTCGAGTTCTCGCCCGGCGACCTGCCCGTGCTGCGGGAGGCCGGCGCCCGCTATCTGCGCGAGGAGCCCTCGGTGCCGGTGCGGATCACCGGAGCGGTGGTCCGGATGCGCAGGGCGGGACCGCGTGGCGAGGGATCGGTACGGCTGCGGGTGATCGCGGGGGCGGAGGTCCCGCACGTCCGGCTGACGCTGGACGAGGAGTCGTACCGGATCGCCGGCCACGCTCACCTCGTCGGCATGCCGGTGCGGGTGCTCGGGCGGTTGGAGAGCCGGGGCGGCTTCCGGCGGCTCACGGACGCGTCCGAGGTCGTACCGGTGCAGGTGGACGAGGCCGAGCGGGACCGGCTGATGAAGTCCTTGCAGGAGACCGCCGAGATCACCGCCTTCTTCGAGGAGGCCTGCGGCGGGGACTGACTTCGCTAAGGGCGGGCCCGGGTCGGTACGATCGCCTCTTGCGCGTGTCTCGGTACGGCACCCGCATCCGCCTTCAGTCAGGAGAGACCGGTGTCAGACGTCCGTGTGATCATCAAACGCGATTCCGAGCGGGACGAACGCGTGGTGGCGACGGGCACTACGGCCGCCGAGCTCTTCGCCGGCGAGCGCTCGATCATCGCCGCGCGGGTGGGCGGCGAGCTCAGGGACCTCGCGTACGTGCCCGCCGAGGGCGAGGTCGTGGAGCCCGTGGAGATCTCCTCCGAGGACGGCCTGAACATCCTGCGCCACTCCACCGCGCACGTGATGGCTCAGGCCGTGCAGGAGCTCTTCCCCGAGGCCAAGCTGGGCATCGGCCCGCCGGTCAAGGACGGCTTCTACTACGACTTCGACGTCGAGAAGCCGTTCACGCCCGAGGACCTCAAGGCCGTCGAGAAGAAGATGCAGGAGATCCAGAAGCGGGGGCAGAAGTTCGCCCGTCGGGTGGTCACCGACGAGGCCGCCCGCGAGGAGCTCGCGAACGAGCCCTACAAGCTGGAGCTCATCGGTATCAAGGGCTCGGCCTCCACCGACGACGGCGCGGATGTCGAGGTGGGCGCCGGTGAGCTCACCATCTACGACAACCTGGACGCCAAGACCGGCGACCTGTGCTGGAAGGACCTCTGCCGCGGTCCCCACCTGCCGTCGACCCGCAACATCCCGGCGTTCAAGCTGATGCGCAACGCGGCCGCCTACTGGCGCGGCAGCGAGAAGAACCCGATGCTCCAGCGCATCTACGGCACCGCCTGGCCGACCAAGGACGAGCTGAAGGCGCACCTGGACTTCCTCGCCGAGGCCGAGAAGCGCGACCACCGCAAGCTGGGCTCCGAGCTCGACCTTTTCTCCATCCCGGAGCAGATCGGTTCCGGCCTCGCGGTCTTCCACCCCAAGGGCGGCATCATCCGCCGGGTCATGGAGGACTACTCGCGCCGCCGTCACGAGGAGGAGGGCTACGAGTTCGTCTACACCCCGCACGCGACGAAGGGGAAGCTCTTCGAGACCTCGGGCCACCTGGACTGGTACGCCGACGGCATGTACCCGCCCATGCAGCTCGACGAGGGCGTGGACTACTACCTCAAGCCCATGAACTGCCCGATGCACAACCTGATCTTCGACGCGCGCGGCCGCTCGTACCGTGAACTGCCGCTGCGCCTCTTCGAGTTCGGGACCGTGTACCGGTACGAGAAGTCGGGCGTCGTGCACGGTCTGACCCGGGCCCGCGGCTTCACCCAGGACGACGCGCACATCTACTGCACGCGCGAGCAGATGTCCGAGGAGCTCGACAAGACGCTCACCTTCGTCCTCGGCCTGCTGCGCGACTACGGCCTGACCGATTTCTACCTGGAGCTGTCCACCAAGGACCCGGAGAAGTTCGTCGGCTCGGACGAGGCCTGGGACGAGGCGACCGAGACGCTGCGCGAGGTCGCCGAGAAGCAGGGCCTGCCGCTGGTCCCGGACCCGGGTGGCGCCGCCTTCTACGGCCCGAAGATCTCCGTCCAGACCAAGGACGCCATCGGCCGCACCTGGCAGATGTCGACGATCCAGCTCGACTTCAACCTGCCCGAGCGCTTCGAGCTGGAGTACACCTCGCCCGACGGCTCCAAGCAGCGCCCGGTCATGATCCACCGGGCCCTGTTCGGCTCCATCGAGCGGTTCTTCGCGGTGCTCCTGGAGCACTACGCGGGCGCCTTCCCGGCGTGGCTGGCCCCGGTCCAGGCGGCCGGCATCCCGATCGGTGACGGGCACGTCGAGTACCTGGAGAAGTTCGCCGCCGCGGCCAGGAAGCAGGGCCTGCGGGTCGAGGTCGACTCCTCGTCCGACCGGATGCAGAAGAAGATCCGCAACGCCCAGAAGCAGAAGGTGCCCTTCATGGTCATCGCGGGCGACGAGGACATGTCGAACGGCTCGGTGTCCTTCCGCTACCGCGACGGTTCGCAGGAGAACGGCATCCCCTTCGACGAGGCCATCGCGAAGATCGCGAAGGTCGTCGAGGAGCGCGCACAGGTCTGACCCCGTGAGTGAGGCCCCCGGGAGGCTCAGTCTCCCGGGGGCGTTTCCTCGCCCTCGCGGGAGAAGATCTGGATCAGCCAGGCGGAGAACGAGCCGGTGACCGCGCCGAGCAGGGCCAGACCGCAGGCCATCAGCCCGACGGCGATCACCCTGCCCGTCGGGGTCACGGGGGTGACGTCGCCGTAGCCGACCGTCGCCAGCGTGGCGCACGTCCACCACACCGAGTCACCGAACGTCAGGATCGTGGCGTGCGGTGCCGCGTGCTCCTGGTTGTACACGGCGAGAGCACCGGCGAACCCGAGCAGTCCCACGGACAGGCCCGCGTACACGATGACCCGGGCGTGCAAGGAGAGTCGGGGTTGGCCGTGGCGGCGCTGCACGGCGTCGTAGACCTTCACGATCTGCACCGGGCGCAACAGGGGCAACAGCACGACCACCGTGTCCAGCCAGTGCCGGCGGACGAACCCCGGGCCCTGCCCGCTGAGCCGCCAGTGCACGGCGTAGTTGACCATGAACAGGGCCCAGCTCGCGCAGATCACCGCCAGTGCCGTGTCCCGGACCGCGTCGGGGAGATCGTGGCCGAGGACCTCTACCGCGTACGAGCCGAGAAACAGCAGCGAGGCGACGCCGAGCGGAATCTCGGTGCGGCGCTCCCAGCTGGCCAGACGGCTGTCGTTGCCCATTCGTCCAGCTTGGCCCGGGACGCTTTTCCGCGAACCCGCCGACACGGCGCGAACGGGCGAAGCAATATGCTGCATGGCATGACGAGTGAGCCGGAGCAGCAGTCGGGCGTGGGGACCCAGGACGCGTTCCAGCGTCTGTGGACGCCCCATCGGATGGCCTACATCCAGGGCGAGAACAAGCCGACCGGCCCGGGCGCCGACGACGGCTGCCCCTTCTGCTCGATCCCGGCCAAGTCCGACGAGGACGGGCTCATCGTCCGGCGCGGTGAGCAGGTCTACGCCGTGCTCAACCTGTACCCGTACAACGGCGGCCACCTGATGGTCGTCCCCTACCGGCATGTCGCCGACTACACGGATCTCACGGACCAGGAGACGGTGGAGCTGGCCGCGCTGACCAAGCAGGCGATGACCGCTCTGCGGACCGCTTCCGGCGCCCACGGCTTCAACATCGGCATGAACCAGGGGACCGTGGCCGGCGCCGGTATCGCCGCCCATCTCCACCAGCACATCGTCCCGCGGTGGGGCGGCGACACGAACTTCATGCCGGTGGTCGGCCACACCAGGGTGCTGCCGCAGCTGCTGGCGGACACGCGGAAGATGCTGGCGGAGGCCTGGCCGACGGACTGACCTCCGTGGACGGGTGAGGGGCCGCTCCCAGCTCTTCGGGAGCGGCCCCTCACCCTAGGCGTCGTACAGGTCCGCCTTCTGCGGTGCCGCGTCCTGCACCGCCGTACTGAGGAACGCCGACCGCGTGCCGAACTTGTCCGTGTTCACGCCGTTCTCGGTCAGGACCCGGATCGCCGCCGAGTGCACCACCCTCAGGATCGGCGTCGCGGCCCGCAGTGCGTCGTCAGCCATGAAGCGGTGCCGCCACGGCTTGTCCGCCCAGGCGTGCCGCAGTCCGAAGGGCTCGGGGAGCGCCAGGCTGCCGCCGAGCCAGTTGAGCAGCGGCGGATACCAGGTCAGCGGTGCCCGGGCCGTCAGCCGGACCACCTCGTCCGCGTCGACCAGCGGAAGCTTCACCTTCCGGGTCTCCCAGAACCTCACCGACTTCTGGACTTCCTTCTCCTTGGCCGCCGGCTTCGAGGTGAACAGCCCGTGCACCGGCCCCAGCGCGTGCCCGGTCACCTCGATACGCAGGGTCTCGTGCAGCACGGTCACCGTGATCAGCATGGTGATGACCAGCTGCCCTTCCCACAGCGTCCACTGCACGCCCAGGTAGTGCCGGTCGCCCGCGCCGAACTGCTGCTTGTTGCAGATGTCCTGTATGGCGTGCGACTTGACCTGGTACGCGTCCACGTCCGTGCCCTCGGGCCGGGACACCTCCTTCGCGTTCTCCGCGATGGGGGTGACGACCCAGTGCCGTATCGACGGCTTCGGGAAACCGCCCGTGTTCAGCGGGCCGCGCTCCAGCATCCGCAGCTGGTCGTGGATCGAGCGTATGACGTCCCAGCTGCGGAAGGGGTGGATCTCGCGGGTGGGATCGGCGGCCACCAGGTCCTCGGCGAGCTGCCAGCTGCCCCAACGGGTGCCCATGCCGAGTATGCCCTTGGGCCCGGCGTAGAACACGGCGTTGGACTGCTGCTCGGCGCTCAACTTGGCGAGGGACTGGCGCAGTTGCTCGGCGGCGGTCTCGCGGGGGCCGGTCGGTACCGCCTCGGGCACCTTCGCCCCGACGCTGCTGCCGGCCAGCAGGCCGGCCCAGCGCTCCCGCAGGTCTCTCGCCGTGCGCTCGCAGATCTGCTTGGCCCAGAACCAGCCGACCACCGGCAGGACCACCGCCGCGCGTGCGTACCAGGCCCAGAAGCCCGTGAACGGCATCTTGACCAGGAAGAGCACGGCGAGGGCGCCCACCGCCACGAGCAGCGCGGTGGCGAGGGCGCCGGCCCTGCCCTCCTGTTTCGCGATGGTGGTACGGATCTGGAAGACCAGCAGCCAGATCAACAGCCCGGGCAGGAACAGCAGCCCGCACAGCACCATGACGATGGTCAGCAGGTTGTCCCGGTCCCGGCGGATGTTGTTCGCCGCGAGGCAGTGCTCGACCACGACCTGCGGCTCGGCGCCGAAGGACTGGATGAGCGGCTTGCGGCCGGCGCCGAGCATGCGGGCGACCACGGCGGTGGAGAACGCCTCGCCCAGGTTGGGGCGCAGGATCCTCGCCCACTTGCGGCCGCCGTTGACGGCCGATTGGTGCCACTCGTTGTTGGCCTTGAGGATCTCCTCCACCGGATTGTCCCGATAAGCCGCCGAGGCCAGCGCGAACGTCGACGTCTGGCCTCCGTCGCCCGTGCGCGGCACCTGCGGACCGAAGATGTCCGCGTAACCGCCGTCAACGGTCATTCCCGCCCCCGATCGCCGCCACTCCTGCACCTGCGGCCTTCCCGACTTCCGTGCTCCGCACACCTGTTGATCAGGTCATCAGCGTATCCGCAGATGCCGACATTCGGTGCGGACGGGCCCACATCCGTCGGCGGACGGCCGAAGCCGCCCGCCGACATGGAGGGGAGCGTTCCACAAACGACACCTGTGGGGCCTGTCGCCAACTACGAGGCGCTGCCCGCCTCTTCACGGATCCTCTCGGCGATCTGCGCGGGCATCGGCTCGTGCCGCGCGTAGGTACGGCTGAACCGGGCCGTGCCGTGGGACAGGGAGCGCAGATCGACGGCGTACCGGCCGATCTCGATCTCCGGCACCTCGGCCCTGACCAATGTCCGTCCACCGCTGGTCTGTTCCGTGCCCAGCACCCGGCCGCGTCGCCCCGACAGGTCGCTCATCACGGCGCCCACGTAGTCGTCGCCGACCAGCACGCTCACCTCGGCGACCGGTTCCAGCAGATGGATCGTCGCGTCGGCCGCAGCCTCCCGCAGCGCCAGCGCGCCCGCCGTCTGGAACGCGGCGTCGGAGGAGTCCACGGAGTGCG
Organism: Streptomyces sp. NPDC050997; assembly: GCF_040660135.1. Classification (NCBI taxonomy): domain Bacteria; kingdom Bacillati; phylum Actinomycetota; class Actinomycetes; order Kitasatosporales; family Streptomycetaceae; genus Streptomyces; species Streptomyces sp. NPDC050997. The sequence goes on from NZ_JBFAGK010000013.1 coordinate 139,558, forward strand.
CCTTGCCGTCCAGCAGGGTGACCCGGACGTCGATGAGCGGATGGGCCGCCGCGACTCCCCTGGCGGCCTGGGCCCTGACGCCCTTCTCCACGGACGGGATGAACTGGCGCGGCACCGCCCCGCCGACCACCTTGTCCACGAACTCGATGCCGGACCCGCCCGGCAGCGGCTCCACCTCGATCTCGCAGATGGCGAACTGCCCGTGCCCGCCGGACTGCTTCACATGCCGGCCGCGCCCCGCCGACCTGCCCGCGAACGTCTCCCGTAGGGAGACCTGGTGCGGGACGACGTCGACCTGGACGCCGTAGCGGGTCCGCAGCCGCTCCAGCGCGACGTCGGCGTGCGCCTCTCCCAGGCACCACAGCACCACCTGGTGGGTGTCCTGGTTGTGCTCCAGCCGCATGGTCGGGTCCTCGGCGACCAGCCGGGACAGCCCCTGCGAGAGCTTGTCCTCGTCGGCCTTGCTGTGCGCCCGGATGGCGAGCGGCAGCAGCGGGTCCGGCATCTCCCAGGGCTCCATGAGCAGCGGATCGTCCTTGGCCGAGAGCGTGTCCCCGGTCTCCGCGCGGCTCAGCTTCGCCACGCACGCGAGATCACCGGCGATGCAGTGGGTCAGCGCCCGCTGCTGTTTCCCGAACGGCGCGGACAGGGCGCCGATCCGTTCGTCGACGTCGTGGTCCTCGTGCCCGCGGTCGGCGAGCCCGTGCCCGGAGACATGGACCGTCTCGTCCGGGCGCAGCGTGCCCGAGAAGACCCGCACCAGCGAGACCCGGCCGACGTAGGGGTCGGACGAGGTCTTCACGACCTCCGCGGCCAGCGGCCCGTCCGGATCGCACAGCTTCAGCTCGCGTGGCTTGCCGTCGACCGTGGTGACCCGGGGGGCCTCCCGCTCCAGCGGCGTCGGGAAGCCACCGGTGATCAGTTCGAGGAGTTCGACCGTGCCGAGCCCCGCCCGGGCGCCCTCGGCCGCGGGGGCGGCGGCCAGGACCGGGAAGAAGACCCCGCGCGCGACGGCCCGCTCCAGGTCCTCGATCAGCGTCTTGACATCGACCTGCTCGCCGCCCAGATAGCGGTCCATGAGGGTCTCGTCCTCGCTCTCCGAGATGATCCCCTCGATCAGCCGGTTGCGGGCCTGCTCGATCAGCGGCAGCTGGTCCTCGCCCGGCTCGGACTCCTTGCGCTCCCCGGAGGCGTAGTCGAACAGCTTCTGGGACAGCAGCCCGATCAGCCCGGTCACGGGCGCGTGCCCGTCCGGTGTCTGCGGGCCGCGCAGCGGCAGGTACAGCGGCAGTACGGCGTCGGGGTCGTCGCCGCCGAAGGCCTCCGCGCAGATCCGTGTCATCCCCTCGAAGTCCGCGCGGGCGGACTCCAGATGCGTGACCACGATCGCCCGCGGCATCCCGACGGCCGCGCACTCCTCCCACACCATGCGGGTCGAGCCGTCCACCCCGTCCGAGCCGGAGACGATGAAAAGGGCCGCGTCCGCCGCTCGCAGACCGGCCCTGAGTTCTCCGACGAAGTCGGCGTATCCGGGTGTGTCGAGAAGATTGATCTTGTATCCGCCCCATTCGACGGGTACCAGGGAGAGCTGCACCGAGCGTTGCTGCCGGTGTTCGATCTCGTCGTAGTCGGAGACGGTGCCGCCGTCCTCCACGCGGCCCGCCCGGTTCACCGCTCCCGCGGTCAGCGCGAGAGCCTCCACCAATGTCGTCTTGCCCGAACCGGAGTGGCCGACCAGCACCACATTCCGTACGGACGCGGGTTGGTCGGCCGCTGTAGCCCTGCCGGCGGCTCCGGGGTGTGCGTTCGCCTTGTCGCCCATGGCCTTGCCTCCCGTGCACGGTGAGGTCACTGTGGGCGCGGACACGCGGGATCCGCGTGCAGTGGCGGCTCCGGCGACGCCCGCGGTGTTCTTCGAGCTTTCCACTCCCGTCACGGTGCGTCCATACGACGGACGCGATCGCGCCACGGGGCCCCGGCGCGAGCGGCGCGATCCCGCCGTGACCCGGCCGCGGCCCGGCCGTGAGCCGGGACCGACGGTGCCCGCCCGTCGCCCACGCGCGCGCGTGGCTACGATGGGCCAGCCGGTGGCCAGCAGGGCCGCTCGGCCACACCGACCCTCGGGAAGGCCATGCTGAACAAGTACGCGCGTGCATTCTTCACGCGTGTCCTCACACCGTTCGCCGCGTTTCTCATCCGGCGGGGCGTGAGCCCTGACACGGTCACGCTTCTCGGCACGGCCGGGGTGGTCGCGGGGGCGCTGGTCTTCTATCCCAGGGGAGAGCTCTTCTGGGGCACGATCGTGATCACGCTCTTCGTGTTCTCGGACCTCGTCGACGGAAACATGGCCCGCCAGCTCGGCCGCTCCAGCCGCTGGGGTGCCTTCCTGGACTCCACGCTCGACCGGGTCGCCGACAGCGCGATCTTCGGCGGCTTCGCCCTCTGGTACGCGGGAGGCGGCGACGACAACATTCTGTGCGCGGTCTCGATCTTCTGTCTGGCGAGCGGCCAGGTGGTGTCTTACACCAAGGCGCGCGGCGAGTCCATCGGCCTGCCGGTCGCCGTGAACGGGCTCGTCGAGCGGGCCGAGCGGCTGGTGATCTCCCTGGTCGCGGCCGGTCTCGCGGGCCTGCACGCGTTCGGCGTGCCCGGTATCCAGTACCTGCTGCCGGTTGCCCTGTGGATCGTGGCCGTCGGTAGCCTGGTGACGCTGATCCAGCGGGTCGTCACGGTCCGCCGGGAGTCCGCCGAGGCGGAGGCGGCGTCCGCCGGGGAACAGAACACGCAGGGGAGCGAGGCGGCGAAGTGAGCGCCCAGGAGCGGGTCACCGACGCGCTGTACGGCCTCGGCTGGGGAGTGGTCAAGAAGCTCCCCGAGCCGGTCGCCGCGGGCCTGGGCCGAAGCATCGCCGACCTGGTCTGGAAGCGGCGCGGCAAGGGCGTGCGGCGCCTGGAGGGCAACTACGCGCGCGTGGTGCCCGACGCGAGCCCCGAGCGGCTGGCCGAGCTGTCCCGCGCGGGCATGCGCTCGTACCTGCGCTACTGGATGGAGTCCTTCCGGCTCCCCGCCTGGAGCGCCGAGCGCGTCAAGGGCGGCTTCGACGCCAAGGACGTGCACCACCTCACGGACGGACTCGCGTCCGGCAAGGGCGTCATCCTCGCGCTGCCGCACATGGCCAACTGGGACCTCGCCGGCGCCTGGGTGACCACCGCACTCGGGACCCCCTTCACCACCGTGGCCGAACGCCTCAGGCCGGAGACGCTGTACGACCGTTTCGTCGCCTATCGCGAGAGCCTCGGCATGGAGGTCCTGCCGCACAGCGGCGGCACCGCCTTCGGCATGCTGGCCCGGCGGCTGCGGGACGGCGGCCTGGTCTGCCTGGTCGCCGAGAGGGACCTCTCCGCCTCCGGGGTGGAGGTCGAGTTCTTCGGCGAGACCACCCGGATCCCGGCGGGCCCGGCGCTGCTCGCCCAGCAGACCGGCGCGCTGCTGCTGCCGGTGACACTCTGGTACGACGACTCTCCGGTCATGCGGGGCCGGGTGCATCCCCCGGTCGAGGTACCCGAGACAGGTACCCGGGCCGAGAAGACGTCTGTCATGGCACAGGCGCTGGCCGATGCCTTCGCCAGCGGCATCGCCGACCATCCGGAGGACTGGCACATGCTCCAGCGACTGTGGCTCGCTGATCTCGACCCCGCGAAGGATCCCTCGGCCCCACGCCCGACCGCTCCCTTCGAAGACCCGGTCGCCGATCCCGGCGCCGACACTCCCGCCGGCCCCTCGGCTCCCGAGAAGGGGACCCCGTGAGAATCGGCATCGTCTGCCCGTACTCCTGGGATGTGCCGGGTGGCGTCCAGTTCCACATCCGCGATCTCGCCGAGTACTTCATCCGCCTCGGCCACGAGGTGTCCGTCCTCGCCCCGGCCGACGACGACACCCCGCTGCCGCCGTACGTCGTCTCGGCCGGCCGCGCGGTGCCGGTGCCGTACAACGGCTCGGTGGCCCGGCTGAACTTCGGTTTCCTGTCGGCGGCCCGGGTACGACGCTGGCTGCACGACGGCCGGTTCGACGTCATCCACATCCACGAGCCCACCTCGCCCTCACTCGGCCTGCTGGCCTGCTGGGCCGCGCAGGGCCCGATCGTCGCCACCTTCCACACCTCCAACCCGCGCTCCCGGGCGATGATCGCCGCGTACTCGATCCTGCAGGCCGCGCTGGAGAAGATCAGCGCCCGGATCGCGGTGAGCGAGTACGCCCGCCGCACACTGGTCGAGCATCTCGGCGGCGACGCGGTGGTGATCCCCAACGGCGTCGACGTCGACTACTTCGCCAAGGCCGAGCCCAAGCCCGAATGGCAGGGCGACACACTCGGCTTCATGGGCCGCATCGACGAGCCCCGCAAGGGCCTGCCGGTGCTGATGAAGGCCCTGCCGAAGATCCTCGCCGAGCGCCCCCGGACCCGACTACTGGTCGCCGGGCGCGGCGACGAGGAGGAGGCGGTCAGGTCGCTGCCCGTCGAACTCCGCTCGCGCGTGGAGTTCCTCGGCATGGTCAGCGACGAGGACAAGGCCCGTTTCCTGCGCAGCGTCGACGTGTACGTCGCTCCCAACACCGGCGGTGAGAGCTTCGGCATCATCCTGGTCGAGGCGATGTCCGCGGGCGCCCCGGTGCTGGCCTCGGACCTGGACGCCTTCGCCCAGGTGCTGGACCAGGGCGCGGCGGGCGAGCTGTTCGCCAACGAGGACGCGGACGCGCTCGCCGAGGCCGCCGTACGACTGCTCGGCGACCCGGAGAGACGGAACGAGCTGAGCGAGCGGGGGAGCGCGCACGTGCGGCGGTTCGACTGGTCGACGGTCGGCGCGGACATCCTCTCCGTGTACGAGACGGTGACGGCCGGCGCGGCGGCGGTCGCCGCGGAGGACGGCGAGCGGGGCCCGGGCCTGCGGGGGCGGCTTGGACTGGCGCGGGACTGAGGCGGGGCGGGGCGGGGCCGGGCGGGGCCTCCGCTGGGTCGACGGTCAGTGTGCGCGGCGGTGACGACGGGCCCTGGCTCGGCGTGAGTGGGCCCGTGGCCCGTTGATACCGACCCGTGGTTCGGGGTGAGCGCGCCCGAGGTTCGGGCGAGCGCGCCCGGGGTTCGGGACTGTCGGCCGGTGGTTCGGTACGACCGTGCCCGGGACCCGGTAACTGTCGGCCCATGGCTCGGGCTTGAGCGCCCCTGGGGCTCGGCACTGCGGCTGGTGGTTCGGTACGACCGTGCCCGGGACCCGGTAACTGTCGGCCCGCGGCTCCGCACGACCGCGTCCGTGGACCGGCGATGCCGGCCCGTAGCCCGGCACGACCGTGCCCCGTCCCGACCGCGCGTCGTCCCCCGACCCGGTCCGCCTACGGGTCGGGTTCGGGAGGTGACGCCGGGCACGAGTAGCCTGCGGCCCGTGACGTCGACACTCATCTGGATCGCGGTAGCCCTGTTCGCCATCGGTCTCTATCTGAGCTGGACCGCGGGACGCCTCGACCGGCTGCACGCCCGGATCGACGCGGCGCGCGCCGCGCTCGACGCCCAGTTGCTGCGCCGGGCCTCGGTGGCCCAGGAACTGGCCACCTCCGGAGTGCTCGATCCGGCCGCGTCGATCGTTCTGTACGAGGCGGCCCACGCCGCCCGGCAGGCCGAGGAGGAACAGCGGGAGGTCGCCGAGAGCGAGCTCAGTCAGGCGCTGCGGGCCGTGTTCGCCGAGGCACCGCAGGTGGAGGCGGTACGTGAGGCACCCGGGGGAGAGGAAGCCGCCCGGGAACTGACCGAGGCGGTACGCCGGGTGCCGATGGCCCGGCGCTTCCACAACGACGCCGTACGCGCGGCCCGGGCGCTGCGCCGGCACCGTAAGGTGCGCTGGTTCCGGCTGGCGGGACACGCGCCGTTCCCGATGGCGTTCGAGATGGACGACGAGTCGCCCTCGGCACTGGCCGATCGTCCCTCTCAGTGAGCATGTCGGCGTCGGTGAACTTCGGCCCTCCGCCGTGGAGATGTCGCGCGGCCGGTGAGGGGCCCGGGCCGGGTACGCAGCGGGGTCCCGCCCGGTCCGCGGTCGGCTCCGCTCGGTCACTCCGGTGCGGTTCTCGCCGTCAGGCCCCCTCGAGAGCGTTCGTCACGAGTTCGCGCGCGTAGGCGGCGTCCAGTCGACCGGGGCGGAAGAGCATGCGGTACATCATCGGCGCCACGACCCGGTCGATCACCCGTTCCGTGTCGGGCACTTCCTCTCCGCGCCGCGTCGCACGGTTCAGGACGGCGTCGATCTGCTCCGCGGCGTAGGCAGAGCACTGGCCGGCGTTGGTGCCGTCCGGATCACCGAGGAGCGCATCCCTGATGTACGCACGCCCGGGCGGGGAGGCCATCTCGTCGAGGAACTGCTCCGCCCACGCGTCGAGGTCGGCCCGCAGGCTGCCGAGATCGACGGGGTCAGTCTCCGGGCGCAGCCGTTCGACTGCCACGTCGGACAGGAGTTCCTGCAGGTCGCCCCAGCGGCGGTAGATCGTGGAAGGTGTCACACCGGCCCGGGCTGCCACCAGGGGAACGGTCAGCGCTTCGCGGCCGGTCTCGCCGACGAGTTCGCGGACCGCGGCATGAACGGACTCCTGCACACGGGCGCTGCGCCCGCCGGGGCGCGTCATGGGCTTGGGGCTCATGCGTTCCACCTTAATGCGAATACGTTGCTTCTAGGTGCCCCCATTCCGTCCCCGGCGGCAGGGCGCCCGGCGTGGCGCCGCCATCGCCCTGGGCCCTGCACCATCTGAAGCCGGCGACCGAGAAGGTCTGCCACACGCCCCGGGGCGAGCACGAGCCACCCGGGACTTGCGCCGGTGCTCAGGCCGTCACCGGGGCGATCCGGCCCACGTCGGTGGCCGCCTCCTCGTACACCCGCCCAACGCGCAGCACCGTCGAGTCCCGGAAGGGGCGCGCCATCAGCTGCATACCGATCGGCAGTCCGGCGTGATCGTGCCCCACCGGCAAGGTGAGGGCCGGAACGCCGGTGATGTTGGCCGGGGCGGAGAGGCGGACATAGCTGTCGGACACCGCTTCCACGGTGCCGTCGGCCCATTCGACCGTGCGCTGACCGGACTTCGCGGCTGTCATCGGCACGGTCGGGGCGGCGAGGACGTCGATCCTGTCGAACATGCGGGCCCAGTCGTCGCGCATCATGGTGCGGGCCCGCTGGGCGCGCAGGTAGTCGCCGGCCGATGTGAGTTCGCCGGCCTCGAGCAGGATGCGCACGTCCGGGGTGTACAGGTCGGAGGCGGTCCGCAATGACCGCTCGTGGTAGGCCGTGGCCTCGGGGACCATCAGCCCCCACTGGGTGGCCTGGATGTAGCGAGCCATCGGGATCTCTACGTCGACGAGCTTCGCGCCGAGCTCCACCAGCCGCTCGATCGCCCGGCGTACGGCCTCCTCGACTTCGGGCGAGACCCTGTCGAAGTAGTGATTGCGGGGGATGCCGACCCTGAGCCCCTTCAGATCTCCGCCGCCGGTGACGTCCACCGGGGGGCCGGACACACTCGCCGGGTCATGCGGGTCGTGGCCGGCTGTCGTGGCCAGCACCAGAGCCGCGTCCCGCGCGCTGCGGGTGATGGGGCCGACATGGTCCAGGGACCAGGACAGCGAGGTCACACCGGAACGGGGGACGAGACCGTAGGTCGGCTTGAGGCCCACCACCCCGTTGAGTGCGGCGGGGACCCGGATGGAACCTCCCGTGTCGGTGCCCAGGGCGAACGTCGCCCCGCCCGCGGCGACCGCCACCGCCGAGCCGCCGCTCGACCCTCCGGCGACGCGGCTCTGGTCCCAGGCGTTGCTGGTCTGTGGGGTGGTCAGGCCGTAGGCGAATTCGTGGGTGTGCGTTTTGCCCAGGAGGACGGCCCCGGCAGCCTTCAGGCGTGCGGCAACCTGGCTGTCGTGGTCCGCGATGTGCCCGGCCCGGACGTCCGAGCTCGCCGTGGTGGGCAGGCCCCGGGCGTCGATCAGGTCCTTGAGGCCCATGGGGATCCCGTGCAGCGGGCTGCGCGGTCCCGTTTCGGAGATTTCCCGTTCGGCGCGAACCGCTGCAGCCAGAGCGGCGTCCGCCGCGACGGTGACGTAGGCACGGAGCCGTCCGTCGACCGCGCCGATGCGGGCCAGCACGGACTCGATGAGCTCGACCGGGGACAGTTCCCGTGCGCGTATCGCGCGGGCTGCCTCGGCGAGAGACAGCTCAAAGGGCTGCATCGACGTTCTCCTGTCCGGCCCGGTACGAGATCGCGGGGGGCGTGTCGGCGAAGTCGAGTTCCCGCAGCGTCCTGATGACGGAGTGGATGTGGTTCGCGGTCGCAGCCACCCCTTCATGACGGTCGTCGCCAAGGGCGAGTCCCGCCCGCAGCGCGCCGTGAGCTGCCTGCTCGGGAGTGAGTTCGCTGGGCATGAGTGTCCTTCCGGCTCTGTGCGGTACGTCGGTCCGGGAGCTGATCCACGGCCCACCACCACCTAAAAGCGAATGGTTTGCTTTAGGCGACGGTAGGGCCTACGGTGACTTAAAGCAAATCAATTGCCTTTAGCGACCCAGGAGAAGATCACCGTGTACGTATCCGCGACTTCGAAGCCCAGCGCTCCCGCCACCGCGCAGGCCCCCGCATGGTCCGTGGGCGACCACACCGTGCGACGTATCGACGAATCAGCCCTTCCCGCCGCGACCGGCCCGTGGCTGCTCCCCGGGGCGACTGCGGACGTCGTGACCCGGACCCCTTGGCTGCGTCCCGACTTCGCCGACGAGGAGGGCGTCCTCCGGCTGGCAAGCCACAGCTTCGCGGTCGAGGTGGACGGGCTGCGGATACTGGTCGACACCGGCATCGGAAACGGAAAGCAGCGGACCAACCCCGCCTGGCACAACCTGAACAGCGACTACGACGCGCGGCTGACGGCGGCAGGCTTCGCACCGGAGACCGTGGACATCGTCATCCTGACGCACCTGCACACAGACCACGTGGGCTGGAACACACGCTCCGAAGGCGGCAGTTGGGTGCCCACCTTCCCCAACGCGCGCTATCTCACCTCGCGTACCGAATGGAACTACTGGGCCGGTGTCGAGATGGAGGAGGGGCGGCGACAGATGTTCCAGGACTCGGTGCTCCCCGTCCGGGACGCGGGTCTCTTCGACCTCGTCGACGTCGCGGACGTGGGCACGGGCATCGCGCCGGGCGTCCGCCTGCTGCCCAGCCCCGGCCACACTCCGGGCCAGGTGACAGTGGAGCTGAGCAGCCAGGGTGAGAGCGCGCTCATCAGCGGCGACAGCATCCACCACCCGGTCCAGATCGGGCATCCGGAGCTCTGCAGCTGCGTGGACATCGCACCCGAACTCGCCGCCCGGACCCGGCACCGGATGCTCGGCTCGCTGGCCGGCACCTCAACCCTGCTGCTCGGCAGCCACTTCCCGCCACCGACCGCCGGTCACGTGCGGCGCGACGGCAATGCGTACCGACTGGTGCCGACCGCACCCGGGGGCACAAGGTCAACCCCACCCGTGTCCTCGGCGAGGGGCGCCACGAGGTGACGGACGGAGACCTGACTGCAGCATGAAGCCTCCTCCCGCAGAGCATTCCCCCCAGTGCCCGAAGGAGGCTTGGACCACTCGCACCGCGGTGACCGGAGCCGCCCGTCGAGATGACTTCTCAGGTCACTCCGGTCGGGTCACCGGGCCGGAAAACGATCCACCGCCTTCCCATTGGCCCTTGCTGTGGACTGGTCCTCTCGCGTTTCCTCGGAGCTTGCAGCAACCCTCTTTCCCCGAGTGAGGTCACCCGTGTCCACCACGCTTTCCGACAACCAGTCTCCCGAGACCGGCACCGCGCGCGTGAAGCGCGGCATGGCCGAGCAGCTCAAGGGTGGCGTGATCATGGATGTCGTCACGCCGGACCAGGCGAAGATCGCCGAGGACGCCGGCGCCGTTGCCGTCATGGCCCTGGAGCGCGTCCCCGCCGACATCCGCAAGGACGGCGGCGTCGCCCGTATGTCCGACCCGGACATGATCGAGGGGATCATCGAGGCCGTCTCCATCCCGGTCATGGCCAAGTCCCGTATCGGCCACTTCGTCGAGGCCCAGGTACTTCAGTCCCTCGGCGTCGACTACATCGACGAGTCCGAGGTCCTGACCCCGGCAGACGAGGTCAACCACTCCGACAAGTTCGCGTTCACCACGCCCTTCGTCTGTGGTGCCACCAACCTGGGCGAGGCCCTGCGCCGCATCGCCGAGGGCGCCGCGATGATCCGTTCCAAGGGCGAGGCCGGCACCGGCAACGTCGTCGAGGCCGTCCGTCACCTGCGCCAGATCAAGAACGAGATCGCCCGCCTGCGCGGCTACGACAACAACGAGCTGTACGCCGCCGCCAAGGACCTGCGCGCCCCGTACGAGCTCGTCAAAGAGGTCGCGCAGCTCGGCAAGCTCCCGGTCGTGCTGTTCTCCGCCGGTGGCGTCGCCACCCCGGCCGACGCCGCGCTCATGCGCCAGCTCGGCGCCGAGGGCGTCTTCGTCGGCTCCGGCATCTTCAAGTCCGGCGACCCGGCCAAGCGCGCCGCCGCCATCGTCAAGGCGACCACGTTCTACGACGACCCGAAGATCATCGCGGACGCGTCCCGCAACCTGGGCGAGGCCATGGTCGGCATCAACTGCGACACCCTCCCCGAGTCCGAGCGCTACGCCAACCGCGGCTGGTAACCACTGATGACCGAAGCACCTGTCATAGGCGTCCTGGCTCTCCAGGGCGATGTGCGGGAGCACCTCATCGCCCTGGCCGCGGCGGACGCCGTGGCCAGGCCGGTGCGGCGCCCCGAGGAACTCGCCGAGGTCGACGGTCTCGTCATCCCCGGCGGCGAGTCCACCACCATCTCCAAGCTCGCCGTCCTGTTCGGCGTACTCGAGCCCCTCCGCGCGCGCGTGCGGGACGGAATGCCCGTCTACGGGACCTGCGCGGGCATGATCATGCTCGCCGACAAGATCCTCGACCCGCGCTCGGGCCAGGAGACGATCGGCGGCATCGACATGATCGTGCGCCGCAACGCCTTCGGACGCCAGAACGAGTCCTTCGAGGCGGCTGTCGACGTGCGGGGAATCGCGGGCCATCCTGTAGAGGGCGTCTTCATCCGCGCCCCCTGGGTGGAGTCCGTCGGCGCAGAGACCGAGGTGCTCGCCGAGCACGGCGGTCACATCGTCGCGGTCCGCCAGGGCAACGCGCTCGCCACGTCGTTCCACCCGGAGCTGACCGGCGACCACCGCGTGCACTCCCTGTTCGTGGACATGGTGCGCGCAGACCGGGCAGCGGAGTCCTTGTAGGATCTCTGGCGTTCGTATCTCGATGGGTTACGCGAAGGAGACAGGCAGATGTCCGGCCACTCTAAATGGGCCACGACGAAGCACAAGAAGGCCGTGATCGATGCCAAGCGCGGCAAGCTCTTCGCGAAGCTGATCAAGAACATCGAGGTCGCGGCGCGCATGGGCGGTGTGGACCTCGAAGGCAATCCGACGCTGTACGACGCCGTGCAGAAGGCGAAGAAGTCGTCCGTTCCGAACAAGAACATCGACTCCGCCATCAAGCGCGGCGGTGGCCTCGAGGCCGGTGGCGCCGACTACGAGACCATCATGTACGAGGGCTACGGCCCGAACGGCGTGGCCGTGCTCATCGAGTGCCTCACCGACAACCGCAACCGCGCCGCATCCGACGTGCGTGTCGCCATGACCCGCAACGGCGGATCCATGGCCGACCCGGGCTCGGTGTCGTACCTCTTCAACCGCAAGGGCGTCGTCATCGTCCCCAAGGGCGAGCTGAGTGAGGACGACGTCCTCACCGCCGTCCTGGACGCGGGTGCCGAGGAGGTCAACGACCTCGGTGAGTCCTTCGAGGTGCTCAGCGAGGCCACCGACCTGGTCGTGGTCCGCACCGCCCTCCAGGACGCCGGGATCGACTACGACTCCGCCGACGCCAACTTCGTCCCGACCATGCAGGTCGAGCTGGACGAGGAGGGCGCCAAGAAGATCTTCAAGCTGATCGACGCGCTCGAGGACAGCGACGACGTGCAGAACGTCTTCGCCAACTTCGACGTCAGCGACGAGGTCATGGAGAAGGTCGACGCGTAGCGCTGCCGCGAGCGGAGCGAGATCAGCGGGCTGGTGGGTCACGTCCCACCGGCCCGCCGTCGTTGTCGGTGGCAAGGGATAGCCTGGCGGAGTCAAAGATCACCGCCCGCGGACCGCGACCAGCAATTGAGGAACCCCGACGGTGCTCAGCCAGGTCCGCGAGAGCGGCGGCGGTTTAGCCGCAAAGAGGGGAGGGGCGGGTGCGCGTACTGGGGGTTGACCCGGGACTGACCCGATGTGGTGTCGGTGTGGTGGAAGGCGTCCCCGGACGACCGCTCACCATGCTCGGCGTAGGTGTCGTACGGACTCCGGCCGACGCCGAGTTGGGGCAGCGCCTCGTCGCCGTCGAGCAGGGCATCGAGCGGTGGCTGGACGAGCACCGGCCCGAATTCGTCGCCGTGGAGCGGGTGTTCAGTCAGCACAACGTCCGAACCGTGATGGGCACCGCCCAGGCCAGCGCCGTCGCCATGCTGTGCGCCGCCCGCCGCGGGATCCCCGTCGCCCTGCACACGCCCAGCGAGGTCAAGGCCGCCGTCACCGGCAGTGGGCGCGCCGACAAGGCGCAGGTCGGTGCGATGGTCACGCGGCTGCTGCGGCTCGACGCACCGCCCAAACCGGCGGACGCCGCCGACGCCTTGGCCCTCGCGATCTGTCACATCTGGCGGGCGCCCGCCCAGAACCGACTCCAGCAGGCCGTCGCCCTGCACGCCAACAAAGCACCGGTCGCCCGCAAGGCACCGCTCCCGTCGAAAGGCCGCACGCCATGATCGCCTTCGTCAGCGGCACGGTCGCCGCACTCGCTCCCGACGCTGCGGTGGTCGAGGTCGGCGGTGTCGGCATGGCGGTCCAGTGCACGCCGAACACGCTGTCCACGCTCCGGCTCGGCCAGCCGGCCAAACTCGCCACCTCCCTCGTCGTACGGGAGGACTCGCTGACTCTGTACGGCTTCGCGGACGACGACGAGCGCCAGACCTTCGTACTGCTGCAGACCGCGAGCGGGGTGGGACCGAGACTCGCCCAGGCGATGCTCGCCGTGCACTCGCCGGACGCCCTGCGCAGGGCCGTCGCGACCGGCGACGAGAAGTCGCTGACCGCCGTCCCCGGCATCGGTAAGAGGGGTGCCCAGAAGCTCCTGCTGGAGCTCAAGGACCGTCTCGGTGAGCCCCTCGGCGCTCCCGCGATCGGTACGGCGGTCACCAGCGGTTGGCGGGACCAGCTGCACGCCGCTCTGATCGGCCTCGGCTACGCGACCCGCGAGGCCGACGAGGCCGTGTCCGCCGTGGCGCCCCAGGCCGAGGCGAGCGAGGGCACGCCCCAGGTCGGACCGCTGCTGAAGGCCGCGCTCCAGACACTGAACCGAGCCCGCTGAACCACCCGCGCCCGCACGAGACCGAGGGACACATGAACTGGGACGACACGACCGATGAGACCGCCTCCGAGCGGCTAGTGGGCTCTGTCGCCGACCGTGAGGACCAGGCCGTCGAGGCCGCCCTGCGCCCCAAGGACCTGGACGAGTTCATCGGCCAGGAGAAAGTCCGCGAGCAGCTCGACCTCGTCCTGCGCGCCGCACGCGCGCGCGGCGCCACCGCCGACCACGTGCTCCTCTCCGGCGCCCCCGGCCTCGGCAAGACCACCCTGTCGATGATCATCGCGGCCGAGATGAACGCCCCGATCCGCATCACCAGCGGCCCTGCCATCCAGCATGCCGGCGACCTCGCCGCGATCCTGTCGTCCCTCCAGGAGGGCGAGGTCCTCTTCCTCGACGAGATCCACCGCATGTCCCGGCCCGCCGAGGAGATGCTCTACATGGCGATGGAGGACTTCCGCGTCGACGTCATCGTCGGCAAGGGCCCCGGCGCCACCGCGATCCCCCTCGAACTGCCGCCCTTCACCCTGGTCGGCGCCACCACACGCGCGGGTCTGCTGCCCCCTCCACTGCGCGACCGCTTCGGCTTCACCGCGCACATGGAGTTCTACGAACCCGTCGAACTGGAGCGCGTCATCCACCGCTCGGCGAGCCTGCTCGACCTGGAGATCGGGGCCGAGGGCGCCGCCGAGATCGCCGGCCGCTCCCGCGGCACCCCCCGTATCGCCAACCGGCTGCTGCGCCGTGTCCGGGACTACGCCCAGGTCAAGGCCGACGGGATCATCACGCGCGACATCGCGGAGGCCGCGCTGAAGGTCTACGAGGTCGACGCCCGCGGCCTCGACAGGCTCGACCGCGCGGTCCTGCAGGCCCTGCTCAAGCTGTTCGGCGGGGGGCCCGTCGGCCTGTCCACGCTCGCCGTCGCGGTGGGGGAGGAGCGTGAGACCGTGGAGGAGGTCGCCGAACCCTTCCTCGTCCGGGAGGGACTGCTCGCCCGCACCCCGCGCGGCCGAGTGGCCACGCCCGCCGCATGGGCGCATCTCGACCTGACCCCGCCCCGCCCGGCGGGCACAGGAAACGGACAACAGGACCTGTTCGGGACGTGACGGAGCCGTCACGGCGTGCGCATTGGCCGCGGCAGGAACCCCGGTGCCATGCTGAGCGTTGTTCCATGCGCGCGGACTCGCTTAGACTCCGCCGATGCCGCCTTTGTCGGCGGCGCACATACCCCCAACCATCAGGCCGCTCAGCATCGCGGTCGCGTGAAGGAAGTACCGACCCGTGAGTCTCGTGACCCTCCTCCCGTTCATCGTGCTCATCGGGGCCATGTTCCTGATGACCCGCTCGGCCAAGAAGAAGCAGCAGGCGGCCGCGCATATGCGGAACGAAATGCAGCCCGGCAGCGGCATCCGCACCATCGGGGGCATGTACGCGACGGTGAAGGAGGTCAACGAGGACACGGTCCTCGTCGACGCCGGTCCGGGCGTCGACCTCCTCTTCGCGAAGAACTCGATCGGTGCCGTCCTGACGGACGACGAGTACAACCGCATCGTGCACGGGGTCGAGCACGACCTGAAGTCCGACCCCGACACCGTCCCGGACGACGCCTCCTCCCTCACCGAGACCGACGAGCCCGCCGCGGACGCCGCCGTTTCCGACGACAAGTCCGTCGACCTCGGCAAGAAGGACCCGGCTGAGGAGCCCGCCGCCGCGGCCGAGACCGAGACCGGCACCAAGGCCGAGACCGGCACCAAGGCCGAGACCGAGACCGAGGCCGCCGAGGCGAAGACGGCCGAGGCGAAGACGGACGTGGCGAAGGCCGACGTGGCGAAGGCCGACGAGGAGCCGAAGAAGACAGGCGGCGACTCCGAGGCGAAGTAGGCGCACTCCGAGGCGCGCAGGCCGGCTCCGCACGCCCCGGATCCTGCGCGGCTCGCACGGGATTCCGACACCATGCCATGGCCGCTCGCCCGCTGACCCGGCGCGAGGCGGCCCGAGAGGGAGTACGAGAAGGTGGCAGCACCCAAGAGGGGCCGCAACGCGAGTGCCCAGAGCAAGCCAGGGCGCTCGCTGGCTCTGATCCTGATCGCCATCGTGGCGCTCACCGGAGGAATGTTCTGGTCCGGGCACACCACCCCGCGGCTCGGCATCGACCTCGCCGGGGGAACGAGCATCACACTCCGGGCGGTCCCCGAGGCCGGCCAGGAATCCGCGATCAACAAGACCAACATGGACACCGCGGTCGACATCATGAACCGCCGTGTCAATGGTCTTGGTGTGTCGGAGGCCGAGGTTCAGACCCAGGGCAACGCGAACATCATCGTCAACATCCCCAAGGGCACGAACTCGAAGGAAGCCCGGGATCAGGTCGGCACCACCGCCAAGCTCTACTTCCGGCCGGTCATCGCCACCGAGGTCTCCGGCGCCGCCGCCACGGGCAGCCCGTCGCCGAGCGCGTCCAGCAGCGCATCGGGCGACAAGGCCACGGACAAGGCGAGCAACGAGGCCACGGACAAGTCCTCCTCGTCTCCCAGCGGCTCCCCGTCGGCGAGCTCCACCTCGCAGGGTCGTGCGGTCACCGACGCCCTGAAGGCCGACGCCACCCCGTCGGGCAGCGCCTCGGGCTCCCCGAGCGCCTCCCCGTCGGCGAGCGGCAGCCCCTCCGCCGACACCAGCAAGCTCCAGGCGCAGTACGCCGCGCTCGACTGCACCAAGCAGAAGGCCCGCGCCGACGCCGGCAAGGGCACCCGGGCCACCGACCCGGTCGTCGCCTGTGGCCAGAACTCGCAGGGTCAGTGGCAGAAGTACGTCCTCGGTCCCGCCGAGGTCGACGGCACGGACGTGAAAAAGGCCGACGCCGTCCTGAACACGACGACCGGTGCCGGCTGGACCGTCACCATGGACTTCACGGGCAAGGGGTCCAAGAAGTTCGCCGACATCACCGGCAAGCTGGCCCAGAACCAGTCCCCGCAGAACCAGTTCGCGATCGTCCTGGACGGCGATGTCGTCTCCGACCCGTTCGTCAAGCAGGCGCTGACCGGCGGCAGTGCGGAGATCTCCGGCAACTTCAACCAGGAGTCGGCCCAGAGCCTCGCCAACATGCTGTCGTACGGCGCCCTGCCGCTGACCTTCAAGGAGGACAGCGTCACCACGGTGACCGCGGCGCTCGGCGGCGAGCAGCTGCACGCCGGTCTGATCGCCGGCGCCATCGGCCTCGCGCTGGTCGTGATCTACCTGCTGATCTTCTACCGCGGGCTCTCGGTCATCGCGATTCCCTCGCTGCTGGTCTCGGCCATGCTGACGTACGTGATCATGGCGCTGCTCGGCCCGACCATCAACTTCGCGCTGAACCTGCCGGCCGTGTGCGGTGCCATCGTCGCGATCGGCATCACGGCGGACTCGTTCATCGTGTACTTCGAACGCGTCCGTGACGAGATCCGCGAGGGCCGCACGCTGCGTCCCGCCGTCGAGCGGGCCTGGCCGCGCGCCCGGCGCACCATCCTGGTCTCCGACTTCGTGTCCTTCCTCGCCGCCGCGGTGCTGTTCATCGTCACCGTCGGCAAGGTCCAGGGCTTCGCCTTCACGCTCGGCCTGACGACCGTGCTCGACGTGGTGGTCGTCTTCCTCTTCACCAAGCCGCTGATGACGATCCTCGCCCGCAGAAAGTTCTTCGCGAACGGCCACAAGTGGTCCGGCCTCGACCCGAAGGCACTGGGCGCCAAGCCGCCGCTGCGCCGCACGCGCCGTCCCTCTTCCACCGCCGGCCCTGTCGACCCGAAGGAGGCGTGAGATGTCGAAGCTCGGCAACCTCGGCGCCCGACTGCACCGTGGCGAGGTCGGCTACGACTTCGTCGGCAACCGCAAGATCTGGTACGGCATCTCGATCCTGATCACCATCACGGCCATCGTCGGCCTCGCGGTGCGCGGCCTGAACATGGGCATCGAGTTCCAGGGCGGTGCCGTCTTCACCACCCCGAAGAACACCACCGTCTCGGTCGCCCAGGCCGAGACGTTCGCGGAGGAGTCGTCCGGTCACGACGCCATCGTCCAGAAGCTCGGCAACGGCAGTCTGCGCATCCAGGTCGCGGGCATCGACACCGGCAAGGCCGACCAGGTCTCGACGAAACTGGCCCGCGAGCTGAACGTCTCCGAGAAGGACGTCACCGGCGAGCTGGTCGGCCCCAGCTGGGGCGAACAGATCGCCAACAAGGCCTGGCAGGGCCTCGCCATCTTCCTGGTCCTTGTCGTGATCTATCTGGCGATCGCCTTCGAATGGCGCATGGCGGTCGCCGCGTTCGTCGCGCTGATCCACGACATCACCATCACGGTCGGCATCTACGCCCTCGTCGGCTTCGAGGTCACGCCCGGCACCGTGATCGGTCTGCTCACGATCCTCGGTTACTCGCTCTACGACACGGTCGTCGTCTTCGACAGTCTCAAGGAACAGACCAAGGACATCACCAAGCAGACCCGCTGGACCTACAGCGACGTCGCCAACCGCTCGATCAACAGCACCCTGGTCCGCTCCATCAACACCACCGTGGTGGCACTGCTGCCGGTGGGTGCCCTGCTGTTCATCGGCGGCGGTTTCCTCGGCGCCGGCATGCTGAACGACATCTCGCTGTCGCTGTTCGTCGGCCTCGCGGCCGGCGCGTACTCCTCGATCTTCATCGCCACTCCGCTGGTCGCGGACCTCAAGGAGCGCGAGCCGCAGATCAAGGCCCTCAGGAAGCGCGTCCTCGCCAAGCGTGCCCAGGCGGCCGCGCAGGGCGAGTCCGCGGACGCCCGGGACACCGACGAGCCGTTCGACGACGAGCCGGAGGACGGCGACGCCGCTCACGCGGTGGTCGGCCCCCGCAACCAGCCCTCGTCCCGCAACCGGGGCCGCGGCCGTCCTTCGGGGAAGCGCCGGTGACCGACATCGAGGAGCTCCTGCTCAGCCGCATCCGTGACGTGGCCGACTACCCGGAACCGGGCGTGATGTTCAAGGACATCACCCCGCTCCTGGCGGACCCGGCGGCGCTCACCGCGCTCACCGACGCCCTCGCGGAGATCGCCGCGAACACCGGCGCCTCGAAGATCGTCGGCCTGGAGGCCCGCGGCTTCATCCTGGGCGCCCCGGTCGCCGTCCGCGCCGGTCTCGGCTTCATCCCCGTACGCAAGGCGGGCAAGCTCCCCGGAGCGACCCTCAGCCAGGCGTACGACCTGGAGTACGGCTCCGCCGAGATCGAGGTGCACGCGGAGGACCTCTCCTCGGGCGATCGCGTTCTGGTGATCGATGACGTCCTCGCCACCGGTGGCACCGCCGAGGCGTCCATTCAGCTCATCCGGCGCGCGGGCGCCGAGGTCGCGGGCCTCGCCGTCCTGATGGAGCTGGGTTTCCTGGGCGGCCGAGCCCGCCTGGAACCGGCTCTCGCCGGCGCCCCGCTGGAGGCGCTGCTCAAGGTGTGAGGCACCGCGAGCACCGGGTGGACGCCCCAGAGCCACCCGCAGGACACCGCAGGGACGGGCCCGGAGGAATCCGGCGCCCGTCTCTCCTGTTTACAGGGGTAGACGGTCCTCACAGTGGCCTGAAGGCGATCCCGGCACGCAGGATCGCTACCATGGGGTCTCCGGAGCCTGACCTGGGGACCCGGATCGCGCACGAGGAGTCCTCTTGCCAGACGAGGCCCAGCCCCTTATCGCCGCCAAACCCGAGCCCGGCTCGGCCCCCGCGGCGAAGCCCGCCCCGCACGGGACGAACGCTCCCGGGGCGAAGAACGACACCCGCGGGCCGGTCCAGCACGCCCAGGCCGCGCCCGTCGAGAAGCCGGCCGATCAGACGCGCCCCAAGCCGGTCGAGTCCCAGCGAGCCGTGAACACGCCCGCCGTGCGCCCGGCCACCGGCCAGCCCGCCCGCTCCGGCTCCTCCAACCGCGTCCGCGCCCGCCTCGCCCGCCTCGGTGTCCAGCGCTCCAACCCGTACAACCCGGTCCTGGAGCCGCTGCTGCGGATAGTGCGCAGCAACGACCCGAAGATCGAGACCTCGACGCTGCGCCAGATCGAGAAGGCCTACCAGGTCGCGGAGCGCTGGCATCGCGGCCAGAAGCGCAAGAGCGGCGATCCCTACATCACGCACCCGCTCGCGGTGACCACGATCCTGGCCGAACTGGGTATGGATCCGGCCACCCTCATGGCGGGCCTGCTGCACGACACCGTCGAGGACACCGAGTACGGCCTCGACCAGCTCCGCCGCGACTTCGGCGACCAGGTCGCCCTGCTCGTCGACGGCGTCACCAAGCTGGACAAGGTCAAGTTCGGCGAGGCCGCGCAGGCCGAGACCGTACGCAAGATGGTCGTCGCCATGGCCAAGGACCCACGTGTCCTGGTCATCAAGCTCGCGGACCGCCTGCACAACATGCGCACCATGCGGTACCTCAAGCGCGAGAAGCAGGAGAAGAAGGCGCGCGAGACGCTGGAGATCTACGCGCCGCTCGCCCACCGCCTGGGCATGAACACCATCAAGTGGGAACTGGAGGACCTCGCCTTCGCGATCCTCTACCCCAAGATGTACGACGAGATCGTACGACTGGTGGCCGAGAGGGCACCGAAGCGTGACGAGTACCTGGCCATAGTGACCGACGAGGTCCAGGCCGACCTGCGCTCCGCCCGCATCAAGGCGACCGTCACCGGCCGCCCCAAGCACTACTACAGCGTCTACCAGAAGATGATCGTCCGCGGCCGCGACTTCGCGGAGATCTACGACTTGGTGGGTATTCGGGTACTTGTCGACACGGTCCGCGACTGTTACGCGGCCCTCGGCACCGTGCACGCGCGATGGAACCCGGTCCCCGGCCGGTTCAAGGACTACATCGCGATGCCCAAGTTCAACATGTACCAGTCGCTGCACACGACGGTCATCGGCCCCAACGGCAAGCCCGTCGAACTCCAGATCCGAACGTTCGACATGCACCGCCGCGCCGAGTACGGCATCGCCGCGCACTGGAAGTACAAGCAGGAGGCCGTCGCCGGCACCTCCAAGGTGCGCTCGGACCAGCCGAGGACCACCGGCAAGGACGACCACCTCAACGACATGGCGTGGCTGCGCCAGCTCCTCGACTGGCAGAAGGAGACCGAGGACCCCGGCGAGTTCCTGGAGTCCCTGCGCTTCGACCTCTCGCGCAACGAGGTCTTCGTCTTCACGCCCAAGGGCGACGTGATAGCCCTGCCGGCCGGTGCCACGCCCGTGGACTTCTCGTACGCGGTGCACACCGAGGTGGGCCACCGCACCATAGGCGCCCGCGTCAACGGACGCCTCGTACCGCTGGAATCGACCCTGGACAACGGCGACCTGGTGGAGGTCTTCACGTCCAAGGCGGCCGGGGCGGGCCCGTCCCGGGACTGGCTGAACTTCGTGAAGTCGCCGCGGGCCCGCAACAAGATCCGGGCGTGGTTCTCCAAGGAGCGCCGCGACGAGGCGATCGAGCAGGGCAAGGACGCGATCGTCCGCGCGATGCGCAAGCAGAACCTGCCGATCCAGCGCATCCTGACCGGCGACTCCCTCGTGACGCTCGCCCACGAGATGCGCTACCCGGACATCTCCGCGCTGTACGCGGCGATCGGCGAGGGCCATGTCTCCGCGCAGAACGTCGTGCAGAAGCTGGTCCAGGCGCTCGGTGGCGAGGAGGCGGCCACCGAGGAGATCGACGAGTCGGTCCCGCCGTCCCGCGGACGCGGTCGCAAGCGGCGCAGCAATAACGACCCGGGTGTCGTGGTCAAGGGCGTCGACGACGTGTGGGTCAAGCTCGCCCGCTGTTGCACGCCGGTCCCCGGCGACCCGATCATCGGCTTCGTCACCCGGGGCAGTGGCGTATCGGTTCACCGCAGCGACTGCGTGAACGTGGATTCACTGTCGCGCGAGCCAGAGCGGATCCTCGAGGTGGAGTGGGCGCCCACCCAGTCCTCGGTCTTCCTGGTCGCCATCCAGGTCGAGGCCCTGGACCGCTCCCGGCTCCTCTCCGACGTCACCCGCGTGCTGTCGGACCAGCACGTCAACATCCTCTCCGCGGCCGTGCAGACCTCCCGCGACCGCGTCGCCACCTCCCGGTTCACCTTCGAGATGGGCGACCCCAAGCACCTCGGGCACGTCCTGAAGGCGGTCAGGGGCGTCGAGGGCGTGTACGACGTGTACCGGGTGACATCGGCGCGCAGCCGGTCGTAGGGCACGCCTCGCGCAGGCATACGAGAAGGGGCTCCCGTACCGAAGTACGGGAGCCCCTTTCCGGTGTCCGAGACGTCAGCCGCCGAACTCGTGCAGACCCTTCAGCGCCTGGTCCAGAAGCGCCTGGCGGCCCTCCAGCTCACGCTGGAGTTTGTCGGCCCTGGCGTTGTTGCCCTGGGCGCGCGCCTGCTCGATCTGGCCCGTCAGCTTGTCCACGGCCGCCTGGAGCTGGCCCGTCAGACCCTCGGCACGCGCGCGTGCCTCCGGGTTCGTCCGGCGCCACTCGGTCTCCTCGGCCTCCTGGATGGCCCGCTCGACGGCGTGCATCCGGCCCTCGACCTTCGGCCGGGAGTCCCGCGGCACATGGCCGATGGCCTCCCAGCGCTCGTTGATCGAGCGGAACGTGGCCCGGGCACCCTTCAGTTCCCCGATCGGCAGGAGCTTCTCGGCCTCCTCGGCCAGCTCCTCCTTCAGCTTCAGGTTCTCCGCCTGCTCGGCGTCCCGCTCCGCGAAGACCGAGCTGCGGGCGGCGAAGAAGACGTCCTGGGCACCGCGGAAGCGGTTCCACAGATCGTCCTCGTGCTCGCGCTGGGCGCGGCCGGCCGCCTTCCACTCGGACATCAGGTCGCGGTAGCGGGCGGCCGTGGGGCCCCAGTCCGTCGAGCCGGACAGCGACTCGGCCTCCGCGACCAGGCGCTCCTTGGTCCTGCGGGCCTCCTCGCGCTGCGCGTCCAGGGACGCGAAATGGGCCTTGCGGCGCTTGGAGAACGCCGAGCGGGCGTGCGAGAAGCGGTGCCACAGCTCGTCGTCCGACTTGCGGTCCAGGCGCGGCAGCCCCTTCCAGGTGTCCACCAGGGACCGCAGCCGCTCACCCGCCGCCCGCCACTGGTCGGACTGCGCGAGCTCCTCGGCTTCGGCGACCAGCGCCTCCTTGGAGTGCCGGGCCTCGTCCGACTGCTTCGCGCGCTGCTGCTTGCGCTCCTCGCGGCGCTTGTCGACGGTCTCCACGAGCTTGTCCAGGCGGACCCGCAGGGCGCCCAGGTCGCCGACCGCGTGATGCGCGTCGACCTGCTCGCGGATGTGGTCGATGGCGGCCTGCGCGTCCTTCGCCGACAGGTCGGTGGTCTTCACTCGCTTCTCGAGGAGGCCGATCTCGACAACCAGGCCCTCGTACTTGCGCTCGAAGTAGGCCAGTGCTTCCTCGGGGGAGCCTGCCTGCCAGGAACCGACGACCTGCTCGCCGTCGGCCGTACGCACGTACACGGTCCCCGTCTCGTCGACGCGGCCCCACGGGTCGCTGCTCACAGCGCCTCCTCCACATGATGCCTGCGAGGGGCCTCAGCACCCCCGGGCATCGTCCACAGTTTCGTCACGGCCAACATAGGCGACCGGCGGGTTGCCTGTCCGCATCCCGCGCGACCGAAATTTCGCAGCTGGCGGTCAGGATTTGGTGACAGTTGCCTTGTTGATCACGACAGTCGCGTTGGGTGCCGTATTGCCCGTCGTGGGGTCCGCGGCCTGGGCACCCGCGGCCGCGATCTTCTTGAGGACCTTCATGCCGGAATCGGACACCGTGCCGAACGGTGTGTAGCTCGGCGGGAGCTGACTGTCCTGGTAGACGAGGAAGAACTGGCTGCCGCCGGTGTGCGCCTGGCCGGTGTTCGCCATCGCTACGGTGCCCGCCGGGTAGACGTTGCTCTTGAGGCTTTTGTCCTTCAGGTTCTCGTCCGGGATCGTGTAGCCGGGACCACCGCTGCCGCTGCCCGTCGGGTCGCCGCACTGCAGCACGTAGATGCCCTCGGTGGTGAGCCGGTGGCACTTGGTGTGGTCGAAGAAGCCCTTGCCCGCGAGGAAGTCGAACGAGTTCACGGTGTGCGGCGCCGCCGACGTCTTCAGCGCGAGGTCTATCTCGCCGCACGTCGTCGCGAGCTTCATCGTGTACTTGGCCGACTTGTCGATGGTCACCGCCGGCTCCTTCTTCCAGGTCGCCGTCTTGACCTTGCCGGCCGCGGGCTTCCCACACGGATCCGGTGCCTTGCTCGTCGGCGCGGCGCTCGGCGTCGTCTCGGAGCTCGCGTTGGACTTGTCGTCCTCCTTGAGGACTCCGGTCGTGTACAGGGCCAGACTGCCCACCAGGATCACGCCGAGCACCGACGCGATCACCGAGTTGCGCATGCGCGCCTTGCGACGCGCGGCCGTGCGCCGCTGCTGCTGCCGCAAGAACTTCTCACGGGCGAGCTGACGCTTCCGCTGTTCCTGGGTGACCACCGGGTTCTCTCCTCATGCGTCTCGTACGTCGACTGGGGCGCGTGCGTCTTGTGAGCCGACTGCCTGCGTGTGCCCCGTACCGTATATGGGTTCGCTGAGGAATCGGCAGCGCCGGTAGGCTCTGACCACAGGCGTAACCGTCCTGAAGCCCACCCGAATCGACACAACGAAGGACGATCGTGCTCATTGCCGGGTTCCCCGCCGGGGCCTGGGGGACGAACTGTTATCTCGTCGCCCCCGCCGCCGGTGAGGAGTGCGTGATCATCGACCCCGGCCACCAGGCCGCCCAGGGAGTCGCGGAGACGCTGAAGAAGCATCGGCTCAGGCCCGTGGCCGTCGTCCTCACCCACGGTCACATCGACCATGTGGCCTCGGTCGTCCCGGTGTGCGGCGCGCACGACGTACCGGCCTGGATCCACCCCGAGGACCGGTTCATGATGAGCGACCCCGAGAAGGCGCTCGGGCGTTCCATCGGGATGCCGCTGATGGGCGAGCTGACCGTGGGGGAGCCGGACGACGTCCGCGAGCTCACCGACGGCGCGAAGCTGCAACTGGCGGGTCTGGAGCTGTCCGTCGCGCACGCGCCGGGCCATACCAAGGGGTCGGTGACCTTCGGGCTGCCCGAGGCGGCGGACATTCCGCCGGTCTTCTTCTCGGGCGACCTGCTCTTCGCCGGCTCCATCGGACGCACCGACCTGCCCGGCGGTGACATGGCCGAGATGCTCGACTCGCTGGCCCACGTGTGCCTGCCGCTCGACGACTCGACCGTGGTGCTGTCCGGCCACGGCCCCCAGACGACCATCGGCCAGGAGCGCGCCACCAACCCGTATCTGCGGCAGGCGGCCGCAGGCCGCCCAGACCGCGGCGCGGATGTCGACGCTCCCCGACGAGGAATGTGACGAGAGACCTTCCGTGAGCACCTTCAAGGCCCCCAAGGGCACCTACGACCTGATTCCGCCGGACTCCGCGACGTTCCTGGCCGTCCGCGAGGCGATCGCCGGGCCGCTGCGCAACTCCGGCTACGGCTACATCGAGACGCCGGGCTTCGAGAACGTGGAGCTCTTCGCCCGCGGTGTCGGTGAGTCGACCGACATCGTGACGAAGGAGATGTACGCCTTCGAGACCAAGGGCGGCGACCGGCTCGCCCTGCGCCCCGAGGGCACGGCGTCCGTGCTGCGCGCCGCGCTGGAGGCCAACCTGCACAAGGCGGGCAACCTCCCGGTCAAGCTCTGGTACTCCGGCTCGTACTACCGCTACGAGCGCCCCCAGAAGGGCCGTTACCGCCACTTCTCCCAGGTGGGCGCCGAGGCGATCGGTGCCGAGGATCCGGCGCTGGACGCCGAACTGATCATCCTGGCCGACCAGGCGTACCGCTCACTGGGCCTCAGGAACTTCCGGATCCTGCTGAACTCCCTGGGCGACAAGGAGTGCCGGCCGGTGTACCGGGAGGCGCTGCAGACCTTCCTCCGGGGCCTGGACCTCGACGAGGACACGCTCCGCCGCGCGGACATCAACCCGCTGCGGGTGCTGGACGACAAGCGCCCCGACGTCCAGAAGCAGCTGACCGACGCCCCGCTCCTGCGCGACTACCTCTGCGACGCCTGCAAGGCGTACCACGAGGAGGTCCGTGAGCTGATCACGGCGGCGGGCGTCACCTTCGAGGACGACCCGAGGCTGGTACGCGGCCTGGACTACTACACCCGTACGACGTTCGAGTTCGTCCACGACGGTCTGGGCTCGCAGTCCGCGGTGGGCGGCGGTGGCCGGTACGACGGCCTGTCCGAGATGATCGGCGGCCCCGCGCTGCCGTCCGTCGGCTGGGCGTTGGGCGTCGACCGTACGGTCCTCGCCCTGGAGGCGGAGGGCGTCGAGCTCGAACTCCCCTCCACGACCAGCGTGTTCGCGGTCCCGCTGGGCGAGGAGGCCCGCCGGGTGCTGTTCGCGAAGGTCACCGAGCTGCGCAAGGTGGGTGTCGCGGCGGACTTCTCCTACGGTGCCAAGGGGCTCAAGGGCGCGATGAAGAACGCCAACCGCAGCGGCGCCCGTTACACGATCGTCGCCGGTGAACGCGACCTCGCCGAGGGCGTCGTCCAGCTCAAGGACATGGAGTCCGGCGAGCAGACGGCGATCGGCGTGAACGAGATCGTGGCGGAACTGGAGTCTCGGCTGGGCTGAGGGGGGGCGGCGGGAGGTTTTCGCCCCCGCCGCCCTTACCCATCCCGTCCCTGGGGGCTGCCGCCCCCAGACCCCCGCTTCGGCCCTGAAGGGGCCTCGTCCTCAAACGCCGGACGGGCTGAAAAATCAGCCCCTCCGGCGTTTGAGGAGCGGGGGTTCAGGGGGCAGAGCCCCCGAAGGGGTTGAAGGGGCGAAGCCCCTGGAGGACGGGACGGGTAGGGGCGGCGGGGGCGGAAACAACTCAGTCGAACAGCCCGTACCGCATCGCGCTGGTGACGGCGGCTGTGCGGTCGGTGACGCCCAACTTGCCGAAGGCGCGCAGGAGATGGGTCTTCACCGTCGACTCGCCTATGAACAGGCGGCGCCCGATCTCCGCGTTGGTGCAGCCCTCCGCCACCAGTCGCAGTACCGCCGTCTCGCGTTCCGAGAGCCGGGGGCGTTCCGGCTTGGTGCGGAGCTGGTCGACCAGTCGGGCGGCGACGGAGGGGGCCAGCACGGTCTCGCCCCGCGCGGCGGCCCGTACCGCGTTCGCCAGTTCGCCGCGCGGCAGATCCTTCAGCAGGTAGCCCGCCGCCCCCGCCTCCACCGCCCGCAGAATGTCCCGGTCCGTCTCGTACGTAGTCAGGACGATCACCCGGCAGGACAGTTTCGCCTCGCTCATCCGCACGATGGAGTCCACGCCCCCGCCGCCCGGCATCCGCAGGTCCATCAGCACGATGTCGGGCCGCAGTTCCGCCGCCATGGCCTCCGCCTGAGGTCCGCTGGACGCGTCGGCGACCACCTCCAGATCCGGCTCGGCACTCAGCATCGCCCGCAGGCCCTCCCGTACGACGGGATGGTCGTCGGCCAGGATGATCCGGATCACCATGCGCTCCTCGGGGACGGTACGGGAAGGCGGACGGTCACCGTCGTACCGTCGCCGGGGGTGCTGCGTACCTGAGCCGTCCCGCCGACCTCGGTGGCCCGGGCCCGCAGCCCCGCCAGACCGTAGCCGCCCGTCACGGTGTCCGGGTCGAAGCCGCAGCCGCCGTCCCGTACCGACACGGTCAGGGCGCCGTCGGTGTACGCAAGGGAAATGCCCACCCCGGTCGAACTCCCCGCGTGCTTGCGGGCGTTGGTCAGCGCCTCCTGGCAGGCGCGCAGGGCCACCACCTCGGGGCCGGCGGGCAGCGGACGTACGGCACCCGTGACGTCCAGTGTCGCCTGGTGGCGTGCGGCCAGCCGGCGCAGCGCGTCCGGGAGCGAGGCGCCCTCCAGGTCGGCGGGTGTACCCCCGGCGACCAGGGCGCGTGCCTCGGCCAGGTTCTGCCGGGCCGTCTCGTCCATCAGCGCCAGATGGCGGCGGGCCTGCGGCACGTCGTGGTCGAGTTCCGCCTCGACGGCCTGGGTCAGCATCAGCAGGCTGGTGAAGCCCTGTGCGAGCGTGTCGTGGATCTCCCGGGCCATCCGTTCCCGCTCGGCCAGGGCACCGTGTGCCGTCGACAGCCGGGAGACCTCATGGCGGCTCGCGTCCAGCTCCGCGATCAGCGCGGCCCGCTCCTGGCTCTGCTCGATGATCCGGATGATCCAGCCGCCGAGGGCCACCGAGAAGACGAGGGACACCACGGCGAACAGCCCGTTGAAGAAGACCTCCCGGTCGCCGGGCCGCCACACCAGGGCCCAACCGATCACGGGCGCGAGGTTGATGAAGGCCACCGCCTCCAGCGCCCGCCGCATCCGCAGTGTCATGAAGCACTGGGGCACCAGCGCGAACGTCATCAGCCGGGTCTCGCCCACGAGGATCGCCGACGGCAGGAACAGCGCCACCGCCGCCACCAGGTAGGCCAGGGCCCGCCGTTCCTCGGGCGGATCGCCCCGCAGGACGGGCCGCCCCACCCACACGAACAGGGGGACCAGCGGGACCAGGAGCGCCGCCGCGGTGACCCGGACCGGCCGCCCCGGGTAGTCCGCGCCGAGCACGGACACCAGGGTGGCCAGCCAGATGATCGCGAAGTAGGTGTCCCAGATCCGGAACGACCGCGCCCAGCTGTAGGCGCCGACGGCGTCGTCCGGATCGGTCACCCGTCGCGCCGGTTCTTCCACCGGAAGGTCAGCAGACACAGCAGCAATCCTCCGACGCACCACGCCCCGAGCACCAGGGCGATCCGGCCGAACTCCCAGCTTCCCGTCTGCTCCAGGACCTGAGCCGACTCCGGCAGGAACACCCCGCGCAGCCCCTGGCACATCCACTTCAGCGGGAACAGCGCACCGATGTTCAGCATCCAGTCGGGGATGGTGTCGATCGCGATGTACACCCCGGAGATGAACTGCAGCACCAGGAACGGGAGAACGACCACGGAGCTGGCGCTCTTGCCCGACTTCGGCACCGAACTGATCGCGATCCCCAGCAGCGCGCACGCCGTCAGCCCGAGGAGGAAGATCCAGCCGAAGTCGAACCAGCGGCCCGCGTCGGACGGGAGGTCGACGTCGTACAACGTCGTGCCGACGGCCAGCAGGATCGCCGTCTCCAGTACACCGGTGACCAGAACCAGCCAGATCTTCCCGAGGAAGTACGCCGCCGGCGGCATCGGCGTGCCGCGCAGCCGGCGCAGCACCTTCTCGTCCCGCTCGATGGCGATGGAGATACCGAGGGACTGGAAGCTCGTCGACATGATGCCGGCGGCCATCATCGCCGGGACGTACAGCTGAGAGGCGTTGATGCCGGCGTCCTGGACGTCGTCGCGGAAGATCGAGGCGAACAGGAACAGGAACACCACCGGGAAGGCGAAGGTGAACACCACCTGGTCGCGCTGCCGAAAGAACTGTTTCACCTCCAGGGCGCCGCGCCGCAGCCCCAGTCCCCAGGTTCCGGGCAGTCGCCCGCCGGGCGTCTCGGTCCGGGGTCGTACGGCGGTCGTGGTCATCGCGCGTCCTCCTGTCCGGTCAGCCGGAGATAGACGTCCTCCAGCGTGGGGCGGCTCACCCGAAGTCCCGGGATCTCGCCGTCGAAGCGGCGCATCAGCTCGGCGATCGTCCGGGTGGGCGTGTCCGTGCGTTCCGCGCGCGGGGTGCCGTCCGGCTCGCTCCACTCGACGGTGGCTCCGGTGCCGTACCGCTCCCGCAGGGCGGCGGGCTCGCCCTCGGCGACGACCTGTCCCCGGGTGACCACGGCCAGCCGGTCGGCGAGGGCCTCCGCCTCCTCCAGGTAGTGCGTGGTGAGCAGGATGGTCGTGCCCTCGTCGGACAGCTTGCGGATCAGGTCCCAGAACTGGCGCCTGGCCGCCGGGTCGAAACCGGTCGTCGGCTCGTCCAGGAGCAGCAGTTCGGGGTCGCCGATCACTCCGAGCGCCACGTCGAGACGCCGGCGCTGCCCACCGGACAGCGCCTTGATCCGGCTGCCCGCCTTGGCCTCCAGCCCCACCAGGCCGATGACCTCCTCCGGGTCCCGCGGCCTCGGGTAGTAGCGGGCGAAGTGCCGCACGGTCTCGTCGACCGTCAACTCCGCGGGTGCGGATTCGTCCTGCCAGACGATTCCGACACGTGAGCGCCACGCACGTGTGCCGTGCGCCGGATCCGCGCCCAGGACGGACACCTCGCCCGCGTCCCGGGAACGGTTGCCCTGGAGGATCTCGACCGTCGTGCTCTTGCCCGCGCCATTGGGTCCCAGCAGGCCGAACACCTCGCCCTGGTGGATGCCGAGGTCGATACCGTCGACCGCGGTCACGTCGCCGTACCGCTTGCGCAGCCCCCGTACGTCCACCGCGAGGCCCTTCGCGTGTGTTGTCATGCGGTCGATCCTCGGCCTGAACCGAACGTTCCGGGACGACCGTGCGTACTTCCTTATGTCCACC
Source organism: Streptomyces sp. NPDC050997 (assembly GCF_040660135.1). NCBI lineage: Bacteria > Bacillati > Actinomycetota > Actinomycetes > Kitasatosporales > Streptomycetaceae > Streptomyces > Streptomyces sp. NPDC050997. The sequence continues at coordinate 169,543 of NZ_JBFAGK010000013.1, forward strand.
GAACAGTGGACACGCGGCCGCGTGCGGCAGAATGGCCGATGGCCGAAGTAGGTCCACCTCACGAGCAGACGGATCGGCGTGATGAGCAAGACCACAGTCAAAGACGTCTCCACCGAGCCCGACCCGTCGTCGGACGCCGACGGCGACGCCGTGACGCGCACGGTGGGCGGCAGCCGGGCCTTCGCCCTGCTGCTGGTGATCACCGGCGCGGCGGGTCTGCTCGCCGCCTGGGTCATCACGATCGACAAGTTCAAGCTGCTCGAGGCCAAGGTGGAGGGCAAGACCTTCGTCCCCGGCTGCAGCCTGAACCCCGTCGTCTCCTGCGGCAGCGTCATGGAGAGCAAGCAGGCCGCCGCCTTCGGGTTCCCCAACCCGATGCTCGGTCTCGTCTGCTACGGCATCGTCATCGGCGTCGGCGTGAGCCTGCTCGCCCGGGCCCGCTTCCCGCGCTGGTACTGGCTGACCTTCAACTTCGGCACGCTCTTCGGCGTGGGCTTCTGCACCTGGCTGCAGTTCCAGTCGCTGTACCGGATCAACGCGCTGTGCCTGTGGTGCTCCCTGGCCTGGGTCGCCACGATCGTCATGTTCTGGTACGTGACGTCGTTCAACATCCGCAACGACTTCCTGCCCACCCCGCGCTGGCTGAAGAACTTCTTCGGCGAGTTCACCTGGGTCATGCCCGTCCTGCACGTCGGCATCATCGGCATGCTGATCCTGACCCGCTGGTGGGACTTCTGGATCAGCTGACCCTCCCGGTCAGGAGCCGACCGACGGCCACGACCGGGGTTGTCAGTGGGGTGACATAGGGTTTTGGGTGTGGAGCCCGACCTGTTCACCGCCGCAGCAGAAGAACGTCAGGAGAAGGACCCGGCCGCCAGCCCCCTGGCCGTCCGGATGCGCCCGCGCACGCTCGACGAGGTCGTGGGCCAGCAGCACCTCCTGAAGCCGGGCTCTCCGCTGCGCAGACTCGTCGGCGAGGGCGCGGGCGGCCCGGCCGGACCGTCCTCGGTGATCCTCTGGGGCCCGCCTGGCACCGGCAAGACGACCCTGGCGTATGTGGTCTCCAAGGCCACCGACAAACGCTTCGTCGAGCTGTCGGCGATCACCGCCGGTGTCAAGGAGGTCCGGGCGGTCATCGAGGGGGCCCGCAGGGCCACCGGTGGCTTCGGCAAGGAGACCGTCCTCTTCCTCGACGAGATCCACCGCTTCAGCAAGGCCCAGCAGGACTCCCTGCTCCCGGCCGTCGAGAACCGCTGGGTGACGCTGATCGCGGCGACGACGGAGAACCCGTACTTCTCGGTGATCTCCCCGCTGCTGTCCCGCTCCCTGCTCCTCACCCTCGAACCCCTCACCGACGAGGACCTGCGCGGACTGCTGCACCGCGCCCTCGCCGCCGAGCGCGGCCTCAAGGACGCCGTCACCCTCCCCGAGGACACCGAGGGGCACCTGCTGCGGATCGCCGGCGGCGACGCCCGCCGCGCCCTGACCGCCCTGGAGGCCGCCGCCGGGGCGGCCCTGGACAAGGGCGAGACGGAGGTCGGCCTCCAGACACTGGAGGAGACGGTGGACCGCGCCGCCGTGAAGTACGACCGCGACGGCGACCAGCACTACGACGTGGCCAGCGCCCTCATCAAGTCCATCCGCGGTTCCGACGTCGACGCGGCCCTGCACTACCTGGCCCGCATGATCGAGGCCGGCGAGGACCCCCGCTTCATCGCCCGCCGCCTGATGATCTCCGCCAGCGAGGACATCGGCCTCGCCGACCCGAACGCCCTGCCGATCGCGGTGGCCGCCGCCCAGGCCGTCGCCATGATCGGCTTCCCCGAGGCAGCCCTCACCCTCAGCCACGCCACCATCGCCCTCGCCCTGGCCCCGAAGTCGAACGCCGCGACCCTGGCGATCGGCGCGGCCATGGAGGACGTACGCAAGGGACTGGCCGGACCCGTGCCGCCCCATCTGCGAGACGGCCACTACAAGGGCGCCGCCAAGCTGGGGCACGCACAGGGGTACGTGTATCCGCACGACCTCCCCGAAGGCATCGCCGCCCAGCAGTACGCACCGGACGCGATCAAGGACCGCGAGTACTACGCACCCACCCGGCACGGAGCCGAGGCCCGGTTCGCGGACGCGGTGGAGTGGACCCGCAAGTACCTCGGTCGCAAGCGGTCCTGAACACCCTGTAGAATCGCCCCCAGTGCTGCGTCCCGTGTCCGACCCCGGTCGGCGCCTCAGGCGGGACATCCAGCCGGATCTGTTGATCCAGGAGCGTCGCGCACCGCCGTAGGTGTCGCGGGCAGCCCACCACCACCCGGGTTTCCGGGAGCGGTCGGTGGGCCGTTCGTGTGCTGCACATATGTGCCCAGACCAGGGGAACGGCTGCCTGACATGTCCCTCGTGGACCTGTCGGGATTCCCCGGCTGCGGATGCGACCTCCCGTAACCCTGAGGCAGCCGAAAAGGAAAAGGAAAAGAAGAGTGGCGAACCAGCCCCGCCCCAAGGTCAAGAAGTCGCGTGCCCTCGGCATCGCGCTGACCCCGAAGGCCGTCAAGTACTTCGAGGCCCGCCCCTACCCGCCGGGCGAGCACGGCCGCGGCCGCAAGCAGAACTCGGACTACAAGGTCCGTCTGCTCGAGAAGCAGCGCCTGCGCGCGCAGTACGACGTGTCCGAGCGCCAGCTCGTCCGCGCCTACGAGCGTGCCGCCAAGACCCAGGGCAAGACCGGTGAGGCCCTGGTCATCGAGCTCGAGCGCCGTCTCGACGCGCTGGTCCTGCGTTCGGGCATCGCCCGCACGATCTACCAGGCCCGCCAGATGGTCGTCCACGGCCACATCGAGGTCAACGGCCAGAAGGTCGACAAGCCCTCCTTCCGCGTCAAGCCCGACGACGTCGTGATGGTCCGCGAGCGCAGCCGCGAGAAGACGCTGTTCTCGATCGCGCGTGAGGGCGGCTTCGCCCCCGACGGCGAGACCCCGCGCTACCTCCAGGTGAACCTCCGCGCCCTGGCCTTCCGCCTGGACCGCGAGCCGAACCGCAAGGAGATCCCGGTGATCTGCGACGAGCAGCTCGTCGTCGAGTACTACGCCCGCTGATCACCCAGCGGCGGACGTAGCACCACCCGCGCCTCAGCCCGCCGTCTCCCCACCCTTCCGGGTGGGCGAGGCGGCGGGCTCTCGCATGTCCCAGAACGCCCGGCGCGGCGCCGAGCGCCCGTGTCGGCGTGGAGAGTTCGGCGGGTATTCAGTCCGTACGATCGGGCCGCCGCGAGGCCGCCGCGCGCGGACGGTAATCCGGTACGGAGCGCCATCCTCGGCGCGATAGGCTCGGCGTACGACTTTTTCAATATGCAGGCACGTTTCAGGGAGCGGGTGCACACAGTGTCCGGTGGAGAGGTGGCCGGGATCCTGGTGGCCGTCTTCTGGGCGATCCTGGTCTCCTTCCTCGCCGTCGCGCTGGCGAGGCTGGCCCAGACGCTCAGGGCGACCACCAAGCTCGTGGCGGACGTGACCGATCAGGCCGTCCCGCTGCTGGCCGACGCCTCCGCGGCGGTGCGCTCCGCGCAGACCCAGATCAACCGGGTCGACTCGATCGCGTCGGACGTCGAGGAGGTCACGTCGAACGCCTCCGCGCTGTCGACCACCGTCGCCTCCACGTTCGGCGGCCCCCTGGTCAAGGTCGCTGCCTTCGGCTACGGCGTACGCCGGGCCCTCGGCGGACGCAAGGACGACGTGCCTGCCAAGGCGCCCCGGCGAACCGTGATCGTGGGCCGCACGGTGTCTCGGCGGGGCAAGCGGAAGAAGGACTGAGAGCCAGCGATGTTCCGCCGTACCTTCTGGTTCAGCACGGGCGTCGCCGCCGGTGTCTGGGCCACCACCAAGGTCAACCGCAAGCTGAAGCAGCTGACGCCCGAGAACCTCGCCGCGAGCGCGGCGAACAAGGCACTCGAGGCCGGTCACCGCATCAAGGACCGCGCGGTGGGTTTCGCGCTCGACGTCCGCGACGGCATGGCCCAGAGAGAGGCCGAGCTGGGGGAGGCGCTGGGGATCAACGAGAACCCCGAACTCCCCGCCCCCCGGCGGTACGCCGCCATCGAGAACCGCAACACCCCGAAGTCCGTCGACAGCGACAGGACGACGTACACGTACAACCGGAATGAGGACCACTGATGGAGTCGGCCGAGATTCGTCGCCGCTGGTTGAGCTTCTTCGAGGAGCGCGGGCACACCGTCGTCCCTTCGGCGTCGCTCATCGCGGACGACCCGACTCTGCTCCTCGTCCCGGCCGGCATGGTGCCCTTCAAGCCCTACTTCCTCGGTGAGGTCAAGCCGCCCTTCAGCCGCGCCACCAGCGTGCAGAAGTGCGTGCGCACACCCGACATCGAAGAGGTCGGCAAGACCACGCGGCACGGCACCTTCTTCCAGATGTGCGGCAACTTCTCCTTCGGCGACTACTTCAAGGAAGGCGCCATCAAGCACGCCTGGGAGCTGCTCACCAGCTCCCAGGACAAGGGTGGTTACGGCCTGGAGCCGGAGAAGCTCTGGATCACCGTCTACAAGGACGACGACGAGGCCGAGCGCATCTGGCACGAGATCGTCGGTGTGCCCAAGGAGCGCATCCAGCGCCTCGGCATGAAGGACAACTACTGGTCCATGGGCGTTCCCGGCCCGTGCGGACCCTGTTCCGAGATCAACTACGACCGCGGCCCCGAGTTCGGCGTCGAGGGCGGCCCCGCCGTCAACGACGAGCGGTACGTGGAGATCTGGAACCTCGTCTTCATGCAGTACGAGCGCGGCGAGGGCATCGGCAAGGACAACTTCGAGATCCTGGGCGACCTGCCGAGCAAGAACATCGACACGGGCCTCGGCATGGAGCGGCTCGCCATGATTCTGCAGGGTGTGCAGAACATGTACGAGATCGACACCTCCATGGCCGTCATCAAGAAGGCCACCGGGCTGACCGGTGTCGAGTACGGCGACGCCCACGACTCCGACGTCTCCCTGCGCGTGGTCACCGACCACATGCGCACGTCGGTCATGCTCATCGGCGACGGCGTGACCCCCGGCAACGAGGGCCGCGGTTATGTGCTGCGCCGCATCATGCGCCGCGCCATCCGCAACATGCGTCTGCTCGGTGCCACCGGCCTGGTCGTCGCGGACCTGGTCGACACGGTCATCGAGATGATGGGCCAGCAGTACCCGGAGCTCGTCACCGACCGCGAGCGCATCGAGAAGGTCGCCGTCGCCGAGGAGAACGCCTTCGTCAAGACGCTGAAGGCCGGCACCAACATCCTCGACACCGCCGTCACCGAGACCAAGGCCTCCGGTGGCCAGGTCCTCGCCGGCGACAAGGCCTTCCTGCTCCACGACACCTGGGGCTTCCCGATCGACCTCACCCTGGAGATGGCCGCCGAACAGGGCCTGTCCGTGGACGAGGAGGGTTTCCGCCGCCTCATGAAGGAGCAGCGGGAGCGCGCCAAGGCCGACGCCCAGGCCAAGAAGACCGGCCACGCCGGTGCCGGTGCCTACCGCGAGATCGCCGACAAGGCCGGCGCCACCGACTTCATCGGCTACGCGGACACCGAGAGCGAGTCCACGATCGTCGGCATCCTCGTCGACGGCGCCTCCTCCCCGGCCGCCACCGAGGGCGACGAGGTCGAGATCGTCCTGGACCGCACGCCCTTCTACGCCGAGGGCGGCGGCCAGATCGGCGACACCGGCCGCATCAAGGTGGACACCGGCGCCGTCATCGAGATCCGCGACTGCCAGAAGCCGGTCCCGGGGGTGTACGTCCACAAGGGCGTCGTGCAGTTCGGCGAGGTCACCGTCGGCGCCAAGGCCCAGGCCTCCATCGACACCCGCCGCCGCACGGCCATCGCCCGCGCCCACTCGGCCACCCACCTCACCCACCAGGCCCTGCGCGACGCCCTCGGCCCGACGGCCGCCCAGGCCGGTTCCGAGAACCAGCCCGGCCGCTTCCGCTTCGACTTCGGTTCGCCGTCCGCCGTTCCCACGGTCGTGATGACCGACGTCGAGCAGAAGATCAACGAGGTGCTCGCCCGCGACCTGGATGTCCGCGCCGACGTCATGGGTATCGACGAGGCCAAGAAGCAGGGCGCCATCGCCGAGTTCGGCGAGAAGTACGGCGAGCGCGTCCGCGTGGTCACCATCGGCGACTTCTCCAAGGAGCTGTGCGGCGGCACGCACGTCCACAACACCGCCCAGCTGGGCCTGGTGAAGCTGCTCGGCGAGTCGTCGATCGGCTCAGGCGTGCGCCGCATCGAGGCCCTGGTCGGCGTGGACGCGTACAACTTCCTCGCCCGTGAGCACACGGTCGTAGCCCAGCTCCAGGAGCTGATCAAGGGTCGCTCGGAGGAGCTTCCGGAGAAGGTCTCCGCCATGCTCGGCAAGCTGAAGGACGCCGAGAAGGAGATCGAGAAGTTCCGCGCCGAGAAGGTGCTCCAGGCCGCCGCCGGTCTCGTCGAGTCCGCCAAGGACGTCCGCGGTGTCGCCGTGGTCACCGGTCAGGTCCCCGACGGCACCACCCCCGACGACCTGCGCAGGCTGGTCCTCGACGTGCGTGGCCGTATCCAGGGCGGCAGGGCCGCCGTGGTCGCCCTGTTCACGGTCAACAACGGCAAGCCGCTCACGGTCATCGCCACCAACGAGGCCGCCCGCGAGCGCGGTCTCAAGGCCGGCGACCTGGTCCGTACCGCCGCCAAGACCCTCGGCGGCGGCGGTGGCGGCAAGCCGGACGTAGCCCAGGGCGGCGGCCAGAACGCGGCCGCCGTCGGCGACGCCGTCGACGCCGTCGAGCGGCTTGTGGCCGAGACGGCCAAGTGACCGGAGAAGGACACGCCATGCGCCGCGGCCGTCGACTCGCCATCGACGTCGGGGACGCCCGTATCGGGGTCGCCTCGTGCGACCCCGACGGGATCCTCGCCACCCCGGTGGAGACGGTCCCCGGGCGGGACGTCCCGGCAGCGCACCGCAGGCTGAGGCAACTGGTCGAGGAGTACGAACCGATCGAGGTCGTCGTCGGTCTCCCGCGCTCCCTCAAGGGGGGCGAGGGCCCGGCCGCCGTCAAGGTCCGCGGCTTCGCCCAGGAGCTCGCGAAGGGGATCGCGCCGGTGACGGTGAGACTCGTCGACGAGCGGATGACGACGGTGACGGCCAGTCAGGGACTGCGCGCTTCCGGAGTGAAATCCAAGAAGGGCAGATCGGTCATTGACCAGGTAGCGGCCGTGATCATCCTTCAGCAGGCGCTGGAATCCGAACGAGTGTCAGGTAAAGCACCCGGCGAGGGCGTCGAAGTAGTCATCTGATCGCGATACGGTAACGTTCCGCGCGATGCGGCGGTATTCGAACAGCCACCGCACAAAGAGAGGCGGAACGGGAGCCGGGCCGGGCGACCGCCACCTCGCGGCTCTAGGGGATCGATGACTGAGTATGGCCGGGGCGAAGGCTCCGAACCGTGGCATCCGGAGGACCCGTTGTACGGGGACGACGGATGGGGCGGACAGCAGGCTCCCACCGGCCGGCAGTCCCCCTACGGCGGCCAGCCGCAGCACTATCCAGAGCAGCAGCAGCAGCCCCAGCAGCCGCAGTACGGCGATGGAAGCTGGGGCGACGGCCAACAGGCCGCTTACGGTCAGGCGCAGCAGCAGTACCAGCAGCAGCAGTACCGGCAGCAGTACGGCGAGCAGCAGCAGTACGACGGCCAACAGCACTACGACCAGCAGCAGTACGCGGCCCAGCAGCACCAACAGCAGCAGTATCAGAACCAGCAGTATCAGAACCAGCAGGGCCAGCCGCAGTACCAGAACCAGCAGGGCCAGCCGCAGTACCAGAACCAGCAGAACCAGCAGAACCAGCAGCAGTACGACAACGGCGGCTGGGCCACCGGCACGCACGCGAACGTCCCGTACACCGACCCGTCGGACCCGTACGGACAGAAGAACGTGGCGTACGGCGGGGAACAGGCCGACCACTACGGCACCCCGGACGCCTACCCTCCGCCGGAGCCGCCCGCGCGTCGGGCCGCCGAGCCCGAGCCGCCCAAGACCGACTGGGATCCCGGCCCCGATCAGGGCGAACACGCCTTCTTCGCGGGCGGCGACGATGACGGTGATGACGGCGACGACGAGTCGGGTGAGCGCGGCGGACGCGGTGACCGGCGGGGCCGGGGCGGCGGCAAGGAGAAGAAACGTCGCAGCGGCTGCGCCTGTCTGGTGGTCGTCCTGGTGTTCGGCGGCGGACTGGGTGGAGTCGGGTATTTCGGCTACCAGTTCTACAAGGCTCGTTTCGGCTCGGCTCCGGACTACGCGGGGGACGGCACGAGCAAGACCGTCACCGTCGAGATCCCCAAGGGCGCGGGCGGGTACGAGATCGGTCAGCGCCTGAAGAAGGCCGGCGTCGTCAAGAGCGTCGATGCCTTCGTGTCCGCGCAGGAGCAGAACCCCGAGGGGAAGAAGCTCCAGGCCGGCGCCTACCTGCTGAAGACCGAGATGTCCGCCTCAAGTGCCGTCGATATGATGCTCGATCCCGAGAGCCAGAACAATGTTCTGGTCAGGCCGGGCGAGCGAAATCTGACTGTCTACGCGGCGATCGACGAGAAACTCGAATTGTCCTCCGGCGCCACCGAGAAGGCCGCCGAGAAGAAGTACAAGAGCCTCGGCGTCCCGGACTGGGCGAACGACAGCAGCGACATCAAGGACCCGCTGGAAGGATTCCTCTACCCGGGGACCTATCCCGCAGCCAAGGGCATGAAGCCCGAGACGGTCCTGAAGCAGATGGTGACGCAGGCCGCGAAGAAGTACGAGCAGTACGGCCTCTCGTCGAAGGCCAAGGCACTGAAGCTGGACAACCCGCTGCAGGTTCTGACGGTGGCCAGCCTCATCCAGGCCGAGGGCAAGACGGAGGACGACTTCCGCAAGATGGCGGAGGTGGTCTACAACCGTCTGAACCTCGCGAACCCTGAGACCTACGGGCTGTTGCAGTTCGACTCGACCTTCAACTACCTGAAAAAAGAAAGCAACATCAACATCAGCGAGTCGGAGATCAACAGCAACAAGGACCCGTACAACACGTACACCCGGAAGGGTCTGCCGCCCGGGCCGATCGACAATCCCGGCGACCAGGCGCTCAAGGCGGCACTGAATCCGACCGATGACGGTTGGTACTACTTTGTGGCGACCGACGGCGTGAACAAGACAGAATTCGCCAAGACGCACGCTGAATTCCAGAGGCTCAAGGACAAGTTCAATGAGAGCTCGGGCAGCTGAGACCCGCCGGGCCGCCGTGCTCGGCAAGCCCATCGCCCACTCCCTCTCCCCGGCGCTGCATCGCGCCGCCTACCGGGAGCTGCGCCTCACCGACTGGTCGTACGACCGGTTCGAGCTCGACGAGGCCGCCCTGCCGGCCTACTTCGCGAAGCTCGGCCCCGAGTGGGCCGGGCTGTCGGTGACCATGCCGCTGAAGCGGGCCGTCATCCCGTTGCTCGACGAGATCACCGAAACCGCGGCCTCGGTGGACGCGGTCAACACGGTCGTGTTCACCGAGGACGGGCGCCGCGTCGGCGACAACACCGATATCCCCGGCATGGTCGCCGCCCTGCGGGAACACGGCATCGAACAGGTCGACTCGGCGGCGGTCCTCGGCGCCGGCGCCACCGCCTCCTCCGCGCTCGCCGCACTGGCCCGCATCTGCACCGGCGAGGTCGTCGCCTACGTCCGCAGCAAGGCTCGCGCCGCCGAGATGCGGCAGTGGGGAGAGCGGCTCGACATCGAGGTGCGGACGGCGGACTGGGCGGACGCCGCACAGGCCCTGCACGCCCCGCTCGTCGTCGCCACCACCCCGGCCGGGACCACCGACGCGCTCTCCTCGGCGGTGCCGGAACGGCCCGCCACCCTTTTCGACGTGCTCTACGACCCGTGGCCGACGGCCCTCGCGGCCCGCTGGTCGGGGTACGGCGGGGCCGTCGTCAGCGGCCTCGACCTCCTGGTGCACCAGGCGGTGCTCCAGGTGGAGCAGATGACGGGCTGTACCCGGGCCCCGCTGGACGCCATGCGCAAGGCCGGCGAGCACGCGCTCGCCGCCCGCTAGGAACCGCTCGGTTCCGGGCCGGGAAGCGGTGTCCCGTCCGTCCTGTGGACCGGCGGCCGGTCCCGGGGCCCGGACGTGGGAGGATCGGATGTGGCGGGCCGGGGCCGCGCACCCGGTCGCGCCGTTGCCGTACGCGAGGACACGCGTACGGCGGGCAGTACCAGGGCGCGAGCACTGAGGAGCACCGTTGAGCAGGTTGCGCTGGCTGACCGCGGGGGAGTCCCACGGTCCCGCACTCGTGGCGACGCTGGAGGGGCTTCCCGCCGGCGTGCCGATCACCACGGAAATGGTGGCGGACCACCTGGCCCGGCGCCGGCTCGGTTATGGACGCGGCGCGCGAATGAAGTTCGAGCGTGACGAGGTCACGTTCATCGGTGGTGTGCGGCACGGCCTCACCCTGGGTTCCCCGGTCGCGGTGATGGTGGGCAACACCGAGTGGCCGAAGTGGGAGCAGGTGATGGCGGCCGACCCCGTCGACCCCGAGATCCTGGCGGGCCTGGCCCGCAACGCCCCGCTGACCCGCCCGCGGCCCGGCCACGCCGACCTGGCCGGCATGCAGAAGTACGGCTTCGACGAGGCCCGGCCGATCCTGGAGCGCGCCTCCGCCCGGGAGACGGCGGCCCGGGTGGCGTTGGGCGCGGTGGCCCGGTCGTACCTGAAGGAGACGGCCGGCATCGAGATCGTCTCGCACGTCGTGGAGCTGGCCTCGGCGAAGGCGCCCTACGGCGTCTACCCCAAGCCGTCCGACGTCGAGAAGCTGGACGCCGACCCGGTGCGCTGCCTGGACGCGGACGCCTCGAAGGCGATGGTCGCGGAGATCGACCAGGCCCACAAGGACGGCGACACCCTCGGTGGTGTGGTGGAGGTGTTGGCGTACGGGGTGCCGGTGGGCCTCGGCTCGCACGTGCACTGGGACCGCCGGCTGGATGCCCGGCTGGCCGCCGCCCTGATGGGGATCCAGGCGATCAAGGGTGTCGAGGTCGGCGACGGCTTCGACCTGGCGCGCGTGCCCGGTTCCCGGGCGCACGACGAGATCGTCGTCACCGACGAGGGCATCAGGCGGGCGACGGGCCGTTCCGGCGGCACCGAGGGCGGGCTGTCCACCGGTGAACTGCTGCGGGTGCGGGCGGCGATGAAGCCGATCGCGACCGTGCCGCGAGCCCTGCAGACCGTGGACGTGGTCACCGGCGAGGCGACCGCCGCCCACCACCAGCGCTCCGACGTGTGCGCGGTCCCGGCGGCCGGGATCGTCGCCGAGGCGATGGTGGCGCTGACCGTCGCGGACGCGGTCGCGGAGAAGTTCGGCGGCGACTCGGTGCCTGAGACCCGGCGCAACGTCCAGTCCTACCTCGACAGCCTGGCGATCCGGTGAGTCCGGTGACCGCCGTGCCCCTGATCGTGCTCGTCGGCCCGATGGGCGTGGGCAAGTCCACCGTCGGGCAACTGCTCGCGGAGCGGCTGGGCTGTGCGTACCGGGACACCGACGACGACATCGTCACCGCGCAGGGCAGGACCATCGCGGAGATCTTCGTCGAGGAGGGCGAGGAGGCCTTCCGGGTGATCGAGAAGCAGGCGGTGCGCGAGGCGCTCGCCCGGCACAACGGTGTCCTCGCCCTCGGCGGCGGCGCCATTCTGGACGCGGACACCCGCGCCCTGCTGGCCGGGCAACGCGTCGTCTACCTCTCGATGGACGTCGAGGAGGCGGTCCGGCGCACCGGCCTGAACGCCGCCCGTCCGCTGCTGGCGGTCAACCCGCGCAAGCAGTGGCGGGAGTTGATGGAGGCGAGGCGGCACCTGTACGAGTCGGTCGCCACGGCCGTGGTGGCCACCGACGGCCGTACGCCCGAGGAAGTCACCCAAACCGCCCTGGACGCACTGGAGTTGAAGACTGCAATTCCCGGGGGTCAACCCCCGGACCCCCGGCCGGAGGACGTAATGGCGAACCAGGTTACAAGGATCCAGGTCGGCGGCACCGCGGGCAGCGATCCGTACGAGGTTCTGGTGGGCCGGCAACTCCTGGGCGAGCTGCCCGGGTTGATCGGCAACCGGGTCAAGCGGGTCGCGATCGTCCACCCCGAGGCACTGGCCGACACGGGCGACGCGCTCCGCGACGACCTGGCCGGGCAGGGCTACGAGGTCGTCGCCATCCAGGTGCCGAACGCGGAGGAGGCCAAGACCGCCGAGGTCGCCGCCTACTGCTGGAAGGCGCTCGGCCAGTCCGGGTTCACCCGCTCCGATGTCATCATCGGCGTCGGCGGGGGCGCCAGCACCGACCTCGCCGGGTTCGTGGCCGCGACCTGGCTGCGCGGAGTGCGCTGGATCGCCGTCCCGACCACCGTGCTCGCCATGGTGGACGCGGCCGTCGGCGGCAAGACCGGCATCAACACCGCCGAGGGCAAGAACCTCGTCGGCTCGTTCCACCCCCCGGCCGGTGTGCTGTGCGACCTGGCCGCGCTGGACTCCCTCCCGGTCAACGACTACGTCTCCGGGCTCGCCGAGATCATCAAGGCCGGCTTCATCGCCGACCCGAGGATCCTGGAGCTCATCGAGGCCGACCCCGAGGCCGCCCGGACCCCGGCGGGCCCGCACACCGCCGAGCTCATCGAGCGCTCCATCCGGGTCAAGGCCGAGGTCGTCTCCTCCGACCTCAAGGAGTCGGGCCTCAGGGAGATCCTCAACTACGGCCACACGCTCGCCCACGCCATCGAGAAGAACGAGCGCTACAAGTGGCGGCACGGCGCGGCCGTCTCGGTCGGCATGCACTTCGCCGCCGAACTGGGCCGCCTCGCGGGCCGGTTGGACGACGCCACCGCCGACCGCCACCGCGCGGTCCTGGAGTCGGTCGGCCTGCCGCTGCACTACCGCTACGACCAGTGGCCCAAGTTGCTGGAGACCATGAAGGTCGACAAGAAGTCCCGCGGCGACCTGCTCCGCTTCATCGTCCTGGACGGGCTGGCCAAGCCCACCGTCCTGGAGGGACCCGACCCGGCCGTCCTCCTCGCCGCGTACGGCGAGGTGGGCGAGTAGGTCCCGCCGTAGTCCATCGGCCTCTATCGGCCTCCATCGGCCCGATTCGCCTTGCGCGAATGGGCACTTCGGGCCGCCCCCGGCCGTTTCACCAAATGACCGCCGGGGGCGGTACCGTTCGGTAGCAAGCGGGGCCGCCCCGCTGTCAGCGTCTATCGCCTGTACGAGACGGAGTGGCACCGGATGCAGCACGCAGTGGGTTCTCCGCTGCCGCCGCCCCACCAGCCGGGGCACGGACCGGCAAGCGGCTGGTCGCCGGCCGCACATCATCCGGGGCCGCACCACCCGGGTACCCACCAGAACTCCGCCCCCGTGCCCCCGCCGCCTCCCGCCCCCGGCTACACCCAGGCTCCCGCGCCACCGGTGCCCCCCACACCGCAGCACGCCCCGGTGCCCCCGGTCCCCGACACCACCGGCCATGTGCCGCTGCCGCCCGGCGGCCCCGTCCCCATGCCCACCGCCCCGCCCGCGACGGCCCCCCACGACCCGGCCGCCACCACCCTCGCGGTGCTGCTCATCGGCCCCGCGGGCGCCGGCAAGACCAGCGTCGCCAAGTACTGGGCGGACCACCGCCGGGTCCCCACCGCCCACATCAGCCTGGACGACGTACGCGAATGGGTCCGCTCCGGTTTCGCCGACCCCCAGTCAGGGTGGAACGACCACTCCGAGGCGCAGTACCGCCTGGCCCGCCGCACCTGCGGCTTCGCCGCGCGCAACTTCCTCGCCAACGGGATCTCGTGCATCCTCGACGACGCGGTCTTCCCGGACCGCCCGGTCGTCGGCCTCGGCGGCTGGAAGCGGCACGTGGGCCCGGGGCTGCTGCCCGTGGTCCTGCTGCCCGGACTGGAGATCGTCCTGGAGCGCAACGCGGAACGCTCCGGCAACCGCCGCCTCACCGACGACGAGGTCGCCCGCATCCACGGCCGCATGGCCGGCTGGTACGGCTCCGGCCTCCCCATCATCGACAACTCCCAGCTCGACGTACCCCAGACGGCCCAGGTCCTGGACGACGTACTGGCAAGGTCGATAGCAAGCCCACCGAACTGGTGAAGCCGGGGGACTGAGCCCGGCCAAAGGGGCGCGCGGCCGTATCGGCATGCGGCTCGGCCGCGTGAGCGCGACCAGCTCCCACGCTCCCGCGGACAACAGACCACGCTCGGACGCACCCCGGTCCCCCGAACGGCACTCTCCCAACCAGCACAATTCCGACACGGCTCCTACGCTCGTGTCATGTCAGAGGTCTACGCCGCCCGCCGAAGCCGCCTACGGGAACGCTGCCAAGCCGGCGGCAGCGCCTCCGCGCTGGTCACCCGCCCCGCCAACGTCCGCTACCTCGCGGGCACCGCCCCCCAGCACGCCGTCCTGCTCCTCGGCCGGGCCGAGGATCTGCTGCTGTGCCCCGGCCCGCCGGACGACCGCTCCGCGGAAGGCCGGCCCGACGAGGCGCTGCGCGTGCAGCGGCTGCCCGGAGCCGGCGGCGACCCCGCCGTCGCCGCGGCCGGCCTCGCGGCCGGACAGGGCGGTGACTCCCTCGCCGTCGAGGAGCATCACCTCACGGTCGCCCGGCACCGGGCCATCCGTTCGGTGGTGCCCCGGCTGCGCCTCGCCGACATGGGGAGCGCGGTCGAACAGCTGAGGGTGGTGAAGGACGAGGAGGAGATCTCCTGCCTCAGGATCGGCGCCGAGATCGCCGACCAGGCACTGGGCGAACTGCTCGAGTCCATCCTCGTCGGCCGCACCGAACGCCACCTCGCCCTGGAACTGGAGCGCCGCCTCGTCGACCACGGCGCCGACGGCCCCGCCTTCGCGACCTCCGTCGCCACCGGCCCCAACTCCGGCAGACGCTGCCACCGCCCCACCGACCGGCGGGTCGAGGAGGGCGACTTCCTCTCCGTCTGTCTCGGTGCGACCTATCGCGGCTACCGCTGCGAGATCGGCCGCACCTTCGTCATCGGTACGTCCCCCACCGACTGGCAGATCGAGCTGTACGACCTCGTCTTCGCCGCTCAGCGGGCCGCCCGTGAGGCACTGGCCCCGGGTGTCGCCTACCGCGACGTGGACCGTGCCGCACGCCAGGTACTGGACTCCGCGGGATACGCGGAGAGCCTTCCCGCCCTGACCGGACACGGTGTGGGACTGGAAATCGACGAGGACCCGCAGTTGGCCCCCGCGGCCATGGGTAAACTGGACGCCTGCGTGCCGGTCACCGTCGAACCCGGGGTCCACCTCCCGGGCCGGGGCGGCGTCCGGATCGATGACACGCTCGTCGTTCGCCCCGAGGCGGACGGCGGACCCGAGCTACTCACCATCACGACCAAGGAGCTGCTCGCGCTTTAGCGGCCAGGGAAGTCCAGGCATTTCCCCGGCGCCGCTGGAGCCCGTGCCCCGGGGTCGTCCACGTCAGTCCAGGAGATTCCGCAACCGTGGCTTCCACGAACGACCTCAAGAACGGCCTGGTGCTCAAGCTCGAAGGCGGCCAGCTCTGGTCCGTCGTCGAGTTCCAGCACGTCAAGCCCGGCAAGGGCCCGGCCTTCGTGCGCACCAAGCTCAAGAACGTGCTCTCCGGCAAGGTCGTCGACAAGACCTTCAACGCCGGCGTCAAGGTCGAAACGGCCACTGTCGACAAGCGTGACATGCAGTTCTCCTACATGGACGGCGAGTACTTCGTCTTCATGGACATGGAGACCTACGACCAGCTGATGGTCGACCGCAAGGCCGTCGGCGACTCCGCCAACTTCCTCATCGAGGGCTTCACGGCCACCGTCGCCCAGCATGAGGGCGAGGTGCTCTTCGTGGAGCTCCCGGCCGCCGTCGAACTGGTCGTGCAGGAGACCGAGCCGGGCCTTCAGGGCGACCGCTCCACCGGTGGCACCAAGCCCGCCACCCTGGAGACCGGCCACCAGATCAACGTGCCGCTCTTCATCACCACCGGTGAGAAGATCAAGGTCGACACCCGCACGAGCGACTACCTCGGCCGGGTGAACAGCTAACCGTGGCTGCCCGCAACACGGCCCGCAAGCGTGCCTTCCAGATCCTCTTCGAGGGCGACCAGCGCGCGGCCGACGTCCTGACCGTCCTCGCGGACTGGGTCCGGCTCTCCCGGGACGACCCCCGGCAACCGCCGGTGAGCGAGTACACGATGCAGCTGGTCGAGGGCTACGCGCAGCACGCGAAGCGCATCGACGAGCTGATCTCCCAGTACTCGGTCGGCTGGACGCTCGACCGGATGCCGGTCGTCGACCGCAATCTCCTGCGCCTGGGCGCCTACGAGCTGATCTGGGCGGACGAGACGCCGGACGCCGTCGTCCTCGACGAGATGGTGCAGCTGGCAAAGGAGTTCTCCACGGACGAGTCGCCCTCGTTCGTCAACGGACTGCTCGGCCGGCTCAAGGACCTCAAGCCGTCACTGCGCCGGGACGAGGCGTAAGGCACGACAGCCACTACCGCATCACAGGCACATGCCCGAGGGCCCACAGCGAGACCGCTGCGGGCCCTCGGTGTGGGGGTACCCCCGGGGCCCGGGAGGCGGCGGAAGGGCGCAGAAAGCCGCCGGGGCGGCCGGAACCGTGAAGTTCCGGCCACCCCGGCGGCACGTTTCTGCTGAGACGGGCAGCGGTTCAGCTCTCCTCGTGTGACGCCACCGCACGGCGCGCGTCCGCGTCCAGCACGCCCCAGCTGATCAGCTGCTCGGTGAGGACCGAGGGCGACTGGTCGTAGATGACGGCGAGTGTGCGCAGGTCGTCCTGGCGGATCGAGAGCACCTTGCCGTTGTAGTCACCGCGCTGGGACTGGATCGTCGCGGCATACCGCTGCAGCGGTCCCGCCTTCTCGGCCGGCACATGGGCCAGCCGCTCCAGGTCCAGGACCAGCTTCGGCGGCGGCTCGGCGGCGCCGCCCGGCGTGGTGCCCGGCAGCAGCTCCTGCACGGGAACTCCATAGAAATCGGCCAGCTCGGCAAGACGCTGCACGGTCACGGCGCGGTCGCCGCGCTCGTAAGAACCGACCACGACGGCCTTCCAGCGCCCCTGGGACTTCTCCTCGACACCGTGGAGGGAAAGGCCCTGCTGGGTGCGGATGGCCCGGAGCTTGGCCCCGAGCTGTTTGGCGTATTCGCTGGACATATAGCTCCCCGGACACTGTGTCGACGCGGCCAGGCCGCGCGGCTGGTAACTCACTGTGAGGTTACGCAGCGTTACTCTCCTGCGTCAAGCCGAATGGTCCGCACCGATGCTTCCGTGGTAACGGCTGCCGATTGAGCCATAGGGGTGAATCTGGGGCGCCGTTCGGGCCTGCTACCGTGGATGGCGCAATTCCGACGTCCTTTAAGGTCCGTCCCGTGAGGCGGAGAAGGAGGTCCGTTTCCATATGGACACCCAGCACGACAAGCAGCCCGACGCACAGCAGGACACTCGATACTCCGATGCGCGGCCCGTTCTCGAAGGCCCCGACATCGCGCGGGTGTTGACCCGCATCGCCCACGAGATCGTCGAACGCGCCAAGGGCGCCGACGACGTGGTGCTCCTCGGCATTCCGACCCGGGGCGTCTTCCTCGCCCAGCGGCTCGCGGCCAAGTTGGAGCACATCACCGAGCGCAAGATCCCCGTCGGTTCGCTCGACATCACCATGTACCGCGATGACCTGCGCATGCAGCCGCCGCGCGCGCTGGCCCGCACCGAGATCCCCGGCGACGGCATCGACGGCAAGCTGGTCGTCCTCGTCGACGACGTGCTCTTCTCCGGCCGCACCATCCGCGCCGCTCTCGACGCCCTGAACGACATCGGGCGTCCGCGTGCCGTGCAGCTCGCGGTGCTGGTCGACCGAGGCCACCGCGAACTGCCCATCCGCGCCGACTACGTCGGCAAGAACCTCCCCACGTCGTTGCGGGAGACGGTCAAGGTCCAGCTCGCCGAGGAGGACGGTCGCGACACCGTGCTGCTCGGCGCCAAGCAGACCGCTCCGGGCGCGCCGCACTAGCTCTCCGGCGTACGACGCTGTCGTACGCCCCGCTCCAGCGCCCCCGCCTGCCCGGATTCTCCCGAAAATGAACTGTCTTACGGAGCCTGAAAGATGCAGCGTCATCTCATCTCGGCCGCCGACCTCACCCGCGACGACGCCGTCCTGATCCTCGACACCGCCGAGGAGATGGCCCGGGTCGCCGACCGGCCGATCAAGAAACTGCCGATCCTGCGCGGCCGGACCGTCGTCAACCTCTTCTTCGAGGACTCCACCCGGACCCGGATCTCCTTCGAGGCCGCCGAGAAGCGGCTGTCCGCGGACGTCATCAACTTCTCCGCCAAGGGATCCAGCGTGTCCAAGGGCGAGTCCCTGAAGGACACCGCCCAGACCCTGGAGGCCATGGGCGTCGACGCCGTCGTCATCCGGCACGGCGCCTCCGGAGCGCCGTACCGCCTGGCCAACTCCGGCTGGATCGACGCGGCCGTCATCAACGCCGGTGACGGCACCCACCAGCACCCCACCCAGGCGTTGCTCGACGCCTTCACCATGCGCCGCCGGCTCGTCGGGCGGGACGCGGGCCTCGGCCAGGACCTCGCCGGCAAGCAGATCACGGTCGTCGGCGACATCCTGCACAGCCGGGTCGCCCGCTCCAACGTCGACCTGCTGCACACCCTCGGCGCCGAGGTCACCCTGGTCGCCCCGCCCACCCTGGTGCCGGTCGGCGTCGAGAGCTGGCCCTGCGAGATCTCGTACGACCTCGACAGCACGCTGCCGAAGTCCGACGCGGTGATGATGCTGCGCGTGCAGCGCGAGCGCATGAACGCGGCGTTCTTCCCGACCGAGCGCGAGTACGCGCGGCGCTACGGCCTCGACGGCGAGCGCATGGCACGGATGCCCGAGCACGCCATCGTGATGCACCCCGGTCCGATGGTCCGGGGCATGGAGATCACCGCCGAGGTCGCCGACTCCGACCGCTGCACCGTCGTCGAGCAGGTCGCAAACGGAGTCTCCATCCGGATGGCCGTCCTGTACCTGCTTCTGGGCGGCAACGAGCCCGCCGTCAGCCACACCCGCCCGCCCGTCTCCCACCACCACCCTTCCAGCGAGCGCTCCGCGCACACCCTTTCCGCGGACGAGGAGAAGTAAGTCACATGAGCAAGATCCTGATCCGCGGTGCCAAGGTGCTCGGCGGCGAGCCGCAGGACGTGCTGATCGACGGTTCGCAGATCGCGGAGGTCGGCAGCGGTCTGCCGGCCGAGGGTGCCGAGGTCGTCGAGGCCGACGGCAAGGTGCTGCTGCCTGGCCTGGTCGACCTGCACACCCATCTGCGCGAGCCCGGCCGCGAGGACTCCGAGACGGTGCTGACCGGTACCCGCGCGGCCGCCTCCGGTGGCTTCACCGCCGTGTTCGCCATGGCCAACACCTTCCCGGTCGCCGACACCGCCGGTGTGGTCGAGCAGGTCTACCGGCTCGGCCAGGAAAGCGGCTACTGCGATGTGCAGCCGATCGGCGCCGTCACGGTCGGCCTGGAGGGCCGCAAGCTCGCCGAGCTGGGCGCGATGCACGAGTCCGCGGCCGGCGTCACCGTCTTCTCCGACGACGGCAAGTGCGTCGACGACGCCGTGATCATGCGCCGGGCCCTGGAGTACGTGAAGGCCTTCGGCGGAGTCGTCGCGCAGCACGCCCAGGAGCCGCGGCTGACCGAGGGCGCCCAGATGAACGAGGGCGTCGTCTCCGCCCAGCTGGGGCTCGGCGGCTGGCCGGCGGTGGCCGAGGAATCGATCATCGCCCGGGATGTCCTGCTCGCCGAGCACGTCGGCTCCCGCGTCCACATCTGCCATCTGTCGACCGCGGGCTCGGTGGAGATCGTCCGCTGGGCCAAGTCCCGCGGTATCGACGTCACCGCAGAGGTCACCCCGCACCACCTGCTTCTCACCGAAGAGCTGGTGCGGACGTACAACCCGGTCTTCAAGGTCAACCCGCCGCTGCGCACCGAGCGTGATGTGTACGCCCTGCGCGAGGCGCTCGCCGACGGCACCATCGACATCGTCGCCACCGACCACGCCCCGCACCCGCACGAGGACAAGGACTGCGAGTGGGCCGCGGCCGCCATGGGCATGGTCGGCCTGGAGACCGCGTTGTCAGTGGTCCAGGAGACGATGGTCGACACCGGGCTGATCGACTGGGCCGGGGTCGCCGACCGGATGTCCTTCAAGCCCGCGGAGATCGGGCGGGCGAGGGGCCATGGGCGTCCCGTCTCGGCAGGTGAGCCCGCCAACCTCACGCTCCTCGACACGGCATACCGTGGGTCCGTGGACCCCGCGGGCTTCGCCTCGCGCAGCCGGAACACTCCGTACCAGGGGCGTGAGCTGCCGGGCCGTGTCACGCACACCTGGCTCCGGGGCAAGGCCACGCTCGTCGACGGGAAGCTCACGTGACACCTGTAATCCTGCTGGCCTCCGACAAGGAGTCGGCTGAGGTCACCGACTGGGCCGCCCGCATCGGCTGGCTCGTCGGACTCGCTCTCTTCGTCGCGCTCGTCTACTGGCTGATGCGCGAGGGCTGGAAATGGCGCGGCACGCTCCAGGGCGACCTGCCCGAGCTGCCCGCGGCGCCGGACCAGCCCGGCGAGGCGAGACTGACGATGAGCGGCCGATACCACGGCTCCACCACCGCCGGACACTGGCTCGACCGCATCGTGGCGCACGGCCTCGGCACCCGCAGCCTTGTCGAGCTCACCCTGACGGACGCGGGCCTGGACGTCGTACGCCCGGGAGCGACGGATTTCTTCGTCCCCACCCAGGCCCTGCGCGAGGCCCGGCTCGACAAGGGCATCGCCGGCAAGGTCCTCACCGAGGGCGGTCTGCTCGTGGTCACCTGGGCGCACGGCGACCGGCTGATCGACTCCGGGTTCCGCTCCGAGCGCGCGGCCGAGCACAACGAGTGGGTCGACGTCATCAACTCCATGATCAAATCAACTACCACGGAAGGCGCCGAACGATGACGACCTCCACCAAGGGATCCGCGAAGGTTCCCGCCGTACTCGTCCTGGAGGACGGCCGGGTCTTCCGCGGCCGTGCCTACGGGGCCGTGGGGGAGACCTTCGGCGAAGCCGTGTTCTCCACCGGCATGACCGGCTACCAGGAGACCCTCACCGACCCCTCGTACCACCGTCAGGTCGTCGTGATGACCGCCCCGCACGTGGGCAACACCGGTGTCAACGACGAGGACCCCGAGTCGAAGCGGATCTGGGTCGCCGGATACGTGGTGCGCGACCCCGCGCGCGTGCCGTCCAACTGGCGCTCCCGCCGCTCGCTCGACGAGGAACTGCGCCGGCAGGGTGTCGTCGGCATCTCCGGCATCGACACGCGCGCGTTGACGCGTCATCTGCGGGAGCGCGGCGCCATGCGCGTCGGCATCTTCTCCGGCAACGCGCTGCCCGACGAGGGCACCATGCTCGCCGAGGTGCGCCAGGCCCCCGAGATGAAGGGCGCCGACCTGTCGGCGGAGGTCGCCACCAAGGAGGCGTACGTCGTCCCGGCGATCGGCGAGAAGAGGTTCACCGTCGCCGCGATCGACCTCGGCATCAAGGGCATGACCCCGCACCGGATGGCCGAGCGCGGCATCGAGGTACACGTGCTGCCCGCCACGGCGAGCGTCGAGGAGGTGTACGCCGTCCAGCCCGACGGCGTGTTCTTCTCCAACGGGCCGGGCGACCCGGCCACCGCCGACCATCCGGTCGCGCTGATGCGGGCGGTCCTGGAGCGCGGCACCCCGCTCTTCGGTATCTGCTTCGGCAACCAGATCCTGGGCCGTGCGCTCGGCTTCGGCACCTACAAGCTGAAGTACGGCCACCGCGGCATCAACCAGCCGGTGCAGGACCGTACGACCGGCAAGGTCGAGGTCACCGCGCACAACCACGGCTTCGCCGTCGACGCCCCGCTCGACCAGGTCTCCGACACCCCCTACGGCCGCGCCGAGGTCTCCCACGTCTGCCTCAACGACAACGTGGTGGAGGGACTCCGGCTCCTGGACCGACCGGCCTTCAGCGTCCAGTACCACCCCGAAGCGGCAGCCGGCCCGCACGACGCCGCCTACCTGTTCGACCGCTTCACGTCTTTGATGAACACAGTCCTGATGGAGGGCCAGCGTGCCTAAGCGCACCGATATCCAGTCCGTCATGGTCATCGGCTCCGGCCCGATCGTCATCGGCCAGGCCGCCGAGTTCGACTACTCCGGCACCCAGGCGTGCCGCGTCCTGAAGGCCGAGGGCCTCAGGGTCATCCTGGTCAACTCCAACCCGGCGACGATCATGACCGACCCGGAGATCGCCGATGCCACCTACGTCGAGCCGATCACCCCGGAGTTCGTCGAGAAGATCATCGCCAAGGAGCGGCCGGACACTCTGCTGCCGACCCTTGGTGGCCAGACGGCGCTCAACACCGCCATCTCGCTGCACGAGGCGGGAACGCTGGACAAGTACGGCGTCGAGCTCATCGGCGCCAACGTCGAGGCGATCAACAAGGGCGAGGACCGCGAGCTCTTCAAGGGTGTCGTGGAGGCGGTGCACGCGAAGATCGGGCACGGCGAGTCCGCCCGCTCGGTCATCTGCCACTCCATGGACGACGTCCTCGGGGGAGTCGAGACGCTCGGCGGCTACCCCGTCGTCGTCCGTCCCTCCTTCACCATGGGCGGCGCCGGCTCCGGCTTCGCCCACGACGAGGAGGAGCTGCGCCGCATCGCCGGCCAGGGCCTGACCCTCTCGCCGACCACCGAGGTGCTCCTGGAGGAGTCCATCCTCGGCTGGAAGGAGTACGAGCTGGAGCTGATGCGCGACAAGCACGACAACGTGGTGGTCGTCTGCTCCATCGAGAACTTCGACCCGATGGGCGTGCACACCGGTGACTCGATCACCGTCGCCCCGGCGATGACGCTGACCGACCGCGAGTACCAGACCCTGCGGGACATCGGCATCGCGGTCATCCGCGAGGTCGGCGTCGACACCGGCGGCTGCAACATCCAGTTCGCGGTGGACCCCGAGGACGGCCGGGTGATCGTCATCGAGATGAACCCGCGCGTGTCGCGGTCCTCGGCGCTCGCCTCCAAGGCGACCGGCTTCCCGATCGCCAAGATCGCCGCGAAGCTCGCCGTCGGCTACACGCTCGACGAGATCCCGAACGACATCACCGAGCAGACCCCGGCCTCCTTCGAGCCGAGCCTCGACTACGTGGTCGTCAAGGCCCCGCGGTTCGCTTTCGAGAAGTTCCCCTCCGCCGACTCCACGCTGACCACGACCATGAAGTCGGTCGGGGAGGCCATGGCGATCGGCCGCAACTTCACCGAGGCCTTCCAGAAGGCACTGCGCTCGCTGGAGAAGAAGGGCTCGCAGTTCACCTTCGTCGGCGAGACGGGCGACAAGAAGGAACTCCTGGAGGCTTCGGCCCGCCCGACCGACGGCCGGATCAACACGGTCATGCAGGCGATCCGCGCCGGTGCCACGCAGGAGGAGATCTTCGAGTACACGAAGATCGACCCCTGGTTCGTGGACCAGCTCTTCCTGATCAAGGAGGTGGCGGACGAACTCGCCGCCGCCGAGCGCCTGGACGCCGAGCTGCTCGCCGAGGCCAAGCGGCACGGCTTCTCCGACCAGCAGATCGGCGAGATCCGGGGCCTGCGCGAGGACGTGGTGCGTGAGGTGCGACACGCGCTGGGCGTACGCCCGGTGTACAAGACGGTCGACACCTGCGCCGCCGAGTTCGCCGCGAAGACGCCGTACTTCTACTCCTCCTACGACGAGGAGAGCGAGGTCGCCCCGCGCGAGAAGCCGGCCGTCATCATCCTGGGCTCGGGACCCAACCGCATCGGCCAGGGCATCGAGTTCGACTACTCCTGCGTGCACGCCTCCTTCGCGCTGTCCGACGCCGGGTACGAGACGGTGATGGTCAACTGCAACCCGGAGACCGTCTCCACGGACTACGACACCTCCGACCGCCTGTACTTCGAGCCGCTGACGCTGGAGGACGTGCTGGAGATCGTCCACGCGGAGTCGCTGGCCGGTCCGATCGCGGGTGTGATCGTGCAACTCGGCGGCCAGACCCCGCTGGGTCTGTCGCAGGCGCTGAAGGACAACGGAGTGCCGGTCGTCGGCACGCCTCCCGAGGCGATCCACGCCGCCGAGGACCGCGGCGCCTTCGGCCGGGTCCTCGCCGAGGCGGGCCTCCCGGCCCCCAAGCACGGCACCGCCACCACCTTCGCGGGGGCCAAGGCCATCGCGGACGAGATCGGCTACCCCGTGCTCGTCCGGCCGTCGTACGTCCTCGGCGGGCGCGGCATGGAGATCGTGTACGACGAGACCCGGCTGGAGTCGTACATCACCGAGTCGACCGAGATCAGCCCCTCCCGCCCGGTCCTGGTCGACCGCTTCCTCGACGACGCGATCGAGATCGACGTCGACGCGCTCTACGACGGCACGGAGCTCTACCTCGGCGGCGTCATGGAGCACATCGAGGAGGCCGGCATCCACTCCGGCGACTCCGCGTGCGCGCTGCCGCCGATCACCCTCGGCGGCTTCGACATCAAGCGCCTTCGGGCCTCGACGGAGGCCATCGCCAAGGGCGTCGGGGTGCGCGGCCTGATCAACATCCAGTTCGCGATGGCGGGCGACATCCTGTACGTCCTCGAAGCCAACCCGCGTGCCTCCCGCACCGTCCCCTTCACCTCGAAGGCGACCGCGGTGCCGCTGGCGAAGGCCGCCGCCCGGATCTCCCTGGGCGCGACCATCGCCGAACTGCGCGCCGAGCGGCTGCTCCCGGCGACCGGCGACGGCGGCGAACTCCCGCTCGACGCGCCGATCTCCGTCAAGGAGGCCGTCATGCCGTGGTCCCGCTTCCGTGACGTCCACGGCCGCGGCGTCGACACGATCCTCGGCCCGGAGATGCGCTCCACCGGCGAGGTCATGGGCATCGACTCCGTCTTCGGCACGGCGTACGCCAAGTCGCAGGCGGGCGCCTACGGTCCGCTGCCGACGAAGGGCCGCGCCTTCATCTCGGTCGCCAACCGCGACAAGCGCTCGATGATCTTCCCGGCACGCGAGCTGGTCGCGCACGGCTTCGAGCTGCTCGCCACCTCCGGCACGGCCGAGGTCCTCAAGCGCAACGGCATCAACGCCACCGTCGTGCGCAAGCAGAGCGAGGGCACCGGCCCGAACGGCGAGAAGACCATCGTCCAGCTCATCCACGACGGCGAGGTCGACCTCATCGTCAACACCCCGTACGGCACCGGCGGCCGCCTCGACGGCTACGACATCCGTACGGCGGCCGTGGCGCGGTCCGTGCCGTGCCTCACGACGGTCCAGGCGCTCGCCGCGGCCGTCCAGGGCATCGACGCCCTCAACCACGGTGACGTGGGCGTCCGTTCGCTCCAGGAACACGCGGAACACCTGACCGCGGCCCGCGACTAGCAGCCCTGAGGGGGACACCGGAAACGGTGTCCCCCTCTGTATGAGGACATGACTGAGATGTACAAGCTTTTCTTCCGTCTGGTGTTCACACGGATGGACCCGGAGCAGGCCCACCACCTGGCCTTCCGCTGGATCCGGCGCGCCGTCCGCGTCCCCGTGCTGCGCACCTTCGTGGCCGCCGCGCTCGCCCCCCGGTACGAGGAACTGCGTACCGAGGCGTTCGGGCTGCGGATGCACGGCCCCTTCGGGCTCGCCGCGGGCTTCGACAAGAACGCGATCGCCATCGACGGGATGTCGATGCTCGGCTTCGACCATGTCGAGATCGGCACGGTCACGGGCGAGCCGCAGCCGGGCAACCCCAAGAAGCGGCTGTTCCGCCTCGTGAAGGACCGTGCGCTGGTCAACCGCATGGGCTTCAACAACGAGGGCTCGCTGGCGGTCGCCGCGCGCCTGGCGTCCCGCACGCCCGTCTTCAGGACGGTCGTGGGCGTGAACATCGGCAAGACCAAGGCCGTCCCGGAGGGTGAGGCTGTCGGCGACTACGTGAAGTCGACCGAGCGACTGGCGGCGTACGCGGACTACCTGGTCGTGAACGTGTCGTCGCCGAACACGCCCGGGCTGCGCGACCTGCAGGCCACCGAGGCACTGCGTCCGCTGCTGAGCGCCGTGCGCGAGGCCGCCGACCGTACGGTCACCTCGCGCCGGGTCCCGCTGCTGGTGAAGATCGCACCCGACCTCGCCGACGAGGACGTCGACGCGGTCGCCGACCTGGCCGTCGAACTCGGTCTGGACGGGATCATCGCCACCAACACCACCATCGCGCGCGAGGGCCTCGGCCTGAAATCCGAGCCCTCGCTGGTGAAGGAGACCGGCGGTCTGTCCGGAGCACCCTTGAAGGCACGCTCCCTGGGGGTCCTGCGCCGCCTCTACGCGCGCGTGGGCGACCGGATCACCCTGGTGGGCGTCGGGGGCGTGGAGGACGCCGAGGACGCCTGGCAGCGCATCCTGGCGGGTGCCACGCTGGTCCAGGGGTACAGCGCCTTCATCTACGAGGGACCCTTCTGGGGCCGCGCCATTCACAAGGGCCTCGCCGCCCGCCTGAGTGCGAGCCCCTACGCCACCCTCGCCGACGCGGTCGGCGCGGACGTGAGGAAGACGGCATGACCGAGCCCTTCGGCGCACGCCTGCGCCGCGCCATGGACGAACGTGGCCCCCTGTGCGTGGGCATCGACCCGCATGCCTCCCTGCTCGCCGAGTGGGGCCTGGCCGACGACGTGGCCGGCCTGGAGCGGTTCAGCCGCACGGTCGTCGAGGCGTTGGCCTCCCGGGTCGCCGTGCTCAAGCCGCAGAGCGCGTTCTTCGAGCGTTTCGGCTCGCGCGGTGTCGCCGTCCTGGAGAAGTCGGTCGAGCAGGCGCGCGCGGCCGGCGCGCTGGTCGTGATGGACGCCAAGCGCGGCGACATCGGCTCGACCATGGCGGCGTACGCCGAGTCCTTCCTCCACCGGGACTCCCCGCTGTTCTCGGACGCCCTGACCGTCTCCCCGTACCTCGGCTACGGATCGCTGAGCCCCGCGGTCGCGCTGGCACGGGAGAACGGCGCGGGCCTGTTCGTGCTGGCGCTGACCTCCAACCCGGAGGGCGGCGAGGTCCAGCACGCGGTCCGCGCTGATGGCCGGACCGTCGGTGCGACGATGCTGGCCCACCTGGCGGCCGAGAACGCGGGGGAGCTGCCCCTGGGCTCCTTCGGGGCGGTCGTCGGCGCCACGCTGGGCGACCTGTCGTCGTACGACCTGGACATCAACGGTCCGCTCCTGGCACCGGGCATCGGAGCCCAGGGGGCGACTCCGGCGGACCTTCCCGATGTTTTCGGGGCAGCGGTGCGCAATGTCGTCCCGAACGTCAGCCGGGGTGTTCTGCGTCACGGTCCCGATGTCGCCGCGCTGCGAGCGGCCGCGGACCGGTTCGCGGAGGAGATCAGGGCCGCCGTGGACGCCACCTGAGTGTTTCAGGTCCTTCGGTCAAGTCCTCCGATGAGTGGTTCGAGGCCTACTTGAGTCTGAATACATCCTCAAATCCTGGGCAGTATGTTCGAAATGTCCGACCTGGCAAAGGCTGACCAGGACTTTTCCGCTGTTCTCGCTGACTCTGGCGGACTTGCCCGCTAGTCTCCGACGAGTGGGGCACCCCCCACGCTTTCAAGGTAGTGGGGGAGAACGGGCAAGCGTGTTGCTCGTAGCTCCCCAGGTGTGGGGCGACTAGGTTCCTCACCGGTCCGTATCCGACAGTTCGACATCCGAGGTGACGTAGGCGTGGCTCTTCCGCCCCTTACCCCTGAACAGCGCGCAGCCGCGCTCGAAAAGGCCGCCGCGGCTCGCCGGGAGCGGGCCGAGGTCAAGAATCGACTCAAGCACTCCGGCGCCTCCCTGCATGAGGTCATCAAGCAGGGCCAGGAAAACGACGTCATCGGCAAGATGAAGGTCTCCGCCCTGCTTGAGTCCCTGCCTGGCGTGGGCAAAGTCCGCGCCAAGCAGATCATGGAGCGACTCGGCATCTCCGAGAGCCGCCGGGTACGCGGTCTCGGTTCCAACCAGATCGCCTCCCTGGAGCGTGAGTTCGGCAGCACCGGTTCCTGAACCCGGGCACTCCGGACAGGGCGTCCCGGGCACTCCGGGACAGCTGGAATAATCGCTGCATGAGTGAACGTCCTCGGCTGACCGTGCTCTCCGGCCCCTCCGGGGTCGGCAAGAGCACGGTCGTCGCCCATATGCGCAAGGAATACCCCGAGGTCTGGCTCTCGGTGTCGGCGACGACCCGCAGGCCCCGCCCCGGCGAGCAGCACGGAGTCCACTACTTCTTCGTCACCGACGAGGAGATGGACAAGCTGATCGCCAACGGCGAGCTGCTGGAGTGGGCCGAGTTCGCCGGCAACCGGTACGGCACGCCGCGTGCGGCCGTGCTGGAGCGCCTGGAGGCGGGGGAACCCGTCCTGCTGGAGATCGACCTCCAGGGTGCCCGACAGGTCCGTGAGTCCATGACGGACGCCCAACTGGTGTTCCTGGCTCCACCCTCCTGGGAGGAGCTCGTGCGCAGACTCACCGGCCGGGGCACCGAGCCGCCCGAGGTGATCGAGCGGCGTCTGGACGCGGCGAAGGTCGAATTGGCGGCCGAGCCGGAGTTCGACGTGACCCTGGTCAACACCTCTGTCGAGGACGTGGCGCGTGAGCTGCTAGCCTTGATGGATGTTGTGTGATCACGAGTGATGTGATCACGGCCGATCTTTTCCCATCCATCGGAAGGTAGAGCGTGTCCTCTTCCATCTCCGCGCCCGAGGGCATCATCAACCCGCCGATCGACGAGCTCCTCGAGGCCACAGACTCGAAGTACAGCCTCGTGATCTACGCGGCCAAGCGGGCCCGCCAGATCAACGCGTACTACTCGCAGCTCGGCGAGGGCCTCCTCGAGTACGTCGGTCCGCTCGTCGACACCCATGTCCACGAGAAGCCGCTCTCGATCGCCCTGCGCGAGATCAACGCGGGTCTGCTGACGTCCGAGGCCATTGAGGGTCCGGCCCAGTAGTATTTTCGGCTTGCAGTTGACTTTTCCACAGGCCCGGCAGCGCGACTGCCGGGCCTGTGGTCTGCTCGGGGTGCGGGGATCGCCCCGCGATGATGCAGCATGGAGCCGAACGCCGGGAGTCGCGGCGTACCTGTTCCAAGGTCCGGGGAGAGACGGTGGACAAGCCCAAGGTCGTTCTGGGGGTCAGCGGCGGCATCGCCGCGTACAAGGCCTGTGAGCTGCTGCGCAGACTGACCGAGTCGGGGCATGACGTGCGCGTCGTCCCCACCGCCTCCGCCCTGCACTTCGTCGGCGCCGCCACCTGGTCCGCCCTGTCCGGCAAGCCGGTCTCGACCGAGGTGTGGGACGAGGTCCACGAGGTCCCGCACGTCCGCATCGGCCAGCACGCCGACCTGGTCGTCGTCGCCCCCGCCACCGCCGACACGCTCGCCAAGGCCGCCCACGGCCTCGCCGACGATCTCCTCACCAACACCCTGCTCACCGCACGCTGTCCGGTCGTCTTCGCGCCCGCCATGCACACCGAGATGTGGGAGCACCCGGCCACCCAGGAGAACGTGGAGACACTGCGCCGACGGGGCGCGGTCGTCATCGAACCGGCCGTCGGCCGTCTCACCGGCGTCGACACCGGCAAGGGCCGGCTGCCCGACCCCGCCGAGATCTTCGAGGTCTGCCGTCGCGTCCTGGCCCGGGGCGTCACCGAGCCGGACCTCAGGGGCCGGCACGTCGTCGTCAGCGCCGGCGGCACCCGCGAGCCGCTCGACCCCGTCCGCTTCCTCGGCAACCGCTCCTCCGGCAAGCAGGGCTACGCCCTCGCTCGCACCGCCGCCGCGCGAGGCGCCCGGGTGACGCTGGTCGCGGCGAACGCCGCTCTGCCGGACCCGGCGGGAGTGGACGTGGTCCCGGTCGGCACGGCGGTGCAGCTGCGGGAGGCGGTCCTGAAGGCCGCCGCGGACGCCGACGCGGTCGTGATGGCCGCGGCGGTCGCCGACTTCCGCCCGGGCACCTACGCGACCGGGAAGATCAAGAAGAAGGACGGCCAGGACCCGGACCCGATCGTGCTCGTACGGAACCCGGACATCCTCGCGGAGATCTCCGCCGACCGCGCCCGCCCCGGCCAGGTGGTCGTCGGTTTCGCCGCCGAGACGGACGACGTGCTGGCCAACGGCCGGGCGAAGCTCAGCCGCAAGGGCTGCGACCTGCTCGTGGTGAACGAGGTGGGGGAGCGCAAGACGTTCGGCTCCGAGGAGAACGAGGCCCTGATCCTGGGCGCCGACGGCAGCGACACACCGGTCCCGTACGGACCCAAGGAAGCCTTGGCCGAAACCGTGTGGGATCTGGTCGTCGAGCGCCTGAGCTGAGTTTTTTCTCTGCTCAGGAGTCGCTCAGGCCTCGCACATCGGGCGTGGCGGCCCTGGCCAAGCCCGCTCGGGATTGGGCACAATGCCCGTGCCGCAGGTCAGCGGGTCCGAGAGACGAGACAGGGCGCCCGCTGGCATAGTGCGACCGATAAACTGTTCTCGGACGACGCCGGGCGCAGCCCCCGTCCCGTCCGCCAATGATCAGCCAGCAGCCGCTGCAACCCCAGGGAGCGTTGTGTCCCGTCGCCTGTTCACCTCGGAGTCCGTGACCGAGGGCCACCCCGACAAGATCGCTGACCAGATCAGCGACACCATTCTCGACGCGCTTCTGCGGGAGGACCCGACCTCCCGGGTCGCCGTCGAGACGCTGATCACGACCGGCCTGGTGCATGTGGCCGGTGAGGTCACCACCAAGACCTACGCGCCCATCGCGCAGCTCGTGCGCGACAAGATCCTGGAGATCGGCTACGACTCCTCGAAGAAGGGCTTCGACGGCGCCTCCTGCGGCGTGTCGGTGTCCATCGGTGCGCAGTCCCCGGACATCGCCCAGGGTGTCGACACGGCCTACGAGAACCGCGTCGAGGGTGACGAGGACG
Organism: Streptomyces sp. NPDC050997; assembly: GCF_040660135.1. Lineage (NCBI taxonomy): Bacteria > Bacillati > Actinomycetota > Actinomycetes > Kitasatosporales > Streptomycetaceae > Streptomyces > Streptomyces sp. NPDC050997. Next base: position 200,611 of record NZ_JBFAGK010000013.1, read on the forward strand.
AGCTGGACCGCCAGGGCGCGGGTGACCAGGGGCTGATGTTCGGCTACGCGTGCGACGAGACCCCCACCCTGATGCCGCTGCCGATCTTCCTGGCGCACCGGCTCTCGAAGCGCCTGTCCGAGGTCCGCAAGAACGGCACCATCCCCTACCTGCGCCCGGACGGCAAGACGCAGGTCACCATCGAGTACGACGGTGACAAGGCGGTCCGTCTCGACACGGTCGTGGTCTCCTCGCAGCACGCCAGCGACATCGACCTGGAGTCGCTGCTGGCCCCCGACATCCGCGAGTTCGTGGTGGAGGCGGAGCTGAAGGTCCTGCTCGACGAGGGCATCAAGCTGGACACCGACGGCTACCGTCTGCTGGTCAACCCGACCGGCCGCTTCGAGATCGGCGGCCCGATGGGTGACGCCGGCCTGACCGGCCGCAAGATCATCATTGACACGTACGGCGGCATGGCCCGCCACGGCGGCGGTGCCTTCTCGGGCAAGGACCCGTCCAAGGTGGACCGCTCGGCGGCGTACGCGATGCGCTGGGTCGCGAAGAACGTCGTGGCCGCGGGTCTCGCCTCGCGCTGCGAGGTCCAGGTGGCGTACGCGATCGGCAAGGCCGAGCCGGTCGGCCTGTTCGTGGAGACCTTCGGCACGGCCAAGGTCGACACCGACAGGATCGAGAAGGCGATCGACGAGGTCTTCGACCTGCGCCCGGCCGCCATCATCCGCGACCTCGACCTGCTCCGCCCGATCTACGCCCAGACCGCGGCGTACGGCCACTTCGGCCGTGAGATCCCCGAGTTCACGTGGGAGAACACGGACCGCGTGGAGGCGCTGCGGAAGGCCGTGGGTCTGTAGACCCAAGGCTCACCACGAGGCCCGGTTCCCATGTGGGGGCCGGGCCTCGGTCTTGTCCGGGGAGGCAGGCGCCGTCACCGCGGGTCCTGTCGTCCCCGCTCGGGAAGCCGGCCGGCCGGGCGGGGAAGAACGACATGACCTCCTGGTCCCCACGCCACCCGCAGCACTACCTGGAACCGGCGGGACGGAGTCCGGCCTGACCCCGGGACCGGTCGAATGTCAGTGGGGTCTGGTACCAATGATGCTGTGAGCAGCGGGAACGAGGATCCGAAGGGTGCGGCGCAGGACGCGGCGCCCGAGCAGCTCGCGCTCATCCGGGAGAGCGTGCGCAGGGCGAAGGCGCCGCGGGCCAAGCCGCGGACCTGGCGGGGGGCCGCGCTGGCCGGGGAGCTGCCCGTCGCCCGGGTGCTGGTGGATAAAGGGGTGCTGCATCTCGACCGGTACTTCGACTACGCGGTGCCGGAGGAACTGGACGCCGACGCACAGCCAGGTGTGCGGGTGCGGGTGCGGTTCGGGGCCGGGCGGCATCGGGTGCGGGACGGGCGGCGTGAGGGCGGAGGGCTGATCGACGGGTTTCTCGTCGAGCGGCTCGCCGAGTCCGACTACTCCGGGCCGCTGGCCGCACTGGCCCAGGTCGTGTCGCCCGAGCCCGTGCTCGGCGAGGAGCTGCTGGGGCTGGCCCGGGCCGTCGCCGACCGGTACGCGGGCAGCCTCGCCGATGTGCTGCAGCTCGCCGTGCCACCGCGCAACGCGCGAGCCGAGCAGCGGCCCTCGCCCGCTGCGCTGCCGCCTCCCGGCGCGCCGGACGTGGGGACCTGGGGCCGGTACGAGCACGGGGCCGCGTTCCTGGAGTCGCTGGCCGCAGGAGGTGCCCCGCGCGCGGTGTGGAACGCGTTGTCGGGGCCGGAGTGGAGTGACGAGCTGGCGCGGACCGTCGTGGCGACGCTGGCCTCCGGGCGCGGTGCGCTGGTCGTCCTCCCCGACGGCAGGGCGGTCGCACGCCTCGACGCCGCGCTGACCGCGCTGCTGGGGGAGGGGCGGCACGCGGTGCTCACCGCCGACGCCGGGCCCGAGAAACGGTATCGGGAGTGGCTGGCCGTGCGACGGGGGGGCGTGCGGGCGGTCGTGGGGACACGGGCCGCGATGTTCGCTCCGGTGCGGGACCTCGGCCTGGTCGCCCTGTGGGAGGACGGCGACGACAGCCACAGCGAACAGCACGCGCCCCAGCCGCACGCGCGGGAGGTGCTGCTGCTGCGGGCCGCTCAGGACAAGTGCGGCTTCCTGCTCGGAAGTTGGAGCTGCACCGTGGAGGCCGCCCAGCTCGTGGAGAGTGGATGGGCGCGACCGCTGGTCGCCGGGCGTGAACAGGTGCGGGCCGCCGCGCCGCTGGTCAGGACCGTGGGGGACGGGGACCTCGCGCGGGACGAGGCGGCGCGGGCCGCGCGGCTGCCGACCCTCGCCTGGCAGGCCGTCAGGGAGGGGCTGCGGCACGGGCCGGTACTGGTACAGGTGCCCAGGCGGGGGTACGTCCCGAGGATGGCGTGCGCCAACTGCCGGGCGCCCGCGCGGTGCAGGCACTGCTCCGGGCCCCTGGAGGCACAGGAGTCCGGGGCCGCGCTGCGCTGCGGGTGGTGCGGGCGGGAGGACGGCGCCTGGCACTGTCCGGAGTGCGGGGGGTTCCGGCTGCGGGCGCAGGTCGTGGGGGCGCGGCGCACCGCCGAGGAGTTGGGGCGGGCGTTTCCGGCGGTCCCGGTGCGGACGTCGGGACGCGAGCAGGTGCTGGACACCGTGTCGGCGGCACCCGCGCTGGTGGTGAGCACACCCGGGGCCGAACCCGTCGCCGAGGGCGGCTACGCGGCGGCTCTGCTGCTGGACGGGTGGGCCATGCTCGGTCGGCCCGACCTGCGCGCCGGTGAGGAGGCGCTGCGGCGGTGGATCGGGGCGGCAGCTCTGGTACGCCCGCAGGGCGCCGGGGGCACCGTCGTGGTGGTCGCCGAGCCCACGCTGCGGCCCGTGCAGGCGCTGGTGCGGTGGGACCCGGTGGGACACGCGGTGCGGGAGCTCGCCGAACGGGCCGAGCTGGGTTTCCCGCCGGTGTCGCGGATGGCGGCCGTGTCTGGTGCCGCGGAGGCCGTCACGGAGTTTCTGCGGGCCTTGGAACTGCCCCCGGACGCCCAGGTGTTGGGGCCCGTACCAGTGCCCGTCGCGGCCGCTGGAAGCCCGCGAAGGGCGGGTGCTCCGCCTCCCGGGGAGCACTGGGAGCGGGCGCTGATCCGGGTGCCGCCGGGGAGCGGGGCGGCGCTGGCGTCCGCGCTGAAGGCGGCGCAGGCGGCGCGGATGGCGCGCGGAGGCGCGGAGGCGGTGGTTCGGGTGCGGATCGATCCGCCCGACATCGGATGAGCGGGAGATCGGGGCCCGGCCCGGCCGCACGGTCCGCCATGTCGACGGTGCCGGTGGCCGCCGCGGTGGCGCCCTCGCCGGTGCCGTCGGTCGGCCGGGGTGCGCGGCCCGGTGTCACCGTCGCGGCCCGTTGAGCGGGTCGCGGCGGCATGCGTCCGCTCTCCCGCACGCGTGCGGGGGTGGCATACGTCTGCCCTCCCGGAAGCATGCCGGGAGGGCAGAGGGCGGAGTGGGTCAGCCGTTGCGCGGGGCCGGGAAGACGGTGGGCCTGACCTCGTCGCGGAGGGACGGGCTGCCCGCCGTCGGCTGGGTCGGCATGGAGCGGGCGGCGGGGACGGTCGGTACCGCGGAGATGCCGGCGCCCACGTTGACCGTGCGGGAGCCCGTGGAGTCCGCGGCCCGCTCGGACTCGGCGGCCGCCTGGGCGGCGGCACGGCGGGCCCCGTAGCGGCGGTGCACCGCCTGCTTGGTGACTCCGAGGGCGGAGCCCACCGCGTCCCACGAGAAGCCGAGTGAACGATCGAAGTCCACGGCGGCCGTCACCAGGGTCTCGACACTGTCCCGCAGTTCCTGGGCGAGACGGACCGTCGGGGCGGGGGCGCGTCCGTAGACGACGAAGCCCGTGGAGGGGCCGGAGCGGCGCGGGCGGTAGACGTTGCCCAACTGGGCGGTGAGGGTGCGCAGTGCGTCCACCTGCCGGCGGACCCGCTCGATGTCCCGCACCAGCAAGTGCAGGCTGGCCCGAGCCTGGGCGTCGTGGGTTGCGTGGTCGGCCATGAACAAGCCTCTCGAACCGGCGTTGAAAAGGATCGGGTCGCGCGAATGCGGCCCATTGCGGTCAACTCTTTCTTGACCAACGCGGATTCGGGCCGCTGGTCACGCATCGGGGGCGTGTGGGCATATGCGTACGCCCCTGGAGTGGGTGGATCGCGCCTCGGCCGGCGGCCTCGGTTGTGGTTCCCACTCGGTGTCCCACCCGGCCACGCCTCGTTCCCAGTTGGCCCCGAGGCGGGCCCCTCCGGTGCGGGCGCTCGGCGTCGGCGGCTGTTCCGTACGAGGTCATAGACTTGGGCGTTGCCCGTGTCCGACCCCGCCCGAGAGGCCCGAACCCACCCATGAAGCTCGTCTTCGCCGGTACCCCCGAGGTCGCCGTTCCCGCTCTGGACGCTCTGCTCGCCTCCGGGCGGCACGAGGTGGCCGCTGTCGTCACGCGACCCGACGCGCCGGCCGGGCGTGGGCGGAGGCTGGTCGCGTCTCCCGTCGCCGAGCGGGCCGAGGAGGCCGGGATCGAGGTGCTGAAGCCGGTCAAGCCGCGGGATCCGGCGTTCCTGGAGCGGCTGCGTGAGATCGCCCCGGACTGCTGCCCCGTCGTCGCCTACGGAGCCCTGCTGCCGCGCGTCGCCCTCGACATCCCCGCGCAGGGCTGGGTCAACCTGCACTTCTCGCTGCTGCCCGCCTGGCGCGGGGCCGCTCCCGTGCAGCACGCCATCATGGCGGGCGACGGGATCACCGGTGCCACCACCTTCCTCATCGAGGAGGGACTCGACTCCGGGCCCGTCTACGGGACGGTGACCGAGACCGTCCGGCCCACCGACACCAGCGGCGATCTGCTGACCCGGCTGGCCTTCGCCGGTGCCGGGCTGCTGTCCGCCACCATGGACGGGATCGAGGACGGCTCGCTGAAGGCCGTACCGCAGCCGGCCGAGGGCATCACCGTGGCCCCGAAGATCACCGTCGAGGACGCCCACGTGGATTGGCGCACGCCCGCGCTGCGGGTCGACCGGGTGGTGCGCGGGTGCACCCCGGCGCCCGGCGCCTGGACCACCTTCCGCGGTGAGCGGCTCAAGCTCATCCAGGTCCGGCCCGTTCCCGAGCGCACCGACCTCGCGCCCGGGGTGCCGGCCGTCGGCAAGAACGATGTGCACGTGGGCACCGGCTCGTACGCCGTCGAGCTGCTGTGGGTGCAGGCCCAGGGCAAGAAGCCGATGAGGGCCGCCGACTGGGCCCGGGGCGCACGCATCGGCGACGGCGAGACCCTCGGCGCGTGACGCGGGGCCCCGCGGACTTACGCTTGGCGTGTATCCCTTCCTGCAATCCGGAGCACCTTTTCGTGAGTGAGCAGCCCCGTCGGCCCGGCAAGACCGGCAAGCCCGGCAAACCCTACCGACGGCCCCAGAAGGACCCCGTCCGCATGCTCGCCTTCGAGGCGCTGCGGGCCGTCGACGAGCGGGACGCGTACGCCAACCTCGTCCTGCCGCCCCTGCTCCGCAAGGCGCGGGAGAAGGGCGACTTCGACGGGCGGGACGCGGCCCTCGCGACGGAGCTGGTGTACGGGACGCTGCGGTGGCAGGGGACGTACGACGCCGTCATCGCCACCTGTGTCGACCGGCCGCTGCGGGACGTCGACCCCCCGGTGCTCGATGTGCTCGGTCTCGGGGTGCACCAGCTGCTGGGGACGCGGATCCCGACGCATGCCGCCGTGTCCGCCTCCGTCGAGCTCGCACGGGTCGTGCTCGGCGACGGGCGGGCCAAGTTCGTCAACGCGGTGCTGCGGAAGGTCGCGCAGGACGATCTGGACGGGTGGCTCCAGAAGGTCGCCCCGCCCTACGAGGACGATCCCGAGGATCATCTCTCCGTCGTGCACTCGCACCCCCGCTGGGTCGTCTCCGCGCTGTGGGACTCGCTCGGCGGCGGGCGGGCCGGGATCGAGGACCTGCTGGAGGCCGACAACGAGCGGCCCGAGGTGACCCTGGTCGCCCGGCCGGGGCGGTCCACGGCCGAGGAACTGCTGCGGGAGGACGCGGCGGTGCCGGGGCGCTGGTCGCCGTACGCCGTACGGCTGGCCGAGGGCGGCGAGCCCGGGGCCGTCGAGGCCGTGCGGGAGGGCCGGGCCGGGGTGCAGGACGAGGGCAGCCAGCTCGTCGCGCTCGCGCTCGCGAACGCTCCCCTGGAGGGTCGGGACGAGAAGTGGCTCGACGGATGTGCCGGACCGGGTGGCAAGGCCGCGTTGCTCGCCGCCCTCGCCGCCGAGCGCGGGGCCTTCCTGCTCGCCTCCGAGAAGCAGCCGCACCGGGCCGGGCTGGTGGCCCGGGCCCTCGCCGGGAACCCCGGTCCCTACCAGGTCATCGCCGCCGACGGGACCCGTCCGCCGTGGCGGCCCGGTTCCTTCGACCGGGTGCTGGTCGACGTGCCGTGCACCGGGCTCGGCGCGCTGCGGCGGCGGCCCGAGGCGCGGTGGCGCAGGCGGCCCGAGGACCTCGACAGGTTCGCGCCGCTGCAGCGCGGCCTGCTGCGGACCGCCCTGGAGTCCGTCCGCGTCGGCGGGGTCGTCGGCTACGCCACCTGCTCGCCGCACCTCGCCGAGACCCGGGCCGTCGTCGACGACCTGCTCAAGCAGCGGCCCGAGGCCGAACTCATCGACGCCCGCCCGCTGTTGCCGGGCGTGCCGGACCTCGGCGAGGGTCCCGACGTACAGCTGTGGCCGCATGTGCACGGGACCGACGCGATGTACCTGGCGCTCATTCGGCGGACCGGCTGACACCCGCCTCCACCGACTCGGGGGCCGGTGCCCCGCCGTCCTCCCGGGCCAGCCGGTGTGGCCACCACACGTTCGGGCCGACGTCCAGGAACAGGGACGGGACCAGCACCGACCGCACGATGAAGGTGTCGATCAGTACGCCGAGGGCCACCGCGAAGCCGATCTCCGCGAAGGCGACCATCGGGAGTGTGCCGAGGGCGGCGAAGGTGCCGGCCAGGACGAGGCCGGCGGAGGTGATGACCGCGCCCGTCGTCGCGAGGCCCGTCACCACGCCCCGGCGGGTGCCCTGGTGGGCCGCCTCCTCGCGGATCCGGGTGGTCAGGAAGATGTTGTAGTCGATGCCCAGGGCGACCAGGAAGACGAACACGAACAAGGGGAAGTCCGTAGACTCGCCCGCGTAGTCGAACAGATGGCGGAACGCGAGCGCGCTGAGGCCGAGTGCCGCCGCGAACGACAGGATCACCGTTCCGACCAGCAGCAGCGGGGCGATCAGGGCGCGCAGCAGCAGGCTCAGGATCAGCAGCACGACGGCCAGCACCAACGGGATGATCAGCAGGTTGTCGTGCGTGGTCGCCCTGTCCATGTCCAACAGGGCGGCCGTACCGCCGCCCACCTGGGCGTCCGCGTCCGGCACCGCGTGCACGGCGTCCCGCACCCGCTCCACGGTCTGTTTCGCCGCCTCGCTGTCGGCCGGGTCGCTCATGGTGGCCTCGAACAGCACCTTGCCCTCGAAGAACGGCCGGGTGCCCGGTGGCAGGCCGAGCGAGTCGGGGACCACGCCCGGGGTGGCGGCGACCGCCTCGCCGACCTGCCGGGCCTGCGCCTGGTCGCTGACGACGACCAGGGGATCGCCGCTGCCCGCCGGGAAGTAGCGTGCCGAGACCTCCTGGCCGACGATCGAGTCCGGCTTCCCGGTGAACGCGTCCGCGTTGCTGATGCCCTCCGCGCGCAGCTGGATCAGGCCGAGCGAGCAGACCGCCAGGACCAGGGCCGTCACGCCCCAGGTCATGCGCGGGCGACGGGCCATCCGGCGGCCCAGACGGGCCCACACACCGCGCTCCGTCGGGTCGGGGGCGCCGAAGTGCGGGATCACCGGCCAGAAGATCCAGCGGCCGAAGATCACCAGCAGGGCCGGGAACAGGGTCATCATCGCCAGCAGGGCGACCGCCACGCCGATCGCGGCGACCGGGCCGAGACCGCTGGTCGAGTTCATCTCGGCGGCCAGCAGCATCAGCATGCTCAGCACGACCGTGACGCCCGAGGCCAGCACCGCCGGGCCGGCGCGGTGCAGCGCCCGCGCCATCGCCTCGTGCCGGTCCTCGTGACGGCGCAGCTCTTCTCGGTAGCGGGCGACGAGCAGCAGCGCGTAGTCCGTGCCCGCGCCGAAGACAAGGACAGTGAGAATGCCGGCGCTCTGGCCGTTGACGGTCAGGCCCGCGTGCTGTGCCAGCAGGTAGATCAGGGCCTGCGCGGTGAACAGGGCGGCGATCACCGAGACCAGCGGGACCAGGATCAGGGTCGGGCTGCGGTAGGTGAGGAGCAACATCACGATGACGACGCCCATCGCCGACACCAGCAGCGTGGAGTCGATGCCCTCGAAGGCCGCGGAGAAGTCCGCCGAGGTGCCGCCCGGGCCCGTGATGTGCACGGCGACGCCCCCGCCGCCCTTGCCGACGACATCCCGGATCGAGTCGACGGCGGGCGCGATCCGCTCCCAGCCCTTCTCGTCCATCGTGATCGGTACCAGGACCTGGGCGGCCCGCGGATCGGCCGGCCGGTCGTAGACCGGGCCCCGGGTCTCGGCGCCGCGGATGCCGTGGTCCGTCAGCTGCTTGAGCTCGGCTGTGTCCGCGGTGATCCGCGCCCGGTCCTGGGCGGTCAGGCCGCCCTCGCGGGCGTACACGACGACCGCCGGGATCTGTTCCGGCCTGAAGTCCTCGGAGATCTGCAGGACTTGGGTCGACTCGGCGGAGCCGGGCAGCCAGGACGCCGCGTCGTTGTCCTGGGCGTCGGTGAGCTTCTGGGCGAACGGTGCCGTCAGGAACAGCGCCACCACCCACAGCGCCAGCACCAGCCACTTGGCACGCCGCCCGCACACCAGGTGCGCGACGCCTCGCTTCTCGCTCATGGGCACCCCCGGAAACAGCCGGCCGACGGTGCCTGAGGCCGGACCCCGCGGGACGCGCGGGGCGAGACACCATGCGGCTGCGCCGCGGGGGCGCGCTCGACCACGCACGGTCCGCGGCGTTCATCCGACGGTAGCCACATCGGACCGATGCCGCTAACCCCCGGAGGGCATGGCAGTCTTGGGTCATGGCCGCGCAGATCAACCCCAGCATTCTGTCCGCCGACTTCGCCCGCCTCGCGGACGAGGCGACGGCGGTCGCGGGAGCCGACTGGCTTCATGTCGACGTCATGGACAACCATTTCGTCCCGAACCTCACGCTTGGTGTGCCGGTCGTAGAGTCGCTGGCCCGCGCGACGGACACTCCGCTGGACTGCCATCTGATGATCGAGGCCCCCGATCGGTGGGCGCCCCAGTACGTAGAGGCGGGGGCCTCCTCCGTCACCTTCCATGTGGAGGCGGCCGCCGCTCCGGTCCGGCTCGCCCGGGAGATCCGCGCCCAGGGTGCCCGCGCCTCGATGGCGCTGAAGCCCGGGACGCCCATCGAGCCGTACGAGGATCTGCTTCCCGAACTCGACATGCTGCTGATCATGACGGTCGAGCCGGGCTTCGGGGGACAGGCGTTTCTCGACATCATGCTCCCGAAGATCCGCCGCACCCGCGAGTTGATCAACAAGCACGGTCTTGAGCTGTGGCTCCAGGTGGACGGCGGAGTCTCGGCCTCCACCATCGAGCGCTGCGCGGACGCGGGCGCCGACGTGTTCGTCGCGGGGTCGGCGGTCTACGGGGCATCGGACCCGGCCGAGGCGGTACGTGCATTGCGCACCCAAGCCGAGGGGGCGACCGCCAGGGCGAGCTGGGCGTGCGACCACTGAACCAAGGGAACGTGAACGGCTCCCATCAGGGCCGATCAAGTGCGCCGGATCTGCAAGGATGAAGGCGAATCCAGAATGTGAACAGCAGTGAGGAGAACGCCGTGTCGGGTATGTCGGCGGGCCGGTCAGCCATGCGGATGGGACCCGCTGAGCTGGTGCAGGCGGCGGCCATGGCCCGCCGCTTCTACCTTGAGGGCAAGTCCAAGATCCAGATCGCCGAGGAGTTCGGCGTCAGCCGCTTCAAGGTGGCCCGGGTTCTGGAGACCGCTCTCGAACGGGATCTCGTGCGGATCGAGATCCGCGTGCCGGCCGAACTGGACGCGGAGCGCTCCGACGCGCTGCGCGCCCGTTACGGCCTCAGGCACGCCGTCGTGGTGGAGTCCCCGGCCGATGCCGAGGAGACGCCCGACCCCGAGAACCTGGGAGAAGTGGCCGCCGAACTGCTCGGCGAACTCCTGAACGAAGGGGATGTGCTGGGCCTGGCCTGGGGCCGGTCCACCATCCACATGGCGGCGGCGCTCGACCGGCTGCCGCCCTGCACGGTCGTGCAGCTGACGGGTGTGTACGACGCCGGGACCGCGGAACGCGGCTCGGTCGAGGCCGTCCGCCGCGCCGCCCAGGTGTCCGGCGGCGACGCCCACCCCATCTACGCGCCGATGCTGCTGCCGGACGCGGCCACCGCTCAGGCGCTGCGCCACCAGACCGGGATCGCCCGGGCCTTCGAGTACTTCGACAAGGTCACGGTCGCCTGTGTCTCCATCGGTTCCTGGGAGCCGGGCATCTCGACGGTGCACGACATGCTCAGCGACGAGGAGCGCTCGCACTACGCCTCGCTCGGTGTCGCCGCCGAGATGTCCGCGCACCTCTTCGACGCCGAGGGCCGCCGGGTCGGGCGGGACCTGGGCGAGCGGTGCATCACCGTCAAGACCGACCAGCTCCGCCGTGTCCCCGAGGTCGTCGCGATCGCGGGCGGACAGCGCAAGGCGGCGGCGATCGACGCGGTACTGCGGTCGGGGCTCGTCACCAGCCTGGTGACGGACACCTCGGCGGCGGACTACCTGATGGCGGCGGGGTCGACGCCGAAGCCCGCCCTCAACCGGACCGATCCCGACGGGATCTGACGAACCGTCAGTAGGGGGCGGACGTGGCGGTGTGCCGCCACGGCCGCCCCCCTGCGTGCTCCACCACACCGATGATCACTACGACTCGTTCAGGGCGGTACCGAGATGACGGAACGCGTGGTCACGCTGGACCTCGACGGGGTCACGGACAAGCCGGGCCTGATGGACCGCTGCGCCCGGGCCCTGGAACTGCCCGACTGGTTCGGCCGCAACTGGGACGCGCTGGCCGACAGCCTCTGCGACCACACCGTCTGGCCCGGGGAAGCCGTCGAGAAGGGGCTGCTGATCGTCGTACGGAACTGGCAGCCGTACGCGAACGCGCGGCCCGACGAGTGGCGGACCGCCCGGGAGGTGTTCGCCGAGGCGGCGGACCGGACGCCCGCGCTCTCCGTGGCGCTCGCCCTTGGAGGTTCCTCCTGAAGGCCCTGTGACCTGCCTGGACGATTCGACCGGGCATCGTTTTCCAGTCGACATGGGACAATGAGGTACGTGCTCTTCCCCCTGGCTGACCTGTCCGGGGGCCACCTCTGATCGACTGGGATGTGCAGCACGTGCGTTTCCTCAACGACATCCAGCCCCCGTACGACCTGACGTACGACGACGTGTTCATGGTGCCGAGCCGCAGCGCGGTCGGCTCGCGGCAGGGCGTGGATCTCCGCGCCCCGGACGGCACGGGCACCACGATCCCTCTGGTCGTCGCCAACATGACCGCCATCGCCGGGCGCCGCATGGCCGAGACGGTCGCCCGGCGCGGCGGTCTGGTGGTCATCCCGCAGGACATCCCGATCGAGGTCGTCGCCGAGGTCGTCTCCTGGGTGAAGAGCCGCCACCACGTCCTGGACACGCCGATCGAGCTGGCCCCGCACCAGACCGTCGCCGACGCGCTGTCCCTGCTGCCCAAGCGCGCGCACAACGCCGGTGTGGTCGTCGACGAGGACCGGCGGCCGATAGGCGTCGTCACCGACCGGGACCTGAGCGGTGTGGACCGCTTCACCCAGCTCGAAGTGGTCATGTCCAAGGACCTGTTGCTGCTCGACGCGGACATCGACCCGGGCGAGGCCTTCAACCGGCTGGACGCGGCCAACCGCCGCTACGCGCCCGCCGTGGACCAGGACGGCCGCCTCGCCGGCATCCTCACCCGCAGGGGCGCCCTGCGCGCCACGCTCTACACCCCGGCCGTGGACGCGCGGGGCGGGCTGCGCATCGCCGCCGCCGTCGGCATCAACGGCGATGTCGCGGGCAAGGCCGAGGAACTGCTCGACGCGGGCGTCGACACGCTCGTCATCGACACGGCGCACGGCCACCAGGAGTCGATGATCAGCGCGATCAAGCTGGTGCGCGACCTCGACCCGCGGGTGCCGATCGTCGCGGGCAACATCGTCGCCGCGGAGGGCGTCCGGGACCTGGTCGAGGCGGGCGCCGACATCATCAAGGTGGGCGTGGGCCCCGGCGCCATGTGCACCACCCGCATGATGACCGGAGTCGGCCGGCCGCAGTTCTCGGCGGTCCTGGAGTGCGCCGCCGAGGCGCGGAAGTACGGCAAGCACGTGTGGGCGGACGGCGGTGTCCGGCACCCGCGCGATGTCGCCATGGCGCTCGCGGCCGGTGCGTCCAACGTGATGATCGGGTCCTGGTTCGCGGGCACCTACGAGTCCCCGGGCGACCTCCAGCAGGACGCCGACGGCCGCTTCTACAAGGAGTCGTTCGGCATGGCGTCCGCGCGTGCCGTGGCCAACCGCACGTCCGAGGAGTCGGGGTACGACCGGGCCCGCAAGGCACTGTTCGAGGAGGGCATCTCCACCTCCCGGATGTACCTCGACCCGGACCGGCCGGGCGTCGAGGACCTGATCGACTCGATCATCGCCGGCGTCCGCTCCTCCTGCACCTACGCGGGCGCCAACTCCCTGGAGGAGTTCTCCGAGAAGGCCGTCGTCGGCATCCAGAGCGCCGCCGGCTACGCCGAGGGCAAGCCCCTGCACGCCAGCTGGGGCTGAGCGGCTCCCTTCCGTACGGCCCCGGCACAACGGTCTGAAGCCCCCGCGCAACGAACATCCGCCCAGCCCCGATGAACGCAACGATCTTGCAGGGGTGCGCAAAGTTGCCACATTACACAGGCAACGCCATCCCATAGGGTCATGCCCTGTACATGGCGTGGCGGGGACCCCGCTCGGTGGGTCCCTGCTGTCAGGGGTGCCCCATCGGTTCCCGTCGCACCGAGAGGCAGCGACAAAGGAGTCAGCGCGTGCTCGACCAAGGCGCACCCCCGCACAAGCGTGGCCGTACAGGCCCCTCGTCCCCCGGGCTCGGTGCGCGTCTCATGCGCCGAAAGCCGGTGGAAACCCTGGTCGCGGAGGGCGGCCAGGGCGAGGGCGGCAGTCTGCGCCGCTCCCTCGGACTGTGGCAGCTGACCATGATCAGCATCGGTGCCACCCTCGGCACCGGCATCTTCGTCGTCCTCGGCGAGGCCGTTCCCAAGGCCGGCCCGGCCGTCACCCTCTCGTTCGTGATCGCGGGTCTCACCGCGCTGTTCTCGGCGCTGTCCTACGCCGAACTGGCGGGCACCATCCCGGTCGCCGGGTCCTCGTACTCGTACGCATACGCAACGATGGGCGAACTGATCGCCTGGGTGTGCGGCTGGTGTCTGGTCCTGGAGTACGGCGTCTCGGTCGCCGCCGTGGCCGTCGGCTGGGGCGAGTACCTGAACGAGCTGCTCGACGGGACGATCGGCGTCACCATCCCCGACGCGCTGTCCGCCCCGCCCGGCGACGGCGGCGTCTTCAACCTGCCCGCACTGATCGTCGTCCTGCTGGCGATGGCCTTTCTGCTGGGCGGCGCCCGCGAGTCCGCCCGCGCCAACACCGTCATGGTCACCGTGAAGATCGCCGCGCTGGTGCTGTTCTGCGCCATCGGCATCCAGGGCTTCCGCTCGGGCAACTACGACAACTTCATGCCGCTCGGCATGGCCGGCGTCAGCGCCGCGGGCGCCACGCTCTTCTTCTCGTACATCGGCTTCGACGCCGCCTCCACCGCCGGCGAGGAGGCGAAGAACGCGCAGCGTGACCTGCCCCGCGCGATCATGCTCTCGCTGGTCGTCGTGACCGCCCTGTACGTCCTGGTCGCCGCCGTCGCCGTCGGCGCGAAGCCCTGGCGGCAGTTCACCGACTCCGAGGCCGCGCTCGCCCAGATCATGCGCGAGGTCACCGGGCAGGGCTTCTGGGGCACCCTGCTCGCGTTCTGCGCGGTCATCGCCATCGCGAGCGTCGTCCTGACCGTCCTGTACGGCCAGACCCGCATCCTCTTCGCGATGTCCCGGGACGGCCTGGTGCCCAAGGTGTTCGCCCGCGTCCACCCCAAGACCGGCACACCCCGCGCCAACACCCTGATCGTGTCCCTGTTCTGCGGTGTCCTCGCCGCCGCCGTTCCGCTGGGCCAGCTCGCCGACGCCACCAGCATCGGCACGCTGTTCGCCTTCGCGCTGGTCAACGTGGCCGTGGTCGTGCTGCGCCGCACCCGTCCCGACATGCCCCGTACCTTCCGGGTGCCGCTGTCGCCCGTACTGCCGGCCCTGGGCCTCGCCCTGTGCGTCTGGATGATGGGCAGCCTGTCCGCCGTCACCTGGGTCGTCTTCGGCGTCTGGATGGCCGTCGGGCTCGTGGTCTACTTCGGGTACGGCCATCGCCGCTCCCGTCTCGCCCCGCTCGAAACGAAGTGAACCGCCCGCAGTGCTGAACGATCTCGACGAACGCATCGTCCACGCCCTCGCCGAGGACGCACGCCGCTCTTACTCGGACATCGGCCAGTTGGTCGGCCTCTCCGCGCCCGCGGTGAAACGGCGGGTCGACCGGCTGCGCGCGACCGGGGCCATCACCGGCTTCACCGTCCGGGTGGACCCGGCGGCGCTCGGCTGGAAGACCGAGGGGTTCGTCGAGATCCACTGCCGCCGCAACACCTCGCCGGAGACCATCCAGCGAGGCCTGGAGCGCTACCAGGAGGTCGTGGCCGCGTCGACCGTCACCGGTGACGCGGACGCGATCGTCCAGGTCTTCGCCTCCGACATGCGGCACTTCGAGCGGGTCCTGGAGCGGATCGCGGGGGAGCCGTTCGTGGAGCGGACCAAGTCCGTGCTGGTGCTGTCGCCGCTGCTGCGCCGCTTCTCGTCGGGCTCGCCGACCTGAGCCGCTCTACTCGGCGCCGCGCCGGACGGCCGAGAGCAGCCGCCGTACGGCGACCGCGTGCCCGCCCGTGCCGATGACGAGGAGCCGGTAGAGGCCGCCGACCGGGCCGGGGAACCTCGCCCGGGTCTCGGCCCGCAGCCGGGTCCGCCCCGGCCCGGCCTCGTCGAGGCGGAAGACCAGGGCGTACGTCGAGAAGCGGTGGCGCCCGACCAGTACCAGCTCCCGGCCCGGGCGCGCGGCGGCCACGCGGAGCCCCTGGAACGTGGAGCCCTCGGCCACCGGCCGCGGTCCGGACACCGTACGGTCGGCGCAGCCGAGCAGGCGCGCGTAGCGGGCCGACCTGACGCTCGCGAAGGACCGGTCCAGGACGTCACCGATGCCTCGCCAGACGGCGGCGGGCTCCGCCGCGACGACCGTCGTGTGCTCGTCCACGTGCGGTAGCAGGGCGATCTCCATACGTCCTCCCCGGTGCGCAGCTGATGACATGCCCACCGTAGCCGTGGCGGGCAGACGGGCCGACGGGATGCCGACGGGCAATTCACTCGGCCGTACGCACGACCCCGACTACCATCGGTGTCATGACCTGGCGACATTGATCCACCAGCCGTGCCTCCCGAGGGCCACCTCGGACGCCGCACCTCAAGCGTCCGATTCGCCCCTGCGGGAAGGCCTCATGACACTCTCACCTGCTCGTGTGCCCGTCACCGGTGTCCGGCGGCTCACGGCCACGCTGTACGGCTACGCGTTCCTCGACGACTTCGTCCTGCTCTACCCGGTGTACGCGCTGCTGTTCGCCGACACCGGTCTGTCGATCTGGCAGATCTCCTCCCTGTTCGCCCTGTGGTCCCTCACCGGCGTCCTGCTGGAGGTCCCCTCCGGCGCCTGGGCCGACGCGGTCTCGCGCCGGCTGCTGCTGTGGCTCGGCCCGCTGCTCACCTCGGTCGGCTTCGCCCTGTGGGTCCTGGCCCCGTCCTACTGGGCCTTCGCCGTCGGCTTCGTTCTGTGGGGTGTGCGCGGCGCGCTCGGCTCCGGCGCGCTGGAGGCCCTGATGTACGAGGAACTGGGCCGGCTGGGCGCGGCCGACCGGTACGCCCGCGTCATGGGGCGGGCCAGGGCCGCGGGACTGCTGGCGGTGATGGCTTCGATGGCGGCCGCCGGTCCCGTGTTCGCGTTCGGCGGCTACCTGGCGGTCGGCGCCGCGAGTGTCCTTGCCTGTCTGCTCGCCGCGGTGACCGGTTCCCGGTTCCCGGAGCACCGGACACCGGGAACCGGCGGTGACAGCTGGGCCGCGACCCTGCGGGACGGACTCGCCGCGGCCCGTTCCGACCGGGCGCTGCGCCGGGCTCTGCTGCTCGTCCCGGCCGTCGGTGCCGTGTGGGGCGCGCTCGACGAGTACACCCCGCTGCTGGTGCGGGACACCGGCGTACCGGACCGGATGGTCCCGTATCTGCTCCTGCTGATCTGGGCGGGCGCCACGGCCGGGAGCCTGCTGGCCGGTCCCGCCGAGCGCCTCGGCAGCCGCGGGCTCGGCCGGCTGCTCGGGGGCGCCGCGCTCGCCCTGGCCGTGGGCGCGGGTGGGCGGACACCGGTCGGCCTCGTCCTGGTGGCCCTCGCCTTCGGCGGTTTCCAGCTGGCGACCGTGCTCGCCGACGTTCGCCTCCAGCACCGCATCGAGGACACCGGGCGGGCCACCCTGACCTCGGTCGCGAGCCTGGGCACCGAACTGGCCACGATCGTCGTCTACGGCGCGTACGCGACCCTCTCCCAAAACGCCTCCCACAGCACCGTGTTCGCGCTCTTCGCCGTGCCGTACCTGGCCACGGGCCTGCTGCTGACGAGGGGCACACGGATACCGGCGAAGGGCACACGGACTGCCGAGGCAGGCGGGTGGCCCGACCGGTGACGTGACCGGGCGGTCGGCCAGCGGGGCGGCGGAGCGTAACGCACACCGAGGCGCCGCCGACGTGGCGTGCCCGGGGCGGGGCCGCTCGGGCGGAGGTGGCCCTGGGCGGGGTCCGCTCGCGCGGGGGGTGGCTTGGGCGTGGGCCCGCTCGGGTGGAGGTGGCCCCGTCAGAGGGCAGCTCGCGCGGGGGTGGCTTGGGCCGGGGCCGCTCGGGCGGGGGTTGCCCGGGGCAGAGGCCAGCTCGCGCAGGTTCGGCTTGGGGCGTGGGTTGGCTCGGGCGGGGGCCCGCCCGGGTGGAGGTCTCGGCTTGGGCGGGGGCTGGCGCCCGGGTGGAGGTCGCCCGGGGCAGAGGGCAGCTCGCGCGGGGGTGGTTTGGGCCGGGGCCGCTCGGGCGGGGGTTGCCCGGGGCAGAGGCCAGCTCGCGCAGGTTCGGCTTGGGGCGTGGGCTGGCTCGGGAGGGGGCCCGGTCGGGTGGGGTCTCGGCTTGGGCGGGGGCTGGCGCCCGGGTGGAGGTCGCCCCCGGCAGGGGCCCGCCAGCGCGGGGAGTTGGCCCGGGCGGAGGTGTCGGCTCGGGTCGGGGCCCGCCCGGGCGGCGGTTCCCCCGGGCACGCAACGAATCGTCGCTGTTCGAACGGAGCGCGCAACGATCGGCGCACGGGCGCGCAACGGCTGCTTCTTGTCGGGTCGGGCCCGCCGCCCGTACCGTTCAGGTGGCCCCCACAACACCCTTCCGCCCGGTGAGGAACACGCATGCGCACCGCCCTGCTCCAGAGCTCCGGCCGCCCCGGCTCGATCGCCGCGAACCTCAAGGTTCTCGACGAGGCCGCGGGCCGGGCCGCCGCCGCGGGCGCCGGACTGCTGGCAGCGCCGGAGATGTTCCTCACCGGGTACGCGATCGGCGACGACATCGGCCGCCTCGCCGAGCCCGCCGACGGTGACGCGGCGGACGCGATCGCCGAGCTCGCCGGCCGGCACGGCCTCGCCATCGCCTACGGCTACCCCGAGCGGGCCGGCGAGGCCGTCTTCAACTCCGTCCAGCTGATCGCCGCCGACGGCACCCGACTGGCCAACTATCGCAAGACCCACCTCTTCGGCTGCTTCGAACGCGACCACTTCACGCCGGGCGCCCAGCCAGTCGTACAGGCCGAGCTGAACGGGCTCCGCGTCGGCCTGATGGTCTGCTACGACGTGGAGTTCCCGGAGAACGTCCGAGCCCACGCCCTCGCCGGCACCGACCTCCTCCTGGTGCCGACCGCGCAGATGCACCCGTTCCAGTTCGTCGCCGAGTCGGTCGTGCCGGTGCGTGCCTTCGAGAACCAGATGTACGTCGCGTACGTCAACCGGGTCGGTCAGGAAGGGGAGTTCGAGTTCGTCGGGCTCTCCACCCTCGCCGGACCCGACGGGGTCGCCCGCACCCGGGCCGGCCGCGCCGACGAACTGCTCCTCGCGGACGTGGACCCCGCCTTCCTCGCCGCCTCCCGCGAGGCCAACCCGTACCTGAAGGACCGCCGCCCCGGTCTGTACGGGTCGCTCGTCTGACCCCGAGCCTTCCCCCGAACCACCCCCGCGCAAGGAGTCCGTACCCCATGACGTCCACCGTGCCCAACGCCGTCGAGCACGCAGACGAGCAGCAGCCGCCGATCACCATGTTCGGCCCGGACTTCCCGTACGCGTACGACGACTTCCTCGCCCACCCGGCGGGCCTCGGTCAGATACCGGCGACCGAGCACGGCACCGAGGTCGCCGTCATCGGGGGCGGACTGTCCGGCATCGTGGCCGCGTACGAACTGATGAAGATGGGCCTCAAGCCCGTCGTCTACGAGGCCGACCGGATCGGCGGCCGGCTGCGGACCGTCGGTTTCGACGGATGCGACCCGTCGCTCACCGCCGAGATGGGCGCGATGCGCTTCCCGCCGTCCTCCACGGCCCTCCAGCACTACATCGACCTGGTGGGCCTGACGACCCGGCCCTTCCCCAACCCCCTGGCGGAGGTGACTCCTTCGACCGTCGTCGACCTCAAGGGCGAGTCCCACTACGCCGAGACGGTCGACGACCTGCCCCAGGTCTACCGGGACGTCGCCGCGGCCTGGAACAGCTGCCTCGAAGAGGGTGCCGACTTCTCCGACATGAACCGCGCCCTGCGGGAGCGGGACGTGCCGCGCATCCGGGAGATCTGGGCGAAGCTCGTCGAGAAGCTCGACAACCAGACCTTCTACGGCTTCCTCTGCGACTCCGAGGCCTTCAAATCCTTCCGGCACCGCGAGATCTTCGGCCAGGTCGGCTTCGGAACCGGCGGCTGGGACACCGACTTCCCCAACTCCATCCTGGAGATCCTGCGCGTCGTCTACACCGAGGCCGACGACCACCACCGCGGCATCGTCGGCGGCTCCCAGCAGCTGCCGGTGCGCCTGTGGGAGCGCGAGCCGGAGAAGATCGTCCACTGGCCGTACGGGACCTCGCTCGCCGGCCTGCATGTGAACGGTGAGCCCCGCCCGGCCGTGACCCGGCTGCACCGCACCGCGGGCGACCGGATCACCGTCACCGACGCGGACGGCGACATCCGCACCTACCGGACGGCGATCTTCACCGCCCAGTCCTGGATGCTGCTGTCGAAGATCGCCTGCGACGACTCGCTCTTCCCGATCGACCACTGGACCGCGATCGAGCGCACCCACTACATGGAGTCGTCCAAGCTCTTCGTGCCCGTCGACCGGCCGTTCTGGCTGGACAAGGCCGTCGACGACAGGGGAAACCCGACCGGCCGGGACGTCATGTCGATGACCCTCACCGACCGGATGACGCGCGGGACCTACCTCCTCGACGACGGCCCCGACAAGCCGGCCGTCATCTGCCTGTCGTACACCTGGTGCGACGACAGCCTGAAGTGGCTGCCGCTGTCGGCGAACGAGCGGATGGAGGTCATGCTGAAGTCGCTCGGCGAGATCTACCCGAACGTCGACATCAGGAAGCACGTCATCGGCAGCCCGGTGACCGTGTCCTGGGAGAACGAGCCCTACTTCATGGGCGCTTTCAAGGCCAACCTGCCCGGTCACTACCGCTATCAGCGGCGCCTGTTCACCCACTTCATGCAGGACCGGCTGCCCGAGGACAAGCGGGGCATCTTCCTCGCCGGCGACGACATCTCCTGGACGGCCGGCTGGGCCGAGGGGGCGGTGCAGACCGCGCTCAACGCGGTGTGGGGCGTCATGCACCACTTCGGAGGGGCGACCGACGCGACGAACCCGGGTCCGGGAGACCTGTACGACGAGATCGCGCCGGTCGAACTGCCGGAGGACTAGAAGGACTAGAGGGACTAGAAGGACTAGAGGGACTAGAAGGTCCTGGAGGTCCTGGAGGTCCAGGACCTGTCACCGGTCGGGCAGTGGGGTGAGCAGCATGCGCCCCGCGAGGCCGACCGCCGCGTCCAGCCGTTCGGTGAACTCCCCGGCGACATCGGGGAGTCCACGCAGCGCCCACAGGGCCCGGGCCGCGGTCCAGGTCGCGTCCCGGGCCCGCTCCAGGCTCCATGAGCCGAGCAGGTGGGTGAGCGGGTCGGCGATCTGGAGGAGGTCGGGGCCCGGCATCAGCTCTTCGCGGATGCTCTCCTCCAGCGAGACGAGGAGATCGCCCACGCGGTCGAACTCGTCCTCCACCTCGGCGGGTTCGCAGCCGAGCGTACGACAGGTGTCCACGACGGCGAGCGCCAGATCGTGGCCGACGTGCGCGTTGATGCCCGCGAGCGCGAACTGCAATGGTTGTACGCCGGGATGACGGCGCATCTGGAACAGGGGCCGCCAACAGGCGGGCGGACGCCGCTCGTCGGTCACTGTCTCGACGGCGGCCAGGTAGCGCTCAGCGAACCGCACGTCCAGCGTGATCGCGGCCCGCGCGTCCTCGAACTGCCCGCCGTCGATACGCCGGTCGACCGCCTCCGTGACGGCGAGGTAGACACGGTTGAAGACGGCGACGCCGTCGGCCGCCGGCAGCGTCGCGTCGAGCGCGCGCATACGGGAGATGACCGCGTCCACAGGGGTGGTGAATTGTTCGCATTGCACCATGGGGGCAGGGTGGCAGCTTTAGGGTGACCCGGGTACCGGCGGGCCCGGCGCTTCCCCAGAACGGGGGAACGCGCGCCCGCCCTGGGGGAGGGGGAGCGCAACCGTGTCAGGCTTGCGTGCCAGGCGCCCGGCCGCGCACCGGGCCGCGCGCGAACGGACCGCGCGACGGGGTGTGATGGTCGCCGCGGCATCCGTCGTCGTCGCGGTCGGCACCGCGTCCGGGATGCTGACCGCCCTCGACGACCGGCGCGGCTCCGACGAGGCGAAGCCCGAGGTGACCAGCACGCCCTACCTGGCACCACTGCCCGCCGTACCGACGCCGTCCGCCTCTCCGAGCCCGCGCCAGGGCGCCTCCGCCTCGCCGTCCCCGAAGAAGAAGCCGAGCGCCACGCCGACGCCCACGAGGACGGAGCAGAAGGAGCAGGACCTGACCGCCTTCGTGTCCACCCGGCTCTACCGCCACCCCGAGTCCCAGGTGCTCGACTGGGTGCGCGCCAACGGCGCGGACCCCCGGCAGGCGGTCATCGAGTCCCGGATAGCCGACCAGCCCGCGGCCCTCTGGTTCGCCGACTTCACGCCGTCGACCATCACCTCCCGGGTCCGCGCGGTCACATCGGGCGGTGTCGCCCAGGGCCGGGTCCCGGTGGTCGTGGCGTACGCGATCCCGGGCCGCGACTGCGGCGGCGCCTCCGAGGGCGGGGCGCCCGACCTCGACGCCTACGACGCCTGGATCGACGCCTTCGCCGCCGGGCTGGGCTCCGGCGAGGTCGTCGTCATCCTGGATCCGGACTCGGTCGCCCAGGCCGACTGCCTCTCCTCGGGCGAACGGTCCCGCCGCTTCGCCTCGTTGGCCCGTGCGGGCCGGGTCCTCAAGGCCGCCAACTCCAGGGCACGCGTCTACTACGACGCCGGTCACTCCGGCTGGAACTCGGCCACGAAACAGGCGGGTTGGCTCAGGCAGGCCGGAGCCGCCTCGGCCGCGTCCTCCGACGGTGTCTTCAGCAATGTCTCCAACTTCCACCGCACGTCCGACGAGATCGCCTACGACCGACGAGTCCTCGACGCGCTGGGCGGCCCGGCCGGCCTGGGCGCCGTCATCGACACCAGCCGCAACGGCAACGGCGCCCCGGCGGACGGCGAGTGGTGCGACCCGTCCGGCCGCAAGATCGGCCGGGCGCCCACGCTCAGCACCGGGGAAGCCCGGATCGACGCCTTCCTGTGGGTGAAACTGCCGGGGGAGTCGGACGGCTGCAAGGGCTCGCCCGGGACGTTCTCGCCGTCCTACGCCTACGAGTTGGCGCGCTGACCCTCCTCGTCGTAGGAACTGGTGCCCTCGTCCAGCAGCGGCCGGCCCGTCTTGAGATGGGCCGGCGCGAACGCCCGCAGCGCGTGGTAGCCGGTGATCACGACGAGCGTGCCCAGCGCGATGCCGCTCAGCGAGAAGGTGTCGGTGAACTTCATCGTCACGTCGCCGACTCCGATGATGATGCCCGCCGCGGCCGGCACCAGGTTGAGCGGATTGCGCAGGTCCACCTCGGCGTTGAGCCAGATCTGGGCGCCGAGCAGGCCGATCATGCCGTACAGGATGACGGTGATGCCGCCGAGGACACCGCCCGGGATCGCGGCCACCACCGCCCCGAACTTCGGGCACAGGCCGAACAGGAGGGCGAAGCCGGCGGCGGCCCAGTACGCGGCCGTCGAGTAGACGCGGGTCGCGGCCATCACGCCGATGTTCTCGGAGTAGGTCGTGTTGGGCGGGCCGCCGACCGCGGTGGAGAGCACGGAGCCGATGCCGTCGGCGGAGATCGCCGTACCGAGCCTGTCGTCCAGCGAGTCGCCGGTCATCTCGCCGACCGCCTTGACATGCCCGGCGTTCTCGGCGACCAGGGCGATGACCACGGGCAGCGCGACCAGGATCGCCGACCACTCGAAGGACGGCCCGTGGAAGGACGGCAGCCCGACCCAGTCGGCCTGGCCGACGGCGGACAGGTCGAGCCGCCAGTGGTCGGTGAGCTTGCCGCTCGCGTCCACCGAGTGGATCCGCCCGAATATCCGGTCGAAGGCCCAGGAGACGCCGTAGCCGAAGACCAGGCCCAGGAAGATCGCGATCCGGGACCAGAAACCACGCAGACACACCACGGCCAGACCGGTGAACAGCATGACCAGCAGGGCCGTCCACTGGTCCTGCGGCCAGTACGTGGAGGCCGTGACGGGCGCCAGGTTGAAGCCGATCAGCATCACCACCGCGCCGGTGACGATCGGCGGCATCGTCGCGTGGATGATCCGCGCCCCGAACCGCTGCACGGCGACACCGACCAGGAACAGCGCGACGCCGACGACCAGGACCGCCCCGGTCACCGTGGCACTCGTCCCGCCCTGCGCCCGGATGACCGCGGCGACGCCCACGAAGGAGAGCGAGCAGCCCAGGTAGCTGGGAACCCGGCCGCGGGTGGCGAGCAGGAAGATCACGGTCGCGACGCCGGACATCATGATCGCGAGGTTGGGATCCAGGCCCATCAGGACGGGCGCGACGAACGACGCACCGAACATGGCCACCACGTGCTGGGCGCCGAGCCCGAACGTGCGGGGCCAGGACAGCCGTTCGTCGGGGCGGACCACTGCTCCCGGTGCCGGCGTGCGTCCGTCGCCGTGCAGTTTCCAGCGGACGCCAAGATCCATGGTGCGGTATCGCTTTCGTCGTGCCTGTGGTTCGGGGGCGGGTGCCCCGCTCATTGTCCAGGGAAAAGGAAAAAGGGACTCCGAGCGTCCACTCAGGGTGGGGAAGGCCCTCCCACCAGGGACGATCCGTTCAGGGCCGGGGGCTCGGAGCCACCGTGGCCTCGGCACTCAGCTTCGGACGGTCCCGGTCGCCCGCGCGCAGCACGCCCGCGAAGGCGACCAGCCCGCATGCCAGTACCGTCACCAGGACGAAGGACACCGTCAGACTGGTGGCCTGGGCGAGGCCGCCGATGGCGCTCGGCGCGACCAGACCCGAGGTGTACGTGATGGTCGCGACGCCCGCGATGGCCAGGCTGGGATTCGCGCCGCTGCGACCCGCCGCGGCGAAGCACAGCGGTACGACGACGGCGATGCCCAACCCCATCAGCGCGAACCCCGCCATGGCCACCGCCGGATGGCCGGCCACCACGACCAGCAGCCCGCCCAGGGCGGCCAGTACTCCGCCCACCCGGACCGTGCGCACCGAGCCGAACCGGTCCACCACCTTGTCGCCGACGATCCGGGCGATCGCCATGGTGAACGTGAAGCCCGTGGTGCAGGCGGCCGCCAGCCCCGCCGAACTGTCCAGCCGGTCGCGCAGATAGACCGCCGACCAGTCCAGGCTGGCGCCCTCGGCGAACACCGCGCAGAACCCGACCGCGCCGATCAGCAGCGCCGACTTCGGGGGCAGCGCGAACCGGGGCGGCGGCTCCTCGTCCTCGGCTGGCTGGATGTCGAGAACCCAGGTGCACGCGATCACACCCAGCACGGTCAGGACGGCGGCGGCCAGTGCGTGGTGCAGCCGGGCGTCCGAACCCAGATGTGCGGCGAGTGTGCCCGCCGCCGAACCGACCAGGGCGCCCGCGCTCCACAGACCGTGCAGGCCGGACATGATCGACCGCCCCAACTGGTTCTCGATCTCGACGCCGAGCGCGTTTATCGCCACGTCCGCCATGCCCGCCGAGGCGCCGAAGGTGAACAGCGCCAGACACAGCGCCGGCAGGTTCGGGGCGAGGGACGGCAGGATCAGCGACAGCGTCCACAGGGCGATCAGGCCGCGCAGGGCGTTCCGTGCGCCGAAGCGGTGACTGATGCGGCCCGCGAGCGGCATCGCCACGGACGCGCCGAGCGCGGGGAAGGCCAGGGCGAGCCCCAGCTGGCCCGCACCGACCGAGGCGTGCTCCTGGATCCACGGCACGCGGGTCGCGAACGAGCCGGTGACGGCACCGTGCACAGCGAACACGGCGGCCAGGGCGTACCGGGCCCGCCGCACCTCGCGTCGGTTGTAGACCACTTCGCTCATTCTCCGGCCCCTCCAGGTTTCCGGGTCCCCGCCCGCGCTGCCGTAAACTATCAGGAACCCTGCCTGATATATAGCGGGTTACCGGCCGCCCGCCGCGCGGCCCGCCGATCTGGAAGGATCCCGGCATGCCCGCATCCCCGAGCACCGCCCGGGCCATCAACGACCGGCTCGCCCTGCGCCTGCTCCAGGAGAAGGGCTCGCTGACGGCAGGGCGGCTGAAGCAGCTCACCGGCCTGTCCCGGCCGAGCGTCGCCGACCTCGTCGAGCGTCTCACGGCGTCCGGACTGATCGAGGTGGTCGGGGAGTCGGGCGAGCAGCGACGCGGGCCCAACGCCAAGCTGTACGGCATCGTCGCCGACCGCGCCCACCTGGCCGCCCTGGACGTCCGTACCGAGGGCGTCGCGGTGGTCGTGTCCGACCTGCTCGGGCAGGTGCTCGCCGAGGCGTCCGTGCCGATCGGCGACGACACCGGCACCGGGCCCGCGGTGGAGCAGGCGGTCACCCTGGTCGAGCGGGTGGTGAAGGAGGCCGGGGCGGACCGGCTGCACACCGTCGGCATCGGCGCGCCCGGGCTGATCGACCCCGCCAGCGGTGAACTCCGCGACTCCTCCGCGCTGCCCGCCTGGCACCGGCGCCTGGTGGCGGCCCTGCAGGAGCGGCTCCCGGAGGCCCGGTTCAGCGTCGAGAACGAGACCAACCTCGCCGCCCTCGCCGAGCAGCGCGACGGTGCCGCACGCGACCGGGACACCTTCGTGCTGCTGTGGCTCGGCATGGGCATCGGGGCCGCGTTGGTCCTCGACGGGACGCTGCGCCGGGGCGCCTCCGGCGGCGCGGGCGAGATCGGCTTCCTGCCGGTGCCGGGGGCGACCGGACTCCCGTCGGCGACCGGCTGCGAAGGGGGCTTCCACTCCCTCGCGGCGGCCGGGGCGATCGCCGCCCTGGCGGCGGAGCACGGCGTGACGGCGACGGCGGCGGCGCACGAGCCGTACGCGGCCGCGCTGGTTCGGACGGCGGTGGCGCGGGTGGCAGTGGACGGCGGGCGTCGCGAACCCCGCGCCGAGGACGGCCCCGTAGCCTCGCGCACTCCTCCGGACCTCGCCGCCGACCGTTTCCTCGACGTCCTCGCCGACCGTGTCGCCCTCGGCGCCGCCGCCGTCATCTCCGTCCTGGACCCGGGCTGCGTGGTGCTGGCCGGCGAGATCGGCCGCGCGGGCGGCGACACCCTTGCCCGGCGGGTCCAGCACCGCCTGGCCCGACTGTCCCCCCTGCCCACGGAGGTGCGGTCCAGCGCGCTGGGCGGGGGAGCAGTGTTGCGCGGGGCGCTGCTCACGGCCCGCGACCGGGCGCAGGACGACCTGTTCGCGCCGCGGAGGACGAGCTGAGGCCGCGCAGGGATTGCCTGGGCCGGGCCCTGTTCCTGGGGTGAGCCGGGCTGGGTGTCCGGGTGCCGGCTGAGCACCCGCACCTCGTGCCCACCCGGGCGCAGTCGCTCGGTGGCGAGCCGACCGAGTGTGCCGGTGCCGCCACTCTGCGAGCAGCGCGTTCGTGCGTTCCGGCCCCGTCGCGAAGGTTCCGCCCGGTTCGATCCCCGCCGGGGAGGGGAGACCCGGCGGCGGGCAAGGGCCGTCGTCACCGCCACCGGGCCCGTCTCTGCGGGTGTCCGCGCAGGCCGACCCTAAAAAGGACTAGACCAATACGTCAAGAGAGGTGGACCAGTTCAGGTCAAGGGGGGTGCGCCGGCGCGCGGGGCAGGGCCGACGGACCGCGCGAGAAGTCCATGGACGCTCCCTGTGAGCCACCCCACACCGTTCACTCGTATGGCCGTCGATCGAGCGTGGCACACTGACCGTGTACCAAAAGCAGCGCACTCCGGGGTCGGTGAAAGTCCGAACCGGCGGTTACAGTCCGCGACCCGGTCACTTCCAGTGGCCGGTTGACCAGGTGAAATTCCTGGACCGACGGTTAAAGTCCGGATGGGAGGCAGTGCGCGGCGGGCGGGCATTCGTGCGCGCCGCCGTATTGGTTCGTCAATGAGACGAGCCCTGTTCGGCGTCGCCCCCGGTGTTCCTGTTCGTGCATTTTGTCGTTCATCGACAGCCCCGGAGTCCGTGCCCGAAGAGGCAGGAGGACCCGGGAAGTGTTCACCGGAATCGTCGAAGAGCTGGGTGAGATCACCGCCGTCGAGAACCTCGGCGACGCCTCACGCTTTCGGCTGCGCGGCCCCGTCGTCACGGAAGACGCGAAGCACGGCGACTCCATCGCCGTCAACGGTGTCTGTCTGACCGTCGTCGACCACGAGGGCGACGAGTTCACCGCCGATGTGATGGCCGAGACCCTGAACCGTTCCAGCCTGGGCGTCCTCGCCGTGGGCTCCCGCGTCAACCTGGAGCGCCCCACCGCTGTGGGCGCACGCCTCGGCGGCCACATCGTGCAGGGGCACGTCGACGGCACCGGTCGGGTGCTGGAGCGCAAGCCGTCCGAGAACTGGGAGCTCGTGAAGATCGAGCTCCCCGCGGACCTCGCGCGCTACGTCGTGGAGAAGGGCTCCATCACGGTCGACGGCATCAGCCTCACCGTCGTCGACGCCGGCCCCGACCACTTCACAGTGAGCCTCATCCCCACCACCCTCGCCCTGACCACGCTCGGCCTCAAGCAGCCCGGCGACCCGGTCAACCTCGAAGTCGACATCATCGCCAAGTACGTGGAGCGGCTGATGGGCAGTCAGGGGGGCACCCGGTGAACTGGCTGAACTCCGAGGCGTTCGTCCTCCTCGACCAGCACATCCTCTGGTCGGACATGGTCGGGAACATCTTCGGCCTGATCGGCCTCGCCCTCGGCTGGCGCCGCTCCATCTGGAGCTGGCCCGTGCAGTTCCTGTCCGGCCTCATCCTCTTCGGCGCCTTCTTCGGCCATCTGACCGGCAGCGCCGGCAAGCAGGCCGTCGTCATGGTCGTCGCCCTGTACGGCTGGTGGCAGTGGAACCGCGGCAAGGACGGGTCCGGGGACGGCCACATCACCCCGCGGTTCGCCACCTGGCGCGAGCGCGCGGCGATGGTCGGTGCCGCCGCCGTCGGCACGGTCGCGGTGGCCCTGCTCTTCAAGGCGTACCCGACCCTGTCCTGGGACCCCTGGCCCGACGCCTACATCTTCGTCGGCACCGTCGTCGCCATGTACGCGCAGGCCCGCGGCATGGTCGAGTTCTGGTTCGCCTGGCTCCTCGTCGACCTCGTCGGCGTCCCCCTGAACTTCGCCAACGGCTACGCCTTCTCCGGCTTCGTCTACGTCATCTACGGCGCGCTCGTCCTGTGGGGCATGCGCGACTGGTGGCTGCGCTCCCGCAAGGCCACGCAGCCCGTCATGGAAGGAGCGCCGGCATGACTGCCCGCCCGTCACCCACCACCACCCTGATCGAGACGCTTCGCGCCGCACCCCTTGTCCCACCGATCCTGTACAGCACCGAAGCCCTCGAGGACTTCACGCTCGACCCGGTCGAGCAGGCCGTAGCGGACATCGCGGCCGGCCGCCCGATCGTGGTCGTCGACGACGAGGACCGGGAGAACGAGGGCGACCTCGTCATCGCCGCGGAGAAGGTGACCCCTGACATCGTCGCCTTCATGATGAGCGAGTGCCGCGGCCTGATCTGCGCCCCCATGGAGGGCGACGAACTGGACCGGCTCCAACTCCCGCAGATGGTCGACGACAACACCGAGTCGATGAAAACCGCGTTCACCGTCTCCGTGGACGCCTCGCCCGCTCACGGCGTGAGCACCGGGATCTCGGCCTCCGACCGTGCGGCCACCCTTCAGCTCCTCGCGAGCGGTACGGCGCAGCCGTCGGACCTCGTCCGTCCCGGCCACATCTTCCCGCTGCGCGCCAGGCCCGGCGGGGTGCTCGTCCGCAACGGCCACACCGAGGCCGCCGTCGACCTCGCCCGTCTCGCCGGCCTGCGCCCGGCGGGCGCCATCGTCGAGATCGCCGGCGAGGACGGCAGCATGCTGCGGCTGCCCGAACTGGTCCCCTTCGCCCGCAAGCACGGCCTGACGATCATCTCCATCGAGGACCTGATCGCCTACCGGCGCTCCAGCGAACCCACCGTCCGCCGCGAGGCCGAGACCCGGCTGCCCACCGCCCACGGCGAGTTCACGGCGTACGGCTACCGCTCCACCGTCGACGGCGTGGAGCACGTCGCCCTGGTGCACGGCGAGATCGGCGACGGCGAGGACGTCGTCGTCCGCGTCCACTCCGAATGCCTCACCGGCGACATCTTCGGCTCCGCGCGCTGCGACTGCGGCCCCCAGCTGGACGCCTCCCTGGACCGCGTCCAGGCCGAGGGCAGGGGAGTGGTGGTCTATCTGCGCGGCCACGAGGGGCGCGGCATCGGCCTGCTGTCCAAGCTGCGCGCGTACGAGCTCCAGGAGCAGGGCCACGACACCCTCGACGCCAACCTGGAACTCGGCCTGCCCGCCGACGCCCGGGACTACAGCGCCGGCGCGCAGATCCTCCGGGACCTCGGCGTCCGCAGCCTGCGCCTGATGACCAACAACCCCGACAAGATCGACGCGCTCGTCCGGCACGGCCTCGAGGTCACCGGCCGCGAGCCGATGCCGGTACAGGCGGGCGAGCACAACCTCCGCTACCTGCGCACCAAGCGGGACCGGATGGGGCACGACCTGCCCTGGCTGGAGACGACCCCTGTCTCCACCTGCGGCAACCAGTAAGAAAGACCATCGAGGAGATGCGAGACAAGTGAGCGGCAAGGGTGCACCGGAACTGTCCGTACGCAACGTCGGAGACCTGCGGGTCGCCGTCATCGCGGCACAGTGGCACGAGAAGGTGATGGACGGTCTGGTGGACGGCGCCCTGCGTGCCCTGCACGACCTGGGAATCGACGAGCCGACCCTGCTGAGGGTCCCCGGCACCTGGGAACTCCCGGTCGTCGCCAAGGTCCTCGCGGGCCGCGGCTACGACGCGATCGTCGCCCTCGGAGTCGTCATCCGCGGCGGCACCCCCCACTTCGAGTACGTGTGCCAGGGCGTCACCCAGGGCCTCACCCAGGTCGCCGTCGAAACCGGCGTGCCCGTCGGCTTCGGCGTCCTCACCTGCGACACCGAGGAACAGGCCCTGGACCGGGCGGGTATCGAGGGCTCCAACGAGGACAAGGGCCACGAGGCGGTGACGGCGGCCGTGGCCACGGCCGCCACCCTCCGCTCAGTATCCGAACCGTGGCGATGAGCCGCCCGGCACACGCGTAAAGTGAGCGCCACCATGTCCAATAAGACGTTCGAGGAGCTCTTCACCGAGCTCCAGCAGAAGGCCGCCGACGGCGACCCCGCCACCTCCCGCACCGCAGAGCTGGTCGGCAAGGGTGTCCACGCAATCGGCAAGAAGGTCGTCGAAGAGGCCGCCGAGGTCTGGATGGCCGCCGAGTACGAGGGCAAGGAGGCAGCCGCCGAGGAGATCTCGCAGCTGCTCTACCACGTCCAGGTGATGATGGTCGCCCGCGGGATCTCGCTGGACGACGTCTACGCCCACCTCTGAGCCGTAACCCGAACCCACCACCGTACGCACGAACCGCCGTACGACGAACAAAGGAAGCCGATCTCATGCTGCGCATCGCCGTCCCCAACAAGGGTTCCCTGTCAGGACCTGCGGCGGAGATGCTGCATGAGGCCGGCTACCAGCAGCGCCGCGAGTCCAAGGAACTGCGGATCGTCGACCCGACGAACGAGGTCGAGTTCTTCTACCTCCGCCCCCGCGACATCGCGATCTACGTCTCCTCCGGCAAGCTCGACATCGGCATCACCGGCCGCGACCTGCTGATCGACTCGGGCGCCAACGCGGAGGTCATCCTCCCGCTCGGCTTCGCCCGCTCCACCTTCCGCTTCGCCGGCAAGCCCGGCACGGCGAGCGGCATCGCGGACCTCGCCGGCATGACGGTGGCCACCTCGTACGAGGGGATCGTGGCCAAGCACCTCGCCGACAACGGGATCGACGCCTCCGTCGTCCACCTCGACGGGGCCGTCGAGACCGCGATCGAACTGGGCGTCGCCGAGGTCATCGCGGACGTCGTCGAGACCGGCACCTCGCTGCGCAACGCGGGCCTCGAAGTCTTCGGCGACCCGATCATGAAGTCCGAGGCGGTCGTCATCCACCGCGTCGGCGCCGAAGCGGAGGAGCCCAAGGTCCAGCAGTTCCTGCGCCGCCTCCAGGGCGTCCTGGTGGCCCGGACCTACGTGATGATGGACTACGACTGCCGGGTCGAGCAGCTCGAGAAGGCCGTCGCCCTCACCCCCGGCCTCGAGTCCCCGACCGTCTCCCCGCTGCACAACGAGGGCTGGGTCGCCGTCCGCGCGATGGTCCCCTCCAAGGAAGCCCAGCGGATCATGGACGACCTGTACGAGATCGGTGCCCGGGCCATCCTGACGACGGCCATCCACGCCTGCCGCCTCTGACAGCCGTACGAGAGCCGAAGACCATGTCGGACCTGCCCCCGCTCCCCGTCACGTTCCGGCCGAGCCGGACCCGTGCCGTTCTGCTGACCGCCGGTGTCGCGATCTTCGTGGTCATCACGACGGTCGCGATGCTCCTCGAACAGCTCAGCCCCGGCGAGCGCCTCAGCTTCGTCTTCACGGCGGCCCTCCTGGCCGGCGTGCTGTTCCTGCTGTCCCGGCCGAAGGTCGTCGCCGACGAGTCCGGTGTCACGGTCGTCAACATCGCCGGCCGACGCCGACTGGCCTGGGCCGAGATCATCCAGGTGAACCTCCGCCCCGGCGATCCCTGGGTGTTCCTCAACCTCAGCGACGGCACCAGCCTGCCCGCCCTCGGCATCCAGCCGGGCATCGCCAAGCAGCGCGCCATCGCGGACGCCCGAGCCCTGCGAGCGCTCGCCGAAGCGCGCTCCACAGCCCGCCCCGACGAAGATCAGGGCTGACTCGAGGCCTTCCACCCTGCCGCACAAGCCCCTGTCTTGATTAATCTGGTGGCGGAGGCGTATTCGCTGCGCCTCCGCCCCTGCGCGCCGACCGGCGCCCAGGGGTTCCTGCTACGCGAGGAGTGACCCTCTCCGGCGATGGACGGATCGTCCTGTAGTACCTGCGCCGCCCCCTACCGACATACCGCGGACCCGCTCCGCGCGTACGCGGAGGCGGCGGCATCATGACCAACCCCCTGTTGCTCCTCGGAGCGGCGTTCCTGCTGATTCTCGCCAACGGATTCTTCGTGGCGGCCGAGTTCGGCCTGGTGACGGTCGAGGCGACCGACGCCGAGAAGGCCGCCGCCGAGGGCGACCGACGAGCCCGTACGGTCGTCGAGTCCCTCAAGGAGCTGTCCTTCCAGCTCTCCGGCACCCAGCTCGGCATCACCATCACCTCCCTCGTCGTCGGCATGCTCGCCGAACCGGCGCTCGCGCAGCTGCTGCACGGCCCCATCACCGCGACCGGCATCCCCGAGGGCGCCGTCTCCGGTGTCGCCGTGGTCGTCGGCATGCTGCTGGCCTCTGCCGTGCAGATGGTGATCGGCGAACTGGTGCCCAAGAACTGGGCGGTGTCCAAGCCCCTGCAGGTCGCGCGCTTCGTCGCGGGCCCGCAGCACGCCTTCGCCCGCCTCTTCCACCCGGTGATCGCGACCCTGAACGCGGTCGCCAACCGGCTCGTCCGCGCGCTGGGCATCGAGCCCGCCGAGGAGCTGGCCTCCGCCCGCACCCCCGGCGAACTCGTCTCCCTCGCCCGGCACTCCGCGCGGGCCGGCGCCCTGGAACAGGACACCGCCGACCTCTTCGTACGGACGCTGTCGCTCGCCGAGCTGACCGCACAGCACGTCATGACGCCCCGGGTACGGGTCAGCGCGCTCCAGTCCACGGCGACCGCCGAGGACGTGGTGAACCTGACCCGCGCCACGGGTCTGTCCCGCTTTCCCGTCTACCGCGAGAGGATCGACGAGGTCGTCGGCATGGCGCACCTCAAGGACGCGCTGGCCGTGCCCGTGCACGACCGGCTGCGCACCCCCGTGGTGCGCATCGCCCGCCCGGCGCTGCTCGTGCCCGAGACCCTGCCGGTGCAGCCCCTGCTCGCGCAGTTGCGCAGTGAGCAGCCCATCGCCGTCGTCGTCGACGAGTACGGCGGCACGGCCGGCGTCGTCACACTGGAGGACATCGTCGAGGAGATCGTCGGCGAGGTCCGTGACGAGCACGACGGGCACGACCTGCCGGAACTCGCCGCCACCTCGCCGGAGGACGGCCGGCCCGCCTGGGAGGCCGACGGCAGCTGCCGCGTCGACATCCTGCAGCGCATAGGCCTGGATGTGCCCGAGGGGCCCTACGAGACCGTCGCCGGCCTGGTCGCCGATCTGCTCGGCCGTATCCCCGCCGTCGGGGACCGGGCCGAACTGCCCGGCTGGCGGCTCACCGTGCGCCAGGTCGGGCACTATCGCGCCGAGCGGGTACGTCTCGTGCGTATCGCCCCCGCAGTGGTGGAGGCCGCCCGATGAGCGTCCTGCAACTCCTCTTCGCCGCGCTGCTCGTACTCGCCAACGGCTTCTTCGTCGGTGCCGAGTTCGCGCTCGTCTCGGTGCGCCGCAGCCAGATCGAACCGCTCGGCACCGCCCGGGCCCGCCAGGTCCTGTACGGCCTGGAGCGGCTGCCGCAGATGATGGCGGCCGCGCAGTTCGGCATTACCGTCTGCTCGCTGACCCTGGGCGCGGTCGCCGAGCCGACCGTGGCGCACCTGCTGGAGCCGGTCTTCGAGTGGGTCCACCTGCCGCACGGCATGATCCACCCGCTCGGCTATGTGATCGCGCTCGCCGCGGTCATCTTCTTCCACCTCGTCATCGGCGAGATGGTGCCGAAGAACCTCGCCATGGCAGCACCGGAGAAGGTCGCGCTGTGGCTCAGCCCCGGCCTGGTCGCCTTCGCCCGGCTGTGCAGGCCGATCACCGTCGCCCTCGGCGCCTGCGCCCGGGGCATCCTGCGGCTCTTCCACGTCGAGCCCAAGGACGAGGTCGAGGCGGTTTTCACCAGCGAACAGCTCAACCGCCTGGTGGAGGACTCCGGTCAGGCCGGTCTGCTCGACCCGGAGGAGCAGGAACGCCTGGAGGACGCCCTGGAGCTGGGCTCCCGCCCGGTCACCGACGTCCTGCTGAGTCGCGAGTCACTGGTGACGGTCAGCCCCTCGGTCACCCCGGGCCAGATCGTCGAGCTCACCGCCCGCACCGGCTACTCCCGCTTCCCGGTGGCGGCGGAGAAGGGCGCCTTCATGGGTTATCTGCATGTGAAGGACGTACTCGACCTGGAGGACTCCGAGCGGGCGGTGCCGCAGCAGGTGTGGCGGCCGATGACGACCCTGAGGCCCGAGCTCCCGCTCGACGACGCGCTCACGGTGATGCGCCGGGCCGCCACCCACCTGGCCCAGGTCGCCGACGCGTCCGGCAAGGTGCTGGGGCTGGTGGCGCTGGAGGACGTACTGGAGCTGCTGGTCGGTGAGGTACGGGACCCCGCGCACCGGGAGGCGCCGGAGGTGAGGGTCACGGAACCGAGGGCCAGCGGGGCGCCGGAGGAGGCGTTGGCCAGCTGACGCGGAGCGCGGGGCCGCCGGGTCCGTCAGATCGCCGACGGATCCTGCGGTCCCCGCCCCGACAGCACCTCTCCGTACGCCTGCATCAGATCCGGCAGCCGCAGCGTCGACAGGTCGTCCCGTGTCAGCATCCCCGGGTATGTCGACAACCGAAGATCCCGGTACGCGCAGCTCTTCTCGTACAGGGTCCGCAGGAACCGTCCGTTGCCCAGCTCGTCGATCCACCCCTGGTCGACCACATGCCCGGCGATGGAGCGCAGCTCGTCCAGTGTCTCCTCGTCCCAGATGTCACCGTTCTCCGCGGCCAGCACCTCGCCGATGGAGGTGAGTTCGAGCGGACGGTAGGAGGGGAAGTCGACGCGGGTCGTGAAGCGGGACGACAGCCCGGGGTTCGCCGCGAGGAGCCGGTCCATGCCCTCCGGATAGCCGGCCAGGATCACCACGAGGTGGTCCCGGTTGTCCTCCGCGCGCTTCAGCAGCACCTGCAGCGCCTCGTCGCCGTACGCGTCGCCCTTGCCGTAGCCGGAGTTCGACAACGAGTAGGCCTCGTCGACGAAGAGGACACCGCCGAGCGCGGAGTCGATCAGCTCGTTGGCCTTGACCGCGGTCTGGCCGAGGTATTCGCCGACGAGATCCGCCCGCTGTGCCTCCACCAGATGGTCGCCGCCGAGCAGCCCGAGGGCGTAGAAGACGCGGCCGAGGATGCGGGCCACCGTGGTCTTGCCGGTGCCGGAGGGGCCGGAGAAGACGAAGTGCCGCTTGGGCGGCTGGACCGGCAGACCCTGCCCGGCGCGCAGCCGGGCCATGTTCAACTGCGCGGACAGCGCCTTCACCTGGCGCTTCACCGGCTCCAGCCCCACCATGCGCTCCAGCTCGGCGAGCGCCTCTTCGAGCATCCCCGGGTCGGTGGGCCCGGCGGGCAACGACGGGGAGGGGAGGAGTTTCTCGCGCACCGCCGGGTCGCTCACCGGCGGCAGCGGGGCGGAGGCCGGCAGATCCGGCTCCGTGAGTCGTAGCTCGCGTCCCTCGATACCGAAGAGCTGGTCGAGTCCGTCGGGGCCCTCCACCATGTCCTGACCGGCCCCGGTGAGTGTGATCGCCGCGAGGTCGGTCGACTCGTCGTACCCGTCGCCCTCGGCGATCGCGGCGAGTCGGGCCGAGGTGTCCATGAAGGCGGGATCGACGCGGTGCACGGCCCGGTACAGGGGCAGTGCCGCGGCGCTGCGGCCGGTGCCCTCGTGGGCCCGGGCCAGCCAGTAACGCAGCTCCTTGCGCTGCGGCTGCTCGCTGCGGCAGCGCATCAGGGCCGACGACAGCAGCGGCTCGGCCTGCCCGTACATCTCGAGCCGGACCCGGGCCATCCCGCCGAACAGACCGGCCTCGATGCCCAGCATGGGGTCGTTGATCAGCGAGTCGGTGTGCCGGACCAGCTGTTCCCAGTCCTTGACCAGGTAGGCGCGGCAGGCGTGCAGGAAGCGGACCTGCGAGTCGGCGTCCACGGGCGGCAGGCCCGCGAGGGCCCGGTCGAGCTCCGGGACGTGCCGTCCGTCCAGCCAGTGCGAGGCGTGCGCGAGGAGCAGGTCACGGGGGCTCTCCAGCACCGGTTGCACCCACCAGCCCAGCCAGTACCAGGAGTTCAGGGTGCGGCGGTGCCGGGCGCGCTGTTCGCCGAAGCGGCCCCGGTGCCGGAACATCCGTAGCAGCGCGGTCGTCGTGTCCACGCGCAGCGCGTGCAGTCCGAGCCAGCCGTCGGCCATCCCGGGATCGATCCGCACCGCGGTGCGGAACTCCTCCTCCGCCTGCGGATAGGCGCCCATCGTGTAGGCGTCCACGCCTCGCAGCCAGGCGAGGTCGGCCGGGGCCTCGGGGCCCTGCGTGCCGAAGTCCATCACGTCCCCCACAAACCGTGCCCCCGTTGGTTCGCCGACGGGCCGGTGCCCGTCGACGTCCTTGGTCCAACCGCTGTGCCGCGGACCGGAGTTGCGACGGTGCGCAGAGCGGCCGTCCGCAGGTCGCACCGAGGGCATCGTACCTGCGTGGGTGTCGCCCATCGAAGGGTGCCGCACAGGCCGTTTGACGAGGTGGGAGCAGATGCGTGGATTCCGCATGGTGACCGAGGGTGAGCGAATTGTGTCGACCGGCGCCCGAAAAGTGCCTTCAGGGCAGAACGAAGCCCCCGATCACGGGGGAACAATCGGGGGCTTCGCGTCTGCGGGCGGCTCCGAATGGCCGCGCATTGAGAACGTAAGTCCTGTACGGCCCCTCGGTCAAGCCGAGTTGGAGCACTCCAGCAAGTTGTCCGGCAAGGCTCTTCACAAAGTCAGCACACTGCGGATGATCCATCACCATGCGTGACGACCTGGTCCGGTCCATTGGTCCCGGCGGGCCCCGGAAGTACCTCGTATCCCTTCGCGCACTGCCGTACCAGGAGGTCGGCGAAGGGCCGGGAGGGGTCCTCGGTGAAGTGCTGCTGTTCCGCCCGGACCCACCCGTCCCAGAACTCCCGCTGTTCCGCCCCGTCCCGCGCCCTTCCGCGCGCCCAAGCCTCATCACGCGCCAGCTCCATCCACAGCAGATGGGCCAGACAGGGGCGCAGCGCGCGGCGACCGGCGCCGACCCCCTCCACGAGAACCACCGGAGCGGGTGGCAGCGGGCGAGGCGGCCCGAAGCGGCGGGCGTGCCAGTCGTAGGGGGCGTAGTGCGCGGTACCGCCCCGGCTCAGCGGCTCGATCACCTGGGTCCGCAGGCGCCCCGTCCAGTCGAACAGCTCGTCGTGGCCGGAGATGTCGTCGAGGCGCAGGACCGGCGCGTCGTCCAGCGCGCGGGACAGCTGTCCCGCGAAGGTCGACTTTCCGGAGCCGGCGTGGCCGTCGATCCCGATCAGACGGACCGGGCCGCAGGACGGTGGCAGGCGGCGCAGCAGGGTGGCGAGCTCGTGAATGACGGTTCCTGGGGCGATCGGGGGACGGACTCGGGTGCGGGGAATGCCAGGCTACGCGGCCTTTCCGGTTGACCGTAGGACCGGCCGCGATGCCAGTGGACAAGACCAAAAATGGTGAGCGCGGCACGGGCGGAAGTGCTGGCAGGAGCATGTCGCCTGCCCCATAGTGGGCGCACGGCCGTGCGCCGGACCACCTCGACTCGGACACCTGGGGGTCATCCCGCCCATGAGCAGATCCGAACAGCCGTCCCGTAGAAGTGTCCTGGCCGCCGCGGTCGCGGCCGCCGTGGCCGGCAGCACGTGCCCGGCGGCCGCGGCGGAGGCCGAGGCCGACACCGCGGACCCGATGCGGGCCTCGGCCCGCCCGGTCGACAACCGTGCCTGGACCACCCACGCCGAATGGCGCGGCGGCACCGCCCGGGGCACCCGAGCCCTCGCAGGCGCTCGTCCGGGCGTGGCGATCGGCACCCCCGCGGGCACCACCGAGTACACCGACCCGCACACCGGCACGACCGCCACCTGGGAGTACGGGACCTGGACGGCCCCGCTCCACACGCTCGCCGTCCCCGCCACCGAGGTGATCGCCTCCTGGAACGCGCACACCCCGGCAGGTACCTGGATCCAGGTCGATCTGTCGGGGACGTACTCCGACGGCACGGACAGTCCCTGGTACGTGATGGGCCGTTGGGCGGCCGGCGATCAGGACATCAGGCGGACCTCGGTCGACGACCAGGGCGACGGCAAGAGCGCCGTCTGGACGGACACCTTCGCGATCGACACCCCGGCCGACGGCCTGCGCCTGGCCTCGTACCGTCTCCGGCTCACGCTGTACCGCACGCCGGGCACGAAGGCCACGCCCACCGTCTGGCGGCTCGGCGCGATGGGCTCCGACATCCCGGACCGGTTCACCGTCCCGGCCTCGGTGCCCGGCCCGGCAAAGGAGCTGACCGTCCCGCGCTACTCGCAGGAGATCCACGCCGGCCAGTATCCGGAGTACGACAACGGGGGCGAGGCCTGGTGCAGCCCCACCTCCTCGCAGATGATCATCGAGTACTGGGGCGGCCGGCTCACCCCCGAGCAGCTGGCGTGGGTCGATCCGTCGTACGCCGACCCCCAGGTGTGCCATGCGGCACGGTTCACCTACGACCACCAGTACGACGGCTGCGGCAACTGGCCGTTCAACGCCGCCTACGCGGCCACCTTCAAGGGACTCCAGGCAGTGGTCACCCGGCTCGGCTCGCTGACCGACCTGGAGACGCTGATCGCGGCCGGCATCCCGGCCATAACGTCCCAGTCGTTCTTGAAGGAGGAGCTCACAGGCGCCGGCTACGGCACCTCCGGACACCTGATGACCGTGATCGGCTTCACCGCCGACGGCGATGTGATCGCCAACGACCCGGCCTCACCCGGCGACGAGGCGGTGCGGCGCGTCTACAAGCGGCGGGAGTGGGAGAACATCTGGCTCAGGACCAAGAGGTACAACGCCGGCGGCAAGGTCGTCTCCGGTTCCGGCGGCGTCTGCTACCTGTTCTTCCCGGCCCACCCGACCCCGGGCCAGCGCGCGGCGCTCGCGGCGGTGGGCGTGCGCTGAGCGATACGCCGAAGGCCTCCGGCGGCGCGTCGGAGGCCGTTCGCCTGTGACCGACGTCTCCGTCGCAAAAGCCGCTGATGATGGCAAGGTGGGCAAAGCCATCGGGGGAGTCCCTCACGCATCCGAGATTCAGCGAGACGTCATGACCGCACACGCAACCACAGCCACAGCCACAGCCGCCCGAGCCCGTACCGGAGGACCGCGGGAGGACGGCCCGAAGAGCCTTGAGCACATCATGGGCTGGACCCTGGTCGTGGTGATCGCGATGCTCGTCACCCAGCTCGGCCTGCTGTGAGTTGGCTCATACCTGACCTGGCATACTGCGGTGGTCCCGCCGCCTGTTGAGACCAGGGTCGAAGTGAACATCAGTCAACAGCGCGACGCCGCCCGCCCCCGGGCCCGCGGCACCGAGCGCTCGGTCGCGCGCCGTGCCGAACTCATCGCCATCGGGCGGAAGTTGTTCGCCGACACGTCGTACGACGCGCTTTCCATGGACGACATCGCCCGGCAGGCACATGTCGCCAAGGGGCTGATCTACTACTACTTCCAGTCCAAGCGCGGCTACTACCTGGCGATCATCCAGGACTCCGTTGCCGACCTGGTCACCTATGCGGCGAGCGGCCTCGAACTGGGCCCGGTGGA
Organism: Streptomyces sp. NPDC050997; assembly: GCF_040660135.1. Lineage (NCBI taxonomy): Bacteria > Bacillati > Actinomycetota > Actinomycetes > Kitasatosporales > Streptomycetaceae > Streptomyces > Streptomyces sp. NPDC050997. The sequence goes on from NZ_JBFAGK010000013.1 coordinate 240,415, forward strand.
CCGGGTCCACCGCACCATCGACAGCTATCTGCGCTACGCCGAGCACAACCAGGCCGCCTACCGCACGATCGTCAGCGGCGGCGTCGGTTTCGACACCGAGGTGCACGCCATCCGGGACAGCGTGCGCGAGGCGATCGTCGCGACCATCGCGGAAGGGGCGTACGGCCGCAGCGACATCGGCCCGCTGCCCCGCATGGGACTGCTCGCCTGGGTGTGCAGTGTGGAAGGCGCCGCCCTCGACTGGATCGGCAGAACCCAGCTGACCCGCGACACGATGCGCGAACTGCTGGTGAAGACACTCGGCGGCTCCATGCGCGCGATCCAGGAGATGGACCCCGCCTATCCGACCCCGCAACCGGCCCGCCGGGGCGACGGCTGACGGCTGACGGCTTGGGGCGAAGGCTCGTGGTCCTCCGCCCCAAGCCCCCGGTGTGCCGGGCTAGGACCTGTCCGGCCGATCATGCCGCAGACGCGGGGTGTGGCACGCACATCTGCCGCGTTGTCGTCGGTCGCCGACGCTCCGCGTCGACTCCCT
>NZ_JBFAGK010000014.1:0-87682 GCF_040660135.1 Streptomyces sp. NPDC050997
AAACGCCCGGTTACATTTCGAACCCGGAAGCTAAGCCTTACAGCGCCGATGGTACTGCAGGGGGGACCCTGTGGGAGAGTAGGACGCCGCCGAACAATTTTTGGGAAAACCCCCGTGCCTTGGGCACGGGGGTTTTCTGCGTTCCAGGGGAAATAGGGCAGGCGAACCGCCCCTTGAATCTCCAAGGGAAATCCCGGGTTAGAGGCGGCCCGCTGCCTTGAGCGCCAGATATGCGTCTGCCAATGCTGGAGCCAGATCGTCGGGTGTTGCGTCGACGACCGTTACGCCGTGCCGGCGGAGCTGTTCCGCGGTGCGGTGGCGCTCGGTCTGGGCCTGGGCGGCGGCTGCGGCCTCATAGATGGCATCGGTGTTGCCGCGTGCTGTGGCCATGCGGGCGATGTGTGGGTCTGCGACCGACGCGAGCAGGACCGTGTGTCGCTGGGTGAGTTGGGAGAGGACGGGCAGCAGGCCCTCCTCGACGGGAGCTGTGTCGAGGGTCGTGAGCAGGACGATCAGCGAGCGGCGCGGGGCGAACCTGAGTGCCGTGGCCGCGAGACCTCGGGCGTCCGTTTCCACGAGTTCGGGTTCGAGGTTGGCCATCGCGTTGACCAGGGACGGCAGGACATCGCCTGCCGAGCGGCCCTGGACGAGGGCGCGTACCCGGCGATCGTATGCGAGAAGGTCGACACGGTCGCCGGCGCGGGAGGCGAGGGCCGCCAGGAGCAGGGCCGCGTCCATGGAGGCATCGAGGCGTGGAGCGTCGCCCACCCGGCCGGCGGAGGTACGGCCGGTGTCGAGGACCAGGAGGATGTGGCGATCGCGTTCGGGGCGCCAGGTGCGTACGGCGACCGTGGTCTGCCGGGCCGTGGCTCGCCAGTCGATGGAGCGGGTGTCGTCGCCGGGGACGTACTCGCGGAGGCTGTCGAATTCCGTCCCTTCGCCGCGGGTGAGGACGCTCGTGCGGCCGTCCAGTTCGCGGAGGCGGGCCAGCTTGGAGGGCAGGTGCTTGCGGCTGGTGAACGGAGGGAGGACGCGTACCGTCCAGGGGACCTTGTGGGTGCCCTGGCGGGAGAACAGGCCGAGAGGGCCGTAGGAGCGGATCGTGACGCGGTCCGTCTGGCGGTCGCCGCGGCGGGTCGGTCGCAGTCGAGTGGTCACGCGGCGGCGTTCGCCCGCGGGCACCGTCACACGGTGACGGGAGGCCTCGATTTCCGTGCCGGGCTGCCAGCTGCTGGGGGGCCAGGCATCGCGCAGATGGGCGCGGAGCGTACGGCGTGACGGGTTGGTGATCGTGAGAGTGACGTCTGCGGGGTCGCCGAGGTGTACGGAGGTGTCGCCGGAGCGGGTCAGGCCAAGGCGTCGTACGGGTGCTGCCAGGGCGAAGTCGCAGGCGCAGGCGACGGCCAGGGGGGCGTTGACGGCGAGGATGCCTGTCCAGCCGGGTTCCCAGATGCCTACGGGGAGGGAGCCCAGGGCCGCGAGGAGGGCGGCGCGCCCGGTGAGTGCCATCAGCGGGGAACGGGGACGTGGGTGAGGATCGCGTTGATGACGGAGTCGGCCGTCACGCCTTCCATCTCGGCCTCCGGGCGGAGTTGTACGCGGTGGCGGAGGGTGGGGAGCGCGAGTGCCTTGACGTCGTCGGGGGTGACGTAGTCGCGGCCGGTCAGCCAGGCCCAGGCGCGGGCCGTGGCGAGCAGGGCGGTCGAGCCTCGCGGGGAGACGCCGAGGGTGAGGGACGGCGATTCGCGGGTGGCGCGGCAGATGTCGACCACGTAGGCGGTGATCTCGGGGGAGACGGTCGTCTTGGCGACGGCGGTACGGGCTGCTTCCAGGTCGGCGGGGCCTGCGACCGGGCGTACGCCGGCGGCGCGCAGGTCGCGCGGGTTGAAGCCCTCGGCGTGCCGGGTGAGGACGTCGATCTCGTCCTGGCGGGAGGGGAGCGGGATCGTCAGCTTGAGGAGGAAACGATCCAGCTGCGCTTCGGGGAGGGGGTACGTGCCCTCGTACTCGACGGGGTTCTGGGTCGCGGCGACCAGGAACGGTTCGGGGAGCGGGCGCGGAGTGCCGTCGACGGTGACCTGGCGTTCCTCCATGGCTTCCAGGAGGGACGACTGGGTCTTGGGCGGGGTGCGGTTGATCTCGTCGGCCAGGAGGAGGTTGGTGAAGACCGGGCCGGGCTGGAAGGAGAACTCCGAGGAGCGGGTGTCGTAGACGAGGGAACCGGTGACGTCGCTCGGCATCAGGTCGGGAGTGAACTGGACGCGCTTGGTGTCGAGTTCGAGTGCGGATGCGAGGGTGCGGACGAGCAAGGTCTTCGCGACCCCGGGGACTCCTTCGAGGAGAACGTGGCCGCGGCAGAGGAGGGCGACGACGAGGCCGGTCACGGCGGGGTCCTGGCCGACCACGGCTTTGGCGATCTCGGCGCGCAGGGCTTCCAGGGAGGCGCGGGCGGTGCCCGCATCCCCGGTGTCCCCGGCGTTGTCAGTGGTCGGGTCCATCATGGACGGCGTACCTCTCTTTCGAGGGCGTCGAGTTGGTCGGCGAGGGAGATGAGGGCCGTGTCGTCGCTGGGCGACTGGCCGAAGAGGAGAGCGTGCATGGCCTGTCCGTCTCCAGGGCTGTGGAGGTGGGCGGACAGGGCAGGGAGCAGGGCCTCGGGCGAGTGCGCCTGGGGCACGGGGACGCCTACGAGGGGGGCGAGGCGGGTGCGAGTGGTGGAGCGAAGAGCGGCGGCCGCGCGGTCGCGGGCGTTCGCCTTGCGGTAGAGGCGGGCGCGGCCTTCGACGGTTTCGGAGGCGCGGATCGCCACGGGGAGTCTTTCGGGCACGAGGGGGCCCAGTCGGCGTGCTCGCCAGAGGGCGGCGACGGCCGCGGCGATGAAGAGCTGGAGCGTGCCCCAGAGCCAGCCCGACGGCAGCAGACCGAAGAAGCTTTTTTCGTCGTCCGTGTCGGCGGATGAGTCGGAGAGCGAGGGGAGGTACCAGACCAGATGGGGGCGGGAGCCGAGGAGTTGGAGGGCGAGCGAGGCGTTGCCCTGCTCGTCGAGGGTGTCGTTGTACAGGATGTCGGGCGCGCCGAGCGCGATCGTGTCGCCGTCCCCGGACGGGTCCGGGATGCGTACCAGGGTGGCCAGGCGCTCGCTGGGGTAGCACTGGTCGGCGCCGGGGCGGGTGACGGTGTAGCGGATTCCACCGGTGTCTGCCGTGCCGGCGCGCTGGGCGGCGGGCAGGTCGCAGGCGGGGGAGAGCGTGGAGTCGAGGCTGGTGGCGGGGCTGGCGACGATGCCGGGGGCGAGCCGTTCGACGGACGAGCCGCCAGGGGCGACGAGGACGGTACGGCCTCCTGTGTCCGCCGTGGCGGCGTGCAGCTGACTCTGCTGGGGTTCGGTCAGCAGGTCCGGGACGGCCACCAGGAGGGTGGTGTCCGGGCCGGCGGCGGCGCGCGCCTCGGCCAGGGTGGTGACCACGCGCGTGGAGACGCCTCGGTCGGCGAGGAGTTCGGCGACGGCGCGGCTGCCGTAGTGGGCTGCGGAGCGCGGGTCGAGACTGCCTTGGTGGGTGTCGGAGCGGATCGTCGCGATGGCGATGGCCCCGACCAGGAGAAGGACAAGGGCGAGGACGACGCCTCGCGCGCGGGTCCACACCTGGCGGGTGGTGAGCGAGGCCGAGGTGGAGGGGAGCGTGACCTCGGTGGTCATTCGGCGGCTCCCTGGCGGGCGCTGTGGTCCGCACCGCTGTTGCTGCTGCTGTTGCTCGCGAGCTGTGGCTTGGTGCGCTCGAGGTCGCGGTCGAGTTCGGCGATGCGGTGGTACGACTGCTCGCTCGCTCTCCGGCCGCCGTACGTCACGTCGTCGAAGTCCCGGGCGGCGGTGCGCAGCCGGTCCGCTTGGGAGGGCAGCGTGTGGCCCGCCTCCACGGCGGCCTCGTCGGCGGTGCGGCCGGGGCGGGTGTCGAGGAGGGCGCGTTCCTCCAGGGATCGGACGATGGCCCGCATGCGTTCCTGGACGGCCTGGCTCCAATGGCCCTGGGTGGCGTGTGCCTCGGCGGCCGCGCGGTGTTCGGCGGCGCTGCGGGGACGGTCGTCGAACAGGACGGACGCGGAGGCCGGTTCGCGGCGTGGGGTACCCAGGCGCCACCACAGGGCGGCCAGGACCGCGAGTACGACCAGGATGACGACGACCAGGCCGAGCGGCCCTCCGGGTGTCGCGGTCGAGGCGGAGTTGAACAGTTTGTCGACCCAGTCCCAGAACGCGTTCAGGGCACGTTGGAACAGGCCGGGGTCGTTCTCGTGGTACATCCGCTTGGACAGCTCGCGCCGGGCCGCCTCCCGCGCGGGGTCGCGAGGAGTCGTCAGCGGCGGTGCGTCGTCGGAGCGCGACAGTGACAGGACGGACGCGGTGTCGGCGGTGCGCAGGACCGCCCCTACGCATGTGTCGCCGGCGCGCAGCACGAGGCGTACGGCCGATTCGGCAGTGTGCGTCAGTGCCGGTACGGCTGTGAGAACTCCCCCCGCTGGATTCACCGCATCAGCTCCCGGGGGTGGGGCCGTAGCCCTGGACGCCGGCGGCGCGTGCCAGTTCGAGGTCGAGGGCCTCGCGGCGGATGCGCTGGTCGACGTAGAGGAGCACGGCGACGCCCGCTGTGATCGGGAACGTGATCATGGAGCCGATCACCGAGCCGATGCCGCTGATGATGAGGAAGGTCCAGCCGAGGTCGCCGGTGCCGTTGAGGAAGCCGCCGATGCCGTCGCCGCTGAGTGCGGCGGCGAGGAAGGTGAAGGGGAGGACCACGATCGCCGCGACGATGTTCGCGATGATCGTCGCGAGCAGCTGGATGCCGAAGATCCGCCACCAGGAGCCGCGGACCAGCTTCGCCGAGCGGCTCATCGACTTGGTGATGCTCTGCTTCTCCAACATCAGCGCGGGGGAGGCAAGGGAGAAGCGGACCCCCAGCCACAGGGCGACGATGGCGGCGCCCAGGCTGCCGAGGACGGCGAGTGCGACACCTCCGGTGGTCTGGCCCGAGACGGCCAGGAGGATGCCGGGCAGTGCGCCCGCGAGGACGACACCGAAGGTGATGAGCAGCAGCAGGAGGATCAGACCGAGAAGCTTCAACACCTGCGGGCGGGCGTCACGCCAGGCCTCGCCGGTGGTGACCGACTTGCCGAGCACCGCACGGCTGGTGACGGTCGTGAGCAGGGCGGTCGCGGCGACCGTGCCGACCAGCGAGATCACGAAGACGACGGAGGAGCTGAGCATGGCGTCGCCCATGGCGCGGGTCAGTTCCTCGAGCGTGGCGCTCGGGTCGTTGAGGGCCTCGCTGCCGGCGGTGTTGTTCAGGACCAGGCCCTGAAGCAGGATGACGATGATCTCCGTGATGACGGCGACGGTCAGGGAGATGCCGAGGACCGTGCGCCAGTGGGTGCGCATGGTGGAGACCGCGCCGTCGAGGATCTCGCCGACGCCGAGTGGACGCAGGGGGATGACGCCGGGCTTGGCAGCGGGCGGGGGGCCGCCCCAGCCGCCGTACCCGGGGTAGCCGGGGTAGCCGCCGGGAGGGCCGTAGCCGCCGCCCCAGCCGCCGGGTCCGGGCTGTCCGCCGGGCTGCCCGCCGGGCGGGCCGTAGCCGCCGGGGCCGGCCGGGGGCGGGGTGCCCCAGCCGCCCGGGCCTTGCGGTGGGGGCGGCGGGGCTTGGCCCGGGGCGGTGGGGCCGGTGGGCGCGGACCACTGGCCGGGTGGCGGTTGCTGCTTGGACCACTGCGAGCCGGAGCCTTGCGGGTCCGGTCCCGGCTGGTCGTCTCCTGGCTGTTCCGCTCCTGGCCGTTCTGCGGAGCTCGTGGTGCCGGGGCGGTCAGCGGGCTCGGTGGGATCGGGCGCACCGGGCTGCTGCCCGTCGGACGGGGCGGATCCGGGCGAGGCCCAGCCCGGAGTGTCGTTCATCGTCGCTCCTTCACGGTGCCCGTCCGCCGGCGCGGCGGCAGTGGCAGTGGCAGCCATCGTGCCATGGGGTGGTCACCCAGTGACCAGCCGCGGTATGGGCTGCACACCTTCAATTGTCCGCCGGATAAGGGGCAGACTGACCGCATGGCTGATCAGTACGCGCAAACCAGTGAGGACAACAGGCCGACCGACATACCGGCGATCCGCTGGGAAGAGCCACCCGAAGGCCCCGTACTGGTGCTTCTGGACCAGACGAGGCTGCCGGCCGAGGAGGTCGAGCTCGTCTGTACGGACGCGCCCGTGCTCGTGGAGGCGATCCGTTCGCTCGCCGTGCGCGGGGCACCGCTGCTCGGTATCGCGGGAGCGTACGGTGTCGCGCTCGCCGCCGTACGTGGGTTCGACGTCGACGACGCCGCGGCAGCGCTGGCGGGTGCCCGTCCCACCGCGGTGAACCTGGCCGTCGGAGTGCGCAGGGCGCATTCCGCGTACCGGGCCGAGCTCGGCAAGGGCGGTGACGCTCGGCAGGCCGCTGAGGCCGCGCTGGCCGCCGCGCGCAGGCTGCACCAGGAAGACGCCCAGGCCAGTGCCCGGATGGCCGAGCGGGGTCTGGCACTGTTGGACGAGCTGCTGCCCGGCGGCGGGCATCGGATCCTGACCCACTGCAACACCGGGGCACTCGTGTCGGGCGGTGAGGGGACGGCGTTCGCGGTGGCGCTTGCGGCCCATCGGGCAGGGAGTCTCAGACGCCTGTGGGTGGACGAAACGCGTCCGTTGCTGCAAGGTGCTCGCCTGACGGCGTACGAGGCGGCTCGCAGCGGCATGGCGTACACATTGCTGACCGACAATGCTGCGGGCTCGCTGTTCGCGGCCGGAGAGGTGGACGCGGTGCTCATCGGCGCGGACCGCATCGCGGCCGACGGTTCGGTGGCGAACAAGGTGGGGAGCTATCCGCTCGCGGTGCTGGCGCGGTACCACCATGTGCCGTTCATCGTGGTGGCGCCGTTGACGACGGTGGATCCGGACACGCCGGACGGGGCGTCCATCGAGGTCGAACAACGTCCCGGTCATGAGGTGACAGAGCTCACAGCACCCCAGGTGCCAGTGGCAGGAGCGGAAGCGGGAGGCGGGATTCCGGTGGCACCCCTGGGGACCCAGGCGTACAACCCGGCGTTCGATGTGACGCCGCCCGAACTGGTGACGGCGATCGTCACCGAAGAGGGCGCCGTTTCGCCCGTGACAGCTGAGGCACTTGCCGAGCTGTGTGCCAGGTCACGCCAGGTAACGATTAGCTAATGGGATGATGTCGTTTATGAAGGGACGAGTCCTTGTCGTCGACGACGACACCGCACTTGCCGAGATGCTCGGCATTGTGCTGCGTGGTGAAGGTTTTGAGCCGTCTTTCGTAGCTGACGGCGACAAGGCGCTGGCCGCTTTCCGTGAGTCCAAGCCCGACCTCGTGCTGCTCGATCTGATGCTGCCGGGCCGGGACGGTATCGAGGTGTGCCGCCTGATCAGGGCGGAGTCCGGGGTGCCGATCGTGATGCTCACGGCAAAGAGCGACACCGTCGACGTCGTCGTGGGTCTGGAGTCGGGGGCCGACGACTACATCGTGAAGCCGTTCAAGCCGAAGGAGCTGGTGGCCCGGATCCGGGCGCGGCTGCGGAGGTCCGAGGAGCCGGCGCCCGAGCAGCTCGCCATCGGCGATCTGGTCATCGACGTGGCCGGTCACTCTGTGAAGCGGGACGGGCAGTCGATCGCGCTGACGCCGCTGGAGTTCGATCTGCTGGTCGCACTGGCCCGCAAGCCGTGGCAGGTGTTCACGCGTGAGGTGCTGCTGGAGCAGGTGTGGGGTTACCGGCACGCGGCGGACACCCGGCTGGTGAACGTGCATGTGCAGCGGCTTCGCTCCAAGGTCGAGAAGGACCCGGAGCGGCCGGAGATCGTGGTGACCGTCCGTGGCGTGGGATACAAGGCAGGACCGAGCTGACATGTCCGGAGACAGTGCCGCTTCGTCGCCCGGACGGGCCGGGGCTCGCGCGGGGCGGTCTGTCGGCCGGAAGACGGGAGGCTCCCGTTGGGGGCGCCTCCTCGAGAGCGGGCTGCTGCAGGGCGGCGTCCAGGGCAGCCCGGTCCTGCGGCTGTTCATGCGCTGGATACGCAGGCCGCTGCTGCCCGTCATGCGGCTGTGGCGGCGCAACATCCAGCTCAAGGTCGTGGTCACCACCCTGCTGATGTCGCTGGGTGTGGTTCTGCTGCTCGGCTTCGTCGTCATCGGACAGGTGCGCAACGGGCTGCTGGACGCAAAGGTGAAGGCGTCGCAGAGCCAGGCCACCGGTGGGTTCGCGGTGGCCAAGCAGAAGGCCGACGAGGCGGCGGCCGGGACCGGCGACGACGGCGCCCCGGTGGACGACCGTGCCGAGCAGAACGTCATCCAGTGGATGAGTGACCTGGTGGAGTCGCTCTCCAGCGGCGGCCAGGGTGCCTTCGACGTGGTGACGCTTCCCGCGGGTGACGACACCGGCGGCGGGCGCGGTCCCCGTGCCTCCGGTGACGTCGATCCGTCGGCCAGTGTGCCCGAGGGCCTGCGCGAGCGGGTCGACGACAACACGGTCGCGGCCCAGAGCTACACACGCATCGTCTACAGCTCCACCAAGGAGTCCCAGCCGGCCCTTGTGATCGGCAAGCAGGTCAACGATCCGAACGGCGATCCCTACCAGCTGTACTACCTCTTCCCGCTCACCCAGGAGGAGAAGTCGCTGAGCCTGGTCAAGGGGACCCTGGCGACGGCCGGCCTCTTCGTCGTCGTACTCCTCGGGGCCATCGCGTGGCTGGTGGTGCGGCAGGTCGTCACGCCGGTGCGGATGGCGGCCGGGATCGCGGAGCGGCTGTCCGCCGGGCGGTTGCAGGAGCGGATGAAGGTCACCGGCGAGGACGACATCGCGCGGCTCGGCGAGGCCTTCAACAAGATGGCGCAGAACCTCCAGCTGAAGATCCAGCAGCTGGAGGACCTGTCGCGGATGCAGCGGCGGTTCGTGTCGGACGTGTCGCACGAGCTGCGGACTCCGCTGACGACCGTCCGGATGGCGGCCGACGTCATCCATGAGGCGCGTGAGGACTTCGACCCCATTACGGCGCGGTCGGCGGAACTGCTCGCCGACCAGCTGGACCGGTTCGAGTCGCTGCTCGCGGACCTGTTGGAGATCAGCCGCTTCGACGCGGGAGCGGCGGCGCTGGAGGCCGAGCCGATCGACCTGAGGGTGGTCGTGCGGCGGGTCGTCAGCGGGGCCGCGCCGCTCGCCGAGCGCAAGGGGACGGCGATACGGGTCGTCGGCGACCAGCAGCCCGTCGTCGCGGAGGCCGACACCCGGCGGGTCGAGCGGGTGCTGCGCAACCTCGTCGTCAACGCCGTGGAACACGGCGAGGGCAAGGACATCGTCGTCAAGCTCGCTTCGGCGGGCGGGGCGGTCGCGGTCGCGGTGCGCGACTACGGCGTAGGACTCAAGCCCGGTGAGGCGACCCGTGTCTTCAGCCGCTTCTGGCGAGCCGACCCGGCACGCGCGCGTACCACCGGGGGTACGGGGCTGGGGCTGTCCATCGCCCTGGAGGACGCCCGGCTGCACGGCGGCTGGCTGCAGGCCTGGGGCGAGCCGGGCGGTGGTTCGCAGTTCCGGTTGACGTTGCCGCGCACCGCGGACGAGCCGCTGCGGGGCTCGCCGATACCGCTGGAGCCCAAGGACTCGCGCCGCAATCGTGGGCTCGACGACGCCGGGCTGCCGCGCGGGGGCGGCGAGAAGAGGGCGACCGTGCCCGCTCAGCCGACAGACGGCCAGGGGTCGTCACGGGGACCGATCGCGCCGCGCCTGACTTCCCAGGCCCCCACGGCCGATCCGACGGCGTTGCCGGGCAACGGCGCGCGCGTGGTGCCCCGGCCGGCATCGAGCGGGCGACGGCAGGACGAGACACCCACCGGGGACGCGGACTGGGACGGGGACTGGGACGGGCCGGTGGGCAGGACCGTGAGCGGGCAGAACGGCGGGCCGGAGGAGGACCCGACGGGCTCTTCCGGGGATGCGTCGGCGGCACGCGCGGCGGGATCGTCGGGGAGCGCGTCGGAGAGCGCGTCGGCGGATTCGTACGAGCAAGGGGAGGCATTTCGTGGGCGCTGAGCGCGAGGGGGGCGCCCGGCGCGGAGCGGGGCGCATGGTGGCGTACGCCGCCTGTGGGGTCGTCCTGCTGGCCGGGTGCGCCTCGATGCCCGACAGCGGGGATCTGCAGGGTGTCGAGTCGACGCCGCGCCAGGACTCACAGGTGCGGGTCTTCGCCATGCCGCCCCAGGAGGATGCGAAGCCCCCGACGATCGTGCAGGGTTTCCTGGAGGCGCTGACCAGCGACGATCCGCACTATGAGACGGCCCGCAAGTATCTGACCCCCGAGGCCGCGAAGATATGGCGGCCGGAGCGGACCACCACGGTGCTCGCCGAAGGGCCGGGCATCGTCGTCGAGCCCGCGGGCGGTCGGCAGGAGTCCGACGACCTCCTGTTCACGCTGACCGGCAGCAAGGTCGCCGCGGTGGACGCCCAGGGGGCGTACGCGCCCGCCGACGGGAACTACCACCAGTCGGTGCACCTCGTCCGGAACCAGAAGACCGACCAGTGGCGCATCGACGGGCTGCCGCAGGGCGTCGTCATGGGAAAGTCGGACTTCCAGCGCAACTACATGTCCGTCGACAAGTACTACTTCGCCTCGAACACGACCTCCGGGACGGCCGCGCAGGCCGTGGCGGTCGCCGATCCCGTGTACGTGCGTGAGCGCGTGGACGCCATGACGCAGATGGTGCGGTCCCTGCTCAGCGGGCCCACGACCTGGCTGGGACCGGTCGTCAGGTCCAGCTTCCCCACCGGGGCGGAGCTGCGGAAGGGCGTCACCGCGCTGACGCCGGACGACCAGAACAAGCTGACCGTGCCGCTCAACGACAGGGCCGCCCGGGTCGGTTCGACCGTGTGCGAACGCATGGCGGCCCAGATCCTGTTCACCCTGCAGAACCTCACGCCCGCGGTGGACGAGGTCGCCCTGGAGGCGCGTGGCAAGCAGCTCTGCTCACTCCCCGAGGAGCGGGCCGACGACGTTGCCGCGCGCGGTTCGGTGCAGGATCCCGAGTACCTGTACTTCGTCGACGGCAAGCACCGGTTGGTGCGGATCCCGGCCGACGGCAGCGGTGCGAAGCCCGATCCCGTCCCGGGCGCGCTGGGCGAGGGCGACAAGGACCTCCAGTCGGTGGCGGTGTCGCGCGACGAGCACACTGCGGCCGGTGTCGGCATCGACGGCAAGGCCCTGTACGTCGGGTCGATGGTGTCGGGCGGGTCCCTCGGGAGCCCTGTGCTGAGCAGCGCCGGCGCGACGGCCAAAGACCGGCTGACCACGCCCAGTTGGGACGCGGAGGGCGACCTGTGGGTGGCCGACCGCAATCCCCGGGACGCGCGGCTGCTGTTGCTGGAGGACGGCGCGGGCGAGCCGCTCAAGGTGGAGACTCCGGGACTGGACGGACGTATCAAGGACGTTCGAGTGGCCGCCGACGGGGTGCGGATCGCGCTCGTGGTGGAGAAGGACGGCCGGCAGTCCCTGCTCATCGGCCGGATCGAGCGCGGTGAGAAGTCCGGCGGGCGGTCGCTCGTCTCGGTCCAGGAACTGCGCTCCGCGGCACCGGAGTTGGAGGAGGTCACGACCATCTCCTGGGCCGGGGACAGTCGGCTCGTGGTGGTCGGCCGCGAGCGGGAGGGCGTGCAGCAGATGCGGTACGTCCAGGTCGACGGCTCCACCCCGGAGGGGCCGCCGCCGGCTGCGCTGACCGGCGTGAAGGAGATCGCCGCGTCCGAGGACGACCAGTTGCCGTTGGTGGCGTACTCGGAAGACGGGATCGTGCGGCTGCCGTCAGGGGCGCAGTGGCAGAAGGTGGACGCGGACGGGACAGCGCCGGTGTATCCGGGGTGAGCCACGCAACGGTCGGTGAGTGACCGGGTGCTGAGCGACAGGTGAGGTGAGCGGCCGCCCCCGCCGGAGGAGACTCCGGCGGGGGCGGCCGTTTGCTGTGCGGGGGCGGCGGGTCTGCGGTGGTGAAGGGCTTCGCTGACGGTTGGGGTCGCGGTCGCGGTGGCGGCTGGGGTGGGTCTGTGGTGACGGCGCCGGTGACGCTGCCGTGACGATTGTCGGAGGCGAGGCGGAGTTATCCACAGGCAGTTGTCCACAGGGGTGGTCGGGGCGCTTCGGCGTTGGCACAGTGGTGGGCATGCGGGGGTGGTGGCAGGACCTCACCGACCTGGTGCTGCCGGCTGAGTGCGGAGGCTGCGGAAGGCCTCGCACGGTGCTCTGTCCGGAGTGCCGTGCGGCCCTGAGCGGGGCCGTACCGTGCCGGGTGCGACCGGTGCCGGAACCACCTGGTCTGCCGGTCGTGCACGCGGCGGCACGGTACGCGGACGAGGTGCGCGCGGTGCTGCTGGCCCACAAGGAGCGGGGCGCGTTGGCACTTGCCGCGCCGCTCGGGGTGGCGTTGGCGGGGGCTGTGCGGGCGGGGGCGGTGTGGGGACACGGGGCAGTGGTGCTTGTTCCGGTGCCCTCTGCGCGGAGGGCGGTTCGGGCGCGGGGGCATGATCCGGCGCGGCGGATCGCGCTCGCGGCGGCTGGTGAGCTGCGCAGGGGCGGGACTCCGGCACGGGTGGCGGCCGTGCTGCGGCAGCGGCGGGACGTGGCCGACCAGGCGGGGCTCAACTCCCGGCAGCGGCTGGAGAACCTCGCGGGCGCGTTGGCGGTGGTTCCGGGCGGCTGGCGGCTGCTGGCCGATGGTCCGGTGGTGCTCGTCGACGACCTGATGACGACGGGGGCGTCGTTGGCGGAGGCGGCGCGTGCGGTGCGGGCGGCGCTTGCGGAAGTGACGGTGGGCGTGACGGATGGGAGGGCGGAGACCGAGGAGGGGGCAGATGCGGGGGGCGGTGTGGTGGCTTACGGCGGCTCTCGCGGTGGGCCTGGGGACGTCGTATGTCGCGCCCTGGTGAGGGAACGGGGAGCGGAGGCATACGGCAGAGCTGTTGGCTGCGGTGGCGCTGTGAGCGGGCGGGAGGCGGGCCTGGGTGGCCTGGCTCCGGGTGGGCCGGTGGGGCGGGCGGCTGGTCGCGCGGTGGATGTGGGGGAGCCGGGTGCGTGCCGCCGGGCGGATGCTCGGGCGGGGAAGTGTCGGGGGTTGGTCGTGCCGGTGTACGGGGCGGGAAGTCGGGAAGGCAGAGAGGAACGGATGACCCGGGTGACGGAGGAAGAGGCGGGGCGGGTGCTTGGCCGGGCGGGAACGGCGGGCGGCGGAGCTGCCCGTGACGTGATCTGTGCGGCCGTGGTCGCGGCCACGCCGGATGCCTTCGAAAAAAACCGGAACTGACTGTGAACTTGCATCGTTGCAGGTAATGAGAGCAGCAATTCACCTGAACGGAGGTACGCGGCAGTAGAGGGTGACGACATCCGTCCGGGCGGGATATGTTCGGTTGTGAGGGAAAGGCGCAGGCCACACCTCTCATCTCCGAATGCCGTGCTATGGGATTTCCACCATCATCCGCGCCGGTGGAGTGGAGACCCTGCCCGCGGGGGAGGAGGCGGAAGTCACCGAGTCCGAGGTTCCGGGGCTCACCGGAGCCTGGTGCAAAAGGGAGATGCTCCGCAGCGAGGCGGAGCGATCCGGGAACGGAGTTCTGCGTGGACATCGTCGTCAAGGGCCGCAAAACCGAGGTATCTGAGCGGTTCCGTAAGCACGTGGCCGAGAAGCTGAAGCTGGAGAAGATCCAGAAGCTCGACGGCAAGGTGATCAGCCTCGACGTCGAGGTGTCCAAGGAGCCCAACCCCCGACAGGCCGACCGCTGTGACCGAGTGGAGATCACGCTCCGCTCCCGCGGACCGGTGATCAGGGCGGAAGCGGCAGCCAACGACCCGTACGCGGCACTCGATCTGGCGGCGGAAAAACTGGACGCCCGGCTGCGCAAGCAGCACGACAAGCGCCACACACGCCGAGGATCACGCCGGCTCACCGCAGCCGAGGTCGCCGACCACGTTCCGGACGCGGCGACGCTCAACGGAAACGGCCACCCCGTCCAGGAGAAAGAGCCGGACGGGGTACCCACCAAGAAGATCGGCTCGCTGGAGGTCAAGGGTGACGGCCCCCTTGTCGTCCGCGAGAAGACGCACGTAGCCTCCCCGATGACCCTCGACCAGGCCCTCTACGAGATGGAGCTGGTCGGGCACGACTTTTATCTGTTCATCGACTCCGAGACCAAGGAGCCGAGTGTCGTCTACCGGCGGCACGCCTATGACTACGGCGTGATCCACCTCAGTACGGACCCGATGGTCACCCAGGCGCAGCCGACCGCGGCGGGTGGCACGCTGGGTGGCTGATCATCCGTCCGACAACTGAGCAGGTGCCCCTGGTGCGCGTGTGCGCCCCCAGGGGCACCGGTGTGCGACCACTTCGCGTCCTGCTCTGTCACCTCAGTGTCGTCCGGGCATGAAATCATGGTCGCACCGGCCCAATCGGCTGGTCGTTGCCTTGGGTTGGCGATGGCACAGGACCACAGGCCACAGCCTTCAGGGGGAGGAACGATGGCGGACAGCTTCGGACCGATGCAGGACGAGGCCGCCGGCGACGGCGCCGTCGGCATGAGCCGGGACCAGGGCTCTCCACGCAAGGAGCCGATCCGCGTTCTGGTCGTGGACGACCACGCCCTCTTCCGCCGTGGCCTGGAGATCGTGCTCGCCGCCGAGGAGGACATCCAGGTCGTCGGCGAGGCCGGTGATGGCGCGGAGGCGGTGGACAAGGCCGCCGATCTGCTGCCGGACATCGTGCTGATGGACGTACGGATGCCCAAGCGGGGCGGTATCGAGGCGTGCACCTCCATCAAGGAGGTCGCTCCCAGCGCGAAGATCATCATGCTGACGATCAGCGATGAGGAGGCCGACCTCTACGACGCGATCAAGGCGGGCGCGACCGGATATCTGCTCAAGGAGATCTCCACGGACGAAGTCGCCACCGCCATTCGCGCGGTGGCCGACGGGCAGTCACAGATCAGTCCGTCCATGGCGTCGAAGCTGCTCACCGAGTTCAAGTCGATGATCCAGCGGACCGATGAGCGTCGGCTCGTGCCGGCGCCGCGGCTCACCGACCGTGAACTGGAAGTGCTCAAGCTCGTCGCGACGGGGATGAACAACCGGGACATCGCCAAGGAATTGTTCATCTCCGAGAACACCGTGAAGAACCACGTGCGCAACATCCTGGAGAAGCTGCAGCTGCACTCCAGGATGGAGGCCGTCGTCTACGCGATGCGGGAGAAGATCCTCGAGATCCAGTAGTGCCGGTAGCTGTGGTGCCTCCGGTGGCTCCCGTGTCTCCGGTGGCTCCCTGTCTCTGGTGGGGCCGGGCGGTCAGGTGAGGGCGCGGGTGAGTTCTCTTGTGAGGGGCTCGCGGAGGTCCGGGGCGTCCACTCGTTCCACGCGTACGTCCGTGCAGTTCACCCAGCTCGCCGCCTCGACCAGGGCCTGGGCGACTGCCGGGACCGCCTTCGGGCCGTCCAGGGTGACCTGCCGTGCGACCAAAGTGCGGCCCTCGCGGGCCGGGTCCACGCGGCCGACCAGATGGCCGCCGGCGAGCACCGGCATCGCGAAGTAGCCGTACACCCGCTTCGGCTTGGGGACGTACGCCTCCAGGCGGTGGGTGAAGCCGAAGATGCGCTCCGTGCGCGCCCGCTCCCAGACGAGGGAGTCGAAGGGGGACAGGAGCGTGGTGCGGTGGCGGCCCCGCGGGGGCGTCTCCAGGGCCGCGGGGTCCGCCCAGGCCTGCTTGCCCCAGCCCTCGACCGTGACCGGGACCAGGCCCGAGTCGGCGATCACCGTGTCGACCTGCTCGCCCTTGAGGCGGTGGTAGTCGGCGATGTCGGCGCGGGTGCCGACGCCCAGGGACTGGCCGGCCAGGCGGACCAGGCGGCGCAGGCACTCGGCGTCGTCCAGGTCGTCGTGCAACAGGGCTTCCGGTACGGCGCGTTCGGCGAGGTCGTAGACGCGCTTCCAACCGCGGCGTTCGACGCAGACCACCTCGCCGTACATGAGGGCGCGCTCGACGGCCACCTTCGCGCCGGACCAGTCCCACCACTCGCTGGTCTTTTTGGCGCCGCCCAACTCCGTGGCCGTGAGGGGGCCTTCGGCGCGGAGCTGCTTGATGACCTGGTCGTAGACGCCGTCCGGGAGGTCGTGGTTCCAGTGCGGGCGGTTGCGGTAGGCGCGGCGGCGGAAGGCGAAGTGAGGCCACTCCTCGATGGGGAGGATGCAGGCGGCGTGGGACCAGTACTCGAAGGCGTGAGTGTCCTTCCAGTAGGCGTTCTCGATGCTCTTGCGGCCTACGGTCCCCAGGCGGGCGTACGGGATGAGTTCGTGGGAGCGGGCCAGGACCGAGATGGTGTCGAGCTGGACCGCACCCAGGTGACGGAGGACGCCTCGCACGCCGGACTTGCGGTCGGGGGCACCGAGGAAGCCTTGGGCCCTCAGGGCGAGGCGGCGGGCCTCGTCTGCGGAGAGTGGGGTGGTGGGGCGCGGGGTCGTCATGGGTTCGCACGATAGGGGGTGGGACTGACAGTGGGGGGTGAGCTGGGGGTTTGTGGGGTGGGGGTTCGTGAGGTGGGGTTCGTGGCGTGCGGTCCGCGGGGGCGGGTTGTTTCGCCCCCGCCGCCCTTACCCATTCCCATCCCCAGGGGCGGAGCCCCTTCGACCCCACCAGGGGCTCCGCCCCTGGACCCTGGCGGGGACTTCGTCCCCTGCACCCCTCGCGGGGCTTCGCCCCTGCACCCCTGGCGGAGGTGTCGTCCCCGGGCCCCGGCGGGGACTCGCCCCCTGTGCCCCCGGGGGCTGTACCCCCTGCACCCCTCGCAGGGCTTCGCCCCTGCACCCCGGCGGGGACTTCGTCCCCTGCACCCCTGGGGCTGGGCCCCTGCCCCCTGACGGAGGTGCCGCCCCCGCTCCCGGTCGGCACTTCGTCCCCCGCGTCCCTGGAGGGCTCTGTCCCTGGGGCCCGGTGTTCCGGTGGGTGGGGTCAGGTGCTGGGTGCGGGTGTGGGTGTGGGTGTTGGGGTGTAGGGGGCTGTGGAGGGTAGGGACAGGTCTGAGGGGAGTAGGGAGGCCATCCAGCAGTCTCGGCGTACGCCCTTGTTGGTGATGGCGGAGCGGAGGGTGCCCTCGAGGGTGAAGCCTGCTCGTTCTGCCACCGCGCGGGAGGGGTGGTTGCCTACTTCGGCGCGCCATTCCATGCGGTCGACGAAGGCTTGGGTGAAGGCCCAGCGGGAGGCGGTGCGGGTGGCCTCCGTCAGGTAGCCGTTGCCGCGGTGCTCCTTGGTGGCCCAGAAGCCGATCTCGGCCGTGCCGAGGGAGCGTGTGGTGATGCTGAGCATGCCCGCGAGTTCCTCCCCGTCGGGGAGGAAGACGCCCCATGTGTACATCGTGCCGCAGGCCCAGCCCTCGGGGACCACCTGCTGGGTGAAGCTCTGGGCGTGCTCGCGGAGGTAGGGCGTGGGGATCGTGGTCCAGCGCTGGATGTCCGGGTCCTGGGCGGCCGCGTACACGGAGTCGGTGTGCCGCGCGGTGACCGTGCGCAGGACGAGGCGGTCCGTGGTGAGCGTGACGGGGTCCATCGGGCGATTCTGCTCAGGAGGCCGGCCAGGCGCCATCTTTTAGCCGTGCGTGAGCGAGTGATCACAATTCGCGCAATTCGTCGGCGGGGCGCGGCACCATCCGTGGGGCTCGGCCGTTGTGCCCTTTGAAGAAGATTTGAAGCAGGTGTGCGAAGCAGGGGCAGTCGTCGTCCCGTCAGGCCTCCCGGCGCGGTGGGGTCCTCGCATACGATGGCCGTTGCTCAGTAGTCCAATGTAAACCGACCGTCCCAGGCCCGACCGGCAAGGAGACCAACCCCCGTGTCCGTCCTCTCAAAGATCATGCGTGCAGGCGAAGGAAAAATCCTGCGCAAGCTGCACCGCATCGCGGACCAGGTCAGCTCCATCGAAGAGGACTTCGTCGACCTCTCCGACGCCGAGCTGCGGGCCCTCACCGATGAGTACAAGCAGCGGTACGCCGACGGCGAGAGCTTGGACGACCTGCTTCCCGAGGCCTTCGCGACCGTGCGCGAGGCTGCCAAGCGCGTGCTCGGCCAGCGTCACTACGACGTCCAGATGATGGGCGGTGCGGCCCTCCACCTCGGCTATGTCGCCGAGATGAAGACCGGTGAGGGCAAGACGCTCGTCGGCACGCTGCCCGCGTATCTGAACGCCCTCGCGGGCAAGGGCGTCCACCTCATCACGGTCAACGACTACCTGGCCGAGCGCGACTCCGAAATGATGGGACGCGTCCACAAGTTCCTGGGTCTGAACGTCGGCTGCATCCTGGCCAACATGACCCCGGCCCAGCGCCGTGAGCAGTACGCGTGCGACATCACCTACGGCACGAACAACGAGTTCGGCTTCGACTACCTGCGCGACAACATGGCGTGGTCCCAGGACGAACTCGTCCAGCGCGGCCACAACTTCGCCATCGTCGACGAGGTCGACTCGATCCTCGTCGACGAGGCCCGTACGCCGCTGATCATCTCCGGCCCGGCCGACCAGGCCACCAAGTGGTACGGCGACTTCGCCAAGCTGGTCACGCGCCTCAAGCGCGGCGAGGCGGGCAACCCCCTCAAGGGCATCGAGGAGACCGGCGACTACGAGGTCGACGAGAAGAAGCGCACGGTGGCCATCCACGAGCCCGGTGTCGCCAAGGTCGAGGACTGGCTGGGCATCGACAACCTCTACGAGTCGGTGAACACCCCTCTGGTGGGCTACCTGAACAACGGCATCAAGGCCAAGGAGCTCTTCAAGAAGGACAAGGACTACGTCGTCATCGACGGCGAGGTCATGATCGTCGACGAGCACACCGGCCGTATCCTCGCCGGCCGCCGCTACAACGAGGGCATGCACCAGGCGATCGAGGCGAAGGAAGGGGTGGACATCAAGGACGAGAACCAGACGCTCGCCACCATCACCCTGCAGAACTTCTTCCGCCTCTACAAGCGCCACGACCAGAACGACAAGGAACACCCCGGCCTCTCCGGCATGACCGGTACGGCGATGACCGAGGCCGCCGAGTTCCATCAGATCTACAAGCTCGGCGTCGTCCCGATCCCGACCAACCGCCCGATGGTCCGCAAGGACCAGTCCGACCTGATCTACCGCACCGAGGTCGCGAAGTTCGAGGCGGTTGTCGACGACATCGTCGAGAAGCACGAGAAGGGCCAGCCGATCCTCGTCGGTACGACGTCGGTCGAGAAGTCCGAGTACCTCTCGCAGCAGCTCTCCAAGCGCGGCGTTCAGCACGAGGTGCTGAACGCGAAGCAGCACGACCGTGAGGCGCCGATCATCGCCCAGGCCGGTCGCAAGGGCGCCGTGACGGTCGCCACGAACATGGCCGGCCGTGGTACGGACATCAAGCTCGGCGGCAACCCCGACGACCTCGCCGAGGCGGAGCTGCGCCAGCGCGGCCTCGACCCCGAGGAGCACATCGAGGAGTGGGCCGCGGCCCTGCCCGCCGCGCTGGAGAAGGCCGAGCAGGCGGTCAAGGCGGAGTTCGAGGAGGTCAAGGACCTCGGCGGGCTCTATGTCCTGGGCACCGAACGGCACGAGTCGCGTCGTATCGACAACCAGCTGCGCGGTCGTTCCGGCCGTCAGGGCGACCCCGGTGAGTCGCGCTTCTACCTGTCCCTCGGTGACGACCTGATGCGCCTGTTCAAGGCCCAGATGGTCGAGCGCGTGATGTCGATGGCGAACGTCCCGGACGACGTGCCGATCGAGAACAAGATGGTCACGCGCGCGATCGCGTCCGCCCAGTCGCAGGTCGAGCAGCAGAACTTCGAGACCCGTAAGAACGTCCTGAAGTACGACGAGGTCCTCAACCGGCAGCGCGAGGTCATCTACGGCGAGCGGCGCCGCGTCCTGGAGGGCGAGGACCTGCACGAGCAGGTGCAGCACTTCATGAACGACACCATCGACGAGTACGTCTCCGCGGAGACCGCCGAGGGCTTCCCGGAGGACTGGGACCTCGACCGGCTGTGGGGCGCCTTCAAGCAGCTCTACCCGGTGAAGGTCACCGTCGAGGAGCTGGAGGAGGCGGCCGGCGACCGGGCCGGACTCACCGCCGAGTACATCTCCGAGTCCATCAAGGACGACATCCACGAGCAGTACGAGGGGCGCGAGACGCAGCTCGGCTCCGAGATCATGCGTGAGCTGGAGCGCCGGGTCGTGCTGTCGGTCCTGGACCGCAAGTGGCGCGAGCACCTCTACGAGATGGACTACCTCCAAGAGGGCATCGGCCTGCGCGCGATGGCGCAGAAGGACCCGCTGGTCGAGTACCAGCGCGAGGGCTTCGACATGTTCACCGCCATGATGGAGGGCATCAAGGAGGAGTCCGTCGGCTACCTGTTCAACCTGGAGGTCCAGGTCGAGCAGCAGGTCGAGGAGGTCCCGGTCGAGGACGAGAAGCCGTCCCTCGAGAAGCAGGACGCGGTGCCGGCGCAGGCGGGCGCGCGTCCCGAGATCCGCGCCAAGGGGCTCGACGTCCCGCAGCGCCGGGAGCTGCACTTCTCCGCGCCCTCCGTGGACGGGGAGGGCGGCGTCGTCGAGGGTGACTTCGCCGACGACGAGGAGCCGGTGCGTTCCGAGGCCGACGGCCTCACGCGCGCGGAGCGGCGCAAGCAGTCCCGAGGCGGGCGACGCCGCAAGAAGTGACGGTGCGGTCGCCTGCGGCGCCGTAGCGGTTTGGAGGGCCGGGTCACCTTTGGGTGCCCGGCCCTTCGGCATGCGGTGACCGGGCCGGCGGGGGCGGTCGGGGCGGGCGGGGCGGTCGGTGTCAGTCGTCGTCCGTGTGAGTCCTGCGTGGGCCGCCCAGTTCCACCGCCGTGCAGCGCCAGCGCAGGTCCCTGCCCTGTTCCAGCCGGAAGGCCATGGCGCGCACCTGGTCGCCGGCTCCGATGCGGGCGAAGGCCTCGATGGCGCCGGAGCGGGGGACGTAGTAGCCGATGTCCCGGACGACCGGCGCGGTGCCCTGTGTGGTGCGCAGGGGGCCGCGTTCGGCGAGCCAGGCCAGTTCGTCGTAGGCGCGGCCCGCGGTG
This sequence comes from Streptomyces sp. NPDC050997, assembly GCF_040660135.1. NCBI lineage: Bacteria > Bacillati > Actinomycetota > Actinomycetes > Kitasatosporales > Streptomycetaceae > Streptomyces > Streptomyces sp. NPDC050997. The sequence continues at coordinate 21,140 of NZ_JBFAGK010000014.1, forward strand.
TGCCGGAGCATCCAGTGGACGGGCCGTCGGCCGCTCAGGACCGCGAGCAGGCGGTCGGCGAACACGTCGGTGGGACGGGGCTGCGGGAGCGGCCCACGAGGGGTCTGGGCGGGGACGCCGGGGACTACGGGGGCGGGCGCGGGTGTGGGGGACCTGAGGGTGGCGGGGGAGACGGTCGGTGGGCGGTTGTCGGTGGGCCTGGTACGGAGGGACGGGCCTCGGCCGCCCGGGGAGCCCGGCGGCCGGCCGTCCGGGGCCGCGGTGCGGGTGGTGCCTCCGCCCGGCGTGCGCGGGGGTGTGCCGCCGGGGCGGCGCTGGTCGCGACGGCTCGGCGGGCGGGTGCCGGGGTGGTGGCTCGCCCTGGTCATGACCTTGTTCATGTGCGTCCCCGCTCGATCGACCCGGCAGTACCGGACAGTAACTTCGTGGTTGGGGATCTTGTACGGGGTCGTGGGGTGCGGAGGCAAGGAGGGGGAGGGCCGGGTCGGGGTGCTCGGAACGTTCACTTATCCGAGTGGTCGAGGCGGGAAAAGCCTTGGTGGCGAGGGTGTGGGGGGTGATTTTCGAGGTCGCGGGCTGACGTCCGCGAGGGTGGGGGCAGGGACTCGAAAGGGGACGCCGCGCACGTATCCTGAAGGCCGTCCGGGCGACGCGGGTTCGCGCTTCCGGAACCTGTGCGGAGCCTCCGACCACGGAACCGACCACGAAAGCGGCCAGCCATGCGCGTCTACGTCCCCCTGACCCTTCCCGGTCTCGCCGAGGCGTACAAGACGGGAGAGCTGGGGAGCGAGGCATTCGTCGCGTACGCGGTCACGCCGGCGTTGCGCGAGTGGTACGTCTCCGACGACATCGAGGAGCTGGAGTACGCGGCGCTGAACCGTGCGGCGCTGGCCTCGCTGCGGCTGCTGGCGGCGGACCCGGACGCGGCGCGACGCCGGCTCGTGGTCGCCGTGGACGTACCCGACGGGGCGGCGACCGCCGATCCCGACCGGGCGCTGGATCCGGCGGTGCTCGGCGAGGTACGGGTCACCGGGACCGTACGGCTGGCCAAGGCGGCCGCCGTGCACGTCGACTCGGACGACGCGGAGGCGGATGTGGCCGCCGCGGCCGAGGCCCTTTCGGCGGCGGACGGCGGGGACGACGACGCGCAGTTCGTCGTGGACGGGGCCGAGGACCACGAGTTGCTGTGGTTCGCGAGGCAGGAGATTCCGAACCTGGTGGGGCTGGGGGACTGAGCGGGCACTCGACGCGCCTCCCGGATGCCGGGCCTGACAGCGTCTCGGTGGTGTTCTGGGCTGTGCGTCTCTTGATTGTCAGTGGGGGCGGGTATTTTTCTGACATGGGGAAGCAGACAGGCGCGCACATTGTCTGGGACTGGAACGGCACGTTGTTCCACGACAACGACGCGATCATCGGGGCGACAAACGCGGCGTTCGCCGAGCTGGGGTTGGCACCGCTCACCATGGAGCAGTACCGGACGCTGTACTGCGTGCCGGTGCCGAAGTTCTACGAGCGGCTGATGGGGCGGCTGCCCACCGATGCCGAGTGGGAGGTCATGGACGAGACCTTCCACCGGTACTACACCGAGCACCGGGTGGGGTGCGGACTCACGGCGGGGGTGGTGGAACTGCTCTCGGGGTGGCGGTCGGCGGGGCGCAGCCAGTCGATCCTGAGCATGTACGGCCATGACGAACTCGTCCCGTTGGTGCGGGGGTTCGGGATCGAGGCGCACTTCCTTCGCGTGGACGGGCGGACCGGACCGTCCGGCGGGAGCAAGGCGGAGCACATGGTGCGGCATCTGGCGGCGCTCGCGGGGGTGGACCCGGCTCGGACGGTGGTGATCGGGGACGCGGCGGACGATGCGGTGGCGGCATTGCATGTGGGGGCGCGGGCGGTGCTGTACACCGGGGGGTCCCATGGGCGGGCCAGCCTGGAAGAGGTCGGGGTGCCTGTGGTGGACACGTTGGCGGAGGCGGTCGTGGAGGCGGAGCGGCTGGCGGCGTAAGGGGCGCGGGGCAGAGTCCGCACACACCGCAGCACCCCCACTCCTGTGCAAAACGTCAAACTTCCACCCCCAGTTTTGTACACATACGGCTCATGACGGGGCCCCTGTACGGAGCGATAGCCTTGGTGGCGTGATCAGCGCGATAGTTCGCGGGGGCGTCCTTGCCTCCGCCCTGCGCCCGGGCAGCACGGATTACCTCCGTGACCGGGCGGCGGTCGCTGGTCTTCGCGGGCGGGACCGGGGCGCAAGAGCCCCCAGGACGCCGTACACACCTCGGAAGCATGCGCCGCAGAGAGCAGCGTCACACCCCGAATGCGTGTCGAGAATGGCTGATAACCCCCCGCTCATCTCACCTTGCGGCATAGCGTCGAAGCAGACCGGACACCCCGCGTCGCGGCGTCACGTCACAGGGGAAGAGCCCGTACTTCCTTCTACGTCACGCAACGGCGCGCGACAGGAGCCAGAGGACAATGCAGACCAAGCTGGACGAAGCCAAGGCCGAGTTGCTCGAGAGGGCTGCCCGGGTTGCTGAGAACAGCCCGGTCGGGGGGCACCTACCGACCGGGACGGCGGACGGGAGCACACCCGACCGGGACACCCTGCTCGCGTTCCTCCAGCGCTACTACCTGCACACCGCACCGGAGGACCTCGCCGACCGCGACCCGGTCGACGTCTACGGTGCCGCGCTCTCGCACTACCGGCTGGCCGAGAACCGCCCACAGGGCACGGCCAACGTGCGGGTCCACACGCCCACCGTCGAGGAGAACGGGTGGACGTGCAGTCATTCGGTGGTCGAGGTGGTCACCGATGACATGCCCTTCCTCGTCGACTCCGTCACCAACGAACTGACCCGGCAGGGACGCGGGATCCACGTCGTCATCCATCCGCAGGTCACCGTGCGACGCGATGTGACCGGCAAGCTCAGCGAGGTGCTCACCCCGCCTCCGGCCGGCGAGCTGCCGCACGACGCGCACACCGAGTCCTGGATCCATGTGGAGATCGACCGCGAGACCGACCGCGGCGACCTCAAGCAGATCACCGCCGACCTGCTGCGTGTCCTGTCCGACGCCCGTGAGGCCGTCGAGGACTGGGAGAAGATGCGGGACGCGGCCCTGCGCATGGCCGACGAACTGCCCCAGGAGCCCATCGCCTCCGACCTGCGGGAGCAGGACGTCGAGGAGGCCCGCGAGCTGCTGCGCTGGCTGGCCGGCGACCACTTCACCTTCCTCGGGTACCGGGAGTACCAGCTGCGGGAGGACGACTCGCTGGCGGCCGTGCCCGGGACCGGGCTCGGCATTCTGCGGGCCGACCCGCATCACGCCGAAGGCGACAGCCACCCCGTCAGCCCCTCCTTCGAGCGGCTGCCGGCCGATGCCCGGGTCAAGGCGCGTGAGCACAAGCTGCTGGTGCTGACCAAGGCGAACAGCCGGTCGACCGTGCACCGGCCGTCGTACCTCGACTACATCGGCGTCAAGAAGTTCGACGCGGAGGGGAACGTCGTGGGGGAGCGGCGCTTCCTCGGGCTGTTCTCGTCCGCCGCCTACACCGAGTCCGTGCGGCGGGTGCCCGTCATCCGGCGCAAGGTCGAAGAGGTGCTCGAGCGGGCCGGGTTCTCGCCCAACAGCCACGACGGACGGGATCTGCTGCAGATCCTGGAGACGTACCCGCGCGACGAGCTCTTCCAGACCCCGCCCGACGAGCTGCAGGCCATCGTCACGTCCGTTCTCTACCTTCAGGAGCGGCGGCGGCTGCGGCTCTACCTGCGGCAGGACGAGTACGGGCGCTACTACTCCGCCCTCGTCTATCTTCCGCGCGACCGGTACACCACGGGTGTCCGGCTGCGGATCATCGACATCCTCAAGGAGGAACTCGGCGGCATCAGCGTCGACTTCACCGCCTGGAACACCGAGTCGATCCTCTCCCGGCTGCACTTCGTCGTCCGGGTCCCGCAGGGCACCGAGCTGCCGCAGCTCAGCGACAGCGACAAGGAACGCATCGAGGCGCGGCTGGTGGCGGCCGCGAGGTCGTGGGCCGACGGGTTCGCGGAGGCACTGAACGCCGAGTTCGGCGAGGAACGCGCCGCCGAACTGCTGCGCCGTTATGCGGGCGCCATCCCCGAGGGCTACAAGGCCGACCACAGCCCGCGCTCCGCGGTCGCCGACCTCGCGCAGCTCGAAAAGCTCACCGAGGAGACGGGCTTCGCGCTCAGCCTCTACGAGCCCGTGGGCGCCGCCCCCGAGGAGCGCCGGTTCAAGATCTACCGCAAGGGCGACTCCATCACCCTGTCGGCCGTGCTGCCGGTCCTCAACCGGCTCGGTGTCGAGGTCATGGACGAGCGGCCGTACGAACTGCGCTGCTCGGACCGGAGGGTGGCGTGGATCTACGACTTCGGGCTGCGCATGCCCCGGCCGAAGGGCGGCAGCGGCGACTACCTCGGAGACGACGGACGCGAGCGGATCCAGGAGGCCTTCGCCGCCACCTGGACCGGCAAGGCCGAGAATGACGGCTTCAACTCGCTCGTGCTCAGCGCCGGGCTGAACTGGCGTCAGGCGATGGTGCTGCGAGCGTACGCGAAGTACCTGCGGCAGGCGGGCTCCACGTTCAGCCAGGACTACATGGAGGACACCCTCCGCAGCAACGTCCACACCACCCGGCTGCTCGTCTCGCTGTTCGAGGCGCGGATGTCGCCGGACCGGCAGCGGGCGGGACACGAGATCGTCGACGCGCTCCTCGAAGAGGTCGACGCGGCTCTCGACCAGGTGGCGTCGCTCGACGAGGACCGGATCCTGCGGTCCTTCCTCACCGTCATCAAGGCGACCCTGCGCACGAACTTCTTCCAGGAGGCGGCGGGCGGTCAGCCGCACGAGTACGTCTCCATGAAGTTCGACCCGCAGGCCATCCCCGACCTGCCGGCACCGCGCCCGGCGTTCGAGATCTGGGTGTACTCGCCGCGGGTGGAGGGCGTGCACCTCAGGTTCGGGAAGGTCGCGCGCGGCGGGCTGCGCTGGTCCGACCGGCGTGAGGACTTCCGGACCGAGATCCTCGGCCTGGTCAAGGCGCAGATGGTGAAGAACACCGTCATCGTGCCGGTCGGCGCCAAGGGCGGCTTCGTCGCCAAGCAGCTGCCGGACCCGAGCGTGGACCGGGACGCCTGGCTGGCGGAGGGCATCTCCAGCTACAAGACCTTCATCTCGGCGCTGCTCGACATCACCGACAACATGGTCGCCGGTGAAGTGGTCCCGCCCGCCGACGTCGTCCGGCACGACGAGGACGACAACTATCTCGTCGTCGCGGCCGACAAGGGCACCGCGACCTTCTCGGACATCGCCAACGGGGTCGCCGAGCAGTACAACTTCTGGCTCGGGGACGCCTTCGCCTCCGGCGGCTCGGCAGGCTACGACCACAAGGGCATGGGCATCACCGCCCGCGGCGCCTGGGAGTCCGTGAAGCGGCACTTCCGCGAGCTGGACGTGAACACGCAGGCCGAGGACTTCACGGTGGTCGGCATCGGTGACATGTCCGGTGACGTGTTCGGCAACGGCATGCTGCTGAGCGAGCACATCCGGCTGGTCGCCGCCTTCGACCACCGGCACATCTTCATCGACCCGAAGCCGGACGCGGCCACCTCGTACGCCGAGCGCCGCCGCGTCTTCGAGCTGCCCCGTTCCAGCTGGGCCGACTACAACACCGAGCTCATCTCCGGCGGTGGCGGCGTGTTCCCCCGTACCGCCAAGGCGATCCCGGTCAACGCGCACATCCGGGAGGCCCTCGGCATCGAGGAGAAGGTCTCCAAGATGACGCCGGCCGACCTGATGAAGGCGATCCTCAAGGCGCCGGTGGACCTGCTGTGGAACGGCGGCATCGGGACGTATGTCAAGGCGAGCACCGAGACGCACGCGGACGTCGGTGACAAGGCCAACGACCCGATCCGCGTCGACGGCGCCGACCTGCGGGTCAAGGTGGTCGGCGAGGGCGGCAACCTGGGCCTGACCCAGCTCGGCAGGATCGAGTTCGCTCGGCACGGCGGCAAGATCAACACGGATGCCATCGACAACAGCGCGGGCGTGGACACCTCCGACCACGAGGTGAACATCAAGATCCTGCTCAACGGCCTGGTCGCGGACGGCGACATGACCGTGAAGCAGCGCAACAAGCAGCTCGCCGAGATGACCGACGAGGTCGGCTGGCTCGTCCTGCGCAACAACTACGCGCAGAACACGGCCATCGCCAACGCGCTCGCCCAGTCGAAGGACATGCTCCACGCCCAGCAGCGGTATCTGCGCCACCTGGCGCGGGAGGGCCTGCTGGACCGGGCCCTGGAGTTCCTGCCCACCGACCGCCAGATTCGCGAGCGGCTGAGCACCGGGCAGGGCCTGACCAGCCCGGAGACGGCCGTGCTGCTGGCGTACACGAAGATCACCGTCGCCGAGGAGCTGCTGCACACCTCGTTGCCGGACGACCCGTACCTGCGCGCCCTGCTGCACGCGTACTTCCCGAGCGCGCTGCGCGAGAAGTTCTCCGAGCGCATCGACGACCACCCGCTGCACCGCGAGATCACCACGACCGTGCTGGTCAACGACACGGTCAACACGGGCGGTACGACGTATCTGCACCGGCTGCGCGAGGAGACAGGTGCCTCGCTGGAGGAGATCGTCCGGGCGCAGACCGTGGCCCGCGCGATCTTCCGCTCCGGGGTCGTGTGGGACGCGGTGGAGGCCCTCGACAACAAGGTCGAGGCAGCCGTGCAGACCCGGATCCGGCTGCACTCGCGTCGTCTCGTCGAGCGCGGCACGCGCTGGCTGCTCAACAACCGGCCGCAGCCGCTCCAGCTCGCCGAGACCGTCGAGTTCTTCGCCGACCGTGTCGAGCAGGTGTGGTCGCAGCTGCCGAAGCTGCTGCGGGGCGCGGATCTGGAGTGGTACCAGAAGATCTACGACGAGCTGACGGGCGTCGGCGTCCCCGGCGAGGTCGCCACCCGGGTGGCCGGGTTCTCCTCGGCCTTCCCGACGCTCGACATCGTCTCGGTGGCCGACCGGATGGGCCGGGACCCGATGGACGTCGCCGACGTCTACTACGACCTCGCCGACCGTCTGCGCATCACCCAGCTGATGGACCGCATCATCGAGCTGCCGCGCGCCGACCGCTGGCAGTCCATGGCCCGCGCGTCCATTCGCGAGGACCTGTACGCGGCCCACGCGGCGCTGACCGCGGACGTCCTCGCGGTCGGCAACGGCACCTCGACCCCCGAGCAGCGCTTCAAGGCGTGGGAGGAGAAGAACGCGCCGATCCTGAGCCGGGCGCGGACGACTCTGGAGGAGATCCAGAGCTCGGACGCGTTCGATCTGGCGAATCTGTCGGTGGCCATGCGGACGATGCGGACGCTGCTGCGGGCGCATTCGTGACCGGCTCGGATTCGTGACCGGCTCGGATTCGTGACCGGCTCGGATTCGTGACCGCCTCGGATTCGTGAGCGGTACGGATTCGTAGTCGTACGACCATCAGGGCGCCCCGGGCCGTTGCGGCTCGGGGCGCCCTGTCCGGCTTCGGCAACCTGATCTCGCTCCCCTCAGGAGGGAAGAGGCACCTTGGCCGCCTCGGGCTTCGGCTCAGGCTTCGGCTTGGGCTGCGGCTTGGGCTGCGGAGTGGCCTTCGCCTTCGCCTTGTCCGGGCCGCCGGTGAACGCCTCGTACGCCTCCAGCACCTCGTCCGTCGGCCCGTCCATGCGCAGTTCGCCGCGCTCCAGCCACAGCACCCGGTCGCAGGTGTCGCGGATCGACTTGTTGCTGTGGCTGACCAGGAACACCGTGCCCGCGTGCTTGCGCAGCTCGCGGATCCGGGCCTCGGAACGCTTCTGGAAGGACCGGTCGCCCGTCGCCAGCGCCTCGTCGATGAGCAGGACGTCGTGGTCCTTGGCGGCGGCGATGGAGAAGCGGAGGCGGGCAGCCATGCCGGAGGAGTACGTCCGCATCGGGAGGGTGATGAAGTCGCCCTTCTCGTTGATGCCGGAGAAGTCGACGATGCCGTCGTAGCGGTCCTTGACCTGCTCGCGGGACATCCCCATGGCGAGGCCGCCGAGGTAGACGTTGCGCTCGCCGGTCAGGTCGTTCATCAGGGCCGCGTTCACGCCCAGGAGGGAGGGCTGGCCGTCGGTGTAGATATGGCCGTTCTCCACCGGGAGCAGGCCGGCGACCGCCTTGAGCAGGGTCGACTTGCCGGAACCGTTGGTGCCGATCAGACCGATCGCCTCGCCCCGGTACGCGACGAAGGACACGTTCCTGACGGCGTGCACCTTGCGCACACCGGCCGCCTGCTCGGTCTGCCTGCGACGCAGCATGCGGTTGAGGGCGGCGGTCGCGGAACCCCGGCCGGCGCCGGTGCCGTTGACCCGGTAGACGATGTCGACGCCGTCGACGACGACGGTGGGGACCTGGTCCTGTGCGAGTTGCGTGTTGTCAGCCACGGCCGTACGTCTCCTCAGCCTTCCAGAAGTAGATGAAGCCGCCGATGCCGGCGAGCAGGGCCCAGCCGGTCGCGATCAGCCATACGTGGGGCGGCAGTTGGCTCGAGTGGAAGCTGTCGATCAGGGCGAAGCGCATCAGGTCGATGTAGACGGCGGCCGGGTTGGCCCGGAGCGCGGGCGCCACCCAGGACGGCAGGTCGCTGTGGTTGCTGAGCAGGTGGTCGAGGCTCCACATCACGCCCGAGATGTACATCCAGGTGCGCAGCACGAACGGCATCAGCTGCGCGATGTCCGGCGTCTTCGCACCCAGCCGCGCCATGATCATCGCGATGCCCGCGTTGAAGGTGAACTGCAGCACCAGCACTGGGATCGCCAGCAGCCAGGACGCGGCCACCGGCACGCCGAAGCAGAGCAGGATCACGACCAGGGCGGCCATCGAGAACAGCAGTTGCTGGAGCTGCTGGAGCGCGAACGAGATCGGCAGCGCGGCCCGAGGGAAGTGCAGGGCCCGTACGAGGCCCAGGTTGCCGGAGATCGCCCGAGTGCCCGCCATGATCGAGCTCTGGGTGAACGTCCAGACGAACACGCCCGTCACCAGGAACGGGACGTAGTCCGGCACGCCCCTCTTGGTGCCCATCAGCACACCGAAGATGAAGTAGTAGACCGCCGCGTTCAACAGCGGGGTCATCACCTGCCAGAGCTGGCCCAGCTTCGCCTGGCTGTACTGGGCGGTCAGCTTGGCGGTCGAGAAGGCGGAGATGAAGTGGCGCCGGGCCCACAGGTGGCTGACGTACTCGCGCAGGGTGGGGCGGGCGCCGCTGACCGTGAGGCCGTGGCGGGCGGCGAGAGCCGCGAGGTCGCCGGCCGGGGGTGCCGTCGTCGGGGGCGGTGTGTGGAGGACCTGGCTCACATCCGCTGCTTTCGTTCGGGGGGTGGGGTGGTTCGTGGGGCTGTGGTGCGTGGGGCTGTGGTGCGTATGGAGGTGTGCGTGTGACGGGTGGTGCGGTCGACGTGTCCGTTGCCCCGGCGTTTCCTTACGGTTCTCTTCACGTTTTCTTACGTCGGGACGGGACCGTATCGTCGCAACGTGAGCGTAGGCCGATCTGACGTCGGAACGCAACCGTTTCGTCGTAACGCCCTATGCTGGTCCGTATGACGACCAACGCCGAGGAGCCGCAGACACGTCCGCGCCGCCGGGCCCCCGCCGGGGCCGCCGTGCTTCGCGAGGATGTGACGGAGGCCATCCGGGCGGCCGTCTTCGAGGAGCTCGCGGCCGTCGGCTACGCGCGGATGTCCATCGAGGGGATCGCGCGCCGCGCGGGCGTCGGCAAGACCGCGGTGTACCGCCGCTGGCGCTCCAAGCTGCACCTCGTGCTCGACCTGGTCTCCGCGATCGCCGTGCAGGGCCTGCCCGTACCGGACACCGGGACGCTGGAGGGCGACCTGCGGCTGCTGTACGAGGTGACCTCCCGGGCCCTGCGGCACCCCGTGGCCTCGCAGATCATCCCCGACCTCCAGGCCGAGGCGGCCCGCAACCCCGAGATCGCCGAGGCCCTGCAGAAGGCCCTGCGGGAGGGGCAGGAGGGCGTCGCCAGCAAGATCGTGGCGGCGGCGGAGCTACGCGGCGAGATCCGGCGCGGCTTCGACGCGGACCTGGCGCTGGACCTGATCTCCGGGCCCCTGTACTGGCGCTCGGTGGTGATCCGCAGCCCCAAGCTCCCGAAGGGCTATCTGGGGTCCCTGGCACGGGCCACCGCGGAGGCGCTCAAGGCGCTGTGAGCGCTGGGGCCGACCGCGCCGGAGCATGCCCGAGGGTCCCGTAGGACCATGGGTGCCATGAGAGTGGTGATCGCCGAGGACAACGCCCTGTTGCGCGAAGGGCTTGTCCTCCTGCTGACCTCGGCCGGACACGAGGCGGTGGCCGTCGTCGGTACCGGCCCCGAGATCCTGCCCGCGCTGTTGGAGCACCGCCCGGACGTGGCCGTCCTGGATGTGCGCATGCCGCCCGACTTCCGCGACGAGGGACTGCGCGCCGCCCTCGCCGCGCGCCGCGAACTCCCGGATCTGCCGGTGCTGGTGCTCTCGCAGTACGTCGAGGAGTCGTACGCCGCCGAGTTGCTGGCCGGGGGAGCGGGTGGCCTCGGCTATCTGCTCAAGGACCGGGTGGGCCGGGTCGACGAGTTCCTGGACGCGCTGGCGCGGGTCGCGGCCGGCGGTACCGCCCTGGACCCCGAGGTGGTGACCGAACTGCTCACGCGCCGCCGGGACTCGCCGCTGGACTCGCTGACGCCGAGGGAGCGGGAGGTGCTGAAGCTGATGGCGGAGGGGCGTGACAACGCGACCATCGCCGGGACCCTGGTGGTCACCGAGCGGGCGGTCCACAAGCACATCGGCAACGTGTTCCTGAAGCTGGGGCTGCCACCGAGCGACAGCGGACACCGCCGGGTGATGGCCGTCCTGACGTACCTGAACAACGCGGGCGGGAAGGCGTAGCCGTGCGCCGGAGCCCGGTGCGGTACGCCGCGTGAGGGTTCGTGGGTCTACGGCAGCACTGAGCCGCGGGACGCTTCCGGGTGGAGGCGCAGCCAGCCGCTCCAGGCCGACGCGATCATGTCCTGGATGTCGTGCTTGGCCGTCCAGCCGAGCTCGGTGGCGGCCCGGTCGGCGGAGGCGACGACGCGGGCGGGGTCGCCCGGGCGGCGCGGGGTGACGGTCGGGGGGAGGTCGTACCCGGTGAGGGCGTTGACGCGGTCGATCATCTCGCGGACCGAGACGCCCTCCTCGCGGCCGATGTTGAGGGTGAGGTCGCGGCCGGGGGACGACCGGAGGGCGTGGGCCGCTGCGACATGGGCCTCGGCCAGGTCGACCACGTGGATGTAGTCGCGGACGCACGTCCCGTCCGGGGTGTCGTAGTCGTCGCCGAAGATCCGCGGGGGCGCGTTCTCGGTCAGCTTCTCGAAGATCATCGGGATCAGGTTGAAGACGCCCACGTCCGCGAGTTCGGGGCTCGCCGCGCCCGCGACGTTGAAGTAGCGCAGTGACGCCGTGGACAGGCCCGTGGCCCGCCCCGTCGCCCTGACCAGCCACTCGCCGGTCAGCTTCGTCTCGCCGTACGGAGACATCGGCGCACAGGGGGTCTCCTCCGTCACCAGCGCCACGTCGGGCATGCCGTACACGGCGGCGGAGGACGAGAACACGAAGGACGGCACGTCCGCGGTGGTCACGGCCTCCAGCAGTACCCGCAGGCCCTCGATGTTCTCGCGGTAGTAGTGCAGCGGCCGGTCCACCGACTCGCCCACCTGCTTTTTCCCCGCCAGGTGGACCACACCGGTGACCTCGTGGTCGGCGAGGGTGCGTGCCACGCGCTCGGCGTCCAGGGTCGATCCGGTCACCAGCGGCACGTCCTGTGGGACGCGGTCGGCGATGCCGGTGGACAGGTCGTCGTACACCACCGTCTGTTCGCCCGCCTCGGTCATCGCGCGTACGACATGCGCCCCGATGTAGCCGGCGCCGCCGGTGATCAGCCAGGTCATCTGCGGCCGTCCCCTTGTCCGTTGGCCTCTGATGGAGCGGATGGGCTCCTGTTCCGTCCTCAGTGAATGTTCCGTCCTCAGTGAAGCAGGCGGCGACACCTGAGGTGGCGGGTGTGATGACTCCGCGTCGAGCGGCGACGACTCACGGCCGGGGGAAACGGTGAGCGAGTCGTTGACAACGGCTACTCACAGCCAGGCGTCTCCCTCAACGCCGCCGCGTCCAGTGTCGAGGTGAGCTGGTCGAGGCGTTCGCGCAGTTCGCGGATCTCGTCGAAGTCGAAGCCGGTCGCGGCGGCGATCCGGCGCGGGACGCGGACCGCGCGGTCGCGCAGTGCCGTGCCCTCCTCGGTCAGCCGTACCACCACCGACCGTTCGTCGCGGGCGCTGCGCTCCCGTCGTACGAGTCCGGCCGTCTCCAGCCGCTTGAGCAGCGGGGACAGCGTGCCGGAGTCGAGGCGCAGGTGCTCGCCGAGCTTCTTGACCGGCAGCTCGCCCTGCTCCCACAGCACCAGCATCACCAGGTACTGCGGGTAGGTGAGCCCGAGGTCCTTGAGGATCACGCGGTAGACACCGTTGAAGGCGCGCGAGGCGGCGTGCAGGGAGAAGCAGATCTGGGAGTCCAGCCGCAGCCAGTTCTCCGCGCCGGCCGCGGCGGAGGCTGCGGCAACGGGTGGGGTCGGGGTCGGAGTCATGCCTGTCATGTCTCCAGGTTACCTCTCGCGGACCATTTAGTTGTGCACAACTTAATTGTGTGCTCTACTTGTCGCCGTGGCGGCCGGAACGGGCCGCCGCAACGTGACTCGAGAGGGATGGGTATCCATGGACGCGCTCTACACCGCAGTCGCCACCGCCACTCACGGCCGCGAGGGCCGTGCGGTCTCCTCCGACGGCAAGATCGACCTCGCGCTGGCCATGCCGCCGGAGATGGGCGGCAACGGGCAGGGCACCAACCCGGAGCAGCTGTTCGCCGCCGGTTACGCCGCCTGTTTCGGCAGCGCCCTCGGTCTGGTCGGCCGCGCCGCCAAGGTCGACGTCAGCGACGCCGCCGTGACCGCCGAGGTGGGCATAGGCAAGCAGGGTGAGGGCTTCGGCCTCAAGGTCGCCCTCCGCGTCGAGCTGCCCGACACCGTGGACGAGGAGACCGGCCGCAAGCTGGTCGAGCAGGCCCACCAGGTCTGCCCCTACTCCAACGCCACCCGAGGCAACATCGAGGTCGACCTCGTCATCGAGTGACTCGGTAACCCCGTAAGCCAGGGAGCAACCCCGTAAGCCGGGGCGTAATCCCGTAACCCCGTAACCCCGAAGAGCCTCACCCGACCCGCGCCAGTACCTCCCCCGTCCGCCCGCTCCACGCCACCACCACGGCCTCCTCGGGCATCGGGTGCCAGCGCGTCAGCAGCAGCCAGCGCACGTGATAGCGGTGGGCGACGGCGGTGCGTTCGGCGCGGTTCGAGGTCGGGGCGAGGTAGGCGCGGACGTCCGCGAGGCGCCGCAGCCGCTCCCGTTCGTCCAGGGCCGCGTCCGGCCAGGCGGGCACGGCGAGGTTCGGGCCGTAGCCCGCGATCGCGTGGACGGCGTAGTAGCCGTCGGTGATCACGACCTCGCCGGGCCCGATGTGTCGCGCGGCCCACTCGTACGTCGGCCAGCGCGGCGGCTGCGCGAAGCCGACCGGATCCAGCGAGCGCGGCACGACCGCCCCCGCCTGCACGGCGAGGAAGCCCACGCACGCCCCCACCGCCGCGGCGCCGCCCAGCACCCGCCGCCACACCCCCCACGGCCGGGGCGCCGCCAGCTCCACCGCGAGCGCGAACTGCGCGGGCACCAGCGTCAGTCCGAGGATCCGGCCGTAGGTGTAGTGCCCGCTGACCCAGCCGTACGCCACGACCAGGCAGTCGAGCGCGAACAGCAGCACCAGCGGATCCCGCCCGGAACCCCGCCGCGCCCGCAGCCACAGCGCCGGCACCCCCAGCAGCGCCAGCCAGAAGTGCCCGCCGAGGCCCAGATACAGCGTCCGGTGCATGGCGTCGACGCTGCCGTCCGCGGCCGGCGCGAACACGTCGAAGTACGGCCAGCGGGCGGCGACCAGCAGCGCCGTGCCGCCCGCCAGGGCCCAGCGCCCGGCGAGGGCCGCGGACCAGCCCCGCTGCCACCCCGCCACGAACGCGACCGCCCCCAGCACCGCCGCCACCGCCGTGATCGGGTGGACCAGCAGGATCAGCCCGTACAGCGCGCCGAGCCCCGCGTACCCGCCGAGCCCCGGCAGCCCGCTCGGCCCGACGTACCGCACCGCCCGCCCCGCGCCCCGCGCCGGGCCGCCCGCCGGCATCAGCGCCCCGCCCCGTGCCCGCGCCCCCGTCAGCCCCCACGCCCAGAAAGCCAGCCCGATCGCGAACGTCGACGGATACCCCAGGTTCCCCGTCATCGACATCAGCCCGAGGTATCCGCTCCACCAGGCCCGTTCGGTCCCCCACAGCAGCGTCATCGCGGCCAGTGCCAGCACCGGCGCCCACTGCCGAGGCGTCAGCACGCGCACGAGGCGGCCGATGCCGGTCAGCAGGACGAGCAGGTTCAGCGGGCCTGCGAGCCTCACCACCTCCCAGCCGCCCAGTCCCGTCAGCCGCGCGAAGGCGCCCTGCGCCACCGCGTACGGCGAGTAGTAGGGGCTGCCCGCGCCCGGCAGGTCGGCCATCGGATGGCGTGGCTGGAGCAGATGGCTCCTCAGGCGTTCGACGACCGCCGCGTGCTGGCCCGCGTCACAGCACAGCGGCACCCGCCAGTAGGCCAGCGACATCAACAGCCAGAACAGGAAGCCGAAGACCTGGTACGGCGTCGGACGCCGGATCCGGCCGCCGCGCAGCGCGGTCGCGCCACGCACGGCCCGCCGGACCAGAACGCCGGCGCTCATCGGACGGAGGGAACACGCGGGGGGTGAGGCACTGCCCGTAGGTTCCCGCTGACGTCAACGGCTTAGCCGAATGTCACCGCATCGAGTGAGCCTGTTCGCCACGCTCCTGTGCGGGCACCGAAACCGGCCTCCGTCCGAGCCACTCCAGCGACAGCGGCACCCCCACCACCGGCAGCAGCCACATCAGCACGGTCAGCCGGTCGCCCCAGATGGTGATGTCGGGATGCCCGGCCTGGGTGAGGACACCGGTGAACGCGGCCGCCAGCAGGAAACCGCGAGCTGGAGCACGGCGAACACCGCGGCCAGGACCAGTACCCAGGTGCGTTGCCTCACGAGGAGGTCAGCACGTCACGGTCGGCGGAGCGGGCCGCGGGCGGCGCGCCGACCGTCGAGGGGCCGGGCACCCAACCGCTCTCGCCCAGCAGCACCGTCCGTACGACCCGCTCGGCGGCGTGTCCGTCGTCGTACGCGCAGAACCGCTCCCGGAACCCGGACCGCAGCCGCGCCGACTCCTCGTCCCGCCAGGTCCCGGAGGCGAACAGCCACGCCAGTTCGCGGTAGGAGCGCGAGACATGGCCCGGTGGTTCGGCGGTGATGTCGAAGTAGGCGCCCCGGCTCGCCGCGTACGCGCCCCAGTCGTCGGCGTGGACGACGATCGGGCGGTCCAGGAGGGCGTAGTCGAACATCAGGGCCGAGTAGTCGGTGACCAGCACGTCGGCGGCGAGCATGACGTCCTCGACGTGGGGTTCGTCGGTCGCGTCGACCACCACACCGCGCCGGTGCAGCTCGGCGAGGCCCAGACCGCGGGCCGGGCCGTCGGCCAGTGCCGGGTGCAGACGGACGACGAGGGTGTGGCCGGCGCCGAGGTCCTCGGCGAACCGGGCCAGGTCGATCCGGTCCACGTGCCCGCCCCGCCGGTAGTCGCGGCGGGTCGGCGCGTACAGCACGACCCGGTGGCCGGAGGGGATGCCGAGCCGGGCGCGGACGGCCGCGGTGTGGACCGGGCCGGCGTGGACGAGGGCGTCGTTGCGCGGGCTGCCCGTGCGCAGCGAGGCGAAGTGGCACGGGTACGCCCGCTCCCACACCAGCTCGGAGTGCGGGTTGGCGACGAGGCTGTAGTCCCAGCGGTCGGCGCGGCGCAGCATCCGCGGCACGTCGAAGCCGTACCGGGCACCGGGCTTGGCCAGCAGGTCGACGCCCATGTACTTGAGCGGGGTGCCCTGGTGGGTGTGGATGTGTACAGCGCCGGGGCGCTTGGGCAGGCTGCCGGGCCAGTTGACGTTGTTGACGAAGTACGCGGCCCGGGCGGCGATCCGGTGACAGCGCGGGGAGTCGAGCAGGACGTACTCGACGTCCGGCGGCAGCAGCGCGGCCGCCTCCTCGTCCCGCACCACCCACACCCCGCGCAGATGCGGGGCGATCTCCCTGGCCTTGTGATAGATCGCCGCCGGGTCGCCGAGCACCCCCTGGTGCGAGAAGGCCGAGTAGAGGACCAGGTCCGGGTCCGGCGCGCGGCGGGCGCCCAGCGTGGAACGGCCGCGCGCCAACCGGGCGTTTGCCGCCCGGCGGGCCGTCTGTGCGCGCCGGGCGAGCTCCTGTCCGGCCCGCACCGCCTGCCGCTTGGCCGCGTACACCGCGTATCCGCCCTCCAGCACCCGGAGTTCGGGGGCCACGGACGTGCCGGCCGGCCGGTGCTCGCGGAACATCTCGGCCGTACGGCGGAAGAACTCGCCCTTCGCGGACGGCGGCAGCCGGTCCGGCTTGGCGAGGATGTCCAGACAGTGCTCGCCCATCTTGGCGTGCAGATGGCCCCGCCAACTCGCCAGCGCGGGACGGGAGTCGACGAACGCGAAGACCCGCTCGTACTGGTCGTGGATGTCGAAGTGCTTGCGGCTGGTGATGGACAGGATGTTGCCCTGGCGGCGCTGCCGGTAGTTCAGGCAGATCCGGTCCAGTGTGGCGATCCGCGAGGCGCTCAGCAGCACCGGGAAGGTCCACGGCGTGTCCTCGTAGTACCCGGGCGTGAAGGTGAAGCCCTCGCGCTCGACGAAGTCACGGCGGTAGAGCTTGTTCCACACGACCATCAACAGGTCGAGGATCTCCGGGCGTTCGGACGCGGTGAAGGTGCCGTCGCAAGAGGCGCCGTCGGCGGCGTCGGCGAGCACGTGCGCGAGGACGTTCCGCCGGGTGCCGCCCCACCAGTGGGTGCGCGCGTAGTCGAAGACCAGCACGTCCGGGTCGGACGTCTCGGCCAGCCGGTCGGCCATCGCGCGCAAGGCACCCGGCGTGAGGGTGTCGTCGCTGTCGAGGAAGAACAGGAAGTCGCCGGTGGCGTGCGGCATTCCGGCGTTGCGTGTGCGGCCGAGGCCGACGTTCTCCGGCAGGTGCAGCACCCGGACGCGTTCGTCCCGGTCCGCGTACTCGTCGAGGATCGCGCCGCAGCCGTCCGGAGAGCAGTCGTCCACGGCGATGACCTCGATGTCCCGGTAGGACTGCTCCAGAACCGAGTCGAGGCACTCGCGCAGAAAGCCCTGCACCTTGAAGACGGGCACGATGACGCTGAAGCGGGGCACTGCGGGGTCAGCTCCTTACGAGGGTGGCGGCGGCGGGGACCGGGACGCGCTGCGCGAGCGGCAGCACGGGCGGGATCACCTCCGGTGGCTCGCCGAGGAACACCCGGCGTACGACCCGCTCGGCGGCGCGTCCGTCGTCGAACTGGCAGAAGCGCTCCCGGAAGCGGGCCCGCAGCTCATCCGATCCGGCTCGCGCGTACGAGCCGTCGCGGAACACCCGGGCCAGTTCCTCCGGCGTCCTCGCCACCGGGCCCGGCGGGGCCTCGAGGAGATCGAAGTAGACGCCCCGGGTCTCCCGGTAGACGTCCCAGTCGTCGGCGTACACGACGATCGGGCGGTCCAGGTTGGCGTAGTCGAACATGATCGACGAGTAGTCGGTGACCAGCGCGTCGGCGGCCAGGCAGACGTCCTCGGAGGAGAGGTGGGCGGTCACGTCGATGATCCGGCCGCTGCCGCCGCTGCCGCCGTGGCCGCCCTTGCCGCCCCGGTCGTAGAAGTAGTGGGCGCGCAGGAGCACGACCACGTCCTCGCCGGCCGCCTCGCAGAAGGCCTCCAGGTCCAGTCCGGTCTCGAAGCCGGTGCGGTGGTCGCGGTGGGTCGGCGCGTACAGAACGGCCGTTGCGCCCTCCGGGACGCCCAGCTCCTTCCGGACCCGGGCCACGTCGTCCGCGGTCGCCGTGAAGTAGACGTCGTTGCGCGGATAGCCGTACTCCAGATGCTCGTAGGAGCCCGGGAAGGCCCGCTCCCACATCTGGGTGGAGTGGCGGTTGGAGGACAGGTTGTAGTCCCAGCGGTCCACCCGGCCGAGGAGCCCCGCGAAGCTGCCGGTCGCGGCGGCCACCACCGGGTATGTCGACTGGTCGACGCCCATCTTCTTCAGCGGGGTGCCGTGCTGGGTCTGGATGTGCACGCTGCCGGGGCGCTTGACCACGTCGTCCGCGAAGTTGGCGTTGTTCACCAGGTACGTGGCGCGGGCCAGCACCTCCCAGTAGCGGTGGCTGCCGATCACGGCGTGGTCGATGCCCGCGGGCACGGTGTGCGCCTGGTCCGGCTCGACCAGGAACACCGAGCGGATGTGCGGGGCGAGTTCGCGGGCCTTGGCGTGGATCGCGGCCGGGTTGCAGGCGTAACCGCGGCCCCAGTAGGCGCAGTACACGGCGAGGTTCGGATCGAGGGGGCGGCGCAGCTGGCGCCGGTACCGCAGGCGGGTGCGCAGCCCGTGGGGGCGCGGCAGGCTCAGGACCGCCTTCGACGCCTGCTGGTTGGCGCCCCGCAGAGCGCGGAACGCGGCGTACGACCCGGTCGCCAGCAGCCGGTGCTGGACGCCCAGACTGCCGTCCGGCGTCCAGAACCCGGCGGGACGGTGACGCCGGTACAGCCCGCTCGCCCGGCGGAAGTAGGCGCGGCGCCGCGCGGGCAGCCGGTCGGGCTGGGCGGCCGTCTTCAGCACGGCGGCGAACAGCTGCCCGAAGAGCTCGTCCAGCCGCGCGCCGGTCAGGCCCTGTTCGGCCGCCCGGGTGAGCGCCAGGTCGGCCTGGTCGAGCAGGTCGAAGTGGTGCTCGCCGGGAAGGCTCAGCCGGCTGCCCTGCCGGCGCACCAGATGCCGTACGACGACCGAGTGCAGCACCGCGACCCGCCCGGCGTGCAGAGCGACCAGGGCGCCGAAGCCGACGTCGGTGAAGTGACCGTCGGGGAAGCAGATCCGGTGCTCGGTGAGAAAGGCACGGCGGTGGGCGGCACTCCACGCCGGGAGCTGTACGCCGGTCAGCTGCGGGGCCTCCTCCGGCGAAAAGGCGCCCTGCGGAGACCTCGCCAGCACCAGCGCGGCCGGGTTGGTCGGCTCGCCCTCCCACCACGGGGTCCGCTCGTGCTCGAAGTGCAGGACGTCCACGTCACCGGTCTGGGTGAGCCGGGCGTCCAGCCGGGAGAGGGCCCCCGGCACGAGAACGTCGTCACCGTCGAGGAACAGCAGATACCCGCCGGTCGCCGCCCGGACCCCCGCGTTGCGCGCCCCCGCGAGGCCCGCCGACGGCGGTGAGTACACCGGGGCCACCCGGGAGTCCCGGCGGGCGAACCCGGCGACGACGTCCGCCGCACAGGAGCCGGGCGCGTCGCAGACCGGGATCAGCTCGAAGTCGCCGAAGGGCTGGGCGAGGACCGAGTCCAGCGCCTGGGACAGCCGGCCCGCGACCCCATGGGACGGGACGATGATGCTGAAGCGGGGCATTCTGACCTTCCTGTCGAGGTTCCCGAGGGTCCCGGATCGCTGCCGGGCCGTTCCCGGTTCGGGAGGGGCGCGGGCGGCTCACCCACCGCCACAGCGGCCCGGCCGTCCCGTCGGACGCCAGGTGGACGGCCGCGTAGGGGTGGGCCGCGATGGGCTGGAGGGCATCGGAACTCCCCGGTGTGAGAACGGCGTTCAGACGCGGTCGGAGACGGTCCGGGGACCGCCGAGCCGCGGCACGGTGGTGAGCGGGGCGCGCGCGAAGGCCGCGGCGGCGGACGGCACGGGGCGGCGCTCGGCGAGCGGCACGACGGGCGGCAGAGCGGCCTCGCTCTCGCCCAGGACCACCTGCCGTACGACCCGTTCGGCGGCGTGCCCGTCGTCCCACGGGCAGAAGCGCTCGCGGAACGCCGCGCGCAGCCGGCCGGATCGGGAGTCGCGCCAGTGGCCGGTGGCGAAGATGCCGGTCAGCTCGTCCTCGGTGCGCGCGACCGCGCCCGGCGGGAAGGCTCGCAGGTCGAAATAGGTGCCGCGGGCCGCCTCGTACGCCTCCCGGTCCGGGGCGTGGATCACGATCGGGCGGTCCAGGTTGGCGTAGTCGAACATGATCGACGAGTAGTCGGTGACCAGGGCGTCCGAGGCGAGACAGAGCTGCTCGATGCTGGGATGGTCGGTGACGTCGAGGATCCCGGTCGACGCCCCGGCTCCCTCGGCGGGCGAGCAGGCTTGGGTGGGGTGGGCGCGGGCCAGGACGGTGAAACGGGGTCCGAGGCGGCGCAGCACGCGGTCCAGGTTCAGAGGCGGGCGCTGGGTGCGGTGGTAGTCGCGGTGGGTGGGCGCGTACAGGATCGCGACCGTGCCCTCCGGGATGCCGAGGGACTCGCGCAGCCGGGCCACGTCCGCCGGGGTCGCCCGCAGCAGGACGTCGTTGCGGGGGCGGCCGTGGGCGAGCGTGGTGTAGCGGCCGGGGAAGACGCGCTCCCAGGTGAGCGTGGAGTGGCGGTTGCCGGACAGGACGTAGTCCCACTGGTCGACGCCCCGCAGAAGCTCGGCGAAGTCCGTGTCGCGGGCGGCCGCCGGGCGTTCCTGGAGGTCGAGGCCCATGTGCTTGAGCGGGGTTCCCTGCTGGGTCTGGACGAGGACCTGGCCGGGGCGCTTGACCAGACGCCGGTCGAAGTCGGCGTTGTGTACGAGGTACTTGGAGCGGGCGAGCGCCGTCCAGTAGGCGGCCGTGTCCGGGGTGACCCGACGGGTCGCGGTCGGGATCGTGTGGTGGTGCTCGGGGCGGGCGATCCACGCCGTGGCGATGTGCGGGGCATGGGTGCGGAACGCGGTCTCCAGGGCGCCCGGGTCCCAGCCGTGGCCGCGGCCCCCGTGGGCGGAGAACACGGCGCGGTCGGCACACACGGGCAGGCTCCGCTGGACGCGGTAGTGCAGCCGCAGGGCGACACACCGCAGGCCCTTCAGCAGGCGGACGGTCGCCTTGCCGCTCCGGCGGCGCACGGCCGACGCCAGCCGCAGGGCCCGGAACGCGCGATGCAGGCCCAGGCGGACGAGGGCGTGCCTCATGCGGGAGCCCGCGGGCGCCGGGTGGCCGGGGGTGCGGTAACGGCGGCAGCGGGCGCGCGCGGTGCGCAGGAACTCGGCACGGTACTCGCGCGGCAGCCGGTCGCGGCGGGCGAACACCGTCGCCAGGTGATCGACCATGCGGCGGAACAACACCGGCCGCCAGCACGCCAGTTCGGGGCGCTCCTCGATATACGCGAAGACCCGGTCGTACTGCTTGAAGACGTCGAAGTGGCCGCGGCTGGTGGTGCCGAGGACGCTGCCCTGCCGGCGCTGCCGGTAGTGCACGCACACCCGGTCCAGGGTCGCGATCGTCTCGGCCGTCATCAGGACCGGGTACGTCCACGGGGTGTCCTCGTAGGAGCCGGGCGGGAAGGCGAAGCCCGCCTGCTCGGCGAACTCCCGGCGGTACGCCTTGTTCCAGGCCACCATCAGCAGGTGCAGCAGTCCCGGGCGGTCCTCCAGGCGGAACGGGGCCGGGCCCCGCTCGGTGAGCTGGAGGGCGGCCTGATCGCGGACGGTCCGGCCGTCCCAGTAGGTGCGCGCGTAGTCGTGCACCAGGACGTCCGGCTCGTCCGTCTCCTTCAGCCGGTCGGCGATCGCCCGCAGGGAGTCCGGGGTGAGGATGTCGTCGCCGTCCAGGAAGAGCAGGTAGTCGCCGCATGCCTTGCGCATCCCCGCGTTGCGGGCACCGCCCAGGCCCTGGTTCTCCGGCAGGTGCACCGGCCGTACCCGCGGATCACGGTCCGCGAACTCGTCGATGATCGCGCCGCACGCGTCCGGTGAACGGTCGTCGACCGCGATCAGTTCCAGATCCGGGTACGACTGGGTGAGCACCGATTCCAGGCATTCGTGCAGGTACGCCTGAACCTTGTACACGGGGACGATGACACTGAACCTGGGCACGGGACATCCATGGGTCGACGCGGGCGCGGGCGTTCTGCCCGGGAACGGCCAATGGAGTGACTTGGTTACGGAGTGTGCGGCATACGGGGGATTGTCAGGGAACGTGAAGAGGCGGGCCGGTGGCGGCCCGCCCCTCGCTCAATCCGCTTGTCGTACGGGCTACTTGACCGCGCCCGCCATCACACCGGACACGAACTGCCGCTGGAACGCGAAGAACACGGCCAGCGGGATCACCATCGAGATGAACGCGCCGGGCGCCAGGACATCGATGTTGCTGCCGAACTGCCGTACCTGCTGCTGGAGCGCGACCGTCAGCGGCTGCGACTGCGAGTTGGAGAACACCAGCGCCACCAGCATGTCGTTCCACACCCACAGGAACTGGAAGATCCCCAGGGACGCCAGCGCGGGAGCCGCCAGCGGCAGCACCACCGTGGCGAACAGCCTGACCTCGCCCGCCCCGTCCAGTCGTGCCGCCTCCAGGAGCTCCCGGGGGATCTCCGCGAAGAAGTTGCGCAACAGGAAGATCGCGAACGGCAGTCCGAAGCCGACGTGGAAGAGCACCACACCGATGATGTCGCCGAAGATCCCGATCTTGCCGAACAGGTCCGACAGCGGGATCAGCGCCACCTGCACGGGCACCACGAGCAGCGCCACGACCACCAGGAACCACCAGTCGCGGCCCTTGAAGTCCATCCAGGCGAAGGCGTATCCGCCCATCGCGCCGATCAGCACCACCAGCAGCGTCGCCGGCACCGTGATCCAGATGGTGTTGAACAGCGAACTGGTGATCGCGTCGTTCTCCAGGAGCGTCTGATAGCTCTTGGCGGTCAGTTGGCTCGGCGCGGTGAACACCTTCCACCAGCCCGAGGAGGCGATGTCGGTCGGCTCCCGGAACGACGAGACCAGCAGGCCGAACGTCGGCACCAGCCAGAACACGGCGACGAGAATCAGGAAGACCCGCATCACCCCGCCCGCCGCACCGCCGGCCACCCGGGCGGCGAGGGAGCGCTTCGCGCGCACGGTCGTGTCGACAGTCACCGCTGACGCTCCTTCCGCAGTCGGCGGATGTTCACATACATCACCGGAAGGACGAGCAGCAGCAGGACCACGCCGATCGCACTGCCCACGCCGTAGTTGCCGCCCCCGCCGAACGACGACAGGAACAACTGCAGCGCCAGCACGTTGGCGTCGTCCTGACTCGGCTGCGGGGCGATGATGTAGACCAGGTCGAAGACCTTCATCACGTTGATCATCAGCGTGACGAGGACGACGACCAGGACCGGCGCGAGCATCGGCACGGTGACCCTTCTGAACACCTGCCACTCGTTGGCGCCGTCCACCCGGGCGGCTTCCAGCAGATTGCGGTCCATGCCCGCGAGACCGGCCGCGATCAGCACCATCGCGAAGCCCGCCCACATCCACACATAGCTGCCGATGATGGCCGGGGTGACCAGCGTCGGGCCGAGCCAGTCGATGCCGTTGTACGGCGCCGCGAAGTTCGAGCCCGGCAGGCGGAGTCGGGCCCCGTCGGCCTCCTGCGGGAGACTGAAGGTGCCGTCGGCGGCGCTCTTCGCGGAGGCGACCACCTTGCCGTCCTTCACGGCCTCCACCTTGACGTCCTTCAGCGCCTTCTCACCCGGGTCGACCTGCCCCTTCGTCCCACCGCCGCCCAGCTTGAAGTCCAGCCAGACGGTGCCGGTGACACCGGAGCCGCTCGCCGCCTTCGCGTTTTCGGGGCTGCCCGGGAGATTGTTCGGGGCGATGCCCACCAGGGGCAGCAGGGCGGGCGTGCCCGCCTTCACGGTGCCGGTCGTGGTGAACGAACCGCCGCCGGACGGCTTGAGGTCGCCGGCGGTGGCGTTCGGCCGGGCCTTCGGATACACCGACGACGAGACGAACGTGTCGTGGATCGACTTGGCGACCGCGTTCGCCGCGCCCTGGCTCGGGTCCTGCTCGTACACCAGCCGGAAGATGATGCCAGCGGCCAGCATGGAGATCGCCATCGGCATGAAGACGACCAGCTTGAACGCCGTTCCCCAGCGGATCCGTTCGGTCAGCACCGCGAAGATCAGGCCCAGCGCGGTGGCCACGGCCGGGGCGACCGCGACCCAGATCGCTGTGTTGCGGACCGCGGTGAGCGTCGAGTCGGTGGTGAAGATGTCGACGTAGTTGTCCAGGCCGACGAACCCGGAGCCGTCGGCGTCGTAGAGACTGCGCCAGATCGAGTACCCGATCGGGTAGACCACGAGCGCGCCCAGGAGGACCAGCGCGGGCAGCAGGAACAGCACTGCCATCCGCCACCGGGTCCCCGTCACGCTCTTGCGCGGTGCGCCGGAGGGCGTCGGCAGCCTGCCGGTGCCCTCCGGTGACTTCGCCACGGCGGACGACATGGAGGCCGTCAGCCGTTCTGGTAGGCCTTGGCCGCGTCGGCCTCCAGCTTCTGCTGGGCGCCGGCCACGTCGCTCGGGTTCCTCAGGAAGTCCTGCAGGTCCTTCCACTCGCCGATGCCCTGGGTGCCGCCGAAGGCCGCCGGGGCCTGGTCGGACATGTCGAACCGGAAGTTGTCGCCCGCGTCGATCAGCGCCTTGGCGATGCTCCGGGTCACGTCGTCCTTGTACTTGCCCTGGTCCATCGCCTTGTTCGGGGACAGGATGCCGCCCTGCGCCGCCCAGATCTCGGCCGCGTCCGTCGAACCCAGGAACGTCAGCAGCGCCTGGGGACCCTTGCCGTCCTTCAGGGCCACGGCCACGTCACCGCCGCTGACCACCGGGGAGTCGGCGCCGACCGCCGGGAACGGGAAGACCTTGGCGTCCGTGTCCATCTTCGCCTTGGTGTCGGCGTTGATGTTCGCGGCGACGAAGTCGCCCTCGAAGACCATCGCGGCCGGAGTGTCACCGGAGAAGGTCTGGACGACCGACTTCGGGAACTCCGTCGCCAGCGCGCGCTTGCGGCCGCCCGCGATCAGATCGTCCTTGCCCCACAGCTCGGCGAGCGTGGTGAGCGCCTGCTTGACGGACGGGTCCGTCCACTTGATCTCGTGCTTGGCCAACTGGTCGTACTTCTCCGGGCCGGCCTGCGAGAGGTAGACGTTCTCGAACCAGTCCGTCAGCGTCCAGCCGTCCGCGCCGCCGATCGAGACGGCCGGGGATCCGGCGTCGGACAGCGTCTGCGCGGTGGACATGAAGTCCTTCCACGTCTTCGGCGTGTCCGTGATCCCCGCGGCCTCGAAGGCGGCCGTGTTGTACCAGACCAGAGACTTGTTCGCGGCCTTCGCGTAGATGCCGTACGTCTTGCCCTTATATGCCCCGAGGTCTCTCCAGCCCTTGGAGAAGTTCTTGTCCAGCTGGGCCTGTGCCTCGGCGCCGAGGGGCTTGATCCAGCCCTTTTCCGCGAACTGGTGCAGCACGCCGACCTGCGGCAGGAACGCCACGTCCGGCGGCTGGCCGCCCTGGATCTTGGTACCGAGGAAGGTGGAGGTGTTGTTGCCGGTCGGTACGAAGTCGACCTTGGCGCCGGTGCGTTTCTTGAACTCGTCCAGGACTTTCGTGAAGTTGTCCTGCTCGGCTCCGGTCCAGACGGCGGCGACCTCCAGGGTCTGGCCGTCGAGCTTGGGGAGTTGGAGGGAGCTGCCGCTCTCCGTGGCGCCGCTCGGTCCTCCCTCGTCCTTCTTGTCGTCGCCGCCACCGCAACCGGTGAGCGCCAGCGCGAGGGTTCCCGCGAGGAGCGCGGTGGCGGTCTTGGCGGCCCTGGGTGTCCGGTGCTTGCTGCTCGTGCTGTGCATCACTGCCCCGTTCTTCGTGCCTCGTCGAACGTGCGAGCGCTGTCCCGTGCGATCTGGTGTACGCCCGTGCAGTTGGGTCGGCAAGAGCGCGTCCGCTGTCGAGCGGAGGATCGTGATGCCGTCGTGACCAGGGGCGGGTGCGTCGGGGCCGCCCTCGCTGGGGGCTGCCGCCCCCAGATCCCCGATATCGGCCTGAACCGCCTCGACTTGAGGCGGCGGCGGGCGGAAAACGAAAGCGGTACTTCGGCCGCTTGCGGAGTGACGGCACCTCAACCGCTTCAGGAGTGACCGCACTTCGGCCGCTTCAGGTGTGACGGCACCTCAACCGCTACAGGAGTGACGGCACCGCGGTCGCCGACACCTCGCGTGCCGCCCGCTCCAGCGCGCTGGCCAGCAGAGCGAGGTCCGTCGGGCCGTTGCCCAGTTCGCGTACCGGGCGGCGGGCCGGGGGGTCTCCCATGCGGGGCCACTCCAGGGGGACGACCGTGGGGCGCAGGGTCGCCGTGCGGGGGATGCGGCCCGTGACGCGGCCGGCCTGGAAGGGGGTCATCCGTCCGTCCGGCCGGGCCAGTCGGCCCCGCCCGGGTGCCGGTTCGTCCGGGCCGGAGGCCGAGGCGTCGAGAACGATCCGCAGGGTGGCCCTTCTGGCCGGCTCCGACTGGGCCGTACGGCCGCCGACGCCGGACGCGGCCACCAGGTGCACACCGAGCCGCTCGCCCTCCCGGGCCACGGCCTCCAGCGCGCGTATCACCGATCCGGCCGCGGGCCGGCCCGGGGAACCCAGCGCGGGCGCGACCAGCAGGTCGAGGTCGTCGACGACGACCACGAGCCGGGGCAACGGCGGAGCCGCCTCCGGCCGGTTGCGGGCCGCCGCCGGGCGCAGCCGAAGGGTCGAGCTGGGCGGACTGTCGAGGTCGCCGTCGAGATCGCCGGCCGGCTCGGGGCCCGCCCCGGATCCCGCCCTGGCCTTCGAACCGGCGGCCGACCCGCCGCGGGTCGTCGGGGCGCGCTGGGTGACCAGACGGCCCGACACCTCACGGCCGGTGTGCCACTCCGCGAAGTCGGACCGTCCGAGCAACTCCGCGCGCCGCTTCAGCTCGGCGCTCAGGGACTGGGCGAACTCCCGCATGCGCACAGGGTCGTTGGCGGTGAGATGGGTGGTGACATGCGGTACGTCCGTGCAGACGCGCAGGCCTTCGCCGTGGCCGCCGCCGTCCGTGCCCACGCTGTCCCGGCCGTCCACCAGGACCACGCTCAGCCGGTCGGGGCGCTCGGCGGCGGCGAGGGAGGCGACCACCGCCCGCAGCAGCTCGGTGCGCCCGCTGCCCGGCGGTCCCTCGATCAGCAGGTGCGGGCCCTCGGCCGCGAGGTCCGCGCAGACCGGGCCGCGCGGTCCGGCACCGAGCACCGCCCAGGCCCGTCCGCCGAGCGACTCCGTGTCGTCGGCCGCGTCCGCCCACCGTGCCATCAGGGACGCCGGGGTGGCCCGGGCCAGCCCCAACTCGTCCAGCAGCCGGGCCGACTGGGGCAACGGGGCCGACACCCGGGGGTGCCGGTCACCGGGGGCGCCCTCGGCCCGGAGCGGCGCCAGGGCCCGCGCGAACCGCTCGGCCCACGCGGGGGAGACGGCGTCCACGGCGGCGACGGTGCCGTGGCCCACGGGTCCGTGTCCCTGGGCCGCGGGGGCGGGGGAGTGGTGTCCTGCGGGGCCGTGTCCGGTGTGGCCGTGTTCCGGGGGGCCGCCGGGAGCCTCCGCTGTGGTTGCCGCCCGGGAGGCGTCCCGGCCCGCGGCGGGCTCCGTCCCGGTGCGGGCCACGCGCATCAGCCGCAGGGCCGTCGCCACGTCCCCGCTGAGCAGGGCGACGGCACCGCAGTCCCGGAAGGCCGGGGCCGCCGCGCAGGCCGCCTCGTACGTCTCCGTCACCGGGGACGCGGGCGACGCGGGGGCCGTCTCGGCGAGGCACACCACGTGGATGCCGGCCCGGGGCCCCTCCAGCGCCAGCCGTGCCACCGCCTCC
Source organism: Streptomyces sp. NPDC050997 (assembly GCF_040660135.1). Classification (NCBI taxonomy): domain Bacteria; kingdom Bacillati; phylum Actinomycetota; class Actinomycetes; order Kitasatosporales; family Streptomycetaceae; genus Streptomyces; species Streptomyces sp. NPDC050997. Next base: position 49,111 of record NZ_JBFAGK010000014.1, read on the forward strand.
CGCACGGTCGCGCCGCCGGTGTCGCCGTCCACGACGACCACGGTGTACGGGCCCGGGAAACCGGTCGCGTCCCGGCGCGGGTCCGCCTCCTCGTCGTCCCTGGCCCAGGACGGACGCCTGCCCGTACGGCCGCCGCCCGCCGGGCCGGAGTCGCCCGCGCCGCCCGTGAGCCCCGACCGTGTTCCCGGTCCCGCCTCCGCCAGGTGGTCCTCCAGCCGGCGCAGGAGCTCGTCGGTCCGGGCCGCGGCCTGTTCGCGGTCGTAGGCGAGGAGGAGGCGGCAGTCCTGCCCGTGTCCCGGGCGCACATGGGGGAGCCAGCCCAACCAGGACCACTCGGCGGACCGCTCCTCGACAGGGCGGGACCGGTCCGTGCTGATCAGGACTATCTCCAGGGTGTCGGGAGAGTGCAGCGCGGTGAGCTGGGCGACGACGGCGCGGGCCAGCCCGGCGAGCCGGGTGCGCGGGCCCGCCAGGCCCAGCGCGCCGACCTCGCGCAGATCGGCGGTCACCGGCACCGCGGGCAGCAGCCCGGAGCCGTCGGGCGCCGCTCGGTCGGCGGTGCCCAGCCGTACCGTGAGGGCCTCCGGGTGGCCCGGGCCGCGCTCCCACAGACGTGGTCCGGGGCCCAGCGCGGTCAGCAGCAGGGACGCCGGGTCCGGCCAGGTCTCGGGGGCCTGGGAGAGCCGGGCCGGGAAGGTCTCCGGTGCGGTGTCCTCGGTGTCCTCGGTGTCTTCGGTGTCCTCGTCTTCGTAGGGGTCGTGTGCGGCCGGGTCCTGCTCGCCGCGTCCGCCGGTCAGCCGGCGCGCCCACGCGGAGAGCCCGCCGCGTTTGCGCAGGCCCTGCGGTACGTCGGTGCCGCGGAGGGGGGTTCCCTTGCGGCGGCCGCTTCCCGGGCCGTCGGTTCCCGCGAGGGGTTCGGCGGCGGAACCACGGTCGCCTCCCGCGCCCGCACCAGGGCCGGCATCCGCGCCGTCGTCGAAGGCATCGCCCCGACCGAGCGCCCCGAACCGGCCCCCGTGCGTCGCTCCGGCCTCTCCGTAAGCCTCTGCGGCGGAGGCACCGGGGACGGCGCCGGTCCGGCCCCCGAGCGCCTCGTCGCCGCCACCGGCCCCCGCCCCGAAGCCGCCGGCCTCGGGGCCCGCGACGGATCCCTGGCGAGGGACGGTCCGCGGCCGGTCGTAGCTCCGCGCACCCTGCGTCTCGACCAGGGGGGCTGTCCCCTGGCCCGGCACAACGGGGGGCTCACCCGATCGGTGCTCCTGCCCGCCCGGGGTGCCCGCCGAGGCGCCCCAGCCCGACGAGCCGTACGCGTGATGGGTTCTACCGCCTGCGGCACCGGCAGGACCGGCGGAGCTGGAGCCGCCGTCGGCCGCAGAGGGCCGGTCCCGTCCGTCCTCGCCGGTCGGCACGCGGACATGGCCCTCGCCGTCCGGAGCCGTCCGCACCCGGGCCCCCGGCCCGCCGGCCGGAGTCAGCCGCAGCGCCGACTCGCCGAGCCGCAGCAGCGCGCCCGGGGCGAAACGGACCGGGCCGGTGCTCACGCGCGCGCCGTCCAGCGTGGTGCCGTTGGTGGACGTGAGGTCGGCGACCGAGACGCGGCCGTCGGTGGCGACCGTGACCGCGCAGTGCAGCCGGGAGACGTCCGGGTCGTCGAGCGGGACATCGGCGTCGGCGGAGCGGCCGATGCGGATCTGGCCGCCGTGCAGCAGGTGGACCCCGCCCGCGTCCGGGCCGGCGATCACATGGAGCTGGGTCGGGGCGTCGTCCAGCTCGGGGTGCGCCTCCGGTTCGCCGGGGGTGCCCAGGAACAGCACGGCGCCGTCGATCAGCGGGGGTTCGCCCAGGGTGCAGCGCTGGGTGTCGAGCCGCTCCGCTCCGGCGTACAGCACGGTCGGGCCTCCGCCGCGCTCGTCACCCGCGCGCGCGGCGCCCCCGTCCGCGGAGACCGCCGAGGCGAGCGCCGAGGCCACCGCGGCGAGGGCGGTGCCGGCGGGCGCCGTGACCAGCACGTCGCAACTCGTGGCGCGGCCCCGCGCCCGATCAGGCGGGCCCAGCGGGTCTACGACGGTCAGCCGGATCTGCATCGCCGTCAGCGGTCCCTTCCGCGCGGGCACCCACGGACAACGGGGACGAAGCCGCCTCGCGGTCCCCCACCGCGGACTTCCCCCATCGCCACGAGCGCGTCGGCCAGTATTGGAGGCATCCTCGCACCTGCCACTGACAACGCGCCCGCCCCCCAGCAGCAAATGATCTTGATTGGTCGGCTCTGCCCGTAAAAGTGCCTGACAGGTAGCCCGGACATGACCGCTTGAGATCGGTCACGTCCCGGGTCCGGCAACCAGCCGACCGAGCCGAGCGTCTTTCCTTCGAACAAGTAAGGCAAGCGGTACGTAAGAGGCACAGAAAGACGGCAACCTGCCGTCGAGCAAGGCGGCATTACAGTAGGTCGGAACACAGGCAAGCAGCTCGAACACAGGCAAGCAGCAGGGAGCACATGACGTGCGGCCGGTAGGCAGCAAGTACTTCCTCGAGGAGCCGCTGGGACGCGGTGCCACGGGGACCGTCTGGCGGGCCCGCCAGCGCGAGGCAGCCGGCAACGAGGCTGCCGTGCAGGGCCGTCCGGGAGAGACCGTCGCGATCAAGGTCCTCAAAGAGGAACTCGCGAACGACCCCGACATCGTGATGCGGTTCCTGCGGGAGCGCTCCGTCCTGCTGCGCCTGACCCACCCCAACATCGTGCGGGTGCGCGACCTGGTGGTCGAGGGCGATCTGCTCGCCCTGGTCATGGACCTCGTCGACGGCCCCGACCTGCACCGGTACCTGCGCGAGAACGGCCCCTTCAGCCCCGTCGGCGCCGCACTGCTGACGGCCCAGATCGCCGACGCGCTCGCCGCCAGCCACGCCGACGGCGTCGTCCACCGGGACCTGAAACCGGCCAACGTCCTGCTTCAGCAGTTCGGCGATCAGATGCACCCGATGCTGACCGACTTCGGCATCGCGCGCCTCGCCGACTCGCCCGGGCTGACCCGCACCCACGAGTTCGTCGGCACGCCCGCGTACGTCGCGCCGGAGTCCGCCGAGGGCCGCCCGCAGACCTCCGCCGTCGACATCTACGGCGCCGGCATCCTCCTGTACGAGCTGGTCACCGGCCGTCCGCCGTTCTCCGGCGGCTCGTCCCTCGAGGTCCTGCACCAGCACCTGAACGCGGAACCGCGCCGCCCGTCCACGCTCCCCGACCCGTTGTGGACGGTCATCGAGCGCTGTCTGCGCAAGAACCCGGAGGAACGGCCCAGCGCCGAGAACCTCGCCCGCGGCCTGCGCGCCGTCGCCGAGGGCATCGGCGTGCACGCGAACTCGGCGCAGATCGCCGCGGCGGAGGGGGTCGGCGCGCTGCTGGCGCCCGACCCGGCCCCGGCGGCCGTCCCGGGTGTGCCCGGCGCCGCCGACCCGACGCAGACGCTGCCGCACGGCGCGGGTGCGGGTGCGGGTGCGTACGACCCGAACGCCGCGACCAGCGTGATGCCGCACACCTCCGGCCCCGGCAACCCGGTGGGCGCCGCCGACCCCACCGCCGTACTCCCGAACCGGGGCGCGGCCGACCCGACCGCCGTTATGCCGCCCGTGCCGCCCGGACAGCCGGGACAGCAGCCCGGGCAGTCCGGTGGACCCGAGGATCCGCACCCCTGGCAGAACCAGCTGCGCGCCGCCCGCGACCGCAACGAACAGACGCAGGTCCAGTACCTCGACCCGAACGAGGACCCGCTGCGCCGCCGCCCCCAGCGGCAGGTCGCCCGCCCGCAGCAACAGCCCCAGCAGCGGCCCCAGCAACAACAGCCCCAGCAGCGCCCGCAGCAGCGGCCTCCGCAGTCCGGCTACGGGCAGCCGCAGCAGCCCGGCTACGGCCATCCGCAGCAGCAACAGCCCCAGCAGTACGCCCCGCAGCAGCAGCCCCGGCAGCAGCCGCAGCCCCAGCGGCACGCGCCGCCGCCCGCCCGGGAGGAACCGCGGCGGGCCCCGCGCGAGCCCCGGCAGCGCGGCGCCAACCCGATGAAGATCCCCGGCCTGGGCTGCCTGAAGGGCTGTCTGTTCACGATCCTCATCCTGTTCGTCGCCAGCTGGCTGGTCTGGGAGTTCAGCCCGCTCCAGGACTGGATCGGGACGGGCAAGGGCTACTGGGAGCAGCTCAGCGACTGGTTCGACACGGTGACCGGATTCATCGGGGATCTGGGCGGAGGCTCCTCCAACTAGGACGCTCCTGGCGGCGAGCTTGGGGATTTGTCGACACCTGGCGGGTGATTTCTGTCTCCGCGGTGAAGGTTGGCTCTTCCGGCGCGTAGTTTTATCGGCAACACGCGTCTGTAGGAGCAGCCTTGGCACGGAAGATCGGGAGCCGGTACTCCGCCCATCAGATCCTGGGGCGGGGCAGCGCCGGCACGGTGTGGCTGGGTGAGGGACCCGACGGGCCCGTCGCCATCAAGCTGCTGCGCGAGGACCTCGCGTCCGACCAGGAGCTCGTCGGACGCTTCGTCCAGGAGCGCACGGCACTGCTCGGCCTGGAGCACCCGAACGTGGTCTCCGTACGGGACCTGGTGGTCGACGGCAACGACCTCGCGCTGGTCATGGACCTGGTCCGGGGCACGGACCTGCGCACCCGGCTCGACCGGGACAAGCGGCTCGCGCCCGAGGCGGCGGTCGCCATCGTCGCGGACGTGGCCGACGGACTGGCGGCGGCACACGCGGCCGGGGTCGTGCACCGCGACGTCAAGCCGGAGAACGTGCTGCTGGACATGCGGGGCCCGCTCGGCCCGGGCGGCTCCCATCCGGCGCTGCTGACCGACTTCGGCGTGGCCAAGCTGATCGACTCACCGCGCCGGACCCGCGCCACGAAGATCATCGGCACGCCGGACTATCTGGCGCCGGAGATCGTCGAGGGCCTGCCGCCGCGGGCCTCGGTGGACATCTACGCCCTCGCGACCGTCCTGTACGAGCTGCTGGCGGGCTTCACCCCGTTCGGCGGGGGACACCCGGGCGCGGTGCTGCGCCGGCACGTCACGGAGACGGTCGTCCCGCTCCCCGGCATCCCGGACGAGCTCTGGCAGCTGCTCGTGCAGTGCCTGGCCAAGGCGCCGGCCTCGCGGTTGCGGGCCTCGGAGCTCGGGGGGCGGCTGCGGGAGCTGCTGCCGATGCTGGCCGGGATGCCGCCGCTGGACGTGGACGAGCCGGACACGGAGGCGGAGGAGGACGAGCGGGAGGATCCCCCTCAGGAGCCCGAGTCCTCCTCGCGGGTACGGCGCGGGGCGGTGCCGCTGGTGCCGGGCGCGAAGCCGGCGGACTCCAACCGGGACACGCATACGTCGATGAGGGTGCCGGCACCCGACGAACTGGCCGGGGGCGCGCGAGGGACGGCCCGGGCACCCCGTGCCGCGGGTGCGCCGCGACCGGGCTCCGCACGGCACCGGGCGGCCACGCGGCGACGGCGTGTGGTGCTGGGCGTCGCCACGCTGGTCCTGATCGCGGCCGGCGTCGGCACATGGGCGGCGACCTCGGGCGACGACGCGGGGGCGACCCCCAAGGACACCAACAACTCGGCCCCGTCGTCCCCGTGACCGTCAGGGACTTCGTCCCCTCGGCCCCGCCAGGAGGCGCGGGCCGAGCGGTGTCCGGGCCCACGGGCGGGCACCGGCCCTCCCCGCTTGGCGGAGCCGTTACGCTGGAGGCGTGGCAGTCGTCGATGTATCCGAAGAGCTCAAGTCCCTCTCCTCGACCATGGAGTCGATCGAGGCCGTTCTGGACCTCGAGAAGCTGAGGGCAGACATCGCCGTGCTCGAGGAGCAGGCGGCCGCGCCGTCCCTGTGGGACAACCCGGACGAGGCGCAGAAGATCACCAGCAAGCTTTCCCACCTCCAGGCCGAGGTCAGGAAGGCGGAGACGCTGCGCGGACGGATCGACGATCTCTCTGTGTTGTTCGAGATGGCGGAGGAGGAGGACGATCCGGACGCCCGCGCCGAGGCCGAGTCCGAGCTGACCGCCGTCAAGAAGGCGCTGGACGAGCTGGAAGTGCGGACGCTGCTGTCCGGCGAGTACGACTCTCGCGAGGCGCTCGTCAACATCCGCGCCGAGGCCGGCGGCGTCGACGCCGCCGACTTCGCCGAGAAGCTCCAGCGGATGTACCTGCGCTGGGCGGAACAGCGCGGCTACAAGACCGAGATCTACGAGACGTCGTACGCGGAAGAGGCCGGCATCAAGTCGACCACCTTCGCCGTGCAGATCCCGTACGCGTACGGAACGCTCTCCGTGGAGCAGGGCACGCACCGGCTGGTGCGCATCTCGCCCTTCGACAACCAGGGGCGTCGGCAGACCTCCTTCGCGGGCGTCGAGATCCTGCCGGTGGTCGAGAAGACCGACCACATCGAGATCGACGAGTCCGAGCTGCGGGTGGATGTGTACCGCTCGTCCGGTCCTGGCGGCCAGGGCGTGAACACCACCGACTCCGCGGTGCGCCTCACCCACCTCCCCACCGGCATCGTCGTCTCCTGCCAGAACGAGCGGTCGCAGATCCAGAACAAGGCGAGCGCGATGAACGTCCTCCAGGCCAAGCTCCTCGATAGGCGCCGCCAGGAGGAGCAGGCCAAGATGGACGCGCTCAAGGGCGACGGCGGCAACTCCTGGGGCAACCAGATGCGTTCGTACGTCCTGCACCCGTACCAGATGGTCAAGGACCTGCGCACCGAGTTCGAAGTAGGCAACCCGGAGGCCGTGTTCAACGGCGAGATCGACGGGTTCCTGGAGGCCGGAATTCGCTGGCGCAAGCAGCGGGAGAAGTAACACCGCACACGCACAGCGCTTTGTCGACAAGGCAACTGCCGCCCGCCCGGGGGCAGTTGCCTTTTGTCTGCCCGGTTGCGCGTCTGATGTCTGGGTTTTACATCACACTCACACGCTTCAATCTCCGGCATAGATCCCTTAGTTGGACATTGCGCGCGCAACGGCCTTGACGTTGTTGTGAAAAGTGGGAATGGTGAGGCTCGGCATGCGTATCTCTGGGGCGCATGTGAACCGGGGGGCTTGAGTTGCAGCTACCTCCTCCGTCGATCACGGCCCCGAGCGCCGCCTCACTGACGATGAGCTACTGGGGGTAGCAACCACATGACGAAGAAGACGCGGATCCGGATCGCGCGCATAGCCGCCGGCGCCGTGATCGCGGCCGGTGCCTCGCTGACCGCCGCGGGCGCGGCGTCCGCGCTGGAAATCGGCGTAAGCGTGGGCGAGAGCGGTGTCGGCGTGAACGTCGACACCGGCCTCGTCGACGAGCCGACCGACCCGGGCATCCCCACCGAGCCGAACGAGCCGACCGACCCGGGTGTCCCCACGGACCTTCCCACGGACGTCCCGACGCTCGACCCCACCGACCCGACCGAGCCCACGGAGGAGCCCACCGAGCCCACCGAGGAGCCGACGGACAACCCGACCGCCGACCCGACCGCCCCCGGTAACGGGAACGGCAATGGGAACGGAAACGGCAACGGCAATGGCAACGGAAACGGTGCCGGCGGCGGTAACAACAACGACCCCGACGGCGGTTCCGGCACCTCCGCGCAGGAGGAGGGCTCCTCGGCCCTCACCGACACCGGCTCGGACGCCACCCCGGCCGACACGTCGGCCCAGGGCAGCGGCGGGGAGCTCGCCGAGACCGGTGCCGCGCAGACCGGCTTCCTGGTGATCGGTGCCGCCACGATGATCGCCGGTGGTATCGGCTTCCGCATCCTGCCGCGCCTCATGGCCGGTCGCGGCGGAGCGGTCGCCTGACCTCAGGTGACCGACTGATCACGGACCGTACGCGCACCGTACGGTGAAGGGCCCGGAGCGGGGGACGCTCCGGGCCCTTCGTGTGTCCGTCGTGGTCTTGCGTGTCCGTCTTTCGGGTGTCTTCGGGCGGCGCGCCCGCGGAGCGCGTGCTACGCGGTCTGGTGCGCCAGCAGCGCGACCGCCGCGATCAGGACCGCCAGCAGCGCGATCAGTGCCATGGGGTTCAGGCCCGCGAAGGGGTTGTCCTGCTGCAGCCGCTCGCGGTTCGCACGGCACACGGGGCACCGCCCCTCGCTCACAGGCGCCGCGCAGTTAGCGCACACCAGCCGGTCGTACGTCATGCGCTCGCCCTCCTTGCACCGGTTCCATGTACACAACGCCTTCAGGAACGAGAACGTTCCCCCTCCACTGTGCCAGGTTCCCCGGGATTCAGCGCGGGGGTCCATGGAGCCGGGGGGTGCACAAAACACACATCTCTTACGTAACCCTGACCGGTGACTGCGGTCCGCTACCCGCTTCGCGTAGGGTCACGCTCATCTACCCCCGGCGACCCGTGGTGCATCCGTGATCCGATTCGACAACGTATCCAAGGTCTACCCCAAGCAGACCCGCCCCGCACTCAGGGATGTCTCCCTGGAAGTGGAGAAGGGCGAGTTCGTGTTCCTCGTGGGGTCCTCCGGCTCCGGAAAGTCCACCTTCCTTCGGCTGGTCCTCCGCGAGGAGCGCACCAGCCACGGTCAGGTGCACATCCTGGGCAAGGACCTCGCGCGCCTCTCCAACTGGAAGGTGCCGCAGATGCGCCGCCAGCTGGGGACGGTGTTCCAGGACTTCCGGCTGCTGCCGAACAAGACGGTGGCGGAGAACGTGGCCTTCGCGCAGGAGGTCATCGGCAAGTCGAAGGGCGAGATCCGCAAGTCCGTGCCGCAGGTGCTCGACCTCGTCGGGCTGGGCGGCAAGGAGGACCGGATGCCCGGTGAGCTGTCCGGCGGTGAGCAGCAGCGCGTCGCCATCGCGCGTGCGTTCGTCAACCGGCCCAAGCTGCTGATCGCGGACGAGCCCACCGGCAACCTCGACCCGCAGACCTCTGTCGGCATCATGAAGCTGCTCGACCGGATCAACCGGACGGGCACGACCGTGCTGATGGCCACGCACGACCAGAACATCGTGGACCAGATGCGCAAGCGCGTCATCGAGCTGGAGCAGGGCCGTCTCGTCCGCGACCAGGCCCGCGGCGTCTACGGCTACCAGCACTGACCGCCCGCCCCGCAGACGTTCACGGAAAGGCCTGAAGAAGCCGCCATGCGCGCCCAGTTCGTTCTGTCGGAGATCGGTGTCGGTCTCCGCCGCAACCTGACGATGACCTTCGCCGTCATCGTCTCCGTCGCCCTGTCACTCGCCCTGTTCGGCGGGTCGCTCCTGATGAGCGATCAGGTCAGCACCATGAAGGGCTACTGGTACGACAAGGTCAACGTCTCGATCTTCCTCTGCAACAAGAGCGACGCCGAGTCGGACCCCAACTGCGCCAAGGGCGCGGTCACCGACGAGCAGAAGGGCGAGATCAAGTCCGACCTCGGCAAGATGTCGGTCGTCCAGACAGTGACGTACGAGTCGCAGGACGCGGCGTACAAGCACTACAAGGAGCAGTTCGGCGACTCCCCGCTGGCCAGCTCCCTCACGCCGGACCAGATGCAGGAGTCGTACCGCATCAAGCTGAAGGACCCGGAGAAGTACCAGGTCATCGCGACCGCCTTCGACGGGCGGGACGGGGTGCAGTCGGTGCAGGACCAGAAGGGGATCCTCGACAACCTCTTCGGGCTGCTCAACGGCATGAACTGGGCGGCGCGGGCGGTGATGGCGCTGATGCTGGTCGTCGCGCTGATGCTGATCGTCAACACCGTGCGCGTCTCGGCGTTCAGCCGACGGCGTGAGACCGGGATCATGCGTCTGGTCGGCGCCTCGGGCTTCTACATCCAGGCGCCGTTCATCATGGAGGCCGCCGTCGCCGGGCTCATCGGCGGCACGGTCGCGTGCGGGTTCCTGGTGATCGCCAGATACTTCCTCATCGACCACGGCCTGGCCCTGTCCGAGAAGCTGAACCTGATCAACTTCATCGGCTGGGACGCCGTTTTGACGAAGTTGCCGCTCATCCTGGCGACGAGCCTGCTGATGCCCGCGATGGCCGCGTTCTTCGCGCTGCGCAAGTACCTGAAGGTGTGACGCATGACAAGAGGGCCGTACGGTCAACCGACCGTACGGCCCTTCGCGTTGTCCTAGACTCACCGGCATGTCAGGCCGACACCTGTTCTGTCAGCCCCGCCGCATCGGCCGCGGGGCCGCCCTGACATTGGTCTTCACGAGCGTGCTCGTCGCCGGAGCCGCGACCGGTTCCTTCCCGGACTCCGAGGTCAGCGACCGGAGATCCGCCTCCGACCCGGCCCTCTCGGCCGCCTCCGCGAGCCGCCACGAGGAGGTGGCGAAGGCCGCCGAGGAGGCCATGGCCGACGGCAAGTCCCCCATGGAGGCCGCCGAACGCGCGGTCAGCCGCAGCGGGGACCGCTGGGGCGCCGTCTACTCCCAGGGCGAGTACGAGGAGTTCGAGGAGGCCCTCGACGGCCAGTACACCGGCGTCGGCCTGTGGACGCGGCGCGAGCGGGACGGCCGTATCGAGGTGACCAAGGTGCGGTCCGACTCGCCCGCGGCCGCCGCCGGGATCCGCCGCGGCGACCGACTGCGCAGCGTCGACGGGAAGAAGGTCGACGGGCGCCCCGTCACCGACGTCGTCGCCTTACTGCGCGGCGACGCCACAGACGCGGCCGCGGGTACGACCGTCCGCCTCGGTCTGGAGCGCGGCACGCGCGCGTGGAGCGAGACCCTGCGGCGGGCCCGGCTTTCCACGGACGACGTGACGGTGCGCACGCCCGCCGGGGGCACCACCGTCATCAGGATCTCCGCCTTCACCAAGGGCTCCGGAGACCGGGTCCGCGACGCCGTACGGCAGACCCCGGCCGGCGCCGGGATCATCCTCGACCTGCGCGGCAACTCCGGCGGCCTGGTCACCGAGGCCGTCACCACCGCCTCCGCCTTCCTCGACGGCGGCCTGGTCGCCACGTACGACGTCGAGGGCGAACAGCGCGCCCTGCACGCCGATGCCGGCGGCGACACCACCAGACCCCTGGTCGCGCTCGTCGACGGGGGCACGATGAGCGCGGCCGAGCTGCTCACCGGCGCCCTGCAGGACCGCGGTCGCGCGGTCGTGGTGGGCTCCCGCACCTTCGGCAAGGGCTCGGTCCAGATGCCGACCCGGCTGCCCGACGGCTCCGTCGCGGAGCTGACCGTCGGGCACTACCGCACCCCGGCCGGCCGCGGGGTCGACGGCCACGGCATCACGCCCGACCTGGACGTGGAGCGGAACGTCCTGGAGCGGGCCGGGACGGTACTGAGCGGACTGGGGCGGTGACGGACCCCCTCGTCCCGCCCCGCTGTTAATGCGCTTCGCGTACACCCCCTCCGTAGTGCGAAAATGGCCAGCACTATGAGTAAGGGAATGTACGTACCGAAAGAGTCCCAGCCGAAGCAGGGCGGTCAGTCGAGCTCCGACAAGGTCAAGGACGGCAAGCGCAAGATCGTCGCCCAGAACAAGAAGGCACGGCACGACTACGCGATCATCGACACCTACGAGGCCGGGCTCGTGCTCACCGGCACGGAGGTGAAGTCGCTGCGCCAGGGACGCGCCTCGCTGACCGACGGTTTCGTCCAGATCGAGGGGAACGAGGCGTGGCTGCACAACGCCCACATCCCCGAGTACAGCCAGGGCACGTGGACCAACCACACCGTGCGCCGCAAGCGCAAGCTGCTCCTGCACCGCGAGGAGATCGACAAGCTGGAGTCGAAGTCCGAGGAGACGGGTCACACGATCGTGCCCCTCGCCTTGTACTTCAGGGACGGCCGGGCCAAGGCCGAGATCGCCCTCGCGCGCGGCAAGAAGGAGTACGACAAGCGGCAGACGCTCCGCGAGAAGCAGGACCGGCGGGAGTCGGACCGCGCGATCGCGGCGGTCAAGCGGAAGCAGCGGGGCGCGTAGCCGGCCCGGCGCGGGGAACACGGTGGCATCGGCGTGCGTTGTTCACGTACGATGGCACCAACATCGGGCAACCGGTGTGAGCATTGAAAAATAAACATGGGGATGATCGGTTTCGACAGCGGCTGTTGAAGCAGGGGAAGCGTGTCGAGGAAGCGGCAATGATCTCGTAAACCATATGTCGCAACAAATAATCGCCAATTCCAAGAGCGATTCCCAGTCCTTCGCCCTCGCTGCCTAATAAGCAGTGAGTGAAGGACCCTTAATGGGTGTCAGCCCGGGAGTGTTCCCGACCCGGATCCTGGCATAATCTAGGGGACTAAACCATCGAGCCCGGTCACGGGGTTCGATGGGAAACCAAACAGTGACTGGGCCCGTCGGCGACTTGTTCGCGTGATCGCCGGGGCCGAGAAAATCGCAGCGAACTGCACACGGAGAAGCCCTGATTCTGCACCGTTGGACGCGGGTTCGATTCCCGCCATCTCCACTCATCCCATGTGGGCAAAGGCCCCGTCGCTTTCGAGCGGCGGGGCCTTCGTCTTGTCCTTCGCTGCTGAGCCGTACCGGGTCAGCCGTGGACGAGGGGCGAGCCGAGCAGCTGGACGGTGGTGGCGCCCTTGCCGTCGCCGGCGATGTCGTAGACGACCGTGGAGTCGGAGGACCACCAGACCTCACCGTCGTAGATCGTGGACGGGGCGGCGCAGGTGTTCTCGGGCTCGATGAGGAACCACGTGTAGTTGGCGTTGACCAGCGAGGTCAGGTCGCAGGTCTTGGAGGCCTCCACGACGTCGGCGCTGTCCTTGCCGGGTCTCGACTCGAGCCGGTTGGTGATCTTGAAGCTGGTGAACCGCTGGGAGTTGTCCACCACCTGGTCGTCGATGATCTGCCAGTTCACGACGGAGTTGACGGTGATCTTCCCGGAGACCACCTTGGCCTCGTTCTCCACGTGGTACATCTGCTGCGGCCTCGCGTCGGGGTAGACCACGTCGAAGGTGGTCCTCGCCGTGGCCGCGGCGGCGGGAGACGAGGTGAGAATGCCGACGGCGAGGGCCGAAGCGGCGAGGCCGAGGACGGCCAGAGGCTTGCGCATGAGGTGGTCTTCCTTCGGTGGGGGCCGGCTGCGGCGATCACCATACGTATAGGTCGAAGGAGCGGGGCAAGAGGGAAATGGGCGCATGGCGCAATGCCGCCAGCCCATCCCAACTGCCCCGCGCCACATGCCGGTTCAGCGCATACTGAACGCCGACAACCCCATGCCGCCGACCCGACGCGCCCCCGATGAACGCCCGTTCGTCAAGGAGTGGCCCTCCGCCCCGTGCTCGCCCGTTCCGTCAGCCGGGGCGGCAGCAGCGTCGACTCGGGCACCGGCCCCTCGCCCCCCAGCTTCCGCATCAGCAACTCCACCGCGCGGGTACCGACCTCGACGGACGGCAACGCGACGGAGGTGACCGGGACGCGGACGGACTCGGCGAGTTCGTCAGGGCAGATGGCGGTGACGGAGAGGTCGCCGGGGACGCGCAGGCCGAGTTGCTCGAAGGCGTCGATCAGCGGCTCCAGCAAGGGCTCGTTGTGGACGACCACGCCCGTCAACGCGGGCTGTTCGCGCAACAGTCGCTCGGCGACCGCGCGGGCGCCACCGGGGACCGCCTCGCACGGGTGGATCGAGGAGGCGAGCCCGTGCCGGTCGGCGGCGGCGGTGAAACCCTGGACCACGTGCTGGGCGAACGCGGTCTGCCGGACGTACACCTCCGGCGGCGACCCGACCAGCGAGACCACCCGGTGTCCGAGGTCCGCCAGATGCTCCACGCACGCCTCACCGGCCGCCTTGAAGTCGAGGTCGATGCAGGTCAGGCCCGCACCGGAGGCGGGGAACCCGATCACCACCGACGGCCGTTCCAGGGCCCGCAGCAGCGGCAGCCGAGGGTCGTGCAGCTGTACGTCCATCAGGATCAGCGCGTCCACGAGCGCCGTGTCGGCGACCCGGCGCAGGCCCTCCTCGCCCTCCTCCTGGGTGAGGAGGAGCACATCATGGTCGTAGCGCCGGGCCGTGGTGACGACCGACACCGCGAACTCCATCATCACCGGCACATGGAGACCGGCCCGCAACGGCACCACCAGCGCCAGCACGTTCGACTTGCTGCTCGCCAGCGCCCGGGCACCCGCGTGCGGCCGGTAGCCCAGCTCGCGGATGGCGGCCTCCACCCGCTGCCGGGTCTCCTCGGAGATGGGGCGCTTGCCGCTGAGCGCGTAGGACACGGTGCTCGGGGACACCCCCGCGCGCCGCGCCACGTCCGTGATCTTCACCATCAGGCGCACTCCACCGTGAGGAACCCGGTACCGGCCCGCGCCCGCACCTCACGCTCACCGACGGCCAGCCCCCACGGCGCCGCCGGGTCACCGCACGACGCCCGCAGCAGATCCCCTTCGCGTACGACGGTGAAGGTCACGTCCCCGACCCGTACCGTCACCTGGTCGCCCCGCTCCAGGCCGTAGGCCCGCAGCGTGACCCCGTCGGCGTGGTCGTAGTCGGGCCGGTCGGCCACCGCGCCCACCGGGATCACCGCCCCGGGTCGCACCAGGAGCGGCACGCTCAGGAAGTCGTGCCGCTCGCGCACCCAGCGCGGCCCGCTCACCGTCTCCCCGGTCACGAAGTGGGTCCAGGTGCCGTCGGGGACGTAGTACGAGACATCGCCCTCGTCGCCGAACACCGGCGCGACCAGCAGATCCGACCCGAGCATGTACTGCCGTTCCAGGTGCGCGCACCCGGGGTCGTCCGGGAACTCCAGCACCATCGCCCGCATCACCGGCACGCCCTCGGTGTGGGCGGCGCGCGCGGCCTCGTACAGATAGGGCATGAGCCGCAGCTTCAGCCGGGTGAAGTGCCGCAGCACGTCGACCGACTCCTCGTCGAACAGCCACGGCACGCGGTAGGAGGAGCTGCCGTGCAGCCGGCTGTGGGAGGACAGCAGGCCGAATGCCAGCCAGCGCTTGAAGAGCGCCGGTGTCGGGGTGCCCTCGAAGCCGCCGATGTCGTGGCTCCAGAAGCCGAAGCCGGAGAGCCCGAGGGACAGCCCGCCCCGCAGCGACTCGGCCATCGACTCGTAGGTCGCCTCGCAGTCGCCGCCCCAGTGGACGGGGAACTTCTGGCTCCCCGCCGTCGCCGAGCGGGCGAAGACGACCGCCTCCTCCTCACCCCGGTGCTTGCGCAGCACGTCGAAGACCGTGCGGTTGTAGAGGTACGTGTAGTAGTTGTGCATCCGCTCCGGGTCGGAGCCGTCGGACCAGACCACGTCGAGGGGGACCCGCTCGCCGAAATCCGTCTTGAAGCAGTCGACACCCTGTGCGAGCAGACCCTCCAGCTTGGACGCGTACCAGTCGCGGGCCGCCGGACTGGTGAAGTCCACGAACGCCATGCCCGGCTGCCAGTGGTCCCACTGCCACACGCTCCCGTCCGGCCGCTTCAGGAGATGCCCGAGCGCCTTGCCCTCCGCGAAGAGGGGCGAGCGCTGGGCAATGTACGGGTTGATCCACACGGAGACCCTGAGCCCGCGCTCCTTGAACCGCGCGAGCATGCCTTCCGGGTCCGGGAACACCCGCGGGTCCCACCGGAAGTCGCACCAGTTGTGCTCCCGCATCCAGAAGCAGTCGAAGTGGAAGACGGACAGGGGCAGTTCGCGCTCCCGCATGCCCTCGATGAAAGAGGTCACCGTCTCCTCGTCGTACGACGTCGTGAAGGACGTCGACAGCCACAGACCGAACGACCATGCGGGCGGAAGGGCCGGACGCCCGGTCAGGGCCGTGTACTTGCGGAGGATGTCCTTCGGGGTCGGGCCGTGGATGACGTAGTACGTCAACTCCTGGGTCTCCGCGCTGAACTGCACCCGGGACACCGCCTCCGAGCCGACCTCGAAGGAGACCTTGCCCGGATGGTCGACGAAGACGCCGTAGCCGGCGTCGGTCAGGTACAACGGCACGTTCTTGTAGGCCTGTTCGGTGGTCGTGCCACCGTCGGCGTTCCAGATGTCGACGACCTGACCGTTCTTCACCAGCGGGCCGAAGCGCTCGCCGAGGCCGTAGACGGACGTGCCGACGCCCAGGCCCAGCTGCTCCCGCAGGTAGTGGGCGCCTGTCGCGTCCCGCATGATGCCCATGCTCTTGGTGCCGCTGCTGGTCAGGACCCGGCCGTGGGCCAGGAAGTCGACGTGCCAGGGGCCGGAGCGGGCGAACCGGACGGAGAGGGTGCCGGAGGTCAGGGTCGCGTGATCGTCGTCGTACTCGGTGTGCGCGGTGAACTCCTGTCTGGCCAGGTCGAATTCGGGGGCGTCCGGCCGTTCGCCCCGGAAGTGGGTGAACGTGACGCCGATGACGTCCGGCATGGGGGAGTGCGCGCTGATCGTCATGACCGGTCCCGTCATCAGGTCGCCGCGGCTGCGGATGGGGCGGGACGGCGCGTGGATCTCCAGCGCGCCGTCCGCCGCCGTGACGTCGAGGACCTCGGCGGGGTGGTCCGCGACGACGCCCTCGCGCAGCAGCCAGTAGCCGTCGGTGAACTTCATGTGGGGGGTTCCTTATCTCACGGCACCCACGGCGATCCCGCGGGTGAGAGTTCGCTGGAAGACGAGGAAGAAGACAAGGGCGGGCAGGACGCCCAGCAGGGCGGCCGCGTTGGTCATCGTGGCGTCCATCAGACGCTGGCCCTGGAGGACACCGAGGGCCACCGACACCGTCTGGTTGTCGTTGGAGATCAGCATGACCAGGGGGAGCAGGAACTCGTTCCAGGTCCAGATGAAGAAGAAGACCAGCAGCACGCCGAGAGTGGGACGGCTGACGGGGACCACGATCCGCCACAGCACCTGCCACTTGTTCGCCCCGTCGATCCGGGCGGCCTCGATGATCTCGCGGGGGAACTGGCCGAGCACGGAGGAGAGGAGATACGTGCCGAAGGCCGCCTGGATCACCGTGAAGACGATGATCACGCTCAGCCTGGTGTCGTAGAGGCCTGCCTCCTTGCTCAGGTAGTAGATCGGGTAGACCAGCGCCTCCTGCGGCAGCATGTTCGCGAGCACGAAGAAGGCGAGCACCCAGGTACGGCCCTTGATCCGGCCGATGCCGATCGCGTACGCGTTGAGGACCGACAAGGCGACCGCCAGCACCGCCACCGCGCCGCTGATCAGCGCCGAGTTGACCAGCTTCCGGCCGAAGCCGACGCGTTCCCAGAAGTCCTTGATGCCGTCCAGGTAGATGCCCTCGGGCAGGCTGAGCGGGCCGTTCTGGGCGTACTCGGTGGGGGACTTGACCGCGTTGACGGCGACGATCGCGAACGGGATCACCATGAAGAGCGCCGCGATGCAGAGAGCTACCAGGACCGGGTAGCGGCGGAGTGCGGTCGTCATACGCGGGTCCCTTCCTCGGCGTCCTCCGCGCGGGTCTGGAACTTCAGGCCGATCAGGGAGAGCAGCAGGATGATCACGGTGAGCACGGTGGAGATCGCGGCGCCGTAGCCGACCTGGGTCTTCTCGAAGAACGTGGTGAAGGAGAAGTAGGAGGGGACGTTCGTCTCCCCGCCCGGGCCGCCCTTCGTGAGGACGTACACCGCGCCGAACACCTTGAGCGCGGCGATCGTGCACCAGGTCAGCACGACGTAGATCTCCGGGCGGATCTGCGGCAGCGTGATGTGCCGGAAGCGGCGCCACCAGCCGGCGCCGTCCAGCTCGGCCGCCTCGTACAGCTGCGGGTCTACGCGTTGCAGGCCCGCCATGAAGACCACCAGCGGGAAGCCGAGCTGGACCCAGACCATCACGCCCATGACGCTGTAGAGCGCGAGGTCCGGGTCGCCGAGCCAGTCCTGCTGCCACGATCCGAGGCCCACCGCCTTGAGCAGCTCGTTGAGCGAGCCGTTGTCCGGCGCCAGGATCCAGCTCCAGACGATGCCGGCCACCGCGATCGGCAGCACCTGGGGGAGGTAGAAGCAGGCGCGCAGGACGGTCGTGATCTTGCCGCCGAAGTGCTTGCCTACGAAGTCGAACAGGGCGGCGGCGAGGACTAGTCCGAGCGCTGTCGGTACGGCGGCCATCGCGACGACCATGAACAGGCTGTGCCGGAACGACGCCCAGAACTCGGAATCGTTCAGTAGCTCGCGGTAGTTGGCGAGACCGGACCAGCCGGGGGAGCCCACGCCCTGCCAGTCGGTGAAACTCACGCCCGTGTTCATCAGGAACGGGACGACGATCACGACCAGGAAGGCGAGGATTCCGGGGAGCAGGAACAGGGCGTACGAGTCGTGGGGGCGGCGGCGCGGGGGGCTGGGGTGGTTTTGTTTGGCGGTCACCAATTCGACGGTGACCGTCATCGCTTCGGGGCGTCCTTGTCGTACGCCTCCTGCAACGCGTCCAGGTAGCCCGTTGGTTTCTCGCTGCCGGTCAGCAGCTTCTGGGTCTCGGAGACGAGGACGTCGTAGAAGCCGGCGATCGGCCAGTCCGGGTAGAAGGCCAGGCCGTCGCGGCGGGAGAGGGTGTTGAAGTGGTCGATGAGGGTCTTGGACTTGGGGTCGGTGATGGCCCTCGCGTCCGCCGCGACCGGGACGCCGCCCTTGTTGCCGAGCAGGTTCTGGATCTTCTTCGACAGGGTGATGTCGATGAAGTCGTACGCGAGGTCCTTGTTCTTGGCGCCCTTGGGGACGACCCACAGGTTGCCGCCGGAGCCGAGGGTGAGGTTCGAGTCGGGCCACAGGAAGGTGCCCCAGTCGAATGTCGCCTCGTCCTGGAAGCGGCCGTACCACCAGCTGCCGGAGAACAGGATCGGCGACTTGCCCTGGAGGAAGGAGACCCCGGCGTCCTCCGCCTTCGCGCTGGTGCTCTTGTCGCTCAGGTAGCCCTTCTTCACCCAGTCGGCGAAGGTGTCCGCCGCGTAGGTCCAGGCAGTGTCGTGGAAGTCGGGCCTGCCCTTGTACAGCTCGTAGGCGTCTACCCAGGCGCGGTCGGCCTTCGACAGGGCGAGCTGGTAGAGGTACTGGTGGGCGGGGTATTCGGCGCCGGCGTTGGCGAGCGGGGTGATGTCCTTGGCCACGAACTTGTCCATCGCGGCGGTCAGTTCGTTGAACGTCTGTGGTTCGGGGATTTTGTACTTGGCGAAGAGGTCCTTGTTGTAGAAGACCATCGTGTACTCGGCGTAGTTGGGCACGCCGTACCACTTGCCGGAGCCCATGACGCCCTCGGTGTCATAGACGCTGGTGGTGCGGACGCCTGTGCTGATTTGCTTGGTCCAGCCGCGTTTCGTCGCCTCGGCGGTCAGGTCGGTCAGCAGTCCCTGCTTGGAGAGCAGGCCCGCCGTCGCGTTGCCCTTGTTGTATTCCATGAGGTCGGGCGCGTCGGAGGAGTTGAGGACCATCTGCGCGGTCTTCTGGATCTGCTCGAAGCCCTTCGCCTCGAACTGCACCTTCACGTCCGGGTGCGTGGCCTCGAACTCCTTGACGGCCGCGTTCCAGGCCTGTCCCATCGCGCTGTTCGGAGCCTCGTAGTGCCACAGCTTCAGCGTCCTGCCGTCGGCGGAGCCGCTGTCCGAGCCGCCGCAGGAGGTCAGGAGCAGGGCTCCGCCGAGCATTGCCGCCATGATCGCCGTCATACGCCTTCGTGCCGTCGACATCCTGTGCCTCCAAGGGAGTCGGATGGGTATCGGGGCGTCACGCAGCGTCCATCGAATCGATTCGATGCGTGACGTCGAAGCGCTTCGACGGGCGAACGTATGTGGCGGCCGGGGAGGCGTCAATGGGGTGCGTCGGGATTGGGGGGAGGGAGTGGGGGAAGCGGTTCGATGGGTCGGACGTGTCGTGGGTCGGGGGTGTCCGTGGCGCCTGCGGTTTGGGGTGGGGCGGGGACGGGTCGGGGGTGTCCGTCCTCGGAACGTCGCGGAATCGGTTTCTTGTTGACTGGGCGGTGTTGACGCGACAACCGCTGCGGGCGGACACCCCCGACCCGTCCCCTTCTCGCCGTACGCGGGCTCGCTCGTCGTCGTGGTGGGCGAGCCCGCTTGGTCATCCCTGTTGGTGTTGTGCGGGGGCTTGTCTGTCGTCGTGGTGGGCTAGCGCGATCATCAGTGCTACCGCCGCGGCTGTGACGGGCACGCCGTAGCCCGTGGCGGGCTCGGTGTGTTCGGCGAGCCAGCCGCCTAGGGCGCTGCCGGCGGCGATGCCGCCTAGCAGGCCGGTCACCGCTAGGGTCATGCCCTCGTTCAGGCGGCCCTCCGGGGTGCGCTGCTGGACCAGGGTCATGCCGGTGACCATCGTCGGGGCGGTGGCCATCCCGGCGACCAGCAGCGCGCCCGCCAGGAGCCACAGGGAGCCGGACAGTGATGCCGCGAGCAACGGCAGGGTCAGCAGCGCGGTCATCGCGGCGATGCACCACACGTACCGCTCCCGCGCGGGACCGGTTGGCCTCACCGCCCCGTACAACAGGCCTGCGGCGAATGAACCGGCCGCCTGGAGCGCGAGTACCGCGCCGGCTGCCGAGCGGTGGCCCCGCGTGTCCGCGAAGGCGATCGTGACGACCTCCATCGACCCGAACACCACGCCCATGGCGAGACAGACGGCGAGCAGCGGGCGGATGCCGGGGGCTCGGAAGAGGGAGGTGGCCTTCGTCCGGGCCCGGGGGGTGACCGGCGGCTCCGTGGAGCGCCGCGCGGTGAACAGGAGCATGCCCGTCACCAGCAGGACGACGCCCACCAGGGTGCCCGCCTCCGGGAAGAACGTGCCGCACAGGAAGGCCGCGAGCACCGGGCCCAGCATGAAGCACAGCTCGTCCACGGCCTGTTCGAAGGAGTTCGCGGTGTGCAGGGCCTTGGGGTCGCCCTTCAGCAGGTACGCCCAGCGGGCCCGGGACATGCCGCCGAGGTTGGGGGTCGTCGCGGTGGCGGCGTAGCAGGCGAACAGTGTCCAGGCGGGCGCCCCGTGCCGTACGCACAGGAGCAGCGCGAGGGAGCCCAGCGCCGCGAGCAGGGTCGCGGGTACGGCGATCCGGGCCTGCCCGTACCGGTCTACGAGCCGCGCTGTCCACGGGGCGACCACCGCGGTCGCCCCGAGGCCGGTCGCGGTGACGGCGCCGGCCAGGGCGTACGAACCCCGGGTACCGGCGATCATGACGACCGCGCTCACCGTGAACATGCCCATGGGTAGCCGGGCCACCAGGTTGCCGGCGGTGAAGGCACGGGCGCCGGGGATGGTGAAGAGGCCGCGGTAGGGGCCGGGCGGGCGGCTCCGGGTGCGGGGTCGGGTACGGGGTCGGGTACGGGGTCGGGTACGGGGGGTGAGGTCGACCGCGACCAGGCTGTCGGCGGTGACGGTGTACAGGGGTGGCTTCCTCGGAGGCGGTCGGGGCTGGTCTCGCGGGGGCAGTGGGGGCATGGGCCAACCGTGGCCCGTACCGGATCAAGGGGTCCAACACCTGCTCCGCCCGCATTGACGCACTTCTGTTGTAAGTTCGCCGGATGCCCGCAACCGGCCACCACATCGACCCCCGTCTGCTGCGCGCCTTCCTCGCCGTCGCCGAGGAACTGCACTTCACCCGCGCCGCCACCCGCCTCTACGTCGCCCAGCAGGCGCTCAGCCGGGACGTACGACGGCTGGAGCGGGAGCTGGGCGCCGAGCTGTTCGTGCGGACCACCCGGCAGGTGACGCTGACCGCCGACGGCGAGCGACTGGTGCCGTACGCGCGCCGTGCCCTCCAGGCGCAGGACGAACTGCTCGCCGCCTTCGGGCAGGCCCGGCCCCTGCTGGTGGACCTGAACTCACCGGGCCTGGTCACCGGCCGCCAGGTGCTGTACCGGGCCCGGGAACTCGCCCCCGAGCACGAGCTGATGGCCCGGTACGAGAGCGGGCTGACCTACGCCGCGGGCGAGCTGCTCGCGGGCCGGCTGGACGCGTCCTTCGGGCGGTTCGCGGGCCTTGATCCGGTGCTGCGGGCGGGCCTGGAGCATCAGCCCGTGCGTTTCGAGCCGATGGCGGTCGTCCTGCCCGAGGAGCATCCGCTGGCGGAGCTGGAGGCGGTGCCGGTCGACGCCCTCGCCGGTGAGGCCGTGTACGCGGGCGCCGGAAATCCGCGCACGCCGGAGTGGACCGAACTGGCCCGAGCGCTGTTCGAGGGGAGGGGCGTGGAAGTCGCGCCCCCCGCTCCGCTCGCCGTCGGGGACGAGGAGTTCCAGCGGATCATGGCGAAGACCCGAACTCCGGTACTCGCCGTGGTGGATTTTCCGGCCATGCCCGCGACGGTGACGCGACCCCTGATCGACCCCGTTCCGTGGTCACTCGTGTCACTGGTGTGGCGTAAGGGGCTGGTGCATCCGGGTTTTGCCGCGCTGCGCCGGGCCGTGGTCGAACTGTCGGTCGAGAAGGGCTGGCTTGATCGAACGGTCGAGGGATGGATTCCAGCCATTGATTTGGCCCTGTTGAGCGCTCACTATTGACACGCGGCCAACACGGAACCTCCTCGTGCGCTACATTCTGGGTCTGAGCACAATGTGATAAAGGGGGCGCTCGAATCGGGTGGGGGCTCGGTTCGACCGGCTGGTGCTCGGGGTCGAACGCGCACCCGGAACTGTCCCGTGGGGGGATGTGCGTGCAAGTGAAGAAGTGGCAAGAAGAAGCTCAACCGGAATGGCCTGAGGCCGCCTCGACCCTGGACCCTTCGGTTCCAGGGGGTCACACCCAGGCGTTTCCGGCGACCAGCGGGAACGAGATCCTCGTGAGTGGCGAAAACGGAATCCCGAGCCAGGGCGTCCGGTCCGCCTCGTTGACCGGCAGGACGAAGAGGCTCGGCCGACGTACCCGGGGCGTCCCGGACGCGGGCCGGATCGACGGCGCCGATGTCCTCGGGTCGCCCGGCGCGTCCCCGGGCCGTCCCGGGTGCGCGGGGCGGACCGCCCCCGTGCGGGATCCGTGGGAGGAGTCCGACGGGTCGGGTTCCGGCCATGATGTGCCGGGCGGAAATGGGCGCGATGACAGTGATCCCTCCCATGACCCGCATGAGGTGACGGTCCAACTCGACGGCATAGGGCAGCAGTTGGAGGACATGCTCGTACGGCAGGTCAAGGGCGCCGACGGGTCGGGCGATGGTCAGGACGCCTCCGACGGTCCCGTCTTCGTGGACGAGTCGGGTCGCCGCAGCCGCCTGTACCGCCGGATCGGCATCGCCGTCGGGCTGGCGTGTGCGGTCTACGCCGTCGTCATCGTCATCACCCTGCTGTCCGGCAACTCCAACGCGCCCTGGCTGCCCGTGCCGGGCCAGGACGCGGGAAAGCCCGCCGGCGAGGTCGAGAGCACGACGCCGCCCACCGACTCGGCGCCGCGCGGCGGCACCGTCGGCAGCTCACCCGGCTCCACCACCCCGACGGCCGGCCAGGGCACCGCGACCGCTGAGACACCCGGCGCCACCGCGTCCGGTGCCACCGCTGGCCCCGCCAAGCCGGGCAGCTCGGCGTCCCCGAAGACGAGCCCGACCGGCACCGCGACGGCGCCGGGCGCCGGCCCGACCGTGCCCACCCCGACGCCGACAACGACACCGTCGGCCACGGGCCCTGCCACCCCGACGCCATCCGACCCGGGAACCACGCCCACGCCCACGCCCACGCCGACCGTGACCACGGGCACCGGCGAGAGCCCGGCACCCGGCCCCGGCCCGGTGGCCAACGGCCCGAGCGACCCGTCGCCCATCGCCACGGAGCCGGCCACCGCCGACCCCGCGCCGCCGGCTCCGACCTCGTCCACGGTCCCCGTCGCCTGATGACCCCAACACTCCCGACGCCCTCCACCGAACGGCGCCCCAGCTGTCGCGGTGTGCGCCGGTCGGAGGGGCGGGGTTCCAGGTGGCCGTCCGCCGACCCGGTGCTCCCCGTGACAGCACCCCGATTCCGGTGTTCATCGTCTGGTGGCACCCCCGTACCCGGTGTCCATCGTCCGATGGCATCCCTGTCCCCGGAGCACAACCTCTGATGGCATCCCGCACCCGCCGTCGCGGGGCCACGACCGGAGCCCCTGGCGGCTCCCGGCGTCGCCGCCTGCCCATGCGTCTGCTGCTGCCGCTGCTCGTCCTCGTCGCGCTGATGGCGATGCTGATGCTGCGCGGCTACGTCCACAGCGAGATCCTCGCCGACCACCGTGTCCGGGCCGAGGCCTCCATCGACAAGGTGCCCGAGAAGATAATCGACGGGGGCCCGGTCATCGACACCCGTGGCGGCCGCACCACCACCCTGAAGGTGCCCGACCACCGCATGGTCCTCACCTTCGACGACGGCCCCGACCCGACCTGGACCCCCAAGGTCCTGGACATGCTCAAGAAGCACCACGCGCACGCCGTCTTCTTCGTCACCGGCACCATGGCCTCGCGCTATCCGGACCTGGTCAAACGCATGGTCGACGAGGGCCACGAGGTCGGCCTGCACACCTTCAACCACCCCGACCTCTCCTACCAGTCGCAGAAGCGCATCGACTGGGAGCTGTCCCAGACCCAGCTCGCCATCACCGGCGCCGCCGGCATCCGCACCTCGCTCTTCCGGCCGCCGTACTCCTCCTTCGCCGACGCCATGGACAACAGGTCCTGGCCCGTCACCGAGTACATCGGCACCCGCGGCTACATCACCGTCGTCAACAACACCGACAGCGAGGACTGGCGCAAGCCGGGCGTCGCGCAGATCATCCGCAACGCCACGCCCAAGGGCGGCAAGGGCGCCGTCGTCCTGATGCACGACTCCGGCGGTGACCGCCACCAGACCGTGCGGGCACTCGACCGCTTCCTGCCCGACATGCAGACCAAGGGCTACGAGTTCGACAACCTCACCGAGGCCCTTGACGCGCCCAGCGCGCACACCCCGGTCACCGGCATCGACCTGTGGAAGGGCAAGGCCTGGATCTTCCTCGTGCAGGCCTCGGACAACATCACTGCCGTCATGGTGGTCTGCCTCGCCGTCATCGGCTTCCTGGTCATGTCGCGCTTCGGCCTGATGTTCGTGCTCTCCGGCGTCCACGTCCGCCGGGTCCGCCGCCGCGGCTTCCGCTGGGGAGCGCCGGTCACCGAACCGGTGTCGGTGCTGGTCCCGGCGTACAACGAGGCCAAGTGCATCGAGAGCACCGTGCGGTCACTGATGCAGAGCGACCATCCGATCGAGGTCGTCGTCATCGACGACGGGTCGAGCGACGGCACCGCCCGGATCGTGGAGGACCTCGCCCTGCCGAACGTCCGCGTGGTCCGCCAGCTCAACGCGGGCAAGCCCGCCGCCCTCAACCGGGGCGTGGCGAACGCCCGGTACGACCTCGTCGTGATGATGGACGGCGACACCGTCTTCGAACCGTCCACGGTCCGCGAACTCGTGCAGCCCTTCGGGGACCGCCGGGTCGGCGCGGTCGCCGGCAACGCGAAGGTCGGCAACAAGGACACCCTCATCGGCGCCTGGCAGCACATCGAGTACGTGATGGGCTTCAACCTGGACCGCCGGATGTACGACGTCCTGCAGTGCATGCCCACCATCCCGGGCGCCGTCGGAGCCTTCCGGCGTACGGCCCTGGAACGGGTCGGCAGCATGAGCGACGACACGCTCGCCGAGGACACCGACATCACCATGGCCATCCACCGCGACGGCTGGCGCGTCGTCTACGCCGAGAACGCCCGCGCCTGGACCGAGGCCCCGGAGTCCGTCCAGCAGCTGTGGTCCCAGCGCTACCGCTGGTCGTACGGCACCATGCAGGCGATCTGGAAACACCGCGGCGCCTTCTTCGACCGGGGCCCGTCGGGCCGCTTCGGCCGGGTCGGACTGCCGCTGGTGTCCCTCTTCATGGTTCTGGCGCCGCTGCTGGCCCCGCTGATCGACGTGTTCCTCATTTACGGCCTGGTCTTCGGCCCCACCGGAAAGACGATCGTGGCCTGGTTCGGCGTCCTCGCCATCCAGGCCGCCTGCGCCATGTACTCCTTCGTCCTGGACCGCGAGCGGCTGACCCCGCTCATCTCACTGCCCCTGCAACAGATCCTCTACCGCCAGCTGATGTACGTCGTCCTGCTCCAGTCCTGGATCACCGCCCTCACCGGCGGCCGGCTGCGCTGGCAGAAGCTTCGGCGCATGGGCGGGGTGTCGGCACCGCCGGAACCGTCCGCGCAGGGCAGGAAGGTCACGGAAAGGAGGCCGGTGGGATGAGTACGGCACCCACGCAGCCCGCCACGCAGGAACAGCCCGGGGTGCCCGAGCAGCGGTCGGCCCCCGCTTCCGGCCGCGACCGCTACTTCGACCTGCTGCGGGCCATCGCCCTCGGCCGGGTCGTCTTCTACCACCTGTTCGGCTGGGCCTGGCTCCCGGTGGTGTTCCCGTCCATGGGCGTGATGTTCGCTCTGGCCGGCAACCTCATGGCCCGCTCCCTCGGCAAACGCCCCGCGGTGCAGGTCGTCCGCGGCCGTATGCGCCGGCTGCTGCCGCCGCTGTGGCTGCTGGGCACCATCGGGGTGTCGGGCATGCTGCTCGGAGGCTGGGGGCCGGACTCCGAGGGCCATCCGGGCTGGTGGTGGATCCACCTCTCCTTCTGGATCCTGCCGCTGAGCGACCCGCCGTACGGCGAGGGCGTACCCGGCATCCACGGGCTGATCGGCGACGAATGGGCCGAACAGCTGGCCGTACCGCTCTGGTACATCCGCGCCTACCTGTGGTTCGTCCTGCTGTCGCCGTTCCTGCTGAAGGCCCTGCGCGCGCTTCCCTGGCCGACGATCCTGTCGCCGATCGCCGTGTCCGCGGCCCTGGAGTTCGGCTGGCTCACCGTGCCCAGCTGGCGGCTCGACTCCAACCTCGTCGACTTCGGCGCGTTCGGCTCCTGCTGGCTCCTCGGCATGGCCCACCAGGAAGGCATCCTGCAACGCCTGCCCCGCTACGTCGTGCCCTCGCTCGCGCCCGTGGTCGCCTGCCTCGGCCTCTGGTACATGCTCACGCACGGCTTCAAACCGGACCACGACCTCGACGACATCCCCTTCGCCCAGTCCCTGTGGTCATTCGCCACCGTGCTGCTGCTCCTGCACTTCAGCCCCTCCTGGTCGGAGTGGCCGCGCCCGCTGCGCCGCTGGGACCGGCTGGTCACCCTGTTCAACTCCCGGGCGGTGACCATCTACCTGTGGCACAACGTCTGCATCGTGGTCGCCGAGTCACTGTGGGACCACTTGTGGAACATCCCGCTGCTGGAGGAGAACGTCCCCTGGCTGCTGGAGAGCTCCTGGCCCCTGCTGGTCGTCGTCTGGGCCCTCACCGCCTGCTGCATCCTCGCCTTCGGCTGGATGGAGGACGTGGCGGCCAAGCGGAGGCCGAGGCTGTGGCCGGACGGCTCACAGGAGAAGCGTGCGCGCTCCAGGTCCGGGCCCAGGCCGAGGCCGAGGTCCAAGCCCAGGTCCGGGTCCGGGTCCGGGGCGCACCGGGTGTGAGGGCGGCCGCGCGTCCCGCTGGCCCGCCGACCGGCGCGGAGCCGCCGGGCTGGTCGTGCCGGGGCCGGGGGCAACGGTGAGCGATTGCCTGCACGATCACTACGAGACAACCGGTGTGGACCGGGGTGTGTGAAGCAACCCCGATGGCCGGTTCGCCGGCACGGCCGTGGTCGCTCACCCAGGAGCCGAGTCACATTGGTTCCGAAACCTCTCATCCCGACTTCGAGCCGGGTGAGAGCAACGTTCCCTTCCGGTCACCGGATGCCACAGCCCGGAAACGCGCCCTCCCTACCGTCGGGACTCAGCCACTCCCTGACCACCTGAGCCCCGGAGCACCGTGGAGGCGTCATGACAGCCCCGAGCACAGCCCCCGCACCCCCGAGCAGGGGCGGCCGCTGGATCCAGCAGTGGGATCCGGAGGACGAGACCTTCTGGAAGGAGACCGGAGAGAAGGTCGCCAAGCGCAATCTCCTCTTCTCCGTCCTTTCCGAGCACATCGGGTTCTCGATCTGGACCATGTGGTCCGTGCTGGTGCTCTTCATGGGCCCGGAGTACGGGCTCACCCCGGCGGACAAGTTCCTGCTGACGTCGATGGTGACGCTGGTCGGCGCCGTCGTCCGGGTGCCCTACACCTTCGCGGTCGCGATCTTCGGCGGGCGGAACTGGACGATCGTCTCGGCGGCCCTCCTGCTGGTCCCGACCGTCGCCGCGTTCACGGTGATGGAGCCGGGCACCTCCTTCAACACCTTCCTGCTGGTCGGCCTGCTGGCCGGTATCGGCGGTGGCAACTTCGCCTCCTCGATGACCAACATCAACGCCTTCTTCCCGCTCCGCAAGAAGGGCTGGGCCCTCGGCCTGAACGCGGGCGGCGGCAACATCGGCGTGCCGGTCATCCAGCTGGTCGCGCTCGCGATCATCGGCGCCAGCGGCGGCCCGCGGGTGCTGCTGGGGATCTACATCCCGCTGATCGTCGTCGCCGCGGTCCTCGCCGCGCTGTTCATGGACAACCTCGCGTCCGTGAAGAACGACACCGGCGCCGCCAAGGACGCGGCGAAGGACGCGCACACCTGGATCATGTCCTTCCTCTACGTCGGGACGTTCGGGTCGTTCATCGGATACAGCTTCGCCTTCGGCCAGGTCCTGCAGAACCAGTTCGGCCGCACCCCGCTGGAGGCGGCGTACGTCACCTTCATCGGCCCGCTGCTCGGCTCGCTGATCCGTCCCGTGGGCGGTTCGCTGGCCGACAAGTACGGCGGCTCGAAGATCACGCTGTACAACTACATCGGGATGGGCGTGGCGACCGCGGTTCTCATCGCCGCCAGCATGCAGAAGTCGCTGACCCTGTTCACCTGCGCCTTCGTGGTGCTGTTCGTCCTCAGCGGCCTCGGCAACGGCTCGACGTACAAGATGATCCCCGGCATCTTCCAGACGAAGGCCCTGGCCAAGGGGCTGGAGGGCGAAGAGGCCGCCGCGTACGGGCGTCGCCTCTCCGGTGCCTCCATGGGCCTGATCGGCGCGGTCGGCGCGCTCGGCGGAGTGGGCATCAACCTCGCCTTCCGGCAGTCCTTCCTCTCCTACGGCTCCGGCACCGGCGCCTTCGTCGCCTTCCTCGCCTTCTACGGCGCCTGTTTCGTGGTCACCTGGGCCGTATACCTTCGCCGTCCGGTCCGCCAGACCACGACGACGGCTGCCACCGACACGAAGCCGCAGCTCAACTACGCGGAGGTGTGACGTAACACTGCTGACATCAAGCCGAACCGAGCCTGTCACGCACCGTTGACAGGCTCGTTCGGCATGCGGGTGCCAGCACCTCATACCTGGGTGCGACCACCTCACGCAGGTGCCGACTCGAGTGTGGGACGAGAGTTATGTACGACGAACAGCAGCTACCGGACCATGGCCCCCTCGCGGGCTTCACCGTCGGGGTGACCGCCGCGCGCCGGGCCGACGAGCTGGGCACACTGCTCCAGCGGCGTGGCGCGGCCGTCATGCATGCCCCCGCCCTGCGCATCGTGCAGCTCGCCGACGACAGCGAGCTGCTCGCGGCGACCAAGCAGGTCATCGACCAGGCGCCGGACGTCGTGGTCGCCACCACCGCGATCGGCTTCCGTGGCTGGGTCGAGGCCGCCGACGGCTGGGGCCTCGGCGAGGATCTGCTGGCCCGGCTGCGGGGGGTGGAGCTGCTGGCGCGCGGCCCCAAGGTCAAGGGCGCGGTACGTGCCGCCGGCCTGACCGAGGAGTGGTCGCCGTCGTCCGAGTCCATGGCCGAGGTGCTCGACCGGCTGCTGGAGGAGGGCGTGGAAGGCCGTCGTGTCGCCGTACAGCTGCATGGTGAGCCGCTGCCCGGGTTCGTGGAGTCGCTGCGGGCCGGGGGAGCGGAGGTGCTCGGGGTGCCCGTCTACCGGTGGATGCCGCCGGAGGACATCGGGCCGGTGGACCGGCTGCTGGAAGCCACCGTCTCCCGCGGCCTGGACGCGCTCACCTTCACCAGCGCGCCGGCCGCCGCCTCTCTGCTGTCCCGGGCCGAGGACCGCGGTCTGCTGCCCGAGCTGCTGGCCGCGCTCAACCACGACGTGCTGTCGGCCTGTGTCGGCCCGGTCACCGCGCTGCCGCTCCAGGCCCGGGGCGTCGACACGATCTCGCCGGAGCGGTTCCGGCTCGGTCCGCTCGTCCAGTTGCTGTGCAAGGAACTACCGGGGCGGGCACGGACGCTGCCGATCGCCGGGCACCGGGTGGAGATCCGCGGACACGCGGTGCTGGTGGACGGGGACCTGAAGCCGGTGCCGCCGGCCGGGATGTCCCTGTTGCGGGCCCTGGCCCGACGGCCGGGATGGGTGGTGGCCCGCTCGGAACTGCTGCGGGCGTTGCCCGGTTCGGGCCGCGACGAGCACGCCGTGGAGACGGCGATGGCTCGCCTGCGGACGTCTCTGGGGGCGCCGAAGCTGATCCAGACGGTGGTGAAGCGGGGGTATCGGCTGGCGTTGGATCCGGCTGCCGATGCGAAGTATTCGGACGGGTGAGTAGGCACTCGGCGTCTGTGTGAGCGTCTTCTGGGGGCTGCCGCCCCCAGGCCCCCGCTGTCGGCCTGGCGGCCTCGTCCTCAAGCGCCGGACGGGCTGGAGTGGGCTGGCCGGTGTTCTGTGGTGGTGCTCGGCGTCTGCGTGAGCGTCTTCTGGGGGCTGCCGCCCCCGAGCCCCCGCTGTCGGCCTGGACGGCCTCGTCCTCAAGCGCCGGACGGGCTGGAGTGGGCTGGGCCGGTGTTCTGTGGTGGTGCTCGGCGTCTGTGTGAGCGTCTTCTGGGGGCTGCCGCCCCCAGGCCCCCGCTGTCGGCCTGGACGGCCTCGTCCTCAAGCGCCGGACGGGCTGGAGTGAGCTGGGCCGGTGTTCTGTGGTGTCGCCTTCGGTGCGGACCTGGCCCAGGCGCGGGTCCGCTGCGGTCTTGCTTCCCTCTTACCGCGGCTTCGAGGGGTTCCGGCGACAGGATCGGGCAGGCACTGTTAGAGGGCACGGTTCCCCCAGCCTCTTCGCTGGCATCTCACCCACCCCTCCCCACCCGGGGTGGCCTCTAGGCGGTGACAGGCACATGGCACTGGGTACGGCCACGGACGCGTACGAGCTGCGGTTCGATGCCGGGCGGATCTGTCTGGATCTCCTCGCGACCACCCATCCCGTCGAACGCCTCGGCTCCGTCGCGGTGCTGCGCGCCTGGATCGCCGGGTCGGGACTCGTCCCACCGGGCACCGAGCTGGCGCACGCCGACACCTCCTGGCTCGTCGGATTCCGTGAACTGCGGGCCCGTATCGGACAGTTGGTGCCGGGCGGGCTGGCTCCCGAGGGGCGGCCCTACGGCCTCGCGCTCACCCACGTCAACGAGATCGCCCGTGCCGCGCCCCCGGCTCCCCGTGCCGTGCCCGGTGCGGACGGCACGCTCGTACGGGAACTGGACGGGCCGCCCGCGTGCACGGCGCTGCTCGGGGCCGTCGCCCGGGACGTCGTGGAACTGCTCACCGATCCGCTCGCGCGGGCGGGGCTCAGACAGTGCGAAGGGGACAACTGCCCCATCGTCTACGTCGACACATCACGGGGGCGCAGGAGGCGTTGGTGCTCCAGTGAGGTCTGCGGGAACCGGGAAAGAGTGGCCAGACACCGTCGCCGGGCGGCGCTCCCTCGCGCCTGAGCGGCGTTATGTCCTTTCTGTGGAGGGACTGTCGAAGTGATTTCGATTACACATCGTTTACTCGCCGGGGCTCACGGGCAGGTGGCTTGATCTCGCCGTTGTGGCGAAAATGTAAAGATCACGCGGTGGGAATGTGCGCCCATGTCCGGCCTCGTCACGACACCCACAAGAAAACTGTCGCGTCACTTTGAACACCCAACTCCGCGTGCCCGTACCTGTTGGCGAGCGACCGACCGGGGGAACCCCGGGACATCGGAGGTGGGCGTGCGCAAGGATTCCGTCGTGGCCAATGAACGTGGATCGAGGGCCCGACATCGCATGTCCCAGCCCTCGGAACCTGATGAGGAGCTGATGCGTGCCCTGTACAGGGAGCATGCCGGACCCCTCCTGGCGTATGTCCTTCGTCTGGTTGCCGGCGACCGGCAGAGAGCCGAGGACGTCGTGCAGGAGACACTCATCCGTGCCTGGAAGAACGCCGGCCAGCTCAATCGAGCGACCGGATCGGTACGCCCCTGGCTGGTGACGGTCGCCCGGCGCATCGTCATCGACGGCCACCGCAGCCGGCAAGCCCGGCCGCAGGAGGTCGATCCGTCGCCGCTGGAGGTCATCCCCGCGGAGGACGAGATCGACAAGGCGCTGTGGCTGATGACGTTGTCCGATGCGCTCGACGACCTGACCCCGGCCCACCGGGAGGTGCTCGTCGAGACGTATTTCAAGGGGCGTACGGTCAACGAGGCGGCCGAGACCCTGGGCATACCCAGCGGCACTGTTCGCTCAAGGGTCTTCTATGCCCTGCGGTCGATGAAGCTGGCACTGGAGGAGCGGGGGGTGACGGCGTGATGAGTGTGTACGGGGGATCACAGGGATTCGGTACGGGTGGTACGGGTATGTCTGGCCCCATGATGGGATCTCCGGGCCCGAACGAACACGAAACCGTCGGTGCCTACGCTCTCGGCCTTCTCGACGACGTCGAAGCAACCGCTTTCGAAGCCCATCTCGCCACCTGCGAATGGTGCGCCCAGCAGCTCGACGAACTCGCCGGCATGGAGCCGATGCTGGCCGCGCTCGCGGACCTGCCCGGGTCCTCCGGCAGCCCCGGCATCGGTGAGTCGTTGTCCGCGAAGCCCAGCCCACGGCTGGTGAACAACCTTGTCGACGAGGTCTCCGAGCGCCGCGCGCAGAAGCGCCGCAAGAGCTTCTACATGGTGGCGGCCGCGGCCGCGCTGATCATCGGCGGCCCGCTCGTCGCGGTGGCCGCGAACGGCGGCGACTCGAGCGGCGGCACCCAGGCGACCCCCTTGGCGAGCTCGGCCCAGACCACGTTCGAGGCCATGGACGACAAGGTCACGGCGACGGACCCCTCGACGGACGTCAGTGCGACCATCGGCACGCAGAAGAAGGACTGGGGCTCCGAGGTCGTCCTCGAGCTCAAGAACGTCAAGGGCCCGATCAAGTGCTCCCTGATCGCCGTCGGCAAGAACGGCGAGCGCGAGACGATCTCCTCCTGGTCCGTCCCCGACTGGGGCTACGGCCTCGCGGACGCCAAGACCGAAAAGGCCAAGAACCCGCTCTACATCGGCGGCGGAGCGGCTTTCACCCCGAACGAGACCGACCACTACGAGGTCATGACCTTCGACGGCAAGAAGCTCGTCCAGGTCGACGCGTAAATCGCTGAGAGCGGATACATAGCTTCCCCGGGCCCCCTTCGCGTACGGTTGACGGCTGCCCAGCACGTCAGAAGGGGGCCCGGTGGCCGCTCAGGCTCAGCAGGAAACCGCCGTTCGCGTCGCCGCACAGGACACGGTCCAGGAATCCGCACAGGACTCCGTGCGGAAGCGCGAGATCAGCGTCGAACAGGAACACCTGGACCGGGTGTACCAGCGCCTTGAGGAGAAGATCCACGAGGCCGAGTTCCTCATGAACGACGCGGCGAAGCGTGGCCAGGTCGGCACCCCAGGCGCGCTCGCGGAGCGGGACGCACAGGTCTTCCGGGCCGGCATCCACCTCAACCGCCTCAACAACGAGTTCGAGGACTTCCTCTTCGGCCGGATCGACCTGCTCCGCGGCAAGGACGGCAAGAAGGGGCCCGACGGCGCCTACACGGCCGTGGAGGCCGCCGACGGCGCGGTACGGGACGACAACACCGCCGACATCGCCGAGACCCTGCACATCGGCCGCATCGGCGTCCTCGACCAGGACTACGCCCCGCTGGTCATCGACTGGCGGGCGCCCGCCGCCGCCCCCTTCTACCGC
The DNA here is from genome assembly GCF_040660135.1 of Streptomyces sp. NPDC050997. Classification (NCBI taxonomy): domain Bacteria; kingdom Bacillati; phylum Actinomycetota; class Actinomycetes; order Kitasatosporales; family Streptomycetaceae; genus Streptomyces; species Streptomyces sp. NPDC050997. Next base: position 82,856 of record NZ_JBFAGK010000014.1, read on the forward strand.
TCCACCCCGGTCGACCCGGGCCGGGTGGTGCGCCGCCGGGTGATCCGCTCCAAGGGCCGCAAGGTGCTCGGCGTCGAGGACGACCTGATGCGCCCCGAGCTGAAGGCCCACCTCGACGGACACGAACTGGCCGTCATCGGCGACGGCGCTCTGATGGCCGCCCTCGGCCAGGCCCGTACCCACTCCATGCGGGACATCGTCGCCTCCATCCAGGCCGAGCAGGACCTGGTGATCCGCGCCCCCGCCGCCTCCGTGACGTATGTCGAGGGCGGCCCGGGCACCGGCAAGACGGCGGTCGCCCTGCACCGGGCCGCCTATCTGCTCTACCAGGACCGGCGCCGGTACGCGGGCGGCATCCTGATCGTCTCCCCGACCCCGCTGCTCGTGGCGTACACCGAGGGCGTCCTCCCGTCCCTCGGCGAGGAGGGCCAGGTCGCCATCCGGGCGATCGGCTCCCTCGTCGACGGCGCCGAGGCCGCCCTGTACGACTCCCCGGCCACCGCCCGGGCCAAGGGCTCGTACCGCATGCTGAAGGTGCTGCGGAAGGCCGCCCGGGGCGTGCTGGAAGGCGAGTCCGGCGGCGCGGGACCCGGCACCGGCCGAGGCAGGGGCGCCACCGCGCGCCCGGGCGCCTCCAACGGGGCCCGCTCCGACCGGCTCGCGTCCGAACAGCTCGCCTTCGGCGACGAGAGCGACGAGAGCGACGAGAGCGACCAGCGGGACCAGAGGGGCCAGCGGGACCAGAGGGATGTGGGTCCGCCCACCCGGCTCCGGGTGGTCGCCTTCGGGCGGCGGCTGGAGCTGGAGGCCGCGGAGCTGAACCGCATCCGACAGACCGCCCTCAGCGGCACCGCGCCCGTCAACCTGCTGCGCCCGCGCGCCCGCAAGCTGCTCCTGGACGCCCTGTGGACGCGGTCAGGCTCGGCCGGCCGGCACACCGACCCGGAGCTGGCCGCCGAGCTGCGCTCCTCCTTCGACGAGGACGTCAGCTCCGAGGACAGCTTCCTGGAGTTCCTCGGGGCCTGGTGGCCCGAGCTGACCCCGCAGGCCGTCCTGGACGCCATGGCCGACGAGCGCCGGCTCGGCCGCTGGGCCCGCCGGATCCTCAACCCCGGCGAGGTCCGCAAGGTCGCCCGGTCCCTGCGCCGGGACGGACTCTCCGTGCACGACATCGCCATGCTGGACGAGCTCCAGGCGATCCTCGGCACCCCGGCCCGCCCGCGCCGCAAGCGCGAGGCGGACCCGCTCGACCAGCTCACCGGCCTCGAGGAGCTGATGCCGGTGCGCGAGGAGACCCAGCGCGAACGGGCCGAGCGGCTCGCCCAGGAGCGCACCGAGTACGCCCACGTCATCGTCGACGAGGCCCAGGACGTCACCCCGATGCAGTGGCGGATGCTCGGCCGCCGGGGCCGGCACGCCACCTGGACGGTCGTCGGCGACCCGGCCCAGTCCTCGTGGTCCGACCCCGAAGAGGCCGCCCAGGCCCGCGACGAGGCCCTGGGCACCCGCCCGCGCCGCCGCTTCGAGCTGACCGTGAACTACCGCAACCCGGCGGAGATCGCCGAACTGGCCGCGAAGGTGCTGGCGCTGGCCATGCCGGGCTCGCCGTCCCCGTCGGCCGTCCGCTCCACCGGCGTCCAGCCGCGCTTCGCCGTCGTACGGGACTCCCTCGCACAGACGGTCCGGGCCGAGGCCGCCCGGCTCCTCGACCTCGTCGACGGCACCGTCGGCGTCGTCGTGGCCATGAACCGCCGCGAGGAGGCCCGACGCTGGCTCGCCGGACTGGGCGACCGGGTCGTGGCCCTCGGCAGCCTGGAGGCCAAGGGCCTGGAGTACGACGCGACGGTGGTCGTCTCCCCGGCGGAGATCGCGGACGAGTCACCGGCCGGCCTGCGCGTCCTGTACGTGGCCCTCACCAGGGCGACCCAGCAGCTCACGGTGGTGTCGGCGGAGCGGGACACACCGGACGGGGACGGGGTGCCGGACCTGCTCCGGGACTGATTCCAGCGAACTCCCCGGACGGGAATGGCGTTCGGGCATCCGTTTGTTAGCCTGAGTGTGGCACCGGCCCGATCCAAGCCCCCGGGCCCAACCTTCGTCGCTACGAGCGACCACTTGCCGCGAGGCGAGCATGGCGGGTCGGTGTCATTGAACGGATGAGAGGCCCACGTCACCAAGTGACGTGGGCCTCTTTTTCATGCTTGTTCGCTCTCGAGGCCGCGGCTCCTCTGCGACCTGGCGAACAAAAAGTTCGCAATCCCACCCGGCTAACGCCTACCCGGCGGTAGGTGCGACCATCGGACAGATCCAGCGTCAGGTGAAAGCAGAGGAAGTCGGCCATGGCAACGGCGCCCAGCGTCTCCTACTCGATTACGGCCCGGCTTGAGGTGCCCGCGGGCGGAACCGCGGTCTCTCAGATCACCACGGCCGTGGAGTCCCACGGAGGCTCGGTGACCGGCCTCGACGTGACCGCTTCCGGCCACGAGAAGCTGCGGATCGACGTCACCATCGCGGCCAGCTCCACCGCGCACGCCGACGAGATCGTCGAGCAGCTGCGCGGCATCGAGGGTGTCACCCTCGGCAAGGTCTCGGACCGTACGTTCCTCATGCACCTCGGCGGCAAGATCGAGATGCAGTCCAAGCATCCGATCCGCAACCGTGACGACCTGTCCATGATCTACACGCCGGGCGTCGCCCGCGTGTGCATGGCCATCGCCGAGAACCCCGAGGACGCCCGCCGCCTGACCATCAAGCGGAACTCCGTTGCGGTAGTGACGGACGGCTCGGCCGTGCTGGGCCTCGGCAACATCGGCCCGAAGGCCGCCCTCCCGGTCATGGAGGGCAAGGCGGCGCTCTTCAAGCGGTTCGCCGGCATCGACGCCTGGCCGCTGTGCCTGGACACCCAGGACACCGACGCCATCGTCGAGATCGTCAAGGCGATCGCCCCGGGCTTCGCCGGCATCAACCTGGAGGACATCTCCGCCCCGCGCTGCTTCGAGATCGAGGCGCGGCTGCGGGAGGCCCTCGACATCCCCGTCTTCCACGACGACCAGCACGGCACCGCGATCGTCGTCCTCGCCTCGCTCACGAACGCGCTGCGTGTGACGGGCAAGGCGATCGAGAACATCCGGGTCGTCATGTCCGGGGCCGGTGCGGCCGGTACGGCCATCCTCAAGCTGCTGATCGCGGCGGGCCTCAAGAACGCCGTCGTCGCCGACATCCAGGGCGTCGTGCACGCCGGCCGCGAGGACCTGGTCGACGCCGCCACGGACTCGCCGCTGCGCTGGATCGCCGACAACACCAACCCCGAGAACCTCACCGGCACGCTGAAGGAGGCCGTGCGCGGCGCGGACGTCTTCATCGGCGTCTCCGCCCCGAACGTCCTCGACGGCAACGACGTGGCTGCCATGGCCGACGGGGCGATCGTATTCGCGCTCGCGAACCCGGACCCCGAGGTCGACCCGGCGATCGCCCGCGAGACGGCGGCGGTCGTGGCCACCGGCCGCTCCGACTTCCCGAACCAGATCAACAACGTGCTGGTCTTCCCGGGCGTCTTCCGCGGTCTGCTGGACGCGCAGTCCCGCACGGTCAACACCGAGATGATGATCGCCGCCGCGAAGGCGCTGGCGGACGTCGTGACCGAGGACGAGCTGAACCCGAACTACATCATCCCGAGCGTGTTCAACGACAAGGTCGCGGGCGCGGTCGCCGGGGCGGTACGGGACGCCGCGAAGGCCGCGGGCGTGACGGCTCCCACGGCGCCGTAGGCGCCCGTGGGGGTGTACTCGTTGTGAGTATCGCCACGGCAAGGCCTGACATCGGCGCGTCGTGGAACCCGGGGTCTGTGGCCGACGTTTATCGTGTCGGCCAGGCTCAGGCCCTCCTCGTGTGACTCCCAAGGGTGTTCTCACGACTCCTACGGGCGCCGGATTGGCTTTCGCGCCGCAGGTAGGGGCAGGATGCGTCCCTGGGCGCGAGGGTCTTACGACGGACCCTGCTCCGGGGACTCACCGAGGAACCTGGCAGCATCGGCTTTCGCTGTGCCCAACATGCGGCTCCGCCGCGTGGCACGCCTCAACGGCAAGAAGAACACGGGAGTAACAACATGAACCGCAGTGAGCTGGTGGCCGCGCTGGCCGACCGCGCCGAGGTGACTCGTAAGGACGCCGACGCCGTTCTGGCCGCGTTCGCCGAGACCGTCGGCGAGATCGTCGCCAAGGGCGACGAGAAGGTCACCATCCCCGGCTTCCTGACCTTCGAGCGCACCCACCGTGCCGCTCGCACCGCGCGCAACCCGCAGACCGGTGACCCGATCCAGATCCCGGCCGGCTACAGCGTCAAGGTCTCGGCGGGCTCGAAGCTCAAGGAAGCCGCCAAGGGCAAGTAAGCCTTCAGGTACGCGACGACACTGCGTACGAGGCTCGGTAGCGCCAATGGGGCGGCCCCCCTCATCGGGGGCCGCCCCATCGTCGTACTCACTCGCCGTGCGCGTTATCCGAGCGCCGCCGTGCGCGCTATCCGAGAGCCTTGCCCGGCAGCTCGACCTTCGCGCCCAGCTCCACGAGCTTCTCCATGCTGTGCCTGCCCGGGGGACGACCCCCGGACCCCCGGCCGGGACGGTGTTGCTCAGAGCCGGGGTCGCCTGGACGAGGTCAGCCCAGTGCCTTGCCCGGCAGCTCGACCTTCGCGCCCAGCTCTACGAGCTTCTCCATGCTGTGCCTGCCCGGGGGGCGACCCCCGGACCCCCGGCCGGGACGGTGTTGCTCAGAGCCGGGGTCGCCTGGACGAGGTCAGCCCAGTGCCTTGCCCGGCAGCTCGACCTTCGCG
>NZ_JBFAGK010000014.1:87780-239370 GCF_040660135.1 Streptomyces sp. NPDC050997
CGCCCAGCTCTACGAGCTTCTCCATGAAGTTCTCGTAGCCCCGGTTGATGAGGTCGATGCCGTGGACCCGGGAGGTGCCCTGGGCCGCCAGGGCGGCGATGAGGTACGAGAAGCCGCCGCGCAGGTCGGGGATGACCAGGTCGGCGCCCTGGAGCTTGGTGGGGCCCGACACGACCGCGGAGTGCAGGAAGTTGCGCTGTCCGAAGCGGCAGTGGGAGCCGCCCAGGCACTCGCGGTAGAGCTGGATGTGAGCACCCATCTGGTTCAGCGCGGACGTGAAGCCCAGCCGGGACTCGTACACCGTCTCGTGGACGATGGACAGGCCGGTCGCCTGCGTGAGCGCCACCACCAGGGGCTGCTGCCAGTCCGTCTGGAAACCGGGGTGCACGTCCGTTTCGAGGGCGATGGACTTCAACTGGCCCCCGGGGTGCCAGAAGCGGATGCCCTCGTCGTCGATCCGGAAGGCACCGCCCACCTTCCGGTAGGTGTTGAGGAACGTCATCATCGAACGCTGCTGGGCGCCGCGGACGTAGATGTTGCCCTCGGTGGCGAGCGCGGCGGACGCCCAGGAGGCGGCCTCCAGGCGGTCCGGCAGGGCGCCGTGGTCGTAGCCGCCGAGTTGGTCCACACCGGTGACGCGGATCGTGCGGTCGGTGTCCATCGCGATGATGGCGCCCATTTTCTGCAGGACGCAGATGAGGTCCTCGATCTCCGGCTCCACGGCCGCGTTCGAGAGCTCGGTGACACCTTCGGCGAGCACGGCCGTCAGCAGAACCTGCTCGGTCGCGCCGACGGACGGGTACGGCAGCCGGATCTTCGTACCGCGCAGCCGCCGCGGCGCCTCCAGGAACTGACCGTCCGCCCGCTTCTCGATCGTCGCGCCGAACTGCCGCAGCACCTCGAAGTGGAAGTCGATGGGCCGCCCGCCGATGTCGCAGCCGCCGAGGCCGGGGATGAAGGCGTGCCCGAGGCGGTGCAGCAGCGGACCGCAGAGGAGGATCGGGATGCGCGACGATCCCGCGTGGGCATCGATGTCAGCGACGTTCGCGCTCTCGACATGGGTCGGATCCATCACCAGCTCGCCCGGCTCCTCACCCGGACGGACCGTCACCCCGTGCAGTTGCAGCAGTCCGCGTACGACACGTACGTCACGGATGTCCGGAACGTTGCGCAGTCGACTCGGCTCGCTGCCCAGCAGGGCGGCGACCATGGCCTTGGGTACGAGGTTCTTCGCACCACGGACACGGATCTCGCCCTCCAGCGGGGTTCCGCCGTGGACAAGCAGGACATCGTCGTTGACGGTCATGTATCTCGCGTTCCGATGAGGGGGGCAGGGGCCAGAAGGGAAAGGGTAATCGCCGCCCACCCCCCTTCTGTAAGCCCAAGGACCACCCAGGTCCGTCATAGCTCTGTCACAACACGATCCGTTCCCCGTCGGGCACATGGGGTCACCGCCGTGGTTGGTGCGCGTGGGATGCACCTTCGCACCCACCCGTCTCCCACCGCCACCCTCAAACGGGGCTTTACCAGGCCGCTCCTTCGATTCACGGCCGCATTCACTCGCGAACCCCGATTGGCTCCCCACCGCACCGCAAGATGCGGGATCATGTCTGCCATGACCGAGGTGTCCTCGCTCACAGGGCGGTTGCTCGTGGCAACGCCCGCCCTGGCGGACCCGAACTTCGACCGTGCGGTGGTGCTCCTTCTCGACCACGACGAGGAGGGCTCCCTCGGCGTCGTCCTCAACCGGCCCACTCCGGTGGACGTCGGCGACATCCTGGAGGGCTGGGCGGACCTCACCGGTGACCCCGGTGTCGTCTTCCAGGGCGGCCCGGTGTCCCTGGACTCGGCGCTGGGTGTCGCCGTCATCCCCGGCGGCGGTGCCGTCGACCGGGCCCCGCTGGGCTGGCGTCGGGTGCACGGTGCGATCGGTCTGGTCGACCTGGAGGCCCCGCCGGAACTCCTCGCCTCGGCCCTGGGCAGTCTGCGGATCTTCGCCGGTTACGCCGGCTGGGGCCCGGGCCAGCTGGAGGACGAGCTGGTGGAGGGGGCGTGGTACGTCGTCGAGTCGGAGCCCGGTGACGTTTCCTCCCCGTCGCCCGAGAGGCTCTGGCGCGAGGTCCTGCGCCGCCAGCGCAACGAGCTCGCGATGGTGGCGACGTACCCGGACGACCCTTCGCTCAACTGATGGGTGTGAGCTTCAGTACCCTTGGTTTTCATGAGCACTCTTGAGCCAGAGACCCAGCCGCAGCGAGGCACTGGGACGGGGACACTCGTAGAGCCGACGCCGCAGGTGTCCCACGGCGACGGCGACCACGAGCGCTTCGCCCACTACGTCCAGAAGGACAAGATCATGGCGAGCGCCCTCGACGGTACCCCCGTCGTGGCGCTGTGCGGCAAGGTCTGGGTGCCGGGCCGCGACCCGAAGAAGTACCCGGTGTGTCCCATGTGCAAGGAGATCTACGAGTCCATGGGCTCCGGCGGAGACGACAAGGACAAGGGCGGCGACAAGTAGCCCTGTCCGGCTGAGGTTCCGAAGGCCCCGGGGCGCCACATGGCGCCCTCGGGGCCTTCGCGCGTCCGGCGCCGTCTCGCGGTGCCCTTGGGTGTTTCTCTCCGCCCCTTCCGTGTCCCCTTCCGTGCTCCCTTCCGTGCCGTCATCGGTCACGAAGTGGTTGAGACCTCTTGTGGACAGGTTCAGGTAGTCCTTAGCCTCCGTGGTGTTGTGCAGAGCGAAACCGTCATTGCATATGTTGCAACGCACGCTCGGAGGAATCACTCCATGAAGCTCGCCCCCCGACTGGCCGTACTGCTGGCCGCCACTGTCGTCGTCACCGCCTGCGCCCCCCAGACTTCCGACAACACCTCCTCCGACAAGGACGAGAAGACCGGCACCCTGCGGGTCTGGCTCTTCCAGGAGGTCGGCAACAAACCGAAGGAGAAGGTCGTCGACTCCGTCGTCGACGCCTTCGAGAAGGCCCACAAGGGCACCAAGGTCGCTGTCGAGTACATCCCGATCGACACCCGCGCCCAGCGCGTCAAGGCCGCCTTCAACGACCCCGGGTCCGCCCCCGACGTCATCGAGTACGGCAACACCGACACGGCCGGCTATGTGAAGGACGGCGGACTCCTCGACGTCACCAAGGAGTTCGGCGACTGGAGCGAGGCCAAGGCCACCGACCCCACCGCGAAGCAGTCGGTCACCGTGGACGGCAAGATCTACGGCGCTCCCTTCTACGTCGGCGTCCGCGCCCTCTACTACCGCACCGACGTGTTCAAGGAACTCGGCCTCGCGGTCCCGAAGACGATGGCCGAACTCGCCACCACGGCCCGCCAGATCCGCACCGCGAGACCCGACCTCTACGGCCTGGTCGTCGGCGGTGCCTACACGTACGGCGCGATGCCGTTCATCTGGGCCAACGGCGGTGAACTCGCCGCCGGCAAGGGAGGCTCGTACGCCTCCGCGATCGACAGCGCGGCCGCCCAGAAGGGCATCAAGGCGTACACGTCCCTCTTCGGCGACGACAACTGTCCCGCCGCCAAGTGCGCGGGCATGGGAGGCAACGACACGATCACCGCGTTCGCGGCCGGCAAGGCGGGCATGGCGATCGGCGGCGACTTCAGCCACACCGCCGTGGAGGCCGGCAAGGTGAAGGGCGAGTACGCGGTCGTGCCGCTGCCGGGCGTGGCCTCCGGCTCGATCGCGCCGGCGTTCGCGGGCGGCAACAACATCGGCGTCCTGAAGAGCACCTCGCACCGCACCCTGGCGATCGACCTGATGGAACAGCTCGCCTCGAAGAAGACACAGTCCGAACTCTTCGACGCGATGGGCTTCCTGCCGACCTTCGCGGACGTACGGCAGCAGGCCGCGGCGAAGGAGCCGTATGTGAAGCCCTTCGCGCAGACCCTCGCGGCGGGCACCAAGTTCGTCCCCGCCTCGCCCGCCTGGGCGCAGATCGACTCCTCGCTGGTCCTGCCGACCATGTTCCAGGAGGTCATCAGCGGCAAGAAGGAGGTGGCCGCGGCCTCGAAGGACGCGGCGAAGAAGATGAACGACGCGTTCGGCTCCGCCGGGTGACGCCGGTGCCTGAGAACTCGGGGGGTGCGGATCGTTTGCGCGTGCCGGTAGTTCGTGGCTGGTCGCGCCCACGCGGCGGTAGCCGCAAATTCAACACAGCCCCGCGCCCCTTGGGGGGTTGGGGTGCACAGAGTCAAAAGGCCCCCTGGCTCTACCTCGCTCCTGCACTGGTGATCCTCGGCGGACTGCTCGTCTACCCCATCTACCAGCTCGGTCTGATCTCGTTCCTCCAGTACACCCAGGCCCAGGTCAGCGGCGGCGAACCGACCACCTTCCGGGGGTTCGGGAACTACGCCGAGCTGTTCGCCGACGACCAGTTCTGGCAGGTGCTGCTGGCGACGGTCCTCTTCGCGGCGGCCTGTGTCGTCTCGACGCTCGCCGTCGGCTGCGCGCTGGCCGTGCTGCTCACGCGGGTGCGGGCGGTACCCCGGCTCGCGCTGATGCTGGCCGCGCTGGGCGCGTGGGCGACCCCCGCCATCACCGGCTCCACGGTGTGGCTGTTCCTCTTCGACCCCGACTTCGGCCCGGTCAACCGGGTCCTGGGCCTGGGCGACCACTCCTGGACGTACGGCCGGATCAGCGCCTTCTTCCTGGTCCTGCTCGAAGTGGTGTGGTGCTCCTTCCCGTTCGTGATGGTGACGGTCTACGCCGGTATCCGTGCCGTCCCGAGCGAGGTCCTGGAGGCCGCGGCCCTGGACGGCGCCTCACAGTGGCGTATCTGGCGGTCCGTGCTCGCGCCGATGCTCCGGCCGATCCTCACCGTCGTCACCATCCAGTCGGTGATCTGGGACTTCAAGGTCTTCACGCAGATCTACGTCATGACGAACGGCGGCGGCATCGCCGGCCAGAACCTCGTACTGAACGTGTATGCCTATCAACAGGCGTTCGCGTCCTCGCAGTACAGCCTCGGTTCGGCGATCGGCGTGGTGATGCTGCTGATCCTGCTCGCGGTCACGCTCGTGTACCTGCGGTTGCTGCGCCGGCAGGGGGAGGAACTGTGAATCTCCTACGACAGCAACTGCGGCGCCCGTGGCGGCTGGCCGCCGAGACCTCCGCCCTGCTGATCGCGGTCGTCGTCGCGTTCCCCCTGTACTGGATGGTGCTCAGCGCCTTCAAACCGGCCGGGGAAATCGAGTCGGCCGAGCCGAGGCCCTGGACTCTGTCCCCGTCACTGGACTCCTTCCGGCGCGTGTTCGAACAGCAGGAATTCGGCCGGTACTTCCTCAACAGCCTTGTCGTGGCGTGCAGTGTGGTGATCGTCTCGGCGCTGGTCGCGTTTCTCGCGGCGACCGCGGTGACCAGATTCCGGTTCCGCTTCCGGACCACGCTGCTGATCATGTTTCTGGTGGCCCAGATGGTGCCCGTCGAGGCCCTGACGATCCCCTTGTTCTTCCTCATGCGGGATGCCGGGCAGCTGAACACACTGGGTTCGCTGATCCTGCCGCACATCGCCTTCTCGCTGCCCTTCGCGATCTGGATGCTGCGCGGTTTCGTGAAAGCCGTACCGGAGGCACTGGAGGAGGCCGCGTACATCGACGGGGCGAGCCGCGCGCGATTCCTGTGGCAGATCCTTTTCCCGCTGGTCTTCCCCGGGTTGGTGGCCACCAGCGTGTTTTCCTTCATCTCGGCATGGAACGACTTCCTGTTCGCCAAGTCGTTCATCATCAGCGACACCTCCCAGTCGACCCTGCCCATGGCCCTGCTGGTCTTCTACAAGCCGGACGACCCGGACTGGGGCGGTGTGATGGCGGCCTCCACGGTGATGACGATTCCGGTACTGATCTTCTTCGTACTCGTACAGCGACGCCTGGTCTCGGGGCTGGGCGGAGCGGTCAAGGACTGACGTGAGTTCAACGACGAAAACGACGGGACCCGCGGTTACGGGGGATACGGCGCAACTGATTCCGGCGCCGCGGCACATCGTCCACACCCAGCAGGGCCACGGGCGTCTGGACGCGGGGACCCGGCTGGAGGCCGGACCCGGCACCGAGGGCGTCGCGCGCTGGCTGCGGGCGACGGTCGGCGCGGCGACCGGCTTCCCCCTTCCGGACAGCGGCGGCCGTCCGGACGGCGGCGACCGCGAGGGCCGCCTCGCGCTGAGCATCGAGCCGGACCTGCCCCCGGAGGGCTACCGCATGGTCGTCGACGGCCCCGCGATCCTGATCCAGGGCGGCAGCGCGGCCGGTGTCTTCTGGGGTGCGCAGACCTTCCGGCAACTGCTCGGCCCCGACGCCTACCGACGGGCTCCGGTGCGGCCAGGCCGGGACTGGAACCTCGCGGAGGTCACGATCGAGGACGGCCCCCGCTTCCGGTGGCGCGGCCTCATGCTGGACGTGGCCCGGCACTTCATGCCCAAGGACGGTGTCCTGCGCTACCTCGATCTGATGGCCGCGCACAAACTCAACGTCCTCCACTTCCACTTGACGGACGACCAGGGCTGGCGCGTAGAGATCAAGCGATTCCCTAAGCTGACCGAGACCGGCTCCTGGCGGGCGCGCACGAAATTCGGCCACCGGGCCTCACCGCTGTGGGAGGAGAAGCCGCACGGTGGCTTCTACACCCAGGACGACATCCGGGAGATCGTCGCCTACGCGGCGGAGCGGCATATCACCGTCGTCCCCGAAATCGACGTACCGGGACACTCGCAGGCCGCCATCACGGCGTACCCGGAACTTGGCAACACCGACGTCATCGACACGACCTCCCTCTCGGTCTGGGACAGCTGGGGCATCTCTGAGAACGTACTCGCCCCCACTGACAACACCCTGCGGTTCTACGAGGGGGTGTTCGAGGAACTGCTGGAGCTGTTCCCCGCGGACACCGCAGAGTTCTCGGCGTTCCTTCACGTCGGCGGCGACGAATGCCTCAAGGACCAGTGGCGGCTCTCGCCCACCGCACAGGCCCGTATCGAGGAACTCGGTCTCGCCGACGAGGACGGGTTGCAGTCCTGGTTCATCGGACACTTCGACAAGTGGCTCTCCGCGCGCGGGCGCAGGCTCATCGGCTGGGACGAGATCCTGGAGGGCGGGCTCGCCGAAGGGGCCGCCGTGTCGTCGTGGCGCGGCTACGAGGGCGGCATCGCGGCGGCCCGCGCCGGCCACGACGTCGTCATGTGCCCCGAGCAGCAGGTGTATCTGGACCACCGGCAGCACGCGGGCCCGGACGAGCCGGTCCCCATCGGGTACGTGCGCACCCTGGAGGACGTCTACCGGTTCGAGCCCGTTCCACCGGAGTTGACGGCGGACGAGGCGCGGCGTGTCCTCGGTACGCAGGCCAACGTGTGGACCGAGGTGATGGAGGATTCCGGGCGCGTCGACTACCAGACGTTCCCGAGGCTCGCCGCCTTCGCCGAGGTCGCCTGGAGCACTCTGCCCGCAACCGCGGAACGGGACTTCGCCGACTTCGAGCGGCGGATGACCGCCCACTACCGGCGACTTGACGCCCTGGGTGTCGGTTACCGGCCACCCACGGGGCCGTTGCCGTGGCAGCGACGGCCCGGAGTGCTCGGCCGGCCGATCGAGGGCACGCCTCCGAACAGGTAGGGGAGAAAACCCGCCAAGGGTCACGGAAGAGTGTCAATCGGTACGCACGGATGATGCCGCGCGAAAACGGTTCATCTCCCTGGTGAGGTGGGCGAATGCCTCCTAGCGGACCCCCGTCTTCGGGTCCTGCGAAGATGTGCCAGAGTTGCCACGTCCGCCCTGTCAGCACGTACCGTACGGCAACACAGGTGGGACCAGGTGGGGCAGCGGGAAGGGGCAGCCGGTTTGACCACGCACGCACCGCAGGCGGCGCAGGCCGTCACCCTGCCCACGACGTTGGACGAGGCAGTGGCGGCGCTCACCGCCATGCCCGCAGCCGTGCCGGTGGCGGGCGGCACCGACCTGATGGCCGCCGTCAACTCCGGGCAGCTCAGGCCCGCCGCGCTGGTCGGCCTCGGCAAGATCAGCGAGATCCGCGGCTGGCAGTACCAGGACGGTCACGCCCTGCTCGGCGCGGGCCTCACCCACGCGCGGATGGGCCGTCCCGACTTCGCCGCCCTGATCCCGGCGCTCGCGGCCTCCGCGCGCGCCGCCGGCCCGCCGCAGATCCGTAACGCGGGCACCCTGGGCGGCAACATCGCCTCGGCCGCCCCCACGGGGGACGCGCTCCCGGTACTGGCCGCCCTGGAGGCGACACTGATCATCGCGGGCCAGGGCGGAGCCCGCCGGGAGATCCCGGTGTCGCACCTGCTGGCCGGCATGGACATGTTGCGCGCCGGTGAACTCATCGGCTTCGTACGCGTGCCGCTCCTGCACGCGCCGCAGGTCTTCCTCAAGGCCACCGGCCGCACCGGGCCCGGGCGTGCCGTCGCCTCCGTGGCCCTCGTCCTGGACCCCGCCCGGCGTGGTGTCCGGTGCGCCGTCGGGGCCATAGCGCCGATGGCCCTCAGGCCCCTGCAGGCCGAGCAGTGGGTCGCCGGGCTGATCGACTGGGACAACAGCCGTGCCCTCGTCCCGGAGGCACTCAGCGCCTTCGGTGAGTACGTCGCCGCGGCCTGTATCCCCGACCCGGTCCCGGCCGAGGACGGCTCCGTACAGCAACTTCCGCCCGCCGTACTGCACCTGCGGCGCACCGTCGCCGCGCTGGCCCGACGAGCACTCGGGAGGGCGCTGTCGTGACCGACGACCAGCACGAAGAGGGCACGCCCCGGAGCGCGGGCCGCTGGGACCCGTTGCCCCAGGGCGACTACGACGACGGCGCCACCGCCTTCGTGAAACTCCCCGAAGGGGGCATCGAGGCCCTCCTGGCCTCCGCCGACAGTCCGCTCGCCGCGCCCGGTCACGGCTATGTGCCGCCGCAGATAACGGTCAACCCGGCCACCACCGCGGGCACCGACCCGGCGGCCGCGGGCACCTGGGCGATGCCGCCCGCGCCCGTCGAGAACGCCCAGTGGCCCGACCCGAACGCGGTGCCCCACACCACCGGCGACGACCGGTTCACGTACAACCCGGGCTCCACCGGGCAGTGGAACTTCGAGGAGACGGGCGCGGCGGAAGCCGCGCGGGCGGCCGCGGCGCAGGGGCACGATGTCACCGGCCAGTGGTCGATCCCGGTCGCCGACGGCGACCTCCCGGACGAATCCGGCGAGTTCACCACCTCGGCCCTGGTCGAGCAGTGGGGCGGCACTCCGCCGGCCACCCTGCCCGGCGGCGCTTCCGCCCCCTGGGCGACGGAGCCGGCGGGGCAGCCCTGGGGGCAGCCGCCCGGAACGTCGGACCAGCCGACGGACCAGGACCACGGCCACGGCCACGGAACCGGGCATGAGGCCGGACAGCCCACCGGGTACGGGCAGCCGACGGGGCCCGCGCCCGACCGCCCGGTGGGTTCCGAGTACGCGCACGGCCGGCCTTCGGGCCCCGGGACCGGCTCCGCGTACGACCCCTCGGCCGGGGTCGGCCACGGGCACGATCAGCCGACGGACGTCTGGTCCGGGCTCGATCGGTCGGGGACTTTCGGGGGCGCGCGCGAACAGTACGAGACACACGGCGGCGTGCCGTCCGTCCCGCGCGCGCGGGAACCGCACCCGCACGAGCATCACGCGCCTGAACACCACACACCCGAGCAGCACCAGCCGGAGCACCTCGCCCCACAGGCGCGCGCGGCCGACGCGTACGCTCCCGAGGCGCCCGAAGCGTTCCACGCCCAGGAGCGGCCCGCGCCCGAGGACTACGCGTCCGAGGACTACGCGTCCGAGGACTACGCGCCCGTGGAGCCGCGCCCGACCGGGCACGAGCCGCCGCGCTCGCTCGACCCCGAGCCGCCGCCCGCCCGTACGTCCGAGCACCCTCAGCCGTTCCCGCCCGAGCGGCAGCACGGCGAGGCGTCCACGGAAGAGCCCGCCGAGACCGCCGTAGCCTCCGCGCAGCGCGCTCACGGGCCTGGTGAGGCCATTGAGGCGGAAGAGCGCGCCCAAAGGGCCGTAGCGGCCGCCGAGAGGGCCGCCGATGCCGCCGCGGAGGCCTCCGCGTCCGCGCCCGGCGCCGCCACCGACGCGGAGCCCGGGCCGGAGCCCGCCGCCGGGCCCGCGGACGAGGACCCCGCGGCCGACCCGGAGGCGGACGAAGGTGCACCCGCGCACCCGGGCGAGGAACACCCGCTCGCCTCCTACGTCCTGCGGGTCAACGGCGCCGAACGCCCCGTCACCGACGCCTGGATCGGTGAGTCGCTGCTCTACGTGCTGCGTGAGCGGCTCGGCCTCGCGGGCGCCAAGGACGGCTGCTCGCAGGGCGAGTGCGGGGCCTGCAACATCCAGGTCGACGGCCGGCTCGTCGCGTCCTGCCTGGTCCCGGGCGTGACCGCGGCGGGCAGCGAGGTCCGTACCGTCGAGGGACTGGCCGTCGACGGGCAGCCCTCGGACGTGCAGCGGGCGCTCGCGAAGTGCGGCGCGGTGCAGTGCGGCTTCTGCGTGCCGGGCATGGCGATGACCGTGCACGACCTGCTGGAGGGCAACCCGGCGCCGACCGAGATGGAGACCCGGCAGGCCCTGTGCGGCAACCTCTGCCGCTGCTCCGGCTACCGGGGCGTCGTGGACGCCGTCCAGGAGGTCGTCGCGGAACGCGAGTCACACTCCGAGGCGGACGCCGAGACGGACGCGGACGAGGCACGTATCCCGCACCAGGCGGGACCGGGCGCCGGCGGCGTCCACCGGTCGGCGTTCGAACCGGCCGACCACGACCAGGCGTACGGACAGGGCCAGGACGGAGGCCAGGCGTGAGCAACGAAGCCGCGACCGCGACCACCGCCGCGGAGGCAGCAGCCGCCCCCGAGCCGATCCCGCACGGCCTCGGTGTGTCCCTGACGGCCGCCGAGGCCCGCGCCAAAGCCGAGGGAACCTTCCCGTACGCGGCCGACCTGTGGGCCGAGGGCCTGCTGTGGGCGGCCGTGCTGCGCTCCCCGCACCCGCACGCGCGCATCCTGTCCATCGACACCTCCCACGCGCGTGAGATGCCCGGCGTACGAGCCGTCGTCACGCACGAGGACGTGCCCGGCAGCGCGCTGCACGGCCGCGGCAGACCCGACCGTCCGGTCTTCGCCTCCGAGGTCGTACGTCACCACGGCGAGCCCATCGCGGCCGTCGCCGCCGACCACCCCGACACCGCGCGGATGGCCGCGGCCGCCGTCATCGTCGAGTACGAGGTGCTCGACCCGGTGACCGACCCCGAGCAGGCGTTCGAGGCCGAGGCGTTGCACCCCGACGGCAACCTGATCCGGCACATCCCGCTGCGCCACGGCGACCCGGACGCGGTCGGCGACATCGTGGTCGAGGGCCTGTACCGCATCGGCCGCCAGGATCCGGCCCCGATCGGCGCCGAGGCCGGACTCGCCGTGCCGCGACCCGACGGCGGCGTGGAACTGTACGTGGCCTCCACGGACCCGCACACCGACCGCGACACCGCGGCCGCCTGCTACGGCCTGGAACCGGAGCGCGTGAAGGTCGTCGTCACCGGTGTGCCCGGCGCCACCGCGGACCGCGAGGACCAGGGCTTCCAGCTCCCGCTGGGTCTGCTGGCGCTCCGGACCGGCTGCCCGGTCAAGATCACCGCGACTCGTGAGGAATCCTTCCTGGGTCACGCCCACCGGCATCCGACGTTGCTGAGGTACCGCCACCACGCGGACGCCGACGGCAGGTTGGTGAAGGTCGAGGCACAGATCCTGCTCGACGCGGGCGCGTACGCGGACACCTCGTCCGAGTCGCTGGCCGCCGCGGTCTCGTTCGCCTGCGGTCCGTACGTCGTCCCGAACGCCTTCATCGAGGGCTGGGCCGTGCGCACCAACAACCCGCCCTCCGGCCATGTGCGCGGCGAGGGCGCGATGCAGGTGTGCGCCGCCTACGAGGCGCAGATGGACAAGCTGGCGAAGAAGCTCGGCGTCGACCCGGCGGAGCTGCGGCTGCGCAACGTGATGGCCACGGGGGACGTTCTCCCGACCGGCCAGACGGTGACCTGCCCCGCACCGGTCGCCGAACTCCTGCAGGCCGTACGGGACTTCCCGCTTCCGGCGCTTCCCAAGGACACGCCAGAGGACCAGTGGCTGCTGCCCGGCGGCCCCGAGGGCGCGGGCGAACCGGGCGCGGTGCGCCGGGGCGTCGGCTACGGCCTGGGCATGGTGCACATGCTGGGCGCCGAGGGCGCGGACGAGGTCTCCACAGCCACCGTCCGGGTCCAGGACGGCGTCGCGACGGTGCTGTGCGCGGCGGTGGAGACCGGCCAGGGCTTCACCACACTGGCCCGGCAGATCGTCCAGGAGACCCTCGGCATCGACGAGGTCCACGTGGCCCCCGTCGACACCGACCAGCCACCGGCCGGCCCGAGCTGCCGGGGCCGCCACACCTGGGTGTCGGGCGGTGCGGTGGAACGCGCGGCCAAGATGGTCCGTACGCAACTGCTGCAGCCCCTGGCGCACAAGTTCGGCATGTCCACGGAGCTGCTCCAGATCACCGACGGCAAGATCACCTCGTACGACGGCGTGTTGTCGACCACCGTCACCGAGGCGATGGACGGCAAGGAGCTGTGGGCGACGGCCCAGTGCCGCCCGCATCCGACCGAACCGCTGGACGAGACCGGCCAGGGCGACGCCTTCGTGGGGCTCGCCTTCTGCGCGATCCGGGCCGTCGTGGACGTCGACATCGAGCTGGGCTCGGTACGCGTGGTGGAGCTGGCGCTCGCCCAGGACGTCGGCCGGATACTGAACCCGGCCCAGCTGGCGGCACGCATCGAGGCGGGCGTCACGCAGGGCGTGGGCGTCGCGCTCACCGAGAACCTGCGCAGCAACCGCGGGGTGATCCGCCACCCGGACCTCACCGGGTACGCCCTGCCGACGGCCCTGGACGCCCCGGACATCCGGATCGTGAAGCTGGTCGAGGAACGTGACGTGGTCGCCCCCTTCGGCGCGAAGGCGGTCAGCGCGGTCCCCGTGGTGACGTCCCCCGCGGCGATCGCCTCCGCGGTCCGCGCCGCGACGGGCCGCCCCGTGAACCGACTCCCGATCCGCCCGCAGGCGGCGGTGGTGACCGGCCAGTGAGCACGCCCCAGCCCGGTCAGGGAGGTCAGCCCCGCTACGAACCTCCGCCCGGCGTGGGGAAGTTGGCGCTGTGGATCCTGCTGTTCGTGGTGGCGGCGGTCGTGGTCGTGGTGGGGGGCGTGTACTTCGCGTGATGCGCGGGGTGTGATGCGGGGCGCCATCGGGGCGGGGCGGGACGAGAACGGGCCAGGATGGCCTGATCGTCTCTGGTCCGGGGCGTTGTCAGTGGTGGCGCGTAGTGTTCTGGGCAGTGGGGACGGCTGCCGAAGCTGGTCGGGCCGGGCGTGCCCTGCGCGGGGACTGTGAGCACGTACACGCGGGGGAACATCATGAGTACGACGACCGACGCCGGCCCGGCGACGATCAGACTGACCGAGGCCGAACTGGATCCCTACGTCACGCACGCGTCGACGCGCCGCTGGCTGACGGGCCCCGGACTGCCCGGTGACAGCGGCCTGTTCACCTTCGCCGGGCTGCGCCGGAAGGGCCTGCGGAGGGTGGCGGACTCGACCGGCGCCCCGGACAGGCCGGCGGCCGACCTGCGCGACCAGCTGGTGCTGGGCGGACTGACCGGCCTGGACGGGAACGAGACGGAGTCGCTTCTGCTCGACGGCGCCACCGGCGAGGTCTCGACGGCGTCCTTCTTCCACGCCCGTCCCGGCCTGATGGACCGCGCCCCGCTGGCGCCCTCGCTGCCCACCCTGGTGCGTTTCGCGACGGCGACGGACGAACTGACCCGGCGGCGCGGCCAGTTCGCCTCCTACGCCGGCCGTTTCGGACCGACGGTGGTCGAGGATGCCACGCGGCAACTGCTGGCGGTGTTCGAGGAGGACATGGGCGCCGAGGTGCCCACGTTCTGGAAGATCGCGGCCCTGATCCGTCCGCTGGCCCTGGTGGCGGGCCCGGGCTCGGAGGACGGACTCGCCCTGGACCTCCCGCCCCGTCTCCTGGACCAGGAGTTCGGCCGGGGCAAGGTGATGCGCTTCGAGGACATCGACTTCCCCACCACGCTCACGCACGAGCCGACCCGCCGTTTCCTGCGCGAGACCGGCCTGCCCGACGACGGCACCCTGTTCTGCCTCGACACGGACATGCAGCTGCCGACCCTCGCCGAGAGCTGCGCCGGCGAGCGGGCGGACAGCCTCCCGGCCCGCGCCGACCACCTGATACGCCTCGGCCACCTCGTCGAGGACAACAGCCTCGTCGTCGACGGCGAGACGGGCGCGGTCCTGCACTGGAGCGAGCCCGACGCCACCCTGCACCCGCTGAACACCGACGTCTCCACCCTCGCCTTCACGCTCTGGCTGTTGCACCGGGAGAGAACGATCGACGGGGCGCTCGCCCACGAACTGACCCGCAATCGCTACGCCCAGGTCGCCATGACGATGATTCAGCTCCTGTCGGCGATCGACCCGGCGGCAACCACGGCCGCCGCCGACTGGCACTACTGGACCAAGCTGTTCCAGAACGAGGAGAGCGGGGTGCTCTGATCCCGCACGGCAGGTGCTGACCCCGCACGGCAAGGTGCTCTGACCCCGCTCGGCAGAAAGGGAGACCCCGAAGGTGCAGGTGGAGAACATCACCGTCCGCCAGGCCGAACCCGGCGAACTGGGTACGGTCGCCGAACTCCGCTGGCGCTGGATCGTCGAGAACGGCACCGCCCCCAAGACCCTCGACCGCGCCGACTTCGTACGGCACTTCGTCACCTGGGCCGCTGAGAACACGTCCTCGCACCGCTGCATGGTCCTGGTCCGGGACACCGAGATCATCGGCATGGCCTGGCTCGCGATCCTCCCCCGCGTCCCGACCCCCCACGCCCTGAACCGAGCCTCCGGCGACCTGCAGTGCGTGTACGTCGTCCCCGAGGCCCGCAACACCGGCCTCGGCGGCCGCCTCATCGACGCGACCCTGTCCACCGCCCGCGCCCTGGGCCTCGAACGAGTCACGGTCCACTCGTCATCCCGAGCGATACCGGCGTACACCCGCGGAGGATTCGAGAACTCCCCACGCCTGCTGCAGGCGCGGATCAACGGCCCGACCTCGTAACCCGGCGAGGCGCCACCCCGCAGGGCGCGCCTCTTTCGTTCCGCCTGGTCAGGCGATGGAGGCCGTGGCGGGATTCGAACCCACGTAACTCGCTTTGCAGGCGAGCCCCTGAACCACTCGGGCACACGGCCGTGTCGGTGGAGCGTGGTGCTTGTTCCGAACCGGTGGAACGACCGTATGGCGTGGTGGGGAGGGGGCTCAAGGGAAAGGCGGGGGCTGCAACGGGACTGCCATACCGCGTTCATGAACAGGGGTGGGGCTGGTGTGGTCGTACGACCAAAGTCTCAGGTCGGGGCAGGCTTCAGACAGGGGTCAAAGCGGTTCGTGGCTCTTACGCTGGCGACCATGACCGCCCTGGAACCCCGTGACACCGGTGTCGCGGACACCGCAGCCTCGTCTCCCGGCAGTCCGCGGGACGAGACCGTGCTGAGCCGTCCGTATCGGGCGCTGAGCATCGGCATCGTCTCCGTCGTGCTGCTGATCGCGTTCGAGGCGACGGCGGTGGGGACGGCGATGCCGGTCGCGGCGCGGGAGCTGGACGGGCTGTCGTTGTACGCGTTCGCGTTCTCGGGGTACTTCACGACCAGCCTGTTCGGGATGGTGCTCGCCGGGCAGTGGTCGGACCGGCGGGGGCCGCTCGGGGCGCTGACCACGGGGATCGCCGCCTTCGCCGCGGGGCTGCTGGTGGCGGGGACGGCGACCACGATGTGGCTGTTCATCCTCGGGCGGGCCGTGCAGGGGCTCGGGGGCGGGCTGGTGATCGTCGCGTTGTACGTCGTCGTGGGGCGGGCGTATCCCGGGCGGTTGCGGCCGGCCATCATGGCGGCTTTCGCCGCGAGTTGGGTCGTGCCGTCGATCGTCGGGCCGCTTGCCTCGGGCGCGGTGACCGAGCATCTCGGCTGGCGTTGGGTGTTCGTCGGGATTCCGGTGCTGGTGGTGTTTCCCCTGGCGCTCGCACTGCCTCAGATACGACGGCGGGCGGCCGGTCCGGTCACCCCCGCGTTCGCCGACGCCGACGCCGACGCCGACGCCGACGCCGACGCCGACGCCGACAACCGCAGCGACAGCCGCAGTGGTTCAGGGAAGCGTGGGCGGGCCGTGCGAGGCCGTGCCTCCTTCGACCGGCGGCGGATTCGGCTCGCGTTCGGGATCTCCCTCGGTGCGGGGCTCCTCCAGTACGCCGCGCAGGACCTGCGGTGGATCTCGCTGGTCCCCGGTGTCGCGGGTGCCGTGCTGCTCGTGCCGGCGGCACTGGGGCTGCTGCCTCGAGGAACGTACCGGGCGGCGCGCGGGCTGCCGTCCGTCGTGCTGCTGCGCGGGGTCGCCGCGGGGTCCTTCGTCGCGGCCGAGTCCTTCGTACCTCTGATGCTGGTCACCCAACGGGGGCTGTCCCCGACACTGGCCGGGTTCTCCCTCGCGGCGGGCGGCGGGACGTGGGCGCTGGGGTCGTGGGTGCAGTCCCGGGCGCGCGTGGAGCCGTACCGGGAACGGCTGATGACGATCGGGATGGTGCTGGTGGCCGCCGCGATAGCCGGCGCGCCGAGCGTGCTGATCGACTCCGTGCCCGCCTGGACCGTGGCCGTCGCGTGGGCCTTCGGCTGCCTCGGCATGGGCCTGGTGATCTCCTCGTCCAGCGTGCTCCTGCTCCACCTCTCCGCCCCGGAGGAGGCCGGCACCAACTCCGCCGCCCTCCAGATCTCCGACGGCCTGGCCAACGTGGTCCTGCTCTCGGCGGGCGGCGCGGCCTTCGCGGCCCTGGGCGGCGGCACCGTCAGCCACACGGTCACGGAGTCGACCGGTACACATCCCGCAGCCTTCGCCGCGGTGTTCCTGCCGATGGCCGGGGTGGCGCTGGTGGGGGCCTGGGTGACCACGCGGCTGCGGGAGCGGTGAGACGTAAAAGGAAAGGAGTCGAATCGATGTGATCGCGGCCCGTAGTCTCCCGCCATGCGTGAGATCAGCCTTCGTCTCGATCCCCTCGCCGGTCAGGCCCTCGACGACATCGCCGACGCGTGCGGCCGCCCGCCGGAGGCCCTCGCGCGGGAGGCCGTAGCCAGGTATCTGGACGAGGAACTTGTGCGGGTGCGCGCCGTAGGGGAGCGGCTTGCCGTGGCGCACGCCGATCTGCTGCGCAGGCTCGGCGAATGACCCGGCACCTCACCGTCGCGGAGGTCACCGCCCTCGCCGAGGTCGCCTTCGGCGGGCGCACGCCCGAGGCCCGCGCACCGGGGCTGTTGGCCTCGGCCGTGCACCGGCCGCGTGCCCGGATGTTCGGTACGGCCGCCTACCAGGAGCCGTACGAGCAGGCCGCCGCGCTGCTGCACGCCCTCGCCACCAACCACCCCCTCGTCGACGGCAACAAGCGCACCGCGTGGCTGGCCGCCGCGACCTTCCTCGCTCTCAACGGTGTCGATCTCGACGACGTGGACCACGACGCGGCGTACGCGCTGGTCATCGATGTGGCGTCCGGAGTGGAGAGCGATGTCGGGGGCATCGCGGGGCGGCTGCGGGAGTTGTGATGTGGGTCCCACCCGCCGCTCACCCGGGCTTGTCCGTGTGTTGACGCGGTGGGGGCGCCGGTAGGGTGGCCCGGTTGTCATACGTAGCCGAGCAGTTCCACCAGTTCGCTGAGACGTCCGACCGTCGCCAACCGTCGCCCTGCTCGACGCGCTTCGGCGCGGCGCCTCACATTCGACCCACCGACGGAGACCGTGACTACCACCGCCGCCTCCTCCCATCACCTTTCGCCCGCCTTCCCCGGCCGCGCACCCTGGGGCACCGCCAGCAAGCTGCGTGCCTGGCAGGAAGGGGCGATGGAGAACTACCTCCAGGAGCAGCCACGTGACTTCCTCGCGGTCGCCACGCCCGGCGCCGGCAAGACGACCTTCGCGCTGACGCTGGCGTCCTGGCTGCTGCATCACCATGTCGTGCAGCAGGTCACCGTGGTCGCGCCGACCGAGCACCTGAAGAAGCAGTGGGCCGAGGCGGCCGCCCGGATAGGGATCAAGCTGGACCCGGAGTACAGCGCGGGGCCGATCGGCAAGGACTACCACGGCGTCGCGGTGACGTACGCGGGCGTGGGCGTACGGCCGATGCTGCACCGCAACCGGGTCGAGCAGCGCAAGACGCTCGTCATCCTCGACGAGATCCACCACGCCGGTGACAGCAAGTCATGGGGCGAGGCGTGTCTGGAGGCCTTCGAGCCGGCGACGCGGCGGCTCGCGCTCACCGGTACGCCCTTCCGGTCCGACACCAATCCCATTCCCTTCGTGACATACGAGGAGGGGAACGACGGGATCCGGCGGTCCTCGGCCGATTACACGTACGGGTACGGGTCGGCACTGTCCGACGGGGTCGTCCGGCCGGTGATCTTCCTTTCCTACAGCGGCAACATGCGGTGGCGGACCAAGGCCGGTGACGAGATCGCCGCCCGACTCGGCGAGCCGATGACCAAGGACGCCGTGAGCCAGGCCTGGCGCACAGCCCTCGACCCGCGCGGCGAGTGGATGCCCAGCGTGCTGCGCGCCGCCGACCAGCGGCTGACCGAGGTCAGGAAGGGCATCCCGGACGCCGGTGCCCTGGTCATCGCCTCGGACCAGGACTCCGCCCGGGCCTACGCCAAGCTCATCCGTGAGATCACGGGCAGCAAGGCGACCCTCGTGCTGTCCGACGACGCCGGGGCGTCCAGCAGGATCGACGACTTCAGCGGCAGCGACGACCGGTGGATGGTCGCGGTGCGGATGGTGTCCGAGGGCGTCGACGTGCCGCGGCTCGCCGTCGGTGTGTACGCCACCACCATCTCCACGCCCCTCTTCTTCGCCCAGGCCGTCGGACGTTTCGTACGGTCCCGGCGGCGCGGCGAGACCGCCTCCGTCTTCCTCCCGACCGTCCCCGACCTCCTCACCTTCGCCAACGAGATGGAGGTGGAACGGGACCACGCCCTCGACAAGCCGAAGAAGGAGGGCGAGGAGGACCCGTACGCCGAGTCCGAGAAGGAGATGGACGAGGCGAACAAGGAGCAGGACGAGGACACCGGCGAGCAGGAGCAGTTCTCCTTCGAGGCGCTGGAGTCCGAGGCCGTCTTCGACCGGGTCCTCTACGACGGCGCCGAGTTCGGCATGCAGGCCCACCCGGGGAGCGAGGAGGAGCAGGACTACCTCGGGATCCCGGGACTGCTGGAGCCCGACCAGGTGCAGCTCCTCCTCCAGAAGCGGCAGGCCCGGCAGATCGCGCACAGCCGCAAGAAGCCGGACGACGAGGCCGACCTGCTCGAACTGCCCGCCGAGCGGCGGCCGGTGGTCTCCCACAAGGAGATGATGGAGCTGCGTAAGCAGCTCAACACGATGGTCAGCGCGTACACCCATCAGAGCGGCAAGCCCCATGGCGTCATCCACACCGAGCTGCGGCGGGTGTGCGGCGGCCCGCCGAGCGCCGAGGCCACGGCCGGACAGCTGCGGCAGCGGATCGCCAAGGTGCAGGAGTGGGCTACGCGTATGCGGTAACGCATGGCGCTGTGCCGGGGCCGGTTCGGTCAGGGGGCGCCTGTCGTGTTTCGGGTGCGGGCCGGTGGGGGCTTGTCGCGCAGTTCCCCGCGCCCCTTACGGGCGCGTCTCTACCGGCAAATCCGGCCAAACCGGAGTGGTCCGTATCGATCGCTGCCCGGATTCTGGACGGAGACTTCCGCTCAGCGAACCGCCTTCGCTACTGTCCCGCTACGCACACGCCCCGTGGCAGAGCCGCCGCGGAGCGGAGCCGTGAAACGACGCGGTCCGGACAGGCCGGGCCGCCGGCCGATCGGCGGCCTCTCCAGCGCGTCGCCGACGGGACTCGGCGACGCATCCGCCGCGACGGGGGCTGCCGACCTCACCACTTAAGGAGTGGGCGTCGTGACCGCGGAGACCTCTCAGACGCTCGACCGGGGACTGCGCGTCCTCAAGCTGCTCGCCGACACGGATCACGGGCTGACCGTCACCGAGCTTTCCCACAAACTGGGGGTGAACCGGACCGTCGTGTACCGGTTGCTCGCCACGCTGGAGCAGCACGCCCTCGTACGGCGTGACCTGGGCGGACGGGCACGCGTGGGCCTCGGCGTGCTGAGGCTGGGTCGCCAGGTGCATCCGCTGGTACGGGAGGCCGCGTTGCCGGCGTTGCGATCACTGGCCGAGGACATCGGGGCGACGGCCCATCTGACGTTGGTGGACGGGGCGGACGCCCTGGCCGTGGCCGTCGTCGAACCCTCATGGACGGACTACCACGTGGCCTATCGGGCCGGGTTCCGGCATCCCCTGGACCGGGGAGCCGCGGGGCGGGCGATACTCGCCGCCCGGCAACAGGTGTCGCAGGACCCCGGGTACACGCTGACGCACGGGGAGTTGGAGGCGGGGGCGTGCGGGGCGGCGGCACCGCTGATCGGCGTCACGGGCGTCGAGGGCAGCGTCGGGGTCGTGATGCTGGCGGACGCGGTGCCGGAGCGGGTGGGGCCGCGGGTGGTGGATGCGGCTCGGGAGGTCGCGGAGGCATTGCGCTGAGGTTCGCATCGGGTCGGGTCGGACCGGTTCGGTGAGCGGGGCGGGGCGCATCCGGCCGGCCCCGGTGCCGCCCCCTCGTCGGCGGTACGGCGCCCCCAGTCGCCCCACCTCACCGCGTGACCGTCCGCAGTCGCGCGTGGAATTCCGCGCCCGCCGACCTGCGCCTGGCCGGAAGTGACCCCCGCGTTAGATTGATCCCGTGCTCTCTCGTCTCACGCGCCCCCGGGCCGTCGCCGTCTGCGCCCTGCCCATCGTGGCCCTGATCGCCACGGCGGTCTTCGCGCCGTTGCCGTTCTCGCTCACGCAGCCCGGCCTTACGGCGAACGTGCTCGGCGAGAACAAGGGCACCCCGGTGATCACCATCTCCGGCGCGCCCACCCGGGACACCCGCGGGCAGCTGCGCATGACCACGATCGAGGCGACCAATCCGGACACCCGCGTCTCGCTCGGCGAAGTGATCGACAGCTGGTTCCGCACCGACCAGGCGGTCATGCCGCGCGACGCGGTCTACCCGAGCGGCCAGAGCGTCAAGGAGATCGAGCAGCACAACACCAAGGAGATGGAGCAGTCCCAGGGCGCGGCGACCGAGGCCGCGCTGAACTACCTGAAGCTCGACGACAAGGACGTCAAGGTCACCCTGAAGCTCGCCGACGTCGGTGGCCCCAGCGCCGGTCTCCTCTTCACCCTCGGCATCATCGACAAGCTGAACGGCGACGGCAGCGGCGCCGACCTCACGGGCGGCCGCACCATCGCCGGTACGGGGACGATCGACGCCGACGGTCAGGTCGGCGCGGTCGGGGGAGTGGCCCTGAAGACCCAGGCCGCGCGCAGGGACGGGGCGACGGTGTTCCTGGTGCCCAAGGCGGAGTGCTCCGACGCGAAGGGCGAGCTGCCGAAGGGGCTGCGGCTGATTCCGGTGACCACGCTGAAGAACGCGGTGAACTCGCTGACGGCGCTGGAGAGCGGGAAGGGTGCTGTCCCTAGCTGCTAGGGCTGGGGGCGAGGACCGGCTTCGGGGTCGCGAGGCGCAGGCCTAACTCTACGAGGGTCCAGCCGAGGCGGGTGCGGAGGCCGTGCGGCGGCTTGGCGTGGGTGGCGAGGTGGTGGGCCTCGGCCTGGGCGCGGAGTTCGGCGGTGCGGGCGTGGTGCAGGGCGAGATGGGTCTCGGGATGCATCGGGCGGTGCCTCTCAGTCCGTGGTGATCGGGAAGGCGTGCGTGTGCAGACGTACCTGGGCCGCGTCGGCGTCGTCCTCGGTGGCTGCCCGGTCGCGGAAGGTATCGATCAACGCGTGCATCTGCTCGATGAGTTCGTGGGTGAGCTCGGGCGTCAGCCGTAGCGTCGCACTGCTCATGTCCCAGACGCGGTTCCACTCCTCGGGCCAGGAGGCCCGGTTGCCCAGCCAGGTCGACAGGTCCTGGGTCTGGGTGGTCGCGACCTGGTGCAGGTACATGTCGGCCGCCCCGCGTACGGCCGGATCGGCGTCCGAGAGCAGTGTTTCGTCGAACCGCAGGCCCTGGTGGACCGCCTTCCACCACCGCTCCCGGCCCTTGCCTCGCTCAGGGGCGTCCTCGACGAAGCCGTGGGCGGCGAGCTGTCGCAGGTGGTAGCTGGTGGACCCGCTCGACTCGCCCAGTTTCTCTGCGAGTTGGGACGCGGTGGCCGGACCGCCGAAGCGCAGGGCGTCGAGGAGCTGCATCCGCAGAGGGTGTGCGAGTCCCCGGAGGGAGCGGGCGTCGAGGCTGCGGACCTGAGGGTCCTGGGGCTCGTTCATGCGTACAAAGGTAACGTTGCAAAGAATTCTTTGCAACGGAGTCTTTGTAACTCCTCACCCCTTCTTGACGAACCCCTCCCCCTCCAGCCACTCCAACGCCACCTGATGCGGATCCTCCCCCTCGACGTCCACCTTCGCGTTCAGCTCCTGCGCCACGGAGTTGGTCAGCTTCTTGGTGATGGGGTCGAGGACCCTCGCGATGGCCGGCCACTTCTCGAGCGTGGCCGTGCGGATCATGGGCGCCGCGTTGTAGTTCGGGAAGAACTTCCGGTCGTCCTCCATCACGACCAGGTGCATCGACCTGATCCGCCCGTCCGTGGTGAACACCTCGCCGTAGGTGCAGGCGCCCTTCGCGGTCTGGGTGTAGATGATTCCGGTGTCCATCTGGGTGATGTTCCTGGCCGGGAGGTCCATCCCGTACGCCTTCTCCAGGCCCGGCAACCCGTCCGCACGGTTGGCGAACTCGCCCTCCACGCACAGCGTCACCGCACCGGGATCGGACTTCGACAACTTCGCGACGTCCGACATCGTCGTCGTGCGGTACTTCTTGTAGTTGGCCTGGTTCATCGCCAGCGCGTAGGTGTTGTTCATCGGCGCCGGCGGCAGCCACGTCAGCCCCTTTCCGGCGTCCGCGTCACGCACCGCCCGCCACTGCCGCCGCGGATCGGGAATCGGCCTGCTGTTGCCCAGGTAGGTGATCCAGGCGGTGCCCGTGTACTCGTACGTGGCGTCCCCGTCGCCGTTCTCGACGGCCGCCCTGGTGCCGATGGAACCCTGGATGCCGGTGCGGTCGAGCACCTGGGCGCCGGCCGCCTCGAAGGCGATGCCCATGATCGCGCCGAGGATCAGCTGCTCGGTGAACTGCTTGGACACGACGGTGAGTTCGGCGCCCTCCAGCGGCCTGCCCCGCCCGATCGTGCCCGGCTCGACGTCGTCGACCATGGGGGAGCCGCTGGTCAGACCACAGCCGGAGGTCAGCAGCAGCACCCCGCCGACCAGGAAGCCGACCAAGAAGCCGACCAAGAAGCGGACTCGTCTCATGTGCCCACCTCCAACCCCCGCGGCCGCAGCAGCAGTTCGGCCAGTGAGGCCAGCCAGTCGACCAGGAGCGCCAGAGCGACGGTGAGGACCGAGCCCAGCACCAGCACCGGCATCCGCTGGGTGGTGATGCCGGTCGTGATCAGGACGCCCAGGCCGCCGCCTCCGCCGAAGGTCGCCAACGTCGACGTACCCACGTTGAGGACCAGCGCTGTGCGCACGCCGGCGAGGATCAGCGGGACGGCCAGGGGAAGTTCCACCCGTCTCAGCACACCCCACGGGGACATGCCGATGCCGCGCGCCGCCTCCAGCAGCGTCGGGTCGTTCGCCTTCAGACCGGCGATCGTGTTCGACAGGACCGGGAGGACGGCGTAGATGGTGATGCCGATCAGGGCCGACTTCATCCCGGTGCCGAGCCAGATCACCAGCAGCGCCAGCAGACCGATCGCCGGGGTCGCCTGGCCCATGTTGGCGACCGTCATCGCCAGCGGGGTCGCCTTCCGGAACGACCGCCGGGTCAGCAGGACGCCCAGCGGGATCGCGATGATCAGCACGAAGAACGTCGAGATCACCGTCAGTTCGACGCTCCGCCACAGCGCCTTCGACACCTGGCCGTTCGACAGCGCGTTCTCGGAGATCGCGTCGAGCTGTGCCTGCTCGAACCACAGCCAGGTCGCCAGCAGTACCGCCACCAGCACCGCGGGCAGGATCGTCAGCTTCTGCCAGGTGACGCGCGGCTTCAGCGGACCGGGCGGTGGCGGCGGGGCTTCCGCCTCTCCCAGCCCCTCTCCCGGCCCCTCTCCCAGGTCCTCTTCCGCCGGCTCGGGAGCGGTCACGCCGTCAGGGATCCTCACGCCTTCCTCTCCCCTCCGGGGCCTTCCTGCTCGGCGTGGGTCTGGGTGGCCCGCAGCTCCGCCAGGTCGTGCCGGTGCGCCATCGCGTCCAGCCGGTCGGCCTCCAGGAGCTCGTGCACGGAGTTCATCAGCGTCTCCACGTCGACCACGCCCGTGTACTCGCCGCGCCGCCCGGTGATCGCGACCCGCCCCGCGCTGTCGGTGAGCACCGCCTCCAGCGCGTCCCGCACCGTCGCGTCCCGGGGCACCGTGTCGCTCACCAGCGTTCCGGCGCGGGCCAGCGCCCCCTTGGCGCGCATGAGGTCGCCGCGCCTGAGCCACTTGTACGGCCGGCCGTGCTTGTCGAGCAGCAGGATCTCGTTGGTGCCGCTGGAGCGGAGCTTGCTGAAGATCTCCTGGAGCGGTTCGTCCACGGCCACCGTCGGATAGTCGGTGATCTCCACGTCCCGTACGCGGGTCAGGTTGAGGCGCTTCAACGCGGCCCCCGCGCCCACGAAACCGGACACGAAGTCGTCGGCCGGGTTGGTGAGGATCGCCTCCGGGGTGTCGAACTGGACGATGTGCGAGTGTTCGCGCAGTACGGCGATCCGGTCGCCCAACTTGATCGCCTCGTCGAAGTCGTGTGTGACGAAGACGATCGTCTTGTGCAGCTCGTGCTGGAGCCGGATCAGCTCGTCCTGGAGGTGGTCCCGGGTGATCGGGTCCACGGCGCCGAACGGCTCGTCCATCAGCAGGACCGGGGGATCGGCGGCCAGCGCCCGGGCCACGCCCACCCGCTGCTGCTGACCGCCGGACAGCTGACGCGGATAGCGGCCGTGGAACTCGCCGGGATCCAGCCCGACGAGGTCGAGCATCTCCTCGACCCGTTCCCTGATCCGCCCTTTCGGCCAGCCGACCATCCTCGGGACCAGCGAGATGTTCTGGGCGACCGTCATGTGCGGGAACAGACCGGAGGCCTGGATCGCATAGCCGATCTTGCGGCGCAACCTGACCGGATCCATGTCGGTCACGTCCTCGCCGTTGATCCGGATGCGACCACCCGACGGCTCGATCAACCTGTTGATCATCTTGAGCGTTGTCGACTTACCGCATCCGGACGGGCCGACGAGGATGACGATCTCGCCCGCGTTGATCTCCATGGTGACGTTGTCGACGGCGGGGGCGGGACTGCCCGGATACCGCTTGGAGAGGTTCTCCAGTTCGATGGAGGCACCGGAGGCCGCTGTCTCAGGCACGGATCCCCCTCGGAATGGTCAGCCGTCCGAGCAGGACATACGCGGCGTCGAACAGCAGCGCCAGGACGATGATCCCGAGGGTGCCCGCGAGGACCTGGTTGAGTGCGTTCTTGCTGCCCAGGGAGGCGAGACCCTGGAAGATCACATTGCCGAGGCCGGGCCCGGAGGCGTAGGCCGCGATCGCCGCGATGCCCATCAGCATCTGGGTCGAGACCCGGATCCCGGTCAGGATTGGCGGCCAGGCCAGCGGCAGCTCGACCCGCGCCAGCCGCATCGGCCGGGACATCCCGATGCCCTTCGCCGCGTCCACCAGCGAGGGGTCGACCCCGCGCAGTCCGACGATCGCGTTACGCACGATCGGCAGCAGCCCGTACAGCGTCAACGCGATCACCGTGGGCGGCACACCCAGGCCCACGACGGGGATGAGCAGACCGATCATGGCGAGCGACGGAACGGTCAGGATGGTCGAGGTGGCCGTGGTCGCGAGGTTGCCGGCCCACTCGCTGCGGTAGGTGACCACACCGATGAATACCCCGATCAGCGTCGCCACGACCATGCACTGGAAGACGGCGCTCGCATGCTGGTAGGCGTCCGTCAGCAGCTGTCGGTAACTGGTGCCGAGGTACTCCCAGAAGTTCACTCCGCTCACCCCAGGTCGGCGTCAGGTTCTCTCCTGGTCCTCCGCCGCCTGCTCCACCAGTGGGATGACCCGCAGCGGAACGGGGTTCTCCATGACGATGGCGGTGGAGGCCCGGACAATGCCATCAAAACCGACAACCCGGTCGATGACCCGCTGGAGATCGGCGTTCGAGCGGGCCACCAGCCGGCACAGCATGTCCCCGCTCCCGGTGGTGGTGTGCAGCTCCAGCATCTCCGGAACGGTCGCCAAGTGCGCCCGGACATCCGCCCCTTGCCCCTGCCGGATCTGCAGCGTCGCGAACGCGGTGACCGGATAGCCGAGCGCCGCCGGATCCACCTCGGGACCGAACCCGCGGATGACTCCGTTCGACTGAAGCCGGTCGAGCCGCGCTTGCGCCGTCCCCCGGGCCACCCCCAGCCGCCGGGACATCTCCAGCACCCCGATCCGCGGCTCGCGCGCCAGCAGCACGATGATCCGGCCGTCCAGCTGATCGATCCCCACAACAGCCCTCCGGGTACTGGTCACCCTGCACAGAAAGCCCGCCGAAGCGGACGTATCACTGGTCATATTGCCCAGCGAAAACGCGAACCGTTGCGCACCTTGCCGCCACGGACGACGCTACCGTTATGACGCAGACCACACAGCACACTCCCGACACCGCCCGGCAGGCCGACCCCTTCCCGGTCAAGGGAATGGACGCGGTCGTCTTCGCCGTGGGCAACGCCAAGCAGGCGGCGCACTACTACTCCACCGCCTTCGGCATGCAGCTGGTCGCCTACTCCGGACCGGAGAACGGCAGCCGCGAGACCGCCTCCTACGTGCTGGAGAACGGCTCCGCCCGCTTCGTGTTCACCTCCGTCGTCAAGGCCGCCACCCCCTGGGGCCACTTCCTCGCCCAGCACGTGGCCGAGCACGGCGACGGCGTGGTCGACCTCGCCATCGAGGTGCCGGACGCGCGCGCCGCGTACGCCTACGCCGTCGAGCACGGCGCCCGCTCGCTCGCCGAGCCGTACGACGTCAAGGACGAACACGGCACCGTCGTCCTCGCCGCGATCGCCACCTACGGCGAGACCCGCCACACCCTGGTCGAGCGCACCGGATACGACGGCCCCTACCTCCCCGGATACGAGGCGGCCGCGCCCCTCGTCGAGCCGCCCGCCCACCGCACCTTCCAGGCCGTCGACCACTGCGTCGGCAACGTCGAGCTCGGCCGGATGAACGAGTGGGTCGGCTTCTACAACAAGGTCATGGGCTTCACGAACATGAAGGAGTTCGTGGGCGACGACATCGCCACCGAGTACAGCGCGCTGATGTCGAAGGTCGTCGCGGACGGCACGCTCAAGGTCAAGTTCCCGATCAACGAGCCCGCCATCGCCAAGAAGAAGTCCCAGATCGACGAGTACCTGGAGTTCTACGGCGGCGCCGGCGTCCAGCACATCGCGCTCAACACCGGCGACATCGTCGAGACGGTACGGACCATGCGGGCGG
Organism: Streptomyces sp. NPDC050997; assembly: GCF_040660135.1. NCBI lineage: Bacteria > Bacillati > Actinomycetota > Actinomycetes > Kitasatosporales > Streptomycetaceae > Streptomyces > Streptomyces sp. NPDC050997. The sequence continues at coordinate 115,524 of NZ_JBFAGK010000014.1, forward strand.
CCGGGGTGCGGTTCCTCGAAACCCCGGACTCGTACTACGACACCCTCGGCGAGTGGGTCGGCGACACCCGCGTCCCGGTCGAGACCCTGCGCGAGCTGAAGATCCTCGCCGACCGCGACGAGGACGGCTACCTGCTGCAGATCTTCACCAAGCCGGTCCAGGACCGGCCGACGGTGTTCTTCGAGATCATCGAACGCCATGGCTCGATGGGCTTCGGCAAGGGCAACTTCAAGGCGCTGTTCGAGGCGATCGAACGGGAGCAGGACAAGAGGGGCAATCTGTAGTCACTCCCTCGCGTCCGTCACCGGCGCGTCCGTCACCGGCGCGTCCGTCACCGGCACGTCCATCACCGGCACGTCCGTCAGGGACGGCTCACCCAGCTCGGCCAGCGCCGCCCGAGCCGCCCCCGCGTGGACCGGCGAGAAGTACGGGTTGATCCGCAGCGCCTCCTGAAGGTGCCTGCGGGCCGGCCCGTACCGCTCCAGCTCCCGCTCGATCATGCCCCGGTGAAAGACGTACGGCGCACTCCGTACGCCACCCCCCTTCTCCTTGTCCGTCGCCAGGGCCGCGAAGCGCAACGCCTCCTGGTACTCCCCGGCCCGGTACAGCGCCCACCCCAGCGCGTCGGCGACCGCGGTCCCCGGCTGCCGCGCCCACTCGGCCCGCAGCCGCCCCACCGCCGCCCGCGCGTCCCCGTGGTCCGCCTCGAACCACCCGAGCACCAACTCCTCGTCGGCCCCGCCCGCGGCGGCGTCCCGCACCCGCGCCCGCAGCAGCTCGTACTGCGCCAGGGCCTGCCGCCCGAGCCCCAGCGACTCGTACAACTCGCCCAGTTCCAGCGCGTACTGCGGGCACGGCTGCCCGTCCAGCGCCACCCGGTAGGCGCTCAGCGCCTCCTTCGTCCGGCCCAGCGCCGCCAGCACCCGCCCCTGCCCGGCCTGTGCGGCCCGCTGGTCCGGGTCGAGACGGACCGCCTCCCGGAAGTACCGCAGCGCGTCCTCCGGTTCGCCGCGCTCCCAGGCCAGCTGCCCGGCCCGCTCCAGATACCCCGCCCGCTCGGCCGGCGCCCGCGCTCCCGCGGCCGCGTCGGACAACGCGGCCGCCGCGTCCTCCCGTCGGCCCCGGTCCCGATAGACGCCCGCCGCCCGGGCCAGCACGGCCGGCCCGGACCGCAGCTTCATCAGCCGGTCCAGGGCATCCTGGGCCGCCTCGTGGTCGCCGAGCCCCGTGTCGGCGTCGATCAGCAGCGGATACGTCGTCCAGCGTCCGGGTCGGGCCTGCCGGGCGGCCTCCGCCCAGGCCCGCGCCGCCCGGAAGTCCCGGCGCGCGTTCGCCAGGGCCGCCAGCCCCCCGAGCGTCTCGGCGTCGCGCTTCCGGCGCAGCTTCAGCGACCTGCGCAGTGCCGTCTCGGCCCTCGGGTAGTACGCCGGGTCGGCGGTCCGCCGTCCCCGCTCCACATAGGCCGTCCCGAGCACCGTCCACGACCGCGCGTCCTCGGGATGTGCGCGCAGCCGCCGCTCGCGCTCGCCGATCAGCACCGCCAGGTCGGGCAGCGCGGCCGGCACCCCGGCGGCCACCGCCGCGTGCGCCTGCGCCCCCGGTGCCGGTGCGGGCGCCGTCGCGGTCCGCCCCCAGGGCAGCAGCGTCAGCACCCCACCGAGTACGACACACCCGGCGACGGAGGCGATCAGGACCCGCCTGTCCCGCACCAGCCTGTCCCGCACCCGCCTGCCCAACGGCCCGCGTACCGGCGAAGGAGCCGCCTCCTGGTTCTCCATGGCGCTCACTGTGCGTCAACACGACGACCGCCCCCCGGCATACGGCGGCTGCCCCACATGGGGTTCACACCGATGGCCCCGGGTGCCAAGCTGTGATCATGAGCCGTATCGAAGCGCCTCGCGATGAGGAAGCGGCAGCGACCGGCAACCTCTTCGACCGTCTGCTGGACGGCCTGCCCGCCGACGCCGTCCTCACGGACCCGGACGTCACGGCCTCCTACGCCAACGACATGGCCAGCTTCTGCCCGGCCGGCGCCCCCGCCGTGGTCGTCCTGCCGCGCACGGTCGAACAGGTCCAGCACGTCATGCGCACCGCCACCGAACTACGCGTCCCGGTCGTCCCGCAGGGCGCCCGCACGGGCCTGTCGGGCGGGGCCAACGCCTCCGACGGCTGCGTCGTGCTGTCCCTGACGAAGATGGACCGGATCCTGGAGATCAACCCCGTCGACCGCATCGCCGTCGTCGAACCGGGTGTCATCAACGCCACGCTCTCCCGCGCGGTGGGCGAACACGGCCTCTACTACCCGCCCGATCCCTCCAGCTGGGAGACGTGCACGATCGGCGGCAACATCGGCACCGCGTCGGGCGGCCTGTGCTGCGTGAAGTACGGGGTGACCGCGGAGTACGTCCTAGGGCTCGACGTGGTGCTGGCCGACGGGCGGTTCATGTCGACCGGCCGCCGTACCGCCAAGGGCGTCGCCGGGTACGACCTCACCCGCCTCTTCGTCGGCTCCGAGGGCTCGCTCGGCATCGTCGTACGGGCCACCCTGGCGCTGCGGCCGCAGCCGCCCGAGCAGCTGGTGCTGGCGGCCGAGTTCGCGTCCGGGGCCGCCGCCTGCGAGGCCGTGTGCCGGATCATGGCGGGCGGCCATGTGCCGTCCCTCCTCGAACTGATGGACCGTACGACGGTGAAGGCCGTCAACGACCTCGCGCACATGGGACTGCCGGAGAGCACCGAGGCCCTCCTCCTGGCCGCCTTCGACACCCCGGACCCGGCCGCAGACCTGGCCGCACTCGGCGCACTGTGCGAGGCGGCCGGCGCCACCCAGGTCGTCCCGGCCGACGACCTCGCCGAGTCCGAACTGCTCCTCCAGGCACGGCGGTTGTCGCTGACCGCACTCGAAGCGGTCAAGGGCACCACGATGATCGACGACGTGTGCGTGCCCCGGTCGAGGCTCGGCGAGATGCTCGAGGGGACCGAGCGGATCGCCGAGAAGTACCAGCTGACCATCGGGATCGTCGCGCACGCCGGCGACGGCAACACCCACCCCACGGTCTGCTTCGACGCCCAGGACCCGGAGGAGTCCCGGCGCGCCCGCGAGTCCTTCGACGAGATCATGGCCCTCGGCCTGGAACTCGGCGGCACGATCACCGGCGAGCACGGCGTGGGCGTCCTGAAGAAGGAGTGGCTGGCCCGCGAGATCGGCCCGGTCGGGGTGGAGATGCAACGGCAGATCAAGCAGGTCTTCGATCCGCTGGGCATCCTCAACCCGGGCAAGCTGTTCTGATCCTCGCCCCGGCACGGTCATTGGGCGAGCAACTGGTCGAGCGCGTCGTCGATCCCCAGCTGCTCGCCCTCGGTCCCCGGGGGCACCGCCCGCAGCGTCCGCTCCAGCCAGGCGCATACCTGGGCGGCCGGGGCCTCCAGGAGGACGTCACCATCAGTTGAATCCTCCCCCGGCTGAAGCAGGGGGATTCCTGGCTCACGCTGCCTGCGGGTCAGCGACCCAACAGGTCTTCCACGATCAACACCAGCCGGGTTGAAACCAGCCCGGTTTATGCCGCAAAGCTTGGAGGTGCATGTGCTGTCTTGGCTCTCGATCAGCACGGCGTACGCGCTTGGTTCTCGCAACGCACGGCGGCCAGCTTACCCGACCGCATTGACGGGCTTTCGCCAGAAAGGCGAAGCCCCGTTCCCTACCCTGCTCCTCGCGGGGCCCGCGGTGGGGCCCGTACGAGTGGAGAGCGGGAGGAGGGGTGACCATTACGCGGGTTGGGCGAATTTGTTTCCGGATCTGTGAAGCCGGTGCACGGCGTTGCCCGGAAAGGGGTGGGTCCGGCGGGACTGGCGGTGGGGGTTGCGCCGGTCTGATAGATGTGGAGGCCCCCATTTGACCCCCGAGCAGATACGGGACGACGGACATGAGCGCCCCAACCCCGGCACCTGGTGATGACAGGCCCCGCGAAGGGTATTACCCGGACCCGTCCATTCCTGGATATGTCCGGTACTGGAACGGTGCCTCCTGGGTACCGGGCACCAGCCGTCCGGCACCGACGGACGGCGTACCGCTCGCCCCGCCGTCCGGCGCCGGCTCGGACCAGTATCCGGCGGGCCCGGCCGCCCCGGTCGAGGAGACGGGCCCGCACTTCTTCGACGAGGACCCGGTCGGCCCACCCGGTCAGTCAGGTCCGCCCGGTCAGTCCGGCGGGGCCGCTGCCTCCTCGGCGGCCGGCGCCCAGCACGGTGACCGGCCCGAATCCGCGGCCGCCTGGGGCGCCGACCGGTCCCGGCAGTCGGGCTTCGGCGGCGACCAGGACCGCCGGGTGTCGTGGGGGTCACCGCAAGGTGCCCCGCAGGGCGCGGACCCGCGGGTGCCGCGCGCGGCGGAGCCCGCCGACGGTCCGTCCCGGCCGGAGGGCCGCTCCGCCCGTACGGACGGCACCGCGACGATCCCGCCCACCGAGCCGGACGAAGCCGCCACCGGCGGCACGTTCGTCTTCCGCCGGCCCACGGCCGGACCCGGAGGAGCGGCGGGCGGCGCCGGCACCGCGACTCCCGGTGTCCCCGGCCCCGGTGGCCCCGTCGACGACGAGGGCACCGTGACCTTCCGCGCGCTCTCCCCGCGCGCGGGCCAACAGAACGGGGCGGCGGGGGCGCATCAGGGGAGCACGGGCGCCCCGGGCACCGGAAGCGCCCCCTCCGCGCCCGGTGCGGCCCCGGGAGCGTTCGGCGCCCAGTTCTCCCAACCGGGCATCGGCGCCCAGGCCGCGTCCCCGGACGCCGCCGCGTCCTCCGGAGCCGCTCCGGCCCCCGGCACTCCCGGCACTCCCGGAGCTCCCGGATTCGGGGCCGGAAAGGCCGCCGCCGCGCGTGCGGCGACCACGCAGGGGCAGGCGGGAGCCGGAGCCGCCCCGCAGGCCGCGGGCGCCCTCTCCGGCCCGCAGCAGGCGACCCCCGCAGCCGCCCCGAGCGTGCCCCAGCAGCCCGGCGTGCCCCAGCAGCCCGGCGTGCCTCAACAGGGTGGCGTGCCTCAACAGGGCGGCCCCATGGCGTCCGGCGTCGGTGGCGGGCAGCCCTCCTGGGCCCAGCAGGTGCACCGGCTCGCGGGCGCGTCCGACGACGAGCAGCCCGTCGTGCCCTGGAAGCCGCCCGTCGACGACGTGTTCCAGGCGGCCGCCAGACGGCAGTCGTCGGCACGTCCCGCCGGGCTCGGCAAGCGGCTGGCCGCCCGGCTCGTGGACACCGTCGTCCTCGCCGCGGTCACCGCCGTGGCCGCCGTACCGCTCGGCACCAAGGCGCTCGACCACGTCAACGAGAAGATCGACGCGGCCAAGCTGTCCGGCGAGACCGTCACGGTCTGGCTCCTCGACGGCACGACGTCGACGTATCTCGGCATCATCCTCGCCGTCCTGCTTGTCTTCGGCGTCCTCTATGAGGCGCTGCCCACCGCCAAGTGGGGCCGCACCCTCGGCAAGAAGCTGTTCGGTCTGGACGTGCGGGACATCGAGGGCGGTGCGGCCCCGTCCTTCGGTGCCGCCCTGCGCCGCTGGCTCGTCTACAGCGTGCCCGGTCTGCTCGCCGTCGGCGTCCTGGGTGTCCTGTGGGGTCTGTTCGACCGGCCGTGGCGCCAGTGCTGGCACGACAAGGTCGCGCACACGTTCGTCGCGGGCTGACCGGACACGGCGGAAGAACGCGGGATCCGGTACTCCGGACGGACGCTCGCCGGATGCGGAGCCGGAGGGTTCGCGGTCGACTCGGGCCATGAGCACCGAACCGCCCCCCGGCTCCGGTCAGCCACCGGAAGACGACCCGTTCAAGAAGCAGCCCCCGCCGTCCGAGGGTTCGGGTTCCCCGTACGGCGGCGGGCCCCCGCCTCCCGGGGGCGGGCCCCCGCCTCCCGGGGGCGGTGACCCGTACGGCGGGGGCGGCGGCCCGTACGGCGGTGGTGGCGATCCGTACGGCGGTGGTGGTCAGTACCCCGGCGACCCGCTGGCCGGCATGCCGCCGCTCGCCGACAGCGTCCGGCGCACGCTCGCCCGGATCATCGACATGATCATGGTCGGGATCGTCGTCTGGCTGCTCACCTGGGCCATGGACGTCCACGAGTACGACATCGACAACGACAAGATCGAGTACGGCAAGTCCCTCGGACAGTCGCTCGTGGCCGCCGTGCTCTACATCGCCTACGACACCATCATGATGAGCAGGTCGGGTCAGACCTTCGGCAAGAAGTGGCTGAACATGCGGCTGGCCAACCTGGACAACGGGGCCACGCCCTCCGTGCAGAGCAACCTGATCCGCGCGGCGGTGCTGTGGATCCCGTTCGCCTTCTGCTGCGCCTGTGTCTGGACCGCGATCGCGGGCGGCTGGAGCTACTTCGACAAGCCCTACAAGCAGGGCCTGCACGACAAGGCGGCCAAGACGGTGGTGGTCAGGACCAGCTGACCACCCGGAGTCCGGGTCAGGAAGCGGCGCGCTCGTGCACGGGCCGCTCGGCCAACACCGCGGCGACCGAGGCCGCCGGCACGGGCGTCTGTGCCGCTTCGGCGGGCTGCGCGGCGGGCCGGTTCACCGCGACCACGCGGGACTTCGGCATCGGTACCGTCATGGCGACCAGCAGCCCGAGGGCGAGCGCCGCGACAGCGATGATCGCGATCCCCACGCCCGAACTCGTCTGTGACAGCAGCAGCATGGCGAACGTCGAGCAGATCACGGTGCACGAACCGTAGGCGAGCTGTGCGGCCGTCGGGCGAGGCGTGACAGTCGGACGAGGCATGGCAATCGTGTCCTCGGAAGTGGGGGTCCACGGGGTCGTCGGCCTGGCTTTCCGCCGAATACAGGGCGTTCCGCCAATCGACTCTAATCGCCTGCATGCCCGAGTGGAACGACAGGTAAGCGTGACCTGACCAACAGGGCCGGAGCATGGGGGGCGCACGGGTTCATGCCGTCCAGCAAGTGGACAGATCCGCGCGCCCGTTCGAGGAGCCCCTGGCGCCGTGGAGGGCCCGAGTCCGGTCGCCCCCAGAGGGCGCGCACCCGCGTTCGTAAAGCGGACACCAACTCCGCATAGTGCAATTGACTTGTCCAAGTCAAGGTCTGTCTTTTCTCGCCAACCTCTAGTCCAATGACGTCACTTGACTACACGCGTTGAACACGCGCGCGCGGACCCACAGGCGAAGGCACCCCCCCTCCTTCCGCGCGCCCGAACGCGGGGGAGGAACTCAAGTGACCAGCAGATCCTGGCAGTTCAGAACGGCGGCGACCGTGGTCGCGGTGGCCGCGGCCACCGCCACCTTCTCGACCTTCGCGGTAGCGCAGGCCGATTCGACCGCCGCGACCGCACCCGCAGCCGTGGACGGGAACGACCCGCAGCCGGCCAAGAGCAGGGGACACGACCTCGACGGTCCGCTGTCCAAGACGCGGGAGGCACAGCGCAAGGAAGCACTCGACCAGGTCATATCCGGCGCCGCCAAGGTCAAGGACCGGGACGGCTCGAAGGTCGTCAAGCTCAAGGGCGAGGACAAGTACGTCGAGCTCGGCCGTGAGAAGACCGACAAGATCTTCACCATCCTGGTGGAGTTCGGCGACCAGGTAGACAGCCGCTACGGCGGCACGCCCGGCCCGCTGCACAACGAGATAGCCCAGCCGGACCGCGCTGACGACAACAGCACGGCCTGGCAGGCGGACTACAACCAGCAGCACTTCCAGGAGCTGTACTTCGGCACCGGCAAGAACACCGAGTCGCTGAAGAAGTACTACGAGAAGCAGTCCTCGGGCCGCTACTCGGTCGAGGGCGAGGTGACCGACTGGGTCAAGGTCCCCTACAACGAGGCCCGTTACGGCTCCAACGACGCGACCACCGGCGCCTGGTACGCGGTCCGGGACGGCGTCACCGCCTGGGTCGCCGAGCGCGAGGCCGCCGGTGCCACCCCTGCCGAGATCAAGGCCGAGCTGGCCGCGTTCGACCAGTGGGACCGCAACGACTACGACGGCGACGGCGACTTCAACGAGTCCGACGGCTACATCGACCACTTCCAGATCGTGCACTCCGGCGAGGACGAGTCCGCGGGCGGCGGTGCGCAGGGCGAGGACGCGATCTGGGCCCACCGCTGGTTCGCCTTCGGCACCGACGCCGGCTCCACCGGCCCCGAGGGCAACAAGCTCGGCGGCACCCAGATCGGTGACACCGGCCTCTGGGTCGGCGACTACACCATCCAGCCGGAGAACGGCGGCCTGGGCGTCTTCGCCCACGAGTACGGCCACGACCTCGGCCTGCCCGACGAGTACGACACCTCCGGCGGCGGCGAGAACTCCACCGGTTTCTGGACCCTGATGTCGTCCGGCTCCTGGCTCGGCACCGGCAAGGAGTCCATCGGCGACCTGCCCGGCGACATGAACGCCTGGGACAAGCTGCAACTCGGCTGGCTCGACTACGACGTCGCCCAGGCGGGCGTGAAGTCGAACCACACCCTGGGCCTCGCGGAGTACAACACCAAGAACCCGCAGGCTCTCGTGGTCCAGCTGCCCGACAAGACGGTCACCACCGAGGTCGTCACCCCGGCGCAGGGCAGCAAGCAGTGGTGGAGCGGCAGCGGCAACGACCTGCGCAACTCGCTCTCCCGGACCGTCGACCTGACCGGCAAGTCCGCCGCGAGCCTGACCCTCGACGGCTGGTGGGACACCGAGACGGACTACGACTACGTCTACACCGAGGTCTCCACCGACGACGGCGCCAACTGGACGCCGATCGACGGCAAGCTGGCCGACGGCAGCGCCGTCCCGCGTGACGCCAGCGGCAAGCCCGCCCTCACCGGCACGGTGGACGCCTACCAGAAGCTGACCTATCCGCTCGACGCCTACGCGGGCCAGAAGATCGGCCTGCGTTTCCGCTACCAGACCGACGGTGGCGTGGCCCAGAAGGGCTTCGCGGCCGACGAGATCGCGGTGACCGCCGACGGCGCCACCCTGTTCTCCGACAACGCCGAGTCCGCCGACGCCGCTTGGACCACGAACGGCTTCTCCCGGGTCGGCGCGTCCATCACGGACGACTACCCGCAGTACTACATCGCCGAGAACCGCCAGTACGTGTCGTACGACAAGACCCTCAAGGTCGGCCCGTACAACTACGGCTTCTCGACGACCCGTCCGAGCTGGGTGGAGCACTACGCCTACCAGAACGGCCTGTTGATCTGGAAGTGGGACACCTCCCAGGGCGACGACAACACCAGCCAGCACCCCGGTCAGGGCCTGATCCTGCCGATCGACTCCCACCCGACGCCGCTGAAGTGGTCCGACGGCACGCTGATGCGCAACCGCATCCAGGCCTACGACTCGACCTTCAGCCGGCAGCAGACGGACGCGATCACGCTCCACAACGCGGACGTCCCGACCAAGATCAAGTCGCGGGCCGGTGTCCCGGTCTTCGACGACGGCACGTCGACGTACTACGACGCCTCGAACCCGCTCGCGGGCGTCAAGATCACTGACACCAACACCCGGATCAAGATCGCCAAGGAGCCGCTGGACGGCTCGACGATCTCGCTCCAGGTCGGACCGTCCGCGAAGTAGACGGTATTTTCGCAGGTCAAAGACGTATCGGCGGTGACCCCCTGGCGGGTTGCCGCCGATCGTGTTTAGGTGCGTGCTGTGACTCCCTTATTGACACCGAACTCGACGCCGACTCGCACGGGGGTATGACCGCATGGCCGCAGGAGGTTTCTGCAAGCTGCCGACCGGCAGTGTGGTGGTGGCGCTCAACCTGCCCAGCCCCGCCGCCGAGAGCGTGGGCTCGGTCCGTGTTCTCGTCCACGCCCGGAACCGTGCGCGCGCCCTGACCAGGCTGCGCAACCTGGGCATGCGCGCGGTCTACCTGCGGGGCAACGCGGCCCCGCCGACACCGGACGAGATCACCGCGGTCCTGCACCACCCGGACGGCCTGATATGGCGCACGGCGCCTGACAACGGTGTCGGCGGACCGGAACTGGCCCAGGAGCTGTGGCACCCGATCAGGGCGCTGCTGAGGCGACCGGTGGCACGGGTGTGAGCGGTGGGGTCCGCGCGGCGTAGAGGCCGGGTCAGGCCCCGCCCGAAGGGGTTCTGGGTGACCTGACCGGTAGCCCTCGGCCAGGCCCTAGGCGACCACGGGCTTCCCGCCCTAGGCGACCACGGGCTTCCCGGAGAGTTCCACGCCCGCCTGCCGCATCTCGTCCAGGGCCCGCTCGGTGGTCTCCTCGGCCACTCCCGCGGTGAGGTCGAGCAGTACCTGTGTGCGGAAGCCCTCCCGGGCCGAGTCCAGGGCGGTGGCCCGGACGCAGTGGTCGGTCGCGATGCCGACCACGTCCACCTCTTCGACCTCCCGGGCGCGCAGCCAGTCGGCGAGCGTCACGCCGTTCTCGTCGGCGCCCTCGAACCCGCTGTACGCCGCGGCGTACGCCCCCTTGTCGAAGACGGCGTCGATCGCGCCGGAGGCCACCGCGGGGGCGAAGTTGGGGTGGAAGCCCACGCCCTCGGTGCCGGCGACGCAGTGCGCGGGCCAGGAGTGGACGTAGTCCGGGTTGTCGGCGAAGTGGCCGCCGGGCGCGATGTGGTGGTCCCGGGTGGCCACGACGTGCTGGTAACCGGAGCCGGCCGCCTGTCCGATCAGCTCGGTGACGGCGGCGGCCACATCGGCACCTCCGGCCACCGCGAGGCTGCCCCCCTCGCAGAAGTCGTTCTGCACGTCTACGACGATCAAGGCGCGGCGCATGGTCGGTGTCCTTCGACTATGGGGTCGGGGAGAGAAGGGGTGCGAGCCCGGCCGGTGAACCTCCGAGCCTACGGACTTCCGAGGCGGGGCGGGAGGGGGCGTCACAGGGCGTGAGCGGCATGGACGGGCGCACCCGCTCTAACTACCCGAGCGCCCCTGGACATACTCCGTCGGAATGACCGGTTCCCCGCGGGACAGCTGGGTCGCCGACAGCGGCAGACCGGCCCGGGCGGCCGCGTGCCGGTCGCGGGCCACGTCCAGTGGCTCCCGGGCGACGACATCGCCGCCCTTGACCAGCTCGACCAGCAGCTGACGGTCGGCCAGTTCACCCGGCACCGGCCCGGTGCCGACGACCTCGGTCTCCGCGGCCCCGTACTGGTCCAGCCGGCGCGCGGCCCACTTGCGCCCGCCGACGGACGTCTTGCCGCCGGTCGCCTTCTTCGCCACCGGGACCAGCGGGGCCCTCGGATCGGCGGACTCGGCGCGGGCGACCAGCTTGTAGACCATCGAGCAGGTCGGGTGCCCGGAGCCGGTCACCAGCTGGGTGCCGACGCCGTACGCGTCCACGGGCGCCGCGGCCAGTGAGGCGATGGCGTACTCGTCCAGGTCCGAGGTCACGATGATCTTCGTCTCGGTGGCGCCCAGCTCGTCCAGCTGCTGCCGTACCCGGTGCGCGACCAGCAGCAGGTCCCCGGAGTCGATCCGCACGGCGCCAAGCTCGGGCCCGGCGACCTCCACGGCCGTCCGGACGGCCTCGCCGACGTCGTACGTGTCCACGAGCAGCGTGGTACCCCGGCCGAGCGAGTTCACCTGGGCCTGGAAGGCGTCCCGCTCGTGGTCGTGCAGCAGGGTGAAGGCGTGGGCGGAGGTGCCCACGGTGGGGATGCCGTAGCGGAAACCGGCCGCCAGGTCCGAGGTGGTGGTGAAACCGCCGACGTACGCGGCGCGCGCGGCGGCGACCGCGGCCAGCTCGTGGGTACGGCGGGCCCCCATCTCGATCAGCGGGCGCCCGCCGGCGGCGGAGGACATCCGGGAGGCGGCCGCGGCGATCGCCGAGTCGTGGTTGAGGATCGACAGGATCACGGTCTCGAGCAGTACGCACTCGGCGAACGAGCCCTCCACCCGCATGATCGGCGAGCCCGGGAAGTAGACCTCGCCCTCGGGATAGCCCCAGACGTCACCCGAGAAGCGGTACGCGGCGAGCCATTCCAAAGTCGCCTCGTCGACGATGGAGTGCTCGCGCAGGAAGCCGAGGACGTCCCCGTCGAAACGGAAGTTCTCCACCGCGTCCAGGACGCGTCCGGTGCCCGCCACCACGCCGTAGCGACGTCCCTCCGGCAAACGCCGGGTGAAGCACTCGAACACGCTGCGCCGTTCGGCGGTCCCCGCCTTCAGAGCGGCCTGCAGCATGGTGAGCTCGTACTGGTCCGTGAAGAGCGCCGTCGAGGGAACGTCCACCGGCAGCCCAAGGTCCGCTACATCCACGACAGCTCTCCTCGCTATGACTCTCCGAGTGCCCCCAGGCCGGCCGGGGGTCCGGGGGTCGTCCCCCGGTGTATGCGGCATGGGAATGGATGCTACCCCCATTTCGTCAGTGTGACGATTTACGGGGGGCGTGGCAGCATGGGCGATGTGACGTCACCCGCTCCCCTAGAGACCGAACGCACCGAGTCGGCGGAGGAGGTCTTCGCCGTCCCCGAGCCGGACGTCCCCTGGATCACCATCGTCCACAACGACCCGGTCAACCTCATGAGCTATGTGACGTACGTCTTCCAGACGTACTTCGGCTACTCCAAGGACAAGGCCACCAAGCTCATGCTCGATGTCCATCACAAGGGCCGGGCGGTCGTCTCCAGCGGCTCCCGCGAGGAGATGGAACGCGACGTGCAGGCCATGCACGGCTACGGTCTGTGGGCGACGCTCCAGCAGGACCGCAAGTAGTCCGGCAGACCGCCGACAGACATCTCGACAGATCGCCGACAGGCACCCCGACAGACCGCCGACACCGTCCCGGCAGACCGCCGAGAAGCAGCCCAGCAGACCGCCAAGCAGCGAAAAGATTCCATGCCAGGACACTTCGAACCGCTCCCCGGCGGCGGCGCGGCCGTCGCCCTCGATGACGTCGAGATCTCGATCATCCGGTCGCTGGCCGTCCAGCTCCTGGAACTCATCGGCCCCGGCCCTACGGGGGAGACCACCGACGACCCGCTCGCCGAGCTGTTCGCCGAGGGTCCCAGCGAACCCCCGTCCGACCCTGTCCTCAAGCGGCTCTTCCCCGACGCCTACAGCGACCCGGAGGGCGCCGCCGGGGCGAAGCGGGCCGAGGAGGAGCGCGAGTACTCCGCCGAGTTCCGTCGCTACACCGAGAACGACCTCAGAGCCGGCAAGCGGGAGAACGCCCTCGCGGTGATCCGCTCCCTGGACGCGCTCAGTCCGTCCGGCGAGGGCGGGGCGATCCTCAAGCTGGCGCCCGGTGAGTCCCAGCAGTGGCTGAGTTCCCTCAACGACCTGCGCCTCGCGATCGGCTCCCGTCTGGAGATCAGCGACGAGGACGACGGCGACCTCCTCTACCACCTCCCGGACGACGACCCCCGCAAGCCGATGGTGATGGCGTATCTGTGGCTGGGAGGGCTTCAGGAGACGCTCGTGTCCACCCTCATGCCGTGAGTGCGGTGATGTGAGGGTGAATGAGCGTGAATGAGGGGGAGCGTGTGGGAGCGCGAGTGGATGAGGGCGAGCGCCGGGTGAGCGCTGGGCATATGCCCCATCTTGTGTAGATTCTGTGTTCGCTCAACGGACACTCAAATCCGAATAACGATCACGTCACCGCGGCGGGCACCTATGACCCTCCGCGGTGTTCTTTGTCCGGTTCTTCTTGTGTGCCGCGTCACATGTCATGCAGGTGATCAGAGTTGCGGCCGTGATAAATCTTCACGACCGCCCGGCGAACACCACCCAGGTTCGTCCGGGTGCGCCACCGAGCCGGCGACCGCCGGCCAGGCACGAGCGGACTCCGCTCACTCCAGCTATCCGGGGGGATCGAGATCCGGTCCGAGGCCGACGAGAGGCCCGGATCGGCATGGAGAAAGGCGCACCACACATGACCTCAGCGCAGGTCGACACGGACAAGGCCCCGAAGGAGTCAGAAGAGGGGTACGAGCGCGGGCTCGGCAGCCGTCAGGTCCAGATGATCGCGATCGGCGGCGCGATCGGCGTCGGTCTCTTCCTGGGTGCCGGGGCGAACATCGCCAAGGCCGGGCCCAGCCTGATCTTCATGTACGCCCTCGCGGGCGTCATCATCTTCTTCGTCATGCGGGCGCTCGGCGAGCTCCTGCTCTACCGCCCGGTCTCGGGCTCGTTCGCGGAGTACTCCCGCGAGTTCCTCGGCCCGTTCTTCGGCTACTTCACCGGCTGGACGTACTGGCTGATGTGGGTGGTCACCGGCATGGCCGAACTGACGGCCGCCGCGATCTACGTGAACTACTGGTTCCCCTCCATCCCGCGGTGGGTGACGGCCCTGGTCTTCCTGGTGATCCTCTTCGGGGTCAACCTGATCTCCGTGAAGCTCTTCGGCGAGCTGGAGTTCTGGTTCTCGATGGTCAAGGTCACCGCCCTGATCGGCATGATCGTGATCGGCCTCGGTGTCCTCACCTTCGGCTTCAGCGCCGCCGGTGACACCGCCGCCGTCTCCAACCTCTGGGCCTTCGACGGCTTCTTCCCCAAGGGCGTCGGCTCGTCCCTGATGACCCTGCAGGGCGTCATGTTCGCCTACCTCGCCGTCGAGCTGGTCGGCGTCACCGCCGGCGAGTCCGAGGACCCGGAGAAGACCCTCCCCAAGGCGATCAACACCCTGCCCTGGCGGATCGCGCTGTTCTACGTCGGCGCCCTCACCGTCATCCTCTGCGTCGTCAAGTGGACCGACTTCGCGCCGGGCGTGAGCCCCTTCGTCGAGGCCTTCGCCAAGATCGGCATCCCGGCGGGCGCCGGCATCGTCAACTTCGTCGTGCTGACCGCCGCGTTGTCCTCCTGCAACTCCGGCATGTACTCCACGGGCCGCATGCTGCGGAACCTGGCGGAGAGTGGCGAGGCTCCCGCGGTCTTCCGGAAGCTGTCCGCGTCCAGGGCCCCGGCCTTCGGCATCACCGTCTCGGTGCTCTTCATGGGCATCGGCGTGGTCCTCAACTACATCGTCCCGGAGAAGGCCTTCGGCTACGTCACCTCGGTGGCCACCGCGGCCGGCATCTGGACCTGGCTGATGATCCTGATCAGCCACGTCCTCTACCGTCGCGCGGTCGACGCGGGCCGCCTGCCCGCCTCCTCCTTCCCGGCGCCGGGCGGATCGAAGTGCAGTTACCTCGCAATCGCCTTCCTGCTCTTCGTCACCGGTCTGATCGCGTACGACGCCGACGCCCGCGTCTGCCTCTATGTGATGGCCGGCTGGGCCGCCGCCCTGGGCATCGGCTGGGCGATCCTCAAGAGCCGCAACCCGCAGATCGGCGTGCGCGGCGGCGACAAGGAGTTCGAGAAGATCGTCGGCTAGGACCTGTCCGGCCGGACCCTGCACGTCCGGCCGCGCGGGACCTCTCGTGGCACCCCCCGCGGCTGCCGCCCAGAAGTCCGCCATGTGGGCCGCCCCGTACCACCCCTCGGTACGGGGCGGCCCCTTTGCTTATCCTGACCAGCATGCTGACCATCACCCAGGCCCTGTTCGACCAGATCGTCGCCCACGCGCGCGAGGACCACCCCGACGAGGCGTGCGGCGTGGTCGCGGGCCCGGCGGGCTCGGGCCGCCCCGAGCGGTTCGTCCCGATGCTGAACGCGGCCCGCTCGCCCACGTTCTACGAGTTCGACTCCGGCGACCTGCTCAAGCTCTACCGGGAGCTGGACGACCGGGACGAGGAACCCGTGATCATCTACCACTCCCACACGGCCACCGAGGCCTACCCGTCCCGCACCGACATCTCCTACGCCAACGAGCCCGGCGCGCACTACGTCCTCGTCTCCACCGCCGACACCGACGAGGCCGGCCCGTTCCAGTTCCGCTCCTTCCAGATCCTGGAGGGCGTGGTGACGGAGGAGGAGGTACAGGTCGTCGAGGCATACTGATCGTCGTACGCCCCGACAACTCGCCGTATCGGAGATGGTGTTGACGCGACGGTCGAACGGACAGCGCCCCACGCTCGAGGACGTCGCACGTCGGTCGGGGGTGTCGAAGTCCACGGTGTCGCGGGTGATCAACGCGGAGCCCAGGGTGCGCGCCGAGGTCATCGACCGGGTCCGGGAAGTGATCGCCGAACTGGGTTACGTGCCCAACCAGGCCGCCCGCCAACTGGTCACCCATCGCACCGGCGCGGTCGCGGTGGTGGCGGCCCAGCCGGAGAACCGCCTCTTCCTCGACCCGTTCTTCGACCGCCACCTGCGCGGCATCCGACGGGAACTCGCCCTCCACGGTGCCCAGGCCGTCCTGCTGTTCCTCGACGAGCCCGACGACTACGCGCGCGTGGCCGACTATCTCGGCGGCGGTCATGTCGACGGCGCCCTCCTGTTCTCCCTGCGGCCCGGCGACCGACTGCCCGAGATGGTCGACCGGCTCGGCCTGCCCGCCGTCTTCGGCGGACGTCCGCTGCTGCGCGACGGCGACCCCGTGCGAGGCGGCCAGGCCTACGTCGACGGCGACAACCGCGAGGGTGCCCGGCAGGCCGTACGGCACCTCGTCTCGCTCGGCCGCTCCCGCATCGCGACCGTCACCGGGCCCTACGACCAGGAGAACTCCGCCGCCGACCGGCTCGCCGGATACCGGGACGTCCTGCCGGCCGCCTCCGCGCACCTGATCGAGAAGGCCGACTACACCCAGCAGGGCGGCGCCGACGCGATGGCCGCCCTGCTGAGACGCTGCCCCGACCTGGACGCCGTCTTCGTCGCCTCGGACCTCATGGCGTCCGGCGCGCTGCAGGCGCTGCGGGAGCGCGGACGCCGGGTCCCGCAGGACGTGGCCGTGGTCGGTTTCGACGACCTCGCGGAGATCGCCGAGTCGACCGACCCCCCGCTGACCACCGTCCACCAGGACGTCGAGGAGATGGGCCGCCTGATGGCCCGGCTGCTGTTCGACCGCACACAGAACCCCGACGCCCCGGCCGGGTCCTCGGTGGTCGTGCCCACCCGTCTGGTGCTCCGGAAGTCCGCGTGAACTGTAGAGTCTCACTCTCCGACCGCAAACCGTCCACCATGTGGGATCACACTCCGGGATCAGGACCGGGAATCGATACGATGACCCCATGGTTCTTGACGACGTGTGCGAGAAGACGCCGGGCATGCTGCTCGTGGCGCGGCTGCACGTCGACCTGTGCAGGCTCGCCAGCGCCATCTGTTGACGCTGCCCCGTGCCGCCGTACGGTCGTGAGCCGGTAGGGGGCACCCCCCGCGCGAGCGAGGCCGAGCGCGGGGGAACCTCACCCGTACAACCCAGCTGTACCGCGCTGTCGTGCGCCCACCGACCTGACCACCCCCGACAGGAGCCCGCAACCATGGCCATCGAGGTCCGCATCCCGACCATCCTCCGCCCGTACACCGACGGCCAGAAGGCGGTGGAAGGCAACGGGGACACCCTCGCCGAGCTCTTCACCGACCTCGAGAACCGGCATGCGGGCATCCAGGCCCGCATCGTGGACGGCGACCAGCTGCGCCGCTTCGTCAACGTCTACCTCAACGACGAGGACGTCCGGTTCCTGGACGGCATCAACACCAAGCTCGCCGACGGCGACAGCGTGACGATCCTGCCGGCCGTGGCCGGCGGCATGGCCTAAGGCAAGCTGACCACCCATGCGTTACGACTCCCCGCTGGCCGCGGTAGGCAACACCCCCCTGGTGCTCCTGCCGCGGCTCTCGCCGTCCGCCGACGTCCGCGTCTGGGCCAAGCTGGAGGACCGCAACCCCACCGGCTCGGTCAAGGACCGCCCCGCCCTGCACATGATCGAACAGGCGGAGAAGGACGGCCGCCTGACTCCCGGCTGCACCATCCTGGAGCCCACCTCCGGCAACACCGGCATCTCCCTGGCCATGGCGGCCAAGCTCAAGGGCTACCGCATGGTGTGCGTGATGCCGGAGAACACCTCGCAGGAACGCCGTGACCTGCTCGGCATGTGGGGCGCCGAGATCGTCCCCAGCCCCGCCGCGGGCGGCTCCAACACCGCCGTACGGGTCGCCAAGGAAATCGCCGCCGAGCATCCCGACTGGGTGATGCTCTACCAGTACGGCAACCCGGACAACGCGGGCGCCCACTACGCGACGACCGGCCCGGAGATCCTCGCCGACCTCCCGTCGATCACCCACTTCGTCGCGGGCCTCGGCACCACCGGCACCCTGATGGGCGTCGGCCGCTTCCTGCGCGAACACAAGCCGGACGTACGGATCGTCGCCGCCGAACCGCGCTACGACGACCTGGTGTACGGCCTGCGCAACCTCGACGAGGGCTTCGTACCGGAGCTGTACGACGCCTCCGTCCTCACCACCCGTTTCTCGGTCGGCTCCGCCGACGCGGTCACCCGCACCCGCGAACTCCTCCAGCAGGAGGGCATCTTCGCGGGCGTCTCCACCGGCGCCGCCCTGCACGCGGCGATCGGCGTCGGCCAGAAGGCGCTGAAGGCCGGCGAGAGCGCGGACATCGCGTTCGTCGTCGCCGACGGCGGCTGGAAGTACCTCTCCACCGGCGTCTACACGGCGGCCACCACCGAGGAGGCCATCGAAGCGCTCCAGGGCCAGCTCTGGGCGTAGCCTTGGTGAAGATGACTGTGCCTTCGGCCAGGACCTTCGGGCCTGAGCCCTACCGCGTGAGGTGGCGGACCTGGTCCCACAGGACCGGGTCCACCCTCCCGGCCAGCCGCCGGAACTCCCGCACCGGCACGTCGCGCAGCTCGTCCGTCTCCAGGAAGCTCGCGCGCCCCCGCGCGTCGTCCACCGAGCCCGGCGGCAGGGGGATCACCCCGGCCCGCTCCGCGTGGCGTTTGCTGGTGATCTTCGCGACGGTCGCCCGGTCCCCGCGCACCACCAGCACCAGACAGGGCCGGTCCTTGGCCCGCCCGTCACCCGACACCGTCCTGCCCGACGCCCCGCGTGCGGCGGCCTCTGATGCCGGCCCGTCCTCATAGGGCACGTTCGCCCACCAGATCTCCGCCGGCCGCGGCAGGACACCGGAGCCCCTCGGACGCCTCGGCGGCCGGGTCCCGCGACCCGCCGGACGATGCCCCCGACCCCAGCCGTCGATGAGCGTGGCGACCAGCGCGAGCAGCACCACCGACGCGAGCGCCAACCACCAGGACGTGTGCATGCGATGACGTTACCGGCGCGCGCCCGCCGAGCGCGCCCCCTCGTCAGCCCCATGCGCCCATGGTCCAGCCGAACCGGTGACACCACAGGTGAGTTCGCCCACAACAGCCCTTGGTGGAGGACCGACCGGGGGTTTTGCGCCTTACGCTCGACGGACCGCACGACCCCCGACGCCCTGTTCCCCGATCTTCTGAGTTCCCGCCCGCGGAGGTTTCTGCTTTATGAAGCTCACCGTCGTCGGCTGCTCGGGGTCGTTCCCATCCGCGGAATCGGCCTGTTCGAGCTACCTCATCGAGGCCGACGGCTTCCGGCTGCTTCTCGACATGGGCAATGGTGCCCTGGGCGAGCTGCAGCGCCACTGCGGTCTCTACGACCTCGACGCGATCTTCCTCAGCCATCTGCACGCCGACCACTGCATCGACATGTGCGCGTACTTCGTGGCGCGTTACTACCGCCACGACGGCGGCCGCTGCGCTCCGATCCCCGTCTACGGACCCGAGGGCACGGAACACCGCCTCACCACGGCCTACGCGGACACCCCCACCGCCTCCTCGATGAGCGAGGTCTTCGACTTCCACACGGTCAAGCCGTCCACCTTCGACATCGGCCCGTTCACGGTCCACACGGAACGCGTGGCCCACCCGGTCGAGGCGTACGGCATCCGCATCGAGCACGGCGGGAAGGTCCTGACGTACTCCGGCGACACGGGCGTCACCCCGGCGCTGGACGAACTCGCCCGGGACGCCGACCTGTTCCTGTGCGAGGCGGCCTTCACGCACGGCAAGGAGAGCATCCCCGACCTGCATCTCAACGGTCGGGAGGCCGGCGAGACGGCGACCCGGGCAGGTGCCCGGAGGCTGATACTGACCCACATCCCCCCGTGGACCGACCCCCAGGCCAACCTCGCCGACGCGCGCACGACGTTCGACGGCCCGGCGGAACTGGCGAGGCCGGGGGCGTCGTACGAGATCTAGTGCCTGCCGCGGCACTTGGTCGTACGCCGTCTCGGTCCCACGACGTGACAGAGGCCCCGGAGCTCACGGCTCCGGGGCCTCTTCGTCGCTGTCAGCGGTGGCTCACGCCTTCGTGAGGTCCTCGACCTCCTCGTCGGGCTCACGGCCCGGGGTGGGGAGGTTCCACCTGATGATGGCGAAGCGGAAGACGGAGTAGTAGACGGCGCCGAAGACCAGGCCGATCGGGATGATCAGCCAGGGCTTGGTGGCCAGGTTCCAGTTCAGGGCGTAGTCGATGAAGCCCGCGGAGAAGTTGAAGCCCGCGTGGACTCCCAGCCCCCAGGTGACGGCCATGGAGACAGCGGTCAGCACCGCGTGGATCACGTAGAGAAGGGGGGCGATGAACATGAACGAGAACTCGATCGGCTCGGTCACACCGGTCACGAAGGACGTCAGGGCGAGCGAGACCATCATGCCCATCACGGCCTTGCGGCGCTCGGGGCGAGCCGTGTGCGCGATGGCCAGCGCCGCGGCCGGCAGGCCGAACATCATGATCGGGAAGAAGCCGGACATGAACATCCCGGCGCTCGGGTCGCCGGCGAGGAAGCGGCTGTAGTCGCCGTGGACGACCTCGCCGGCGGCGTCGGTGAAGTCACCGAGCTGGAACCAGGCCACCGTGTTCACGAACTGGTGCATGCCGACGGGTATCAGCGCCCGGTTGATCAGACCGAAGAGGGCGGCACCGAAGGAGCCCAGGCCGGTCATCCACTCGCCGAAGTTTCCGATGCCCTCACCGATGGGCTCCCAGACCAGCCCGAAGAAGACACCGACGACGATGCCGACGAACGCCATGATGATCGGAACGAGTCGGCGACCGTTGAAGAAGCCGAGCCAGTCGACCAGCTTCGTACGGTGGAACCTCTGCCAGAGCACCGCCGAGAGCAGACCCATGATGATGCCGCCGAGGACACCGGGGTTGTTGTAAGTCGCGGCTATGTCAGCACCCTTGGTGACCTGGGCCTCCGTCACCGGGAACGCCTCAAGGACCTTGCTGTAGACCAGGAAGCCCACCAGCGCGGCGAGGGCGGTCGAGCCGTCGGCCTTCTTGGCGAAGCCGATGGCGACACCGATGCAGAAGAGCATCGGGAGGCTGCCGGTGATGGCGCCGCCTGCCTTGTCGAAGACCGAGGCGACCTGGTCCCAGCCGAGGCCGTCGGCCCCGAAGACGTCAGGTTGGCCGAGTCGGACGATCAAGCCCGCCGCCGGCAGCACGGCGATCGGGAGCTGCAGGCTGCGGCCGACCTTCTGTAGTCCCTGGAGCAGACCGGAACCCCGCTTCTTCGCGGGGGCCGCCGTTGCGGTGGCGGAGCTCATACTTCCTCCATCGGTGGTGGTCTACACCACTCAGTGGTGTAGACCATGTTGTAGCACGGTGAAGGAGAGATAAGGAACCCACGATTCTACGTAATCGCGCGTGATGGTTTGGCGACCGCCTGTCAGGTGGTGTAGACCAGCTACCGACGATTTCGGCGGTTCGGATCAGGGAGAAGGAACATGGCCAGCAAGGCTGAGAAGATCGTTGCGGGGCTCGGCGGCATCGACAACATCGAAGAAGTCGAAGGCTGCATCACCCGCCTGCGGACCGAGGTCATCGACGCCGCCAAGGTCGACGACGCCGCCCTGAAGGCCGCCGGCGCACACGGCGTCGTCAAGATGGGCACCGCGATCCAGGTCGTCATCGGCACCGACGCCGACCCCATCGCCGCGGAGATCGAAGATTTGATGTGAAGAGCCGGAATCATCCCCGGCTTCACCCTCTGAGGGGCCCTTTCCTGCCGACGGACGGGCCCCTTTCACAGGTACCACTAGGCTCAACGCCATGTCTCGAATCGACGGCCGCACCCCCGAACAACTCCGCCCGGTCACCATCGAACGCGGCTGGAGCAAGCACGCCGAGGGCTCCGTCCTCGTCTCCTTCGGCGACACGAAGGTCTTCTGCACCGCCTCCGTCACCGAAGGCGTCCCGCGCTGGCGCAAAGGCAGCGGCGAGGGCTGGGTCACCGCCGAGTACTCCATGCTGCCCCGCGCCACCAACACCCGCGGCGACCGCGAGTCCGTCCGCGGCAAGATCGGCGGCCGCACCCACGAGATCAGCCGGCTCATCGGCCGCTCCCTGCGCGCGGTCATCGACTACAAGGCACTCGGCGAGAACACCATCGTCCTGGACTGCGACGTCCTCCAGGCCGACGGCGGCACCCGCACCGCGGCCATCACCGGCGCGTACGTGGCCCTCGCGGACGCCGTCTCCTGGGCCCAGGGCAAGAAGCTGATCAAGGCCGGCCGCCAGCCCCTCACCGGAACGGTCAGCGCGGTCTCCGTCGGCATCGTCGGCTCGGTCCCGCTCCTCGACCTCCGCTACGAGGAGGACGTGCGCGCCGAGACCGACATGAACGTCGTCTGCACCGGCGACGGCCGCTTCGTCGAGGTCCAGGGCACCGCCGAGGCCGAACCCTTCGACCGCGACGAACTCAACTCCCTGCTCGACCTGGCGGTCGCCGGCTGCACCGAGCTGGCAGCCCTGCAGCGCACGGCACTTGATACGGTCCTCGAAAAGTAAAGGGACCACCAAGAAGGGCGGCCGTCACGGGCAACCGTGCCGACCGTCCTCGCGTCACTACCGGTACGGGCGCACGGCACACCACCGTGCGCCCGGCCAACACGGGGGGCCCACCGGGGGCCTGACCAACGGGAGGGAACAGATCCATGGCCGCGAGCCGACGCCGCCGTAGTCGCCGTACCGCAATCGCCGCCGCCGTAGCGGCCGTTGGGCTGACAGTCGGCCTCACCACCGGCTGCGACGCCGTGACCAAGGCACTCGACTGTGTGCAGACCGCCGACGCCATCGCCGACAGCGTCACGGATCTCCAACAGGCCGTGGAGAGCGCGTCGAACGACCCGACGCAGCTGCAGGAGTCCCTCGACTCCATCGACCAGAACCTCGACGAGATCGGCGACAAGACCGACAACACCGACGTCAACAAGGCGGTCGAGGACCTCGGCGACGCCGTCGGCAACGTCCGTACAGCCGTCAAGAACGGCGACGAGACACCCGATCTCAGCCCGGTCACGGACGCGGCGGGCGAACTGACGAAGGTCTGCACGCCGTAACCCCTCCGGTGCGGCCGGGATACTGGTGCGCATGACCCGCCTGATTCTCGCCACCCGCAACGCCGGAAAGATCACCGAACTCCGGGCGATCCTCGCCGACGCAGGCCTGCCCCACGACCTCGTCGGCGCGGACGCCTACCCCGACATCCCCGACGTCAGGGAAACAGGCGTCACCTTCGCCGAGAACGCCCTCCTGAAGGCCCACGCCCTGGCCCGGGCAACGGGCCTGCCCGCCATCGCCGACGACTCCGGCCTCTGCGTCGACGTCCTGGGCGGCGCCCCCGGCATCTTCTCCGCCCGCTGGGCCGGCAAACACGGAGACGACCGAGCCAACCTGGACCTGCTCCTGGCCCAACTCTCCGACATCGCCGACGAACACCGCGGCGCCCACTTCACCTGCGCGGCGGCCCTGGCCCTGCCGGACGGCACGGAGCGGGTGGTCGAGGGCCGACTGAGGGGCACCCTGCGCCACACCCCCGTAGGCACGAACGGCTTCGGCTACGACCCGATCCTCCAGCCGGACGGCGACACCCGCACCTGCGCCGAACTGACCGCCGAGGAGAAGAACGCGATCAGTCATCGGGGGGAGGCGTTTCGGGGGCTGGTGCCGGTGGTTCGGGAGTTGCTGGGCTGAACCACGGGAGGGGCCGCCCAAGCGGGCGGCCCCTGTGTGAGTGCGGCCGATGGGAGTCGAACCCACATGGGCAAATGCCCCGAGGCACCTAAAACCTCTGCTTATACCATTCAGCAACGGCCGCGTGACCGCCCATGCTACCGGGGAGGCATGCGGCGGCGCTTCCCACCTCTGCACCACGTATTGGTGACCGCGTGGCAGTTGGGGCACAGCAACCGCAGGTTCTCGCGGCGATCGTCACTCCAGTCCCCGTCGATGTGATCGATCTCAAGCGTCATGGGCTTGCCGAGCCACTCGGGACCGACGCCGCACTCGGCACACTCCTCGGGTAGGCCGACCTCGCGGAGCGCTCGCCGTAGCTGCACGGTTCGCGTCCGGCGCTTGCCGTCGTGCTTGACCAGGATGTCCGCGGACCGTTTGCTGTGCTGCGGACGGGGTTTCCCTCTTTGATGAGCCTGTCCCAGAAAGTGCTCCGTAGTGAGCTGCTCCTCGATGATCCACTGGCGCAGCAGGGCGCGTTGCGTGCAGTTGTCCGGGCGCTCCAAGCGACGAAGCACGGCTGCGATGGAGGTGGACTCGGCGACTGCGGCACGCAACGCGACGCAAGTGGGTCGTGCTTGCCGACCGCTGTCGCGGAAGTGTGAGATGTCGATGCCGAAGTAAGCGAACCGTCGCGTGAGGTATCTACGGAGATTGTCGTACGGCTGGGTGCCGAAGAAGGCGATGACATCGTCGATGTCGGAACACCGGATGGCGGCTTCGGCCAGCCGCTCGCGGGTGTACTGCACGCCGGTGCTCATGTGGCCCTACCCTTGGCGCGGCCCCGGTAACTGTCGGTGGTCGAGTGGCAGTTGGGGCATAGCAACCGCAGGTTCTCGATCCGGTTGTCGCGCCAGTTGCCGTTGATGTGGTCGATCTCCAAGGGGAGGGGACGACCTCGCCACGTCGCTTCCGCGCCGCACATCGCACATCGCTCCTTCACGCCCATCGCCGTCATCGCCCACCTGAGCCGATCGCTCGGGATGCGCCGGGCCTCGCCCACCGGCTGCTCGACGAGGAAGACCTCCGGCGTTCGAGGGCGCCAGGGTTTGCCGCGTCGCGTCGGAACCTGGAAGTGCGAGGTGTCGATCCCGTACGCCTTGATGCGTCGGCTGATGTGCGTGTGGTGGCCGCCGACCACCTCAAGCCCGAGATGGTGCAGTACCTCGATCATGTTCGTCGACGCCGAAACCGCTGCTTGAAGGACATCCCGGGTCCAGCGCACCCCCTCCCGTTCGAAGTGCGAGACGTCGACACCCAGCTTCTTCATCCGCTCGAAGACGTACCGTCGCGTCGAACTCCGCGGATCCACCCCCAACTTCCGCAACGCCTCCGACAACGTCCGTGCCCCCCGAGCCGCCTTTTCCAGCCGCTCTTTCGGATACGCACTGGCCCCCATAGTTCCCCTCCGATCCCGGCCACACGTTCGTGCCTCGCACGGAGTAACGAACCGTTTATCGGACGGTCACGCTTGAACCGTAAAGGCAGTTGAAATGCTTACCAGTGAGGCCTTCCAGGTGCGGACTCCTGTCCGCTCGGAAGGCTTTTTTCATGACCAGGACCATGGACTCAGGGCTGAACATCCGCCCAGCCACCCCCGCCGATCACCCCACCGTCGAACGCCTCTGGCTGCTGTTCCGGCATGATCTGTCCGATTTCGGGGGGAAACTGCCCAACCCGGACGGGACGTTCCGCAGTGAGCGGTTGGAGGCTGCCTTCTCTGGTGACCTGGACTGGGCGCCGTATCTCTTCAGCATCGGCGAGAGTCCCGTCGGGTTCGCGTTCGTGCGGGCGCTCAGTGGGCCTACCCGGGTGCTCAACAGCTTCTTTGTTGTGCGTGCGGTAAGGAGGAGCGGGGTGGGGCTCCGGGCCCTACGGCAGGTGGTCGCCGGGCATCCGGGGGACTGGGAGATTCCCTTTCAGTACGAGAACACCGGTGCCGTCCGCTTCTGGCGGCGGGTCGCGACCGAGCTCGTCGGGGATGCGTGGACCGAGGAAGCCAGGTCGGTGCCCGAGCGGCCCGACCTGGCTCCCGACGTGTGGATCTCGTTCAGATACCCAAGTCCTTGATGATCTTCGCCACGTGCCCCGTCGCGCGGACGTTGTACAGGGCCCGTTCGACCTTGCCCTCCTCGTCCACGATGATCGTGGAGCGGATGACGCCGAGGTACGTCTTGCCGTAGTTCTTCTTCTCGCCGAAGGCGGCGTAGGACTCGGTGACGGTTTTCTCGGGGTCTGCCAGCAGGGTGACCTTCAGGGACTCCTTCTCGCGGAACTTCGCCAGTTTCTCGGGCTTGTCCGGGGAGATGCCGATGACGTCGTAGCCGGCGGCGGCCAGGACGTCGAGGTTGTCCGTGAAGTCGCAGGCCTGCTTGGTGCAGCCGGGGGTCAGGGCCGCGGGGTAGAAGTAGACGATGACCTTGCGGCCCCGGTACTGCGACAGGGAGATCTCTTTGCCGTCGGCGTCGGGGAGGGTGAAGGCGGGGGCTACGTCCCCGGGCTGGAGTCGCTCGCTCATGCGGGCAAGCGTAACCGGGGGTCCTGGCCGTGCGGCCGCGCGTGGAGCTGACAGACTGTCCAGAGCAGGCAACTGTCCAGAACAACCAGCAGGCAGCGGCAACAGGTATCAGCTGACTTCGGAGGCCCTACGGTGGCGGACACGTCGGACACCAGAACCCCGGCGCAGATCGAGGCGGACATCAGGATCCGCCGCGAGAAGCTGGCGGAGACGCTCGATGAGATCGGGGTGCGGGTGCACCCGAAGACGATCGTGGGCGATGCCAAGGCCAAGGTCGTGTCGAACATTGATCACACGCTGGGGCGGGCCTATGTCGGGGTCAACCGGGCCGTGAGTGACGTCAAGTCCCAGTTCGTGGACGAGGAGGGCGCTCCTCGGCTGGAGCGGGTCGTTCCCGTCGCGCTCGTCGTCGTCGGGCTGGTGGGGCTGCTCGCCCTGGGGACCCGGCGGCGCAGGCGCTGAGCGAGGGCCGACCCACCGGCCTACGGGCCCGGCAAAGGCAGGTAGGTTCAGTGCTGTGAGCGCCAGGAGAAACGAGCACAGCACCCAGCACGACAAGCTGCCCATCCGGATGCTGCACGACCGGGTACTCGTGCGGCAGGACAC
Source organism: Streptomyces sp. NPDC050997 (assembly GCF_040660135.1). Lineage (NCBI taxonomy): Bacteria > Bacillati > Actinomycetota > Actinomycetes > Kitasatosporales > Streptomycetaceae > Streptomyces > Streptomyces sp. NPDC050997. Next base: position 142,508 of record NZ_JBFAGK010000014.1, read on the forward strand.
CAGCGAGGGCGAGCGGCGTTCCGGTGGCGGGATTCTGATTCCGGCCACCGCGGCCGTCGGTCGTCGGCTGGCGTGGGCCGGGGTCGTGGCCGTGGGGCAGAACGTACGGAGCGTGGAGCCCGGCGACCGGGTTCTGTTCGATCCGGAGGACCGGGCCGAGGTGGAGGTGCGGGGTGTCGCCTATGTGCTGATGCGCGAGCGCGATCTGCACGCGGTGGCCGCCGACCGGTTCGAGGGGTCCGAGGACTCGACGGGGCTGTACCTGTAAAGCGCCTGCAAAGGCAGCGGTTCGAAGGGTCGAGGGGCTGGTGGCCATCGCCACCAGCCCCTTTGTCGTCTCTTCGCGCACCGACGGCCGGCCGGCGCTCAGCTCAACGGCGTACGGTCACCGGCGGCGCGTCCCGCTGAGCTGCCCCGCACCGGTCGTCGTGCCCTCTGTCTGGCCGCCGGAGTCCCCGCCGGTGTCGCCGCCGCTGCCGTCCGTCGTGCCGCCGGTGGCCGTGTCCGCGCCGGTGCTGCCGTCCGTGCCGCCGTCCGTCGTGCCGCCGTCCGTGGTGGTGTCACCGCCCGTCGGGTCCCCGGTGGTCCCGGGTGTCCCGGTCGTCGGGCTGCCGGTGGTGCCTCCCGTGGTGCCGCCGTCGGTGGTGCCCGTCGGGTCTCCGGTGGTCCCGGGTGTCCCGGTCGTCGGGGTGCCGGTGGTGCCGTCAGTGGCGCCGTCGGTGTCCTCGTCGCCCGGAGTCGGGGTCACCGGGACGTCGGTGCTCGGGGCCTCGGACTCGTCGGAGCCGGGCTGGAGCTGGAGGTCGAAGTCGGTGGCCTGCTTGCCCTTGAGGGCCTGCTTGGTGAACTGTGCCCAGATCTCCGCGGGCGCCCCGCCGCCGTTGACGCGTTCCAGGCCCATCGCGCCGTACAGCGACTTGTGCTCGGCCGTCACGGGGTCCTGGCCCATGACGGAGACGACGGTGGCGAGGTCGGGTGTGTAGCCGGCGAACCAGGCCGCCGTGTCCTCCTCGGCGGTGCCGGTCTTGCCCGCGGCGGGGCGGCCGGCGGCCTGGGCGGCGGTGGCGGTGCCGTTCTCGACGACGCTCTGCAGGATGGCCGTCGTGGTGTCGGCGGCCTCGCGGCTGACAGCCTGGCTGGTCCGCTTCTCCGGCAGCTCGACTTCGGTCTTGCTGTCCTTGGTGATCTTCTCGACCATCGTGTACGTGCCGTGCCGGCCGTGATTGGCGAGGGTGGCGTAGGCCTGCGCCATGTCGAGGACGCTCGCCTGGGCGACGCCGAGCGCGACGGAGGGGCTGGCGACCAGCTCGGGGGTGGTGGAGGGGAGGCCCAGGTCGATCGCGGTCCTCTTGACCTTGTCCGAGCCGACGTCCACGGCCATCTGCGCGTACACCGAGTTGATGGACCTGTCGGTGGCCTCGCGCACGGGGACGTCGCCGTAGGAGCCCTGGTCCTCGTTCTCCGGGGCGTACGTGCCGCCGTTCCAGCCCTCGACGGGGCGTTTGTTGGTGCCGTCGTAGATCGTGTTCGGGGTGATGACGCGGCCGTCCTGCGTCTCGGAGTGGTTCTGGACGGCGGAGGTGAACACGAAGGGCTTGAAGGTGGAGCCGACCTGGAAGTCGCGGCGGGTCACGCCGTTGGTGAACTGCTTGACGAAGTCGATGCCGCCGTACATGGCGACGACCTTGCCGGTCTTGGGGTCGATGGAGGCGCCGCCGGCGCGGACGTAGTTGTCGACCTTGCGCTTCTTCTTGTCGAGTTTGGAGATCACCTGGTCGTCGACGGCCTTGACGAAGGCGTTCTGCTTTTTCTTCTGCAGGGTGGTGGTGATGCGGTAGCCGCCCGCCTCGAGCTCGGCGGCGGTGACGATCTTGTTCGTGGTGAGGTACTCGTTGATCGCTTCGATGGCGTATCCGCGCTGCCCGGACTTGCCGATGGCGACGGTCTGTTCCTTCGGCTTCGGGAAGGTGAGGTGGGCCCGCTTCGACTGGGCGAGCCAGCCCTTCTTGACCATGCCGTTCAGGACGTAGTTCCAGCGGGCCTGGGCGGCGGCCTTGTTCTCCGGGTGGGCGACGATGTCGTACTCGCTGGGCGCGTTGACCAGTGCGGCGAGGTAGGCGGCCTTGGCGGGGTCCAGCTCGCTGGCGTCGACGCCGTAGTAGGCCTGGGCGGCGGCCTGGATGCCGTAGGCGTTGCGGCCGAAGTAGCTGGTGTTGAGGTAGCCCTCGAGGATCTGGTCCTTGGACTCCGTGCGGTCCAGCTTGATCGAGATGAAGAACTCCTTCACCTTGCGGGTGACGGTCTGCTCCTGGGCCAGGTAGTAGTTCTTCACGTACTGCTGGGTGATCGTGGACCCGGACTGCTTGCCCTTGCCGGTGGCGGTGTTCCAGCCGGCGCGGAGCATCGCCTTGGGGTCGATCGCGGACTCGGTGTAGAAGTCGCGGTCCTCGGCGGCCAGTACGGCGTGCTGGGCCTCCTTGGAGACCTGGGCGAGGGGGACGGTCTCCCGGTTGACCTCGCCGTCGCGGGCGAGCTGGCTGCCGTCCGAGTAGAGGTAGACGTTGCTCTGCTTGGTGGCGAACGCGTTGGCCGACGGAATCTTGACCATCGAGTAGCCGAGGAAGAAGAGGCCCGCCAGCAGCAGGATGCCCAGGGCGAACGTACCTAGCACCATGCGCCACGTCGGGATGAACCGCCGCCAGCCGGTGCGCGCCGGCCGCTTGGGCTTCTTCCCGGCCGGCTCCCCGTCCGCGGGCGCTTCGGCCGCTTCCGGCTGTCTCGATGCCCAGCCCTGCTTCGGCTGCTGCGGCTGCGCCTGCGGCTCGTCGCTCATGTCGTGCACGGACTCCTGTTTCGCGTCTTACGTTCCCGTACGTCTCGTACGCCTTCTGTGGCCCCTGTTGAAGACTCTCGCACCATGCGTTCCGTTCCCGGATATGGCGCGCGTCTCGCCCGGTAATGGCTAGTCCGCACGGGTCACCTGCGTACGGGGGTGGGTTCGCGGTGGTGGTACGCGGCCGTCGCGGCGGGAGGCTTTTGACGATACGCGACGTATCGGGCGGCGACGGTCGCCGGGGTGTCCGGCCCGGCGGCACTGAAGAAAACGGCTCGCCCGCCCGGTCATCCGCCTACTAGGCTCCTGCGCTTCGGTGTCCGGCGCGGGTGAGGAGGGCCGTGGGTGTGGGTTCGGCACGGCTGTACGCGGCCGTCGCGGCGGGGGGATTCAGGCGGTACGCGACGTATCGGGCGGCCACGGCGGCGGGGGTGTTCACGAACACCGTCTTCGGGCTGATCCTCGTCTCCACCTACCTGGCGTTGTGGGACGAGCGGCCGCATCTGGGGGGTTACGACCAGGCGCAGGCGGTGACCTATGTGTGGCTGGGGCAGTGCCTGTACGCGACGCTCGCCATTCAGGGCGGCGGCGTGGAGAAGGATCTGATGGCCCGTATCCGCACGGGCGATATCGCCATCGACCTGTACCGGCCGGCGGACCTTCAGCTGTGGTGGCTGGCGAGTGACCTGGGGCGGGCGCTGTTCCAGACGTTGGGACGGGGCGTGATCCCCTTCGCCTTCGGGGCGTTGTTCTTCCCGATGGCGTTGCCGACGGATGTCACCACCTGGGCGGCGTTCCTGGTCGCGCTGCTGCTTGCGATGGTCGTCAGTTTCGGGATCCGCTATCTGGCGGCCCTGAGCATGTTCTGGCTCATGGACGGAATGGGCGTCAACCAGGCCCTGATGGTCCTGGGGATCTTCTGCTCGGGCATGACACTGCCGCTGAACGCCTTCCCGGGCGCGCTCGGCGACGTCGTCCGGGTGTTGCCGTGGGCGGCGCAGCTCCAGATGCCGGCGGATGTGCTGATGGGGGAGACCGACCCGCTGGGGGCGTTCGCGTTCGAGGCGGTGTGGGCGGTGGTCCTGTTGGGGGCGGGGCGGCTGGTGCAGTCGGCCGCGACCCGTCGGGTGGTGGTGCAGGGTGGGTGAGCACAACCGCCTGGCGGAGGGGCTGCGGGCCTACCGGCTGATCGCCGGGATGTGGATCAGGTCGGCCATGACCTACCGGGTCTCCTTCGTCGTCACGGTGTTCGGCAACCTGTTGGTGACCGGGCTGGACTTTGTCACGATCCTGCTGATGTTCTCGCAGGTCGACTCGCTGGGTGGGTGGACGCTGCCGGAGGTCGCCTTCCTGTACGGGCTGTCGGCGACCGCGTTCGGGATCGCCGACCTGGTGTTCGGCTCCATGGACGTACTGGGCACCCGGATGCGTGACGGTTCCTTCGACACCCTGCTCGTACGTCCCGTTCCGGTGCTCGCCCAGGTCGGCGCGGACCACTTCGCGCTGCGTCGCCTGGGCCGGATCAGCCAGGGTGCGCTGGTGCTGGGCTGGGCGCTGGTGTCGGTCGATGTCGTCTGGACGCCGGTGAAGGTGTTGCTGGTGCCGGCGATGGTGGTCAGCGGCGCGGTGATCTTCTGCGCCGTGTTCGTGGCGGGCGCGGCCTTCCAGTTCCTGGCGCAGGACGCCGCCGAGGTGCAGAACGCGTTCACGTACGGCGGCACCACGCTGTTGCAGTATCCGCCCAGCGTGTTCGGGAAGGACCTGGTGCGTGGGGTGACGTTCGTGTTGCCGCTCGCTTTCGTCAACTGGGTGCCGGGCACCTATGTGTTGGGGCGGCCGTATCCGCTCGGGCTGCCGCAGTGGGTGGCGTTCGCGCCCCCGCTGGTGGCGGTGGCGTGCTGTGTGCTCGCCGGGATGGTCTGGCGGGCGGGGCTGCGGTCGTATCGGAGTACGGGAAGCTGAGGACTGATGGGTACGGATGCGGACGCGGGCACCGGCACGGGCTCCATGGACTCGGGTTTCATCGAGGTGGACGGGCTGGAGAAGGTCTTCGACGTGCGTCGTAGGACCGGCTTCATGAGGCGGGAGCGGCGTCAGGTGCGGGCGGTCGACTCGATCTCGTTCTCCGTGGCGCGCGGCGAGATGGTCGGTTACATCGGGCCGAACGGTGCCGGGAAGTCGACGACCATCAAGATGCTGACCGGCATCCTGACGCCGAGCGGCGGCCGGCTGCGGGTCGCGGGCATCGAGCCGTCCCGGGAGCGGACCCGGCTGGCGCATCGGATCGGGGTGGTGTTCGGGCAGCGTACGACGCTGTGGTGGGACCTTCCGCTGATCGACTCGTACCGGCTGATGCACCGTATGTACCGCATCCCCGACGGCCGTTACCGCGAGAATCTCGACCGGCTCGTCGAACTCCTCGGTCTGGCCGACCTGTTGGACGTTCCGGTCCGTCAGCTTTCGCTCGGTCAGCGGATGCGCGGCGACATCGCGGCGGCCCTGCTGCACGACCCGGAGGTGCTGTACCTCGACGAGCCGACGATCGGGCTGGACGTCGTCTCCAAGGCCAGGGTGCGGGAGTTCCTGCGGGAGGTGAACACCGAGCGCGGTACGACGGTGCTGCTGACCACGCACGACCTCCAGGACATCGAGCAGTTGTGCTCGCGGGTGATGGTCATCGACCATGGGCGGCTCATGTACGACGGCGCGCTGGCCGGGCTGCACGAGGCGGGGGAGAGCGAGCGGACCCTCGTGGTGGACCTGGAGCGCGAGCTGCCGCCGATCGACGCGCCGCCGCCCGCGCGGGTGGTGAAGGTGGACGGGCCCCGGCAGTGGCTGGCCTTCCCGGCGTCTCAGTCGGCGGCTCCGCTGGTCGCGCGGATCGCGGCGCGGTATCCGCTGGTGGACCTGTCGGTGCGGGAGCCGGACATCGAGGCCGTGATCGCGAAGATGCTGCACTCCTTGGGGGACACTCCCAAACCCCCGCCGGAGCGGGCGGCCCTGTAGCGCCGTGGCGGGCGATGTTCGTCCCGCGCGATCGGATAGTGCCCGGCGCCGACACCTCGTAGGCTGCTGGGTATGACCGAGGATGCTCCGGAGCTGCGCGCCTCCGACGCCGATCGTGAACGAGTCACCGAGGTTCTGCGGGACGCCCTCGCGGAGGGACGTCTCGACATGGAGGAGTTCGAGGAGCGGCTGGACGCCACGTACAAGGCCCGCACGTACGGCGAACTCACGCCGATCACCCGGGACCTGCCGTCCGCCGCGCCCGCCGGGACGGTCGGGGCCGCTCCTCGGGTGTCGATGTCCAAGGACCCCGCGCCGAGCGGGAGTTGGGCGGGCCGGATCACCGGCGGCGAGGGGTCGTCGACGTGGGCCGTCGCCGTCATGTCGGGCTTCCAGCGCAAGGGCCGCTGGACGGTACCGAGGCGGTTCACCGCCTTCGCCTTCTGGGGTGGCGGCGAGATCGATCTGCGGGAGGCGGACTTCGCGGCCGGCGAGGTCGAGATCAACTGCATCGCGATCATGGGCGGGGTGCAGGTGATCGTGCCGCCCGGCGTCGAGGTCGTGGTGCGTGGGATCGGCGTCATGGGTGGCTTCGACCACCGTGAGGAGGGCGTGCCGGGCGATCCGGGCGCCCCGCGGGTGATCGTGACGGGCTTCGCCTTCTGGGGCGGCGTCGGCGTCGAGCGCAAGGCCACCCGGGCCGAGCGGCAGCGTCTGAAGGAGGAGCGCCGCCAGGAGAAGCTGGAGCGCAAGCAGTCCCTGCGGGAGCTCGGCGAGTCGTACCGCGACGACCCCCACGACGCCCACGAGGCCCACGGCAGGATGCTCGACGGCCATCATGACCTGATGCGCGAGCGGAAGCGGGAGCGCCGGGAGGAGCGGGACCGGCGCCGCAACCGCGACCACTGACCGCGACTACTGACTGCGACTACTGACCGTGAGTGCTGACCGCGGACGGTCGCTGACCGAGGGCGAGTACCGATCACAGGCCGGTACTCGCGTTTCAGCCCCCAGCCGGGACTAGAGCCGCGCCGGTGCCGACCCCTTCAGGGAGTCCAGGTCGAACGTCGCCGCCATCCGCTCGTATCCCTTGTCGCTCGGGTGGAGGTGGTCGCCCGAGTCGTAGTCGGAGCGGAACCTGCGCGGGTCGTACGGGTCTCGGACGGCCTTGTCGAAGTCGACGACGGCGTCGTAGACGTGGCCCGCGCGGATCTGGACGTTGATCGCCTGGCGGACGTTCTCGCGGGCGGCGGAGTAGCCGCGGTGGCCGCCGAAGGGCATCAGGGTCGCGCCGACGACCTTGATGCCGTGGGCGTGGGCCTGGCTGACCAGGGTGCGCAGACCGGTGAGGACGGTGTCGGGGTCGGCCAGTCGGGGGTTGCGCAGTATGTCGTTGATGCCGAGGTCCACGACGACGACCTTGACGTTCGTGCGGCCGAGCACGTCCCGGGCGAAGCGGCTCACGCCGGCCTGGTTCTCGGCTGGGCGGCCGAGGCCGTCGGCGAGGACCTGGTTGCCGCCTATTCCCTGGTTGACGACGCTGTAGCGGGGCACGTCCTGGCCTGCCACGCTCGCCGTGCGCAGCCGGTCGGACAGCAGGTTGGGCCAGCGCCGGTTGGTGTTGTCGGTGGAGCCGACGCCGTCGGTGAGCGAGTCGCCGAAGGCCACGACGGTGCCCTGGGCCTCGTCGCTGAGCACGTCCAGCGCGGTCAGGTAGCGCCAGTACCCGGTCTGCTCGGTGTACGCGGTGCCGGTCACGTCCTCGGTGCGGTCGCCCGCGGCGGCGTACGAGATCTGGCGGGCGCGCGGGTGGTAGGTGACCGGGCCGGACGCCGTGGGGGAGTAGGTGGTGACCAGGATGTCGCTGTACGCCGGGACGCGGATCGCGACGGTGTCGCTCAGCACCTGCTGTCCGGCCGGGACCACGACGACGGGGTTGCCGCCGAAGGTCAGGCGCCGCATGGTCTCCCCGGCCGCCTCGGCGGTGCCGGTGCCGGCCGCGACGGCGATCGTCGCGTGCGTGATGGTCAGCGGCGACTGGCCGTAGAGATTGGACAGCGTGATACGGGCACTCGTACCGCCGATGGTCGTGTGGACGACGTTGCGCAGCGAGCGGTCCGCCATGCCGGTGGTCTCGGTGCCTGGCTCGCCGCCGACCGGGGAGGCGGACCAGGTGCCGACCCAGACCCCGGTGGAGGCGGGGGCGGCGGAGTTGTGCGGGGCGCGGGCCCCGGAAAGGGTGTTCTTGCTGCTCTCGCCGCTGCCGTGGTCGGAGGCGACTCCGACGTATATGGCCGCGGACACGACGACGATCAGAGCGATGATCGTGCTGAGCAGCGCATAACCGTGACGCTTGGTCATGCGGGCGTGTGTCTCCTTGGGATGGGAGCCCGAGGCTCCGGTGTGATCACCTCATGATGCGTCATGAGATCAGGGGTAGTCGAACAGGACCCCCCTTTGGGCCGCGGAGTTCTCCGTAAGCTCCCCCTCCCGACAGACGCCGGGAACTCTTGTTCCGTTCCAGGAGTCGGTCAGGAAGGGACAATGTGTGCGAGGGATCACGAACGGGTGGAGTGGATGGAACGTACGAAGCCTGAGGAAAAGGGATCATCCGGTGTAGGACAGCATGCCCGGGCGGCGGGGACCGGTAACCGTGCCGCCCCCGCTTCGGGTGCGCGCGGGGTGCCCGCCGCGGCTGCCCGTGCCATGAACACGTTCAGCGAGGCCGACGCGGAGAAGCAGCGCGGGGTGCGCCGCATGAAACTCACCGCGACCGGACTGCTGCTGTTCGTGGCGGTCGTGTACGTCCTCGCGAAGTGGGCCTCGAACGAGGGCGCGGGCACCTGGGCGGCCTATGTCGCCGCGGCCGCCGAGGCCGGCATGGTCGGCGCGCTCGCCGACTGGTTCGCGGTCACCGCCCTGTTCCGCCACCCGCTCGGCCTGCCCATCCCGCACACCGCGATCATCCCCAAGAAGAAGGACCAGCTCGGCGTCACGCTGGGCGATTTCGTCGGCGAGAACTTCCTCTCCGAGGACGTCGTACGGCAGCGGCTGCGGGCGGTCGGCATCGGCAGCAGGCTCGGCGCCTGGCTGGCCCAACCCGAGCACGCGGACCGGGTGACGGCGGAGCTGTCGGCGGCACTGCGCGGCGCCCTGACCGTGCTGCGCGACTCGGACGTCCAGGCCGTGGTCGGCGAGGCGATCACCCGCCGGGCCGACGCGCAGGAGATCGCGCCCGGCATCGGCAAGATGCTGGAGAAGGTCGTCGCCGACGGGGGGCACCGCCGGGCCGTCGACTTGGTCGTGGCCCGGGCGCACGACTGGCTGGTGCTGCACAGCGACTCCGTGATGGACGCCGTACAGGGCGGGGCACCCGGCTGGACGCCCAGGTTCGTCGACAAGAAGGTCGGCGAGCGGGTCTACAAGGAGCTGCTGCGCTTCTGCGCGGAGATGCGGGACATGCCCTCCCACCCGGCCCGCGGCGCCCTCGACCGCTTCCTCAGCGACTTCGCCTCCGACCTCCAGTCCGACACGGACACCCGCGCGCGCGTGGAGCGGCTCAAGGGCGAGGTGCTGGGCCGCGGCGAGGTCCAGGACCTGATCGCCTCCGCGTGGACCGCCGTCCGCTCCATGATCGTCTCGGCCGCCGAGGACGAACGCAGCGAGCTGCGGCTGCGGGTGCGGGCCTCACTGCTGTCCCTGGGATCCCGTATGGCCGCAGACCCGAAGGTCCAGGGCAAGGTCGACGGCTGGGTCGAGGGCGCGGCGGTCTACGTCGTCACCACCTACCGCGCGGAGATCACCTCCCTGATCACCGACACGGTGGCCGGCTGGGACCCCGAGCACACCACCCGCAAGATCGAGGCGAACATCGGCCGCGATCTCCAGTTCATCCGGATCAACGGCACGGTGGTCGGTTCGCTCGCGGGGCTGTTGATCTACACCGTGTCGCGGATGCTGGGGGCGTAGGCGGCCTGGTGGCAACATCCCCGATCCCGGCCAAGTACCGCGGCCGGGTCGACCAACGGGGACGTCGGGGGAGGGCGCTTCCGGGTCCGGGTCGGGGTCGGGTTCCGGGTCGGGTTCGGGGTCGCGGGCGGCTACGGCGTAGAGGGGTTCGGGGGTCGCGTTACGACTGCTCGCGGCGCGCCTGGTCCCGGCGGCGCAGGAACAGCAGGCCTCCGGCGATCGCGGTGACGCCGGCTGCCGTCCAGCCGACGATGCCGTCGGAGCCGGTGGCCGCGAGATCGCCGTCGGCCCGGGCGGACGCCGAGGCGGACGCGGACGTGGACGGGGCGGCCGACGCGGCCGTCTGGGGCCGGGGGTCGGAACCCGTGCCGCCGCCGGAGGTCGAGGCGCCGCCGCCCGCAGGGCTGGGCGCGGCCGACGGGTCCGCCGCCCGGTCCCGGGTGAACGCCAGTGTGCCGAAGCCGAGTTGGTCGTAGCCGCCGCTGTTGGGGCCGTAGTCCCCGCCGCCGCCCTCGGGCGCGGCCTGGGCGGCGATCCGGGTGAGGTACGTGGCGGACATCCCGCGCCGCTTGGTGTAGTGGTTGGCGATCATCGCCCAGATCGGCCGCCGCATGCCCGGGTCCACGGGGGCGGCGTCGGCGGCGGTCTCCCGGCCGGACCAGCCGTTGACCGCGCCCTTCGCCCGGGTATTGGCGGTGTACGCCACCTCCCCGCCCATGCTCCACTTGGCCACGTACTGGGCGCCCTTGAGGAAACGGCTGTCGTCATAGCCGTACAGGTCGATGCCCTGGTTCCAGGCCATCTCGCAGACCGTGCCCATCAGGCCCACACCGAGCAGCGCGTGCCCCTGGTCGCGGCCGGCCTCCAGCCACTCGCCGAGGCCGTCGTCGTGCACGACGGGGATGGCGTGCCTGACCGAGCCGAGGCCGTCGCCGTTCTTGAAGTAGTCGACGGCACGGGCGACTTGGGCCTTGTCGTCGCAGAGGATGCCGGTGGCCAGGACGCACGCCAGGGCGGTGAGGTCCCAGTTGGTCCAGTAGTTGGTGACGACGGCGTCGTTGTGCTTGACCAGGAAGCTGTCGCTGAGCGGCGCGAAGACGGTGCTCAGCATGGACTGGAACCGGCCGAGGTCGAAGTCGGGGTGGTCGCGGACGAGTTCGGCGGCGTTCGCGAACTGGTAGCCGTAGAGCCCGGCGGCGAGGAACCGGTCGGCGCTGCCTTCGAGGCCGGTCAGCTTGGCCGACCAGGCGTTCAGGATCGCGACGGCGGTGTCGAGGTGCGCGCTGTCGCCGCTGACGTGGCCGCGCAGGGCGTTCTGGTAGGCGGCGTGGATGTCGTTGTAGAGGATCGCGTAGTTCTGCGGGCTGCCCGACCCCCGGTACACGGTGGCCTGCGGATTGGCCTGCCAGCCGCTCTGCGCGTGCCGGTTGGCGGTCAGCTTGGCGAAGCCGGCGGTGTGGGGGGCGGCCCCCGCCTTCACCCTGGCCGCCATCCGGCCCAGGTCGGCGCGGGTGTGCAGCAGACCGGGGTGGGCGTAGGCGGGGGCCGCCGCGGCGGCGGGGGCCTGCGTGAGCGTCGTACCGATGGCGACGGCCCCGGCGGCCGTACTCGTGGCCTTCAGCATGCTCCGGCGGCTGATCTGTCGTGTCACGTGCTCGCACCTCAACGTCGTAAGTCGCGTACCTGGCGGGGACGTTGAGGAGACGTGCGGGGACGGGGACGATAACGAAAACTGGGGCGCGTCGACGAGAAACGGCGACGGGTTACGCCAAGGAGTCACGTCGAGGAGTCACACCGAGGCGTCGCTCCGACGTGAGACGGAACGCACCGCACCCGTCGTCCCCGACCTCAGCGTGGAGGTCGGGGACACCGAGGGCATGTCCCGTCGCCGTCGCCGTCGCTCAGCCGTTCCGGTCCGCGACCGCCCACGACGCCAGGGCCACCGCGCCCGCCACCCCGAACACGGCCGGCCAGGCGCCCACCTTCTTGGCCAGGGGGTGGGACCCGGCGAAGGCGGCGACATACGCCGCCGTCAGCGCGCCCGCGGCCTTCCCGCCCGCCCGCTCCCGCCACTGCCGCGCGGCCACGGCCCCGGCGGCGACCAGCACGACCCCGCCCAGCTGCCGCTTCCTGGTCCACCGGGCCACGCCGTAACCACCGACGATCCCGCCCGCCGCGACCACCGCGCTGGGAACCTTCGCCATGCCTGCCTCCTGATCACCTGCGGAACCGGCCGAATACCGAACCCCGAGGCTAACGCTCAGGTGGTCGCTGATGACAACGGCACTGGTCTTTCAGGACGCCGCGGGAAGCCGGTCGACGAGGGGACTCACGGGAGTCCTGCCCGGCACCACGACGCCGCTTTCGTAGGCGAAGGCGACGAGGTGGCCGCGTTGCCGGACCCCGGTCTTGGCGTACAGGTTCGCTATGTGTGTCTTCACGGTGAGGGGGCTGATGCTGAGGGCATGGGCGATGGAGGAGTTCTCCTGGCCGCCGGCCACCATGGTGAGGATCTCGTGCTCCCGCCTGGACAGCTCCGGGGGCGTTTGGGGACTCGCTCTGCGCCGGTGGTGCGCCATGACGACAGGGGCTGTTTCCAGGACGACGACGAGGCCACCGCGGAGCACCGTTTCCAGGGCCGCGACGAGTTGCACGGCCGTGATGCCGGAGGCGAGCACTCCCGTGGCGCCCGCTCTCAGGCAGGCGTCGGACTCCTGCGCGTCCGGGACACCGAAGACGATGGTGCGGGCGACCGCGGACGCGGCACTGACGACCCCCGTGAACGCGGAGATGCCCTGGTCCTGGATGGCGCGGTCGAGCAGGATCACGTCCGGTTCCGCGCCGGCCGCCAGCAGCTCACGCAACCGGGTGCCGTCAGCGGCCTGCCCGACGACGGACAGGGCACGACTCCTGTCGATGACCGCGGTCATGGCCGCGCGGACAAGGGTCGGGCCGCCGGCGAGAACTACCGTGTGCATGAGTGGCCTCTCTTCGTCGACGAGGTGAGGTGGGCGCGCGGGCGCGGGGTCGGTGACGGACGGGTCAGCGCACGCCCGGACCATGGGGAAGCCGGATGGTGACGGTGGTGCCGACCCCTACGTCCGACTGCACCTGCACCTGGCCGTGGTGGGCGTGGACGATGGCCTCCACGATGGCCAGGCCCAGACCCGAACCGCCGTAGGCACGGCTGCGGCTGGCCTCCGCCCGCCAGAAACGTTCGAAGACGCGCGACAGGTCCTGCGGGGCGATGCCGGGACCGTTGTCGATCACGCGCAGCTGTACGTCCTCGCGGGTCCGGGTGATCTCGACCCGTACGGCGGTCTGGGCGGGCGTGTGCTGGACGGCGTTGCCGACGAGGTTGCGCAGGACCTGTTGCAGTCGGTTGGCGTCACCGAGGACGGGCGCGGACGCTGCGGGTGCCATGGTGATGGCGCGCTGGGGGTAGATGATCTGGGCGTCCTCGACGACGCTGGCGGCCAGCCCCGTGAGGTCGACGTCGTGCTGCTCGACGGGACGGCCGGCATCCAGGCGGGCGAGCAGGGCGAGGTCCTCGACGAGCAGGCGCATCCGTCCCACTTCGTTCTCGATGTGCTCGAGCGCCGTTTCCAGGCCCGGCCCCGACACTCCGCCCTGTCGGTGCAGGTCGAGCCAGCCGGAGATGGTGGAGAGCGGGGTGCGCAGCTCGTGCGAGGTGTCGGCCGCCAGGGAACGTACGGTCGCCTCCGCGCGCGCCTGCGCGTCGAACGCCCGGTTGACGGCTTCGGCCAGTTGGCCGGCCTCGCTGCCGTTGCGCGTGGTCGGCAGTCGTTCCGTGAGGTGGCCCTCGGCGATGGCGTCGGCGGTACGGGCCATCCGGGCCAGCGGGCGCAGGCCGAGGCGCAGGACGATGACCGCGAGCCCCAGCAGGATCAGCAACGCCGCGCCGATCAGCATGAGTTGACGCTTGATGAGTGCGTCGACGGTGGAGTCGTCGACGGAAGTGTCGATGGTGAGGACGAGCGCGGTCGGCTCGATGACACCCTGGGCGAGTCCGTCGTCGATGGTGAGTCCGGGGCTGGGGACGCGGATCACCGCGAGACCGTGCTGCTCGTCGTGCCCGTCGTAGTTGACGATGGTGCCGGTCGGCACGGTCGTGCTGAGCTCGGTGACCTGACGGGCCGCCGAGGACGCGGAACCTGTGCTGGTCAGGACCTTGTTGTCCGCGTCCACGGCCACCATGCCCAGCGGGGGTCCGAGCAGCGTGGCGAACTGATCGGCGTCGGCGGTCTGCGGCCCTCGCCCGATGACCTCGGTGAGGCGGTGGGCGCTGGTTTCGAGGGTCTGCTCGTAGCGCTTGTCCAGGTAGTCCTCCAGGAGGAACGCGGTGATGACGGCGCTGGCCGTCAGACCGGACACCAGCAGGACGGCCAGACCGGCGAGCAGACGCAGGCGGACACTTGAGAAGGACCACGTACGGCGGCCGAGAAGTCTCACTTGTGGGCCTGTTCTTCTCGGAGGGTGTAGCCGACGCCCCGGACGGTGTGCAGCAGCGGCGGGTGGCCGTGGTCGATCTTGCGGCGGAGGTTGGAGATGAAGCGCTCGACGACGACGCTGTCCCCGCCGAAGTCGTACTGCCAGACGGCTTCGAGGATCTGGGCGCGGGAGAGGACCTGTCCCTGGTGGCTCAGGAGGTAGTGCAGCAGGCGGTATTCGGTGGGGGAGAGTTCGAGGAGCCGGCCCGCACGGCGGACCTCGTGGCGGGGATCGTCCATCGCGAGGTCCGCGATGCGCAGCGGTGTCTCCTCGGCCGCGGCCGGGGCTCCGCTGCGCGCTCGCCGGAGCAGCGCCTGCAGGCGGGCCCCGACTTCGACGACGCTGAAGGGTTTGGTGACGTAGTCGTCCCCGCCCAGCCGCAACCCCCGCACGCGGTCCTCGATCGCGTCACGTGCGGTGAGGAAGAGGACCGGTACGTCGATGGCGCGTTGGCGCAGGAGTTGGAGGATCTCGAAGCCGTCGGCGCCGGGGAGCATGACGTCGAGAACGATGACGTCGGGGGGCCGGCGGGCGACCTGTTCGAGGGCTTCGGTCAGGTCGCCCGCCACGTCGACCTCGAATCCGGCGAAGCCGAGGGCCGAGATCAACAGGCGCCTGATACCGGGATCGTCATCGATGACAAGCACCCGGTCAGCGGTGCTCGGTGCGTCGACGGCGTTCATACGTGCTCCTTGTACGGGCGGGACGGGCTGCCCGACGACCACCGCTTCCACCGCCACGACGGATGCGGGGTATGTCCCGGTATCAGCTTGGTAGTTCATCGCGTCACAGGCCCACTGAGGCGGACTGCTTGGCAGGGACCTGCGGGGTCTCGTCGGGTGCGTGGACGTTCTCGCCCTCGACATCGAGGCGGGGCAGGATGCGGTCCAGGCGCCGGGGCAGCCACCAGGCACGGTCACCGAGGAGGGCGAGTAGCGCCGGGACGAGGGTCATCCGGACCAGGAAGGCGTCCACCATGACTCCGAAGGCCAGGGCGAAAGCGATCGGCATGATATCGGCGTCGTGCGAGAACAGGAAACTGATGAAGACCGAGATCATGATGAGGGCGGCCGAGGTGACCACGCGGGCCGCGTTGCGGGCTCCGGTGGTGATGGCGACGCGGGCGTTGCGGTGATGGACGTAGTCCTCCCGCATGGCGGACACGAGGAACACCTCGTAGTCCATGGCCAGTCCGAAGAGCACGGCCATGACGATGATGGGCATGAAGCTAGCCACCGGGCCTTCACTGGCCACCCCCAACAGGCCTGCCAGCCAGCCCCATTGGAAGACCGCGACAGTGGCTCCGAACGCGGCGCCGACGGACAGCAGGAATCCGATGGTGGCCTTGACGGGTATGGCGAGGGACCGGAACGCGATCATCAGAAGGAATATGGACAGGCCGACCACGACGATCGCGAAGGGCACGAGTGCGCCGCTGAGCTTGTCGGAGACGTCGATGCTGACGGCGGTCAGGCCGGTGACGGCGACGTAGCTGCCGCCGGCCTCGGCGAGGGGCCGCATCTCGGTGCGCAGGTGGGAGACCAGGTCGCTGGTCGCCTGCGTCCTCGGTCCGGTGTCGGGGATGATCTGGATGCGCGCGGCCGCCTTGTCGTCAGCCACGTCGACACCGCTGACGTCGGCGATGCCCTTGACGTCACGCAGCTTGTCCTCGACGGCGGTGGCCGTCGATTCGATGGCGGCTGGGTCGTCGTCCTCGATGAGGATGACGAGCGGGCCGTTCGCGCCGGGGCCGAAGGCGTCACTGACCATGTCGTAGGCCTGACGGCTCGACGTGGTGGTGGGGCTGTTGCCCTCGTCGGTCACGGCGAGCTTGAGCTGCAGGGCCGGAAGGGCGAGGGCGATGAGGGCCACGGTCGCGATGACCAGAGTACGCACGGGCCTGCGCAGCACACCTTCGGTCCAGCGCACCCCCATGGGTGTCCGGCCGCTGCCCGCTGTCCCGCGTCCCGTCCTGCCGCGCACGACGTCGACCCAGCGCGTGCTCCACGAGGTTCGGCCACCGCGTGCCATCCGTCGGCCCGAGCGGGTGCCGGACTTGGGCGTGAGCCTGCGGCCGGCCAGTCCCAGCAGCGCGGGGAGCAGGCCCAGCGCCAGGATGACCGCGGCGGCGACCGCTCCCGCCGATGCGAGGCCCATGGAGGTCAGCATCGGGACGCCGGCCACCGACAGTCCCGCGAGTGCGATGACCACGGTGGCTCCGGCGAAGACGACGGCGCTGCCCGCGGTCGCGTTGGCCTTGGCGATGGACTCTTGGACGGGCATTCCGGCAGCGAGCTGGGCCCGGTGCCGCGAGACGATGAACAGGGCGTAGTCGATGCCGACGGCGAGCCCCAGCATGATCGCCAGGGTGGGCGCGCTGTCCGTCACCCCGACCACCGTGGCCAGGCCCATCATGGCCGCCATGGTGCCGACGACGCCGAGGATGGCGGTGATCAGCGGCAGCCCGGCGGCGAGCAGCGAACCGAACGTGATCACGAGAATGACCAGCGCCACGCCCAGTCCGACCATCTCGGGCGGCCCGAAGGGTGAGGTCGAAGGGGCGTAGGCGTCACCGCCGTAGACGGTCCTGAGCCCCGCCTGCTCGGCCTGGCTGCCCGCGGCCTTCACCGCGTCGAGCGTGCCGGCAGGTACGTCGTCGTCCTTCTTGGTGGTGAAGCTGACCTGCGCGACCGCCGTGCGCCCGTCCTTGGAGACGGTGTCGTCCTCGACCGGATCGCCGACCTCTGCCACCCCGCGTACGTCGCTCATCGCCGCGAGGGTGGATGCCAGCGACTTCCGCAGGTCGGAGTCGGTCACCTCGCGGCCGGACGGGGCCTGGAACACGATCTCCGCGGACTGGACGTCCGGGGAGGGGAAGTGGCGGTCCATCTTGGTCAGCGCCGTCTGCGCCGGTGACCCGGGGATGGAGCCGCTGTCCTCGAAGGAGCCGGCGAACGAGAAGCCGAGGCCGATCACCGCGCCGAGTGCCAGGAGCCATCCGACCAACATCGTTCGCCACCGTCGAGCGCCGAAAGCGCCCAGTCGGTACAAGAGCGTAGCCATGCCTGCATCCCTCATCCGTAGGTGGTTGAGGTCCCGATCCTGCTCGGCGCACTTGACGGCAGCCCCACGACGAACCTGAGGGTTTCTTGACGGTCGTTCCCGGACGGACATCGGGCGTTTCTGGCGACGAACTCACCCGTCCGACCGGGAGTGGCGTCGAGGGTGATCGGGAGTGATCGCGGATGATAAGGACGATCACTCCATATCTGAACGAACTCGCCTGAACTTGTTCTCCTCGGGACAACCTTTGCCGGTATCTGAACGTCCGTAGAACGACGAGAGAGCGACAGGTGACTTGGTCTCATAAGGGGGAGCGTTGAAGCTCAAGGTCAGCATCGTGGTGCCCGTCTACAACGCCGGCCGGTACATCCAGCTCTGCTCGCCGTCGCTCATCAACCAGAGCCTGGGCAGAGACGCGTACGAGATCATCTACGTGGACGACGGCTCGACCGACGACTCCGCGGAGCGCCTCGACCGGCTGGCGTCCCGGCACCCGCACGTACGCGTGGTCCGCCAGGAGAACTCCGGCTGGCCCGGCAAGCCTCGCAACGTCGGTGTCCGACTGGCCCGCGGCGAGTACGTCCAGTTCGTCGACCAGGACGACGAGCTCACCCCCGAGGCCCTCGAACACCTCCACCGCCTCGCCCACCGCAACGGCTCCGACATCGTCCTGGGCAAGGTGGTCGGCACCATGGCGGGCCCCAGCAACGTCTTCAAACGCACGGTCGACCACTGCACCGTCGAGACCGCGCCCCTGTTCGAGAGCCTGACCCCGCACAAAATGTTCCGCCGCGAGTTCCTCCTCGCCCACGGCCTCGCCTTCCCCGAGGGCCCGGTGCGTCTGGAGGACCAGCTCTTCATGGCCCGCGCCTACCTGCGCGCCAAGAGGGTCTCGATCCTCGCCCACCACCCCTGCTACGTATGGAAGCGCCGGGACGACGGCGGCAACACCAGCAGCCGGGGGACCACCCCCGAGGTCTACTACACACACCTGCGCACGGTCGTGGAGGCCATCAAGCAGGACACCTCACCGGGCCCGCTCCAGGACCACCTGTTACGCCGCTCCTACCGCGTCGAACTCCTCCGCCCGGTCGGTGAGTCCCGCGCCCTCAAACGCACCGGCAAGAACCTCGAACGGCACTTCGGCGTCGTACGCCGCATGGCCCTCGACGCCTACCCGCCCGGCGTACGCGACGGCCTCCCGGCCCTCACCCGGCTCAGAGCGCACCTGCTGGAGGAGGGCCATCTGGACTCCCTCGTGGAACTCGCCCGCCGCACCCAGGGGATCAGACCCGAGCTCACCGTCGACGACATCCGCTGGCGCGCCGGCAGACTCCACCTCACGACCACGATCGGCATGCGCCGCCCCGACGGCCGGCCCCTCGCCCTCGTCGAACGCTACGGCCGCATGCTCCTCGACCCCGACCTGCTGGCCGGCATCAAGGGCGCCGAGGGCTGGGAGGCCCCGCACCCCCTCGGCCACGCCCATGGAGAACTCCTCGTCCACGACACCGCCCGCGACCTGTGGTGGTTCCCGGACGCCGACCTCACCCCGCGCACCGAACCCCTCGGCGGCGACCGCCACCGCGTGGTCCTCACCGGCGAGACGGTCATCGACCCGCTCACCCTGGCGGGCGGCGAGGCGATGGAACCCGGCACGCACGTGGTGTGGGCGAGCGCCCAGCTCCTCGGCGTGGGCCGCAGGGCCCGCGTCGTTCCGGGCGGTCAGGCCGCCGGCCTCTCCGCCGTCAGTGTCGGCACCCCGCCCCGGCTGCTCGTTCCCACCTGGTCCGGCCACGACAAACAACTCCGCCTGTCCGTGGGCCGACCGGGCGCCGCGACGGTCCGCGACCTTCTCCTCCTCGGCACGACAGCGTCCCCCCGAGTCCGCCGAGCGGCCGGCACAGTCCTCCGCCACCTGCCTCCGGACGTACGCCGTCGCGCCCGAACCCTCGCGCGCAGGGCGGACCCCTGGAGACCCCACCGCAACGGCTGACGCCACTTCGCGGGGAGAAAGAAAAGGCGGAAGAGACAGCAAAGGCGGAGGAAACAGCAATGGCAAGGAGGTCACCAACCGGTCACCGACTCCTTGCCACTTTCAACTTATAGCGCACCGGGGGGCTTGCGGCAAGGCCCCCGTAGTGCCGCAGAATCACCGGCCTAGGCCAGAATCTGCGGGAAACAGGGGTCGCGAATGCGTGTGTTGTTGTCGACGTATGGATCGCGCGGGGACGTCGAACCGGTGGCGGGGCTCGCGGTGCGATTGCGGGAGCTCGGCGTGGAGGCGCGGGTGTGCGCGCCGCCGGACGAGGACTTCGCGCGACGGCTGGCCGGTGTCGGGGTGCCGC
The DNA here is from genome assembly GCF_040660135.1 of Streptomyces sp. NPDC050997. Classification (NCBI taxonomy): domain Bacteria; kingdom Bacillati; phylum Actinomycetota; class Actinomycetes; order Kitasatosporales; family Streptomycetaceae; genus Streptomyces; species Streptomyces sp. NPDC050997. The sequence goes on from NZ_JBFAGK010000014.1 coordinate 162,239, forward strand.
TGGTGCCCTTCGGCCCGTCGGCGCGCGCGCTGACGAAGGCGGCGCCGCGGCCGGCGAACCTGCCGCAGCGCGCGGCCGAGATCATCGCCGGCCAGTTGGACGCGGTCACCGCGGCCGCCGAGGGATGTGACGCGGTGGTGGCGGCGGCCGGCATCCTGCCGGCCGTGGCCGGCGCGCGGTCGGTGGCCGAGAAACTGGGCATCCCCTCCGTGTGCGTGACCTTCCAGCAGCTCACCCTGCCGTCACCGGGACGCCGGCCGCTGGAGTACCCGGGCCGCCCATTCCCGTCGGACGTGACGGACAACCGGGAGCTGTGGAACCTGGACGCCGAGAACATCAACGCGCTGTTCGGCGAGGCGCTCAACACCAACCGGGCGTCGATCGGCCTGCCCCCGGTGGACAACGTCCGCGAGTACGTCTACGGCGACCAGCCGTGGCTGGCGACGGACCCGGTCCTGGACCCGTTGCAGGAGACGCCGGGCCTCGACGTCGTACAGACCGGCGCGTGGATCCTGCCCGACGAACGCCCGCTCCCGGCCGAGCTGACGGCGTTCCTGGAGGCCGGCGAACCGCCGGTGTACGTGGGCTTCGGCAGCATGCCCATGCATGCTTCGGCGGACGTCGCCCAGGTGGCCGTAGAGGCGGTCCGCGCGCTGGGCCGCCGTGTACTTGTCGGGCGCGGCTGGGCGGACCTGGCCCTGATCGACGACCAGGACGACTGCTTCGCCGTCGGCGAGGTCAACCAGCAGGCACTGTTCGGCCGGGTGGCCGCCGTCGTACACCATGGCGGCGCGGGCACCACGACGACGGCCACCCGGGCCGGAGCGCCTCAGGTGGTGGTACCCCAGTTCGCGGACCAGCCGTACTGGGGCCGCCGGGTGGCCGACCTGGGCATCGGGGCGGTACTGGCCCGTCCGACGCCGACCTTCGCGGTCCTGGCGGCCATGCTCGAGGCGGCCCTGGCCCCCGAGACCCGCGCCCGGGCGAGGGCCGTGGCCGGCACGATCCGTACCGACGGGGCGACGGTGGCCGCGAAGCTGCTGCTTGACACGATCAGCCGAGAAACGCCGCCGGTGCCCGCGTGACCCACGCGGGATCGTGAACCACACGGGATCGTCGAGCCGGTGCCTGAGACAACACACCCCAGGTTCGTCTCACCGGTACAGACTCATGGCAGCACGCGTTGGCCGCACGCGACCTCATATCGGAATATCGGAGCGAATCACGTGAACCCCCTGACCACCAGCGCGTTCGACCTTCCCGACCGCCTCGCCGCCAAGGCCGACCCGACGCTGATCGCCGACGACGAGCAGCACTTCGCGGCCATCGCGGAGTGCCTCGAAGAGTCGATCGCCGAGCTGACCGCCCTCCTCGACACCGCGCGCAGGGCACCCGGCGGCATGGGCCGACAAGCGATGGACCGGGACACGGAGATCCACCGCCTGACCACTCGCCTGCGCGCACTGCGCCGCTTCGGTCTGGACCTGTGCCTGGGACACATGGTCGACGCGGACAGTCCCGAGCCCGTGTACGTCGGACGACTCGGCCTCACCGACAGCACGGGGCGCCGGCTGCTGCTCGACTGGCGTTCCCCCGCGGCCGAGCCGTTCTTCGGAGCCACCCACGCCAACCCGATGGGTCTGGCGAGCCGTCGCAGGTATCGCTGGACCCGCGGCCGGATCAGCGACTACTGGGACGAGGTGTTCACCTCGGACGGGGTCGTCGGGCACGCCGCGCTCGACGACCAGTCCGCCTTCATCGCCAGCCTGGGCAGCAACCGGTCGCCCCGGATGCGAGACGTGCTCGGCACCATCCAGGCCGACCAGGACGCCATCATCCGCGCGGGATCCCGCGGCGCACTCGTCGTCGACGGCGGTCCGGGCACGGGCAAGACCGTCGTCGCCCTGCACCGCTCCGCCTACCTCCTCTACTCCGACCCGCGCCTCGGTCACCGCCGGGGCGGCGTGCTGTTCGTCGGTCCGCACCAGCCGTACCTGGGCTACGTCGCCGACGTCCTCCCCAGCCTCGGAGAGGAGGGCGTACAGACCTGCACCCTGCGAGACCTCGTCACCGAGGGAGCCGCGGCGACGACCGAGACCGACCCGGACGTGGCCCGCCTGAAGTCCTCCGCGGACCTGGTGAACGCGATAGAGAAGGCCGTCCGGTTCTACGAGGACCCGCCCACCAAGGGGATGACGGTCACCACCCACTGGTCCGACATCTCGCTGAGCGCCGACGAATGGGCCGTGGCGTTCGAAGCGGCGGAACCCGGCACCCCGCACAACGAGGCGCGCGAACAGGTCTGGGAGGAACTGCTCACGATCCTGATGGACAAGCACGATGGCGACGGTGCCGGTGCCGGTGCCGGTGCCGGCGACGGTGCCGGTGAGGCCGAGGTCTCGCCCGCCCTGCTCCGTAAGTCGCTGCTGCGGAACAGGGACCTGCTCACGGCCTTCAACCGGGCGTGGCCGCTGCTCGAAGCGGCCGACCTGGTCGGAGACCTGTGGTCGGTACCCGCGTACCTGCGGATGTGCGCTCCCTGGCTCAGCCGGGACGACGTCCAGAAGCTGCAGCGCGCGGACCCCCAGGCCTGGACGGTGTCCGACCTGCCGCTCCTGGACGCGGCACGGCAGCGGCTCGGCGACCCGGAGGAGGCACGGCGCAAGCGCCGGCACCAGGCCGTCATCGCCGGCCAGCGGGAGCGCATGACGCAGGTCGTCGACAACCTGATCGACGCCGTGGCCAACTCCGGCTCCGACGGTGACGAAGGCATCGGCCTGGTGACGATGCTGCGCGGTGAGGACGCCCAGGTCAGCCTGGTCGACGAGTCCGAACTCGCCACCGTCGACCCGGACCTGCTCGCCGGCCCGTTCGCGCACGTCGTCGTGGACGAGGCCCAGGAACTGACCGACGCGGAATGGCAGATGCTGCTGCTCCGCTGCCCCTCCCGAAGCTTCACCATCGTCGGAGACCGCGCCCAGGCCAGGCACGGCTTCACGGAGTCCTGGCAGGAACGCCTCGAACGGCTCGGCTTCGACCGCATCAACCTGGCCTCCCTGAGCATCAATTACCGGACGCCGGAAGAAATCATGACGGAGGCGGAGCCGGTCATCCGGGCCGTGCTCCCCGACGCCAACGTGCCGACCTCCATCCGCAGCGGCGGCGTCCCCGTAGTCCACGGATCCGCTACGGACCTGACCTCGATCCTCGACACCTGGCTCGCCGCCCACGCCGACGGAATCGCCTGCGTCATCGGCGACCCCACCTTCCGTACGACGTCCCGCGTCCGCTCCCTGACCCCGGAACTGTCGAAGGGCCTCGAGTTCGACCTGGTCGTCCTCGTCGACCCGGAGACATTCGGAGAGGGCATCGAAGGAGCGGTCGACCGCTATGTCGCGATGACCCGAGCGACCCAACAACTCGTCATCCTGACGAGCGCCTGACGTGGTCGGGTGGCCATGCCTGCCTTGGCGCCGAGGTAGGTGAACACTGGGTCAACTACCTGTGCACGACGGCAACTCGGCAAGGAGACGGCACTGGCCACCCATCCCGCGGCCGACAAGGGGCCGGCGAAATGGTCCACCAACTGACCGCGGAGAACCGACAACTGCGCGGCGCGCTGTCGCAGCCCGCCTCCCCCCGCTCAGCCCCATCGACGTGTGGACAACTCACAGGTCGGAGCCGGGGACTTCAAGACTGGGCGATGCGGCTGTCCTGCTCCAGGCGGGTGCGGAGAGTGGCGGCGAAGTCCTCGGCGCGGGCCAGCTGGACGCGCAGCTCATCGATCTTCTCAACGGCGGCCTGCTCGTACTCCCGCACTCGGCTGATGAGCTCTTGGCGTTCGGCGCCCTCGGCCAGGTCGGTAGCGTCGAGGCGGTCGGTGGCATCCAGCAGGTCGCGCATCTGGTCGAGGGTGAAGCCGAGCGGCTTCATCCGCCGGATGACCATCAGACGTGCGACGTCGGCCTCGGTGTACAGGCGAAAGCCGCCCTGGGAGCGGGCGGAGGGGATGACCAGGCCGGTCTCCTCGTAATGCCGGATGGTGCGCAGCGACAGCTCCGTACGCGAGGCGACCTCACCGATCTGCATGTGCTCGCTCACGCGGGCGCCCTTCCTCTTGTGTCACCAAGGCCACAGGCGGCCGGCGCCAATCTCTACCCTAACGTCAGGGTAGAGTAAATGATCGTAGGGGTCGGTTCCAAACCGTCCCCGCCTCCCACGGCGCGGGATGTATTCCTCCCGTGACCGTCAGCCGCGTCGGGGCCGACGATGCCCCCGGCGAAGACCGATGTCTGCAGGAGAGAGCGTGCGCATGCCCACGACGACTCGCGCCGCCGCCTGCCCGCCGTGACCCTTCGCCCCGCAGCAGCAGCACATCCTGCGCCTGCTGCCCTGTGACTTCAGCCCGCCGCACGCGGGCCGCGGAAGGCCGACCCGGCCTTTCGGCGTCTTCCCGCACGCACCGGTGACGCCCGGCGTGCCCGACCGTGACAGGTACTGCCCTCTTGTCTGCTTCCACAGCTGTATCCACCACCGCGCGGCTGCGCGGCCTCAAGCCCGACTGGATCTCCGACCCGAAGGTATGGCGCACCGAGGTCCTCGCAGGCCTGGTCGTCGGGCTCGCCCTCATTCCCGAGGCGATCTCTTTCTCGATCATCGCCGGGGTCGACCCGGCGATCGGCTTGTTCGCCTCCTTCACGATGGCCGTGACGATCTCGATCGTCGGCGGCCGCCGCGCGATGATCTCCGCCGCGACCGGTGCTGTCGCCCTGGTGATCGCTCCGCTCAACCGTGAGCACGGCTTTGGGTATCTCGTCGCGGCCGTGATCCTGGCCGGCGTCTTCCAGATCGTCCTGGGCGCGCTCGGCGTGGCGAAGCTGATGCGTTTCGTGCCGCGCTCCGTGATGGTCGGCTTCGTCAACGCCCTCGCCGTCCTGATCTTCATGGCGCAGGTTCCCGAGATGCACGACGTGCCCTGGGCCGTCTACCCGCTCATCGTCGGCGGCCTGCTGCTGCTGGTGTTCTTCCCGAAGGTCACCAAGGTGATCCCGGCACCGCTCGTCTCCATCGTCACTCTCACCGTGGTCACCGTCGCGGCCGGGATCGCGGTCCCGACCGTCGGCGACAAGGGCGAGCTGCCCTCCTCCCTGCCGGTCCCGGGCCTGCCCGACGTGTCGTTCACGCTCGACACGCTCACCACCATCGCCCCCTACGCGCTCGCCATGGCCCTCGTCGGCCTCATGGAGTCGCTGATGACCGCGAAGCTGGTCGACGAGATCACCGACACCCGCTCCAACAAGACCCGCGAGTCCATCGGGCAGGGCATCGCCAACATCGTCACCGGATTCTTCGGCGGCATGGGCGGCTGCGCCATGATCGGGCAGACGATGATCAACGTACGGGTCTCCGGTGCCCGCACCCGCCTGTCCACCTTCCTGGCGGGCTCCTTCCTGCTGGTGCTGTGCGTCGTCTTTGGCCCAGTCGTCTCCGACATCCCCATGGCCGCCCTCGTCGCGGTGATGGTGATGGTGTGCTTCGCGACGTTCGACTGGCACTCCATCGCTCCCAAGACCCTCAAGCGGATGCCCGCCGGTGAGATCACCGTCATGGTCATCACCGTCGCCATCGTGGTCGCCACCTCCAACCTCGCCATCGGCGTCGTCGTCGGGTCGATCACCGCTATGGTGATCTTCGCCAAGCGCGTCGCGCACCTGGTCGAGGTCACGTCGGTCACCGACCCCGACGGCGGCCAGGTCGTCTACTCCGTCACCGGCGAACTCTTCTTCGCCTCCTCCAACGACCTGGTCACCCAGTTCGACTACGCCACCGACCTGGACAAGGTCGTCATCGACCTGTCCGCCACACACATCTGGGACGCCTCCTCCGTCGCCGCCCTCGACGCGATCGAGACCAAGTACAAGCAGCGCGGCAAGAGCGTCGAGATCGTCGGCCTGAACCGGCCCAGCGCCGACCTGCACGAGACGCTCAGCGGCGAACTGACCGCCGGTCACTGACCGGCAGCCCCCATGTTCGTCGGCGCCAGGAAGACTCCCATCACCAACGCCGGCGGTTCCGGTGCACTGGCGCTGGACGCCGAACGTGCCGCTCCCCTTCTTCACGTCCCCGGTCTCGTCGCATGGATGCTGTGCCCCGGGAGACGTTCCACGTCTACGACGACAAGCTCGTCTCAGTGGAACTCGAGGGAGTACGGCTTCATGGTCAGGACCTTAGCGCAGAGCCCCGCCATAAAGATCACGATTTACGACTGGATTAAGTTCGTTACGACCTGAAAGCCAGTTGAAAAGGTAATCAGTTCAAAATTTGCAGACCAACCGCTTCGGTGTCAGGCTTACGGCATAGGTATATGGAGCCTCGCGCCCGGCAGTTGCGAAATTCCAACATCCCGCTCTGCGCTGTTTCTCCGCGCGGAACTTCTCGGACGTCTATCTCCTCCCCGGGCCGCCTCCCGACAGGAGCCGGTTCGGGCTCTTCGGCAAGCGCCGACGACGACATCTGGCTGACGCCGGCCCCGAGCTGACCGCAGACACAGTCGTCAACATTCCACCGGAATCGCTGCCTCGGTAACGAGGAGCGCAGAGAAGACAGGGAGACATCGTGTCCGAATACGTGAACAATGGGACCGAGGACAGGGTCCTCAATTGCATTCAGTCGAAGGACACCGAACGCGACTGGCAACCGCGGCATGCCCAGGCGGCCGGACTCGCCGCGGGTCCCGACGCGGCCCTGCCCGAGGAGATCGATCTTCGGGAGCCCTGGTGGAACATCGGAGACCAGGGCACCACAGGCTCATGCGTGGGATGGGCGACGGCGGACTCCATGCTTCGCTGGCACTTCGCCAAGGTCAACCGCCTGCGTAAGGACGACCCGCTGTCGGTCCGCTACATGTGGATGGCATCCAAGGAGACGGACGAATTCACCACGGAGCCGACGACGTTCATCGAGAAAGACGGCACCAGCCTCAAGGCGGCTCTTGCCATAGCCCGCAGGTACGGCGTTGTGCGGGACGAGGAGCTTCCCTTCAAGCCCCCTCCGCTCAACTACCCCGGCGACACAGAGACGTTCTACGCCACGGCGGCACAGATGCGCATCGCCGCCTACTTCAATCTCGGCCGCAAACTCGACGAGTGGCGGCGGTGGCTCGGTTCCGGCGGCGGGCCCATCCTGGTCCGCCTCAACGTGGACCGTACCTGGGACGAGGCCAAGGCCACGCACGGTGAGCTGAACCACTACAAGCAGGAGACCGCGCGCGGAGGCCACGCCGTCGCCCTCGTCGGCTACACCCGTCAGCGGCGCTTCATCGTGCGGAACAGCTGGGGCACGAACTGGGGCGACGACGGCTACGGCTACGCCTCAGAGGAGTACGCGCAACAGGCGTTCACCGAGGCCTACGGGGTCTCGATCGCCTAAGCACATCGTCGCCCGACGACCTACGAGCACACGCAGATCCCGGTCCCATGCCGCGCACACCCAGCACTTCGGGTGTGTGCGGCATGGGGCGGCCTACGGTTGCCCGCAGGCGCACCTGCGCTGCCCTTGCGGCTCTTGAGCCGCGGCCGGGCAGGTTGAAGCCTGGTGCGCAGAACGCACGGTAGGCGATACCGGCACACGGGTTCGGGGCCGGGCGGCGCGACCAGTCGGGAGGGGACACGGATGTACGGACAGCGGCACGGTGACACCGAGCAGAGCCGGCCGAGGACGCCGACGCGGACCGTGCCCGCCCCGCAGGTGGCAGCGACACCCGTCCGGGGGGCGGGCGGCCCGGGCCGGGTGAGCCCCGCCGAGCCGGACCATCACCGCATCGGGGGCCTGGGAGGCCTGCAGGACAGCCTCGTCGGCCGGCGGCTGCAGTCGGCTCATGTCTCCGGCAGCCACAGCGCGCGGAGTGCTTGACATCACCGGTGCAGTGGTTGGCGCATCATCGCCGCGAACATCGGTGAGTCGGCGAACGGCTGCTGCTCGCCGATCTTCTCGTATCCCCAACGCTCGTAGACGGCCTGGACTTTGCCGCCTCCCGCCTTCGGGTTGACGAGAAGCGTCACCCGCTCTTCGTCCCTGTCCGCCAGGAGTTCCTCGTGGATGCGGTGCGCGACACCCGTGCCGCGCCACGGGCGTCGGACCACGATCTCGTTCAGCGCGAGCGTGCGCGTGCCCGTCTCGACGGTGTACCCGTCGGGCAGCGGCGTGGTCATGGACGACCACCAGCGAGTGCTGGGACCGAGCGGCGTGGCATACGCGAACCCGGCCGGCTCGGTCCCGTCGTAGGCGATGACCGCTTCCCAGCCGGGTTCCGAACGATGTCTCGTCAGGCGCTCGTTGAAGCGCTCGGCGGTGTAGAAGGGGCCGGTGAGGCCGAGGTCTCCCTGACGAACCTCTACATGGATGTCCACGATCGCCTGACGCACCAGGTCGATATCGGTGTGGTGCCGCAGTTCAAGGCTCACAAAGCTCCTTCTCAAACCATTCGCGGGTGGTGGGGGCATCGGGGGCGAGAGCGTGGAGCCGGTGCCCGAACGCATTCAAGAGGCGGGCGGTGCGACCATGTCGCGCCTGGGCGGGGATCTTGTGCGCAGTTGCTACGGCGAGCTCGGTCTCGTGCTGACCGAGCTGGGCGTGGGCGAGGGCGGCGTGGTACAGACGGCGGGACCGACAGGTCGACCACGACCGGGCGGCCGCCGATCGCCTCGTCAGCGATGTGCCGCCCCGTACCGTACTGGGAGTACTCCCAGGCGGAGGCCCGCTCACACCCCGGACAGACGACCGGGCCTACTGTCCCGGGCGCGGGCTGTGATCCGTATCGTGTCCTCGCGTACGCCCATCCCTCGGCCCGCACCTCCATCAGCTGACTGTAACGAAGCGTCAGGCGAAGAGGAGGGTGTGTTCGGCGAGGATGTCCCTGCCGAGCTCGCTCTTGTAGATCAGATCGATGCTGCCGAAGCGGGCCTCGGTGTAGTCCAGGCCGATGTCGGCCACAGCCTTGCGGACGGCGTCTTCGGAGCTGCTTTCGATCTCCAGGAAGGTGGGCAGTTCAGGCCAGGTGTCGAAGTCGTAGGTGACGCCGTTGAGCTGCCACTCCTCGCGGTAGTTCTGCTGGTACCGCACCTGGCGCAGACCCAGGGCCGTGAGAAGTTCCGCGGTCCGTTCCAGATCGTTGACCTCGATCTCGATCTCGGTGGTGCCGTTGATGTGGGTGGCGTCGGTAACCTGCTTGAGCGTGAGCGTGGTCTTGCCGCCCTCGTCCCGCAGGCGCAGCCACTGCTCTCCCTGGACGGCGTCGTTCTCGAAGATCAGGCGGGTGAACATGGTCTTTCCGAAGGCCCGTTCGGCTCCGGCCGCTTGCAGACGGTCTTGTAGGGCTTCTACGTCGATCTTCAGGAACTTTGCCTCGTACTCGTGCTGGGCCACAGCTTCCTCGCTCTCTCCTTGACTGCCGCTTCTACGCGGTCAGGTCTTGCAGGTCCTGCTCGCGCGTTTTCCTGATCTCGGCGCACGCTTCGCTGCCCACGAACTCTTCCACGGGCAGACACAGGTCCATGCGCTGAATACACACGCCGACGTGAAAGGCTCCGTCCGGATCGCGGTAGAGCCGCACCCCGTAGTAACCCTCCTGACAGTCCGCGCCGTTGTTGAATCTGCAGCCAGCGCATGTCTCCGGCAGTCGCAGCGCGCGGATGTGCTTGACCACGAGCTGTCGGCCTGACGGCAGCCGGTAGGCGATGCGGAATCCGGACGTTCCCGCGATCAGGCGTATCTCTTGCGGACGGGCGCCGAGCTCGTCCAGAAGGAGGTCGACGGCATCAAGGGAGGCATCGCCCTCATCCAGCGAGGTCAAGATCCGGACGGATAGTCGTGGCGAGTACCTTTCCAGCAGACGGTGCACTCGGGGGTCCGCCCGTGGCGATGAGCGACCGAGAGCCATGGCGAGGAGGTCTCTGCCGACGCATGGGGCGGTCACCAACACCCCAAAGCGCTGGGGGGGGGGTGCGGGTGAGCGGTCACGTCTTCTCCGTGAGTGATGCTCGGAGAGGAGTTGTTGAGGCTTCGACAACGGCGCGAAGAGCCTGGACCTCGGTCACCAGCTGCCCGTCCACAGGACAGATCCGCGGGTTGGGTTCTCGGAAGGCGAGGCCCTGCGCCTTTGGGTGACTTAGCGGCCCAGTGCTGCGCTTCGCGAATCCCCCAAGCAGCTTCGTCAGAGATAGGGCTGACCGTTGTGGAGGTAAAGCACCCGCCCGATGTTGAGAGCGTTCAAGGCAGCATCGATGCGGCGAGCCAGACGTTCCCGAACCATCGGCATCGCGTCACCGGCTTCGATGAACTCGATGGCGGAAAGTTCTTCATCACGGGGCTGGAGCGCAGAAGCGTGCGCACCGTCGATCTGACCTCCGTCGAAAATGAGCGCCATCTGGTCGTCCCAGGGCCCGTGCGGGGGCACCCAGTCGACCACCAGCAGTCCGCGGAGAGCGATGTCCAGTCCAAGCTCTTCGCGTAGTTCGCGCATTGCGGCCTCGTGCGGAGGCTCGTTGGCTTCGGCCATCCCGCCGGGCAGATCCCACCCCGGCTTGTACGTGGGATTCACCAGCAGGATCCGCCCGGCGGGGTCTCGGATCAGAACGTCGGCGGCTACGCGCTTGCGGGCCTGAGTGGCGTTGCCTTCGGCGAGCCACGCCCGGTAGGCGTCGGGGTCGGCAGGAACTGGCCTCATTGTGGCTGGCCTCCCTCAGGGGTGAGGATGTCTGCGAGCAGAAGCATTCTGGCTCTCCGCTCAGAGACGAGTCGCGTCAGGAAGTCTCGTACGGGAGGGTGCGAACGGTGGGGCTCGAACTGAACTTTGAGAGAGTCAAGTTGCCGCACGACTCTGATCGACCCCATCGTCGGAGCGGTGGCGGCGAGCAACTCCTCGCCGACCACGAGGGCAGCGTCCAGGTTTCCACGTTGTACATGGAGGCCGGCGAGCACGATCCGGCACAGCGCAAGCGAGCGTGCACGACCGGATTCACGAAGAGCGACGGCTTCTTGAGCGTGTTCGACAGCCTCTCTCACACGGCCCATGTCCCGTAGAACTTCGGCTGTTTCGCTCGCCAGCGCAGCCGCGTCAAACGGACTGACCCACGGATGCGTAACGCCAGGACCTGCATCGCGGAGCACGACCTGAGCGTGTTCGAGGGCCTGCTGGGCCGGACTGTACTGACCCGCGGCAGCGAGGGCTCGGGCCTGCATCGTATGTAGCCGCGCCACCAGGGTGGGCACGCGAGGCCCGTTGCCCCCGGTGCCGAGCCCGACCCTGGCCCAGTGCACGGCGGCCGAGGGATCGCCCATCTGTAAGGCTAAGTGAGAGCTGGAGGCAGCGATGTTGGACTCCAAAGCGGCGTCGCCAGAAGCGCGTGCGAGAACCAGTGCGCGGGCGAAGTGGGCCTGCCCGACCCGATCACGTCCGGAGTCGTGTGCCATCCACCCAGCCATCTCCGTCAGGGCTGCCGCCGCGGCGAATACCTGAACTCCATTGAGGTCGACCAGCCGGGGCGCGACGCGCTGGCGGAGATGAGTGACGACAGCTTCGTAAAGACGGCCTCCACCGGTTGCTCGATCCGCATCCCGAAAGGCCACCATGGCCGACAGATCAGGATCCTCCTCCCTGGGCCTGTCAGCCGGCACTGCGGCGCCGCAGGCGGACGCCACCGGGGGAGAGGGCGCTTGCGGCTCCCAGTGGCGTCGGGCCAGTCCGAGGAAATGGCCGGGGATGTGCAAGGCGTCGGCGATCTGCTCGAACATCGTCAGTCGCTCGACACGGCTCTTGCCATTCATGTACTCGTACAGGCGCCCCTGTGCGATGCCGACCGCCGCTGCGATTCGGCGAGTGCTGACGCCACGCCGGTTGAGCATCCGGAAGAGAGACCCCATATCCCGTTCCGCGCATGTGGACAGGAACCTCTGGTCGGTGAGCAGACCTGCAACGATCTCGCGGGGCTCCTGCAACAACTGCGTCTCCTCTGGCTGTCGTTCGAGGCTACCCCTCGGTGACTCCGTTGCGGAGTCACCCTTTGGAGTCGCATGGACACCACCACACGTCATTGACTGATGCCACAACTTCCGCGAGGCACGGGGCAAAGCGACGTGGCGTCACTTCTGCCACGTTCTCGAGCCACCTCGACTCATCACAAGAAGGGGCGCGCCGATGAGCGTGGACAGCAGAACGGGCCGTGTGGACCGGACCGAGTTTCTTGCTGAGGCACATCGGATGACTCAGGCTCGGCTCGACGTACCTCCACTCGCGGAAACCCTGGAGAGTACGGAATACCTGACCAGAGGTTTGAGGGCACTCAAGGACGAGTTGGCCGGAGCTGAGTGCGAGGCCGCATACGTCGTCCTGCGCTCGGCGGTACGGCTTCTAGCTGAAGCTCCCGACGAGTCGGCCAGCCCCTTCACCGCCTGGCAGTACCTTCTCAACCTCGCTCGCACAGGCCAGGCCTTGCTCGACATCACCGGGAGAGCTCAGTGACGCGCGACTGTCCGACCTGCGAACAACTTCGACAGGAGCGCACCGAGATGCTCCGCACACACCGTGGAGACCTTGGTTACCTGCTTACCCGTGTCGCTCTCCACGAAGGAAGCGCACATCGCCGACCCGCACTGACCTCGTCATGACGATCGACTCAATTCGATTCATAGGGAGAACGCGTGAGAACCCCCAGCATTTACCCTCAGAGCTCGACCTCCCGCCCGTGGGGTGCCCGCAGGCTGGCTCCTTACCCGACGGCAGCGAAGCTGCCCTTCACGACCGTCACGATCGACCCCACAACACAGACTGGGGTGTTCTGCGATGCCTCGGGCCAGGTGGTCGAGATGGGCAAGCACGGCACCAGTTCCGCCACCGGGACGTCGACGTCCACCAACCTCGACTCCCAGCCCGACCAGGGACACGACCAGGACAGCCAGCAGGACTGATCGCCATGACTGAGGAACGGCCGGTGCTCGTGGCCACCGAGGCGAACGACGTCACCGCGGACATGGTGATCGCCCACCTCAATCAGCGGGGTGTGCCAGTGGCCCGCTTCGATACTGCCGACTTCGGGGTCGACCTGACCGTCTCGGCTCGATTCGGAGTCGGCCCGGTTCCAGTGGCCGGGCAGATCCGGACCTCTTCGAGAATCGTCGGCCTGGAGCGTGTGGGGGCGGTGTACTGGCGCCGACCCGTCTGGCCCGTCTTCGAACACCTCCAAGAGGATGATGCGCGGTCTGCTGCCGCCCAAGTCCGCTATGGACTGGGCGGCACCCTCTACGGACTGCGGGGCTGCCTGTGGCTCAATCACCCGCTGAGGAACGCAGCCGCCGACTACAAGCCCGCACAGTTGGCGCTCGCTCATCACATGGGTCTCACAGTGCCTCCGACACTCGTGACCAACGACCCTGATGAGGCGCGCCGGTTCATCCGCGAACACCGCCAGGTGATCCACAAGACGCTGCGCTGGACCCCGTATGAGAGAGACGGTGTCGGTCTCACGTCCTGGGCGGAATCCGTCCGCGCCGACGAACTGGACGACACCGTGCGCATCACACCGCACCTGTTCCAAGCCCGGGTGGACAAAGTCGCGGACGTCCGTGTCCTGATCGTCGGCCGGCGTACGTTCGCTGTGCGTATCGACTCTGACCTCCTGGACTGGCGCAGGGATTACACCGCGCTCTCGTACAGCGTGGTAGACCTGCCGAACCGCTTGGAGAGGACCCTGCTCGCCTACCTGGACCACTTCGGCCTCGCTTCGGGATCCTTCGACCTCGCCGTGGGCCGGGACGGGGAGTTCCACTGGCTGGAGCTGAATCCCAACGGTCAGTGGGGATGGCTGGAGGAGCAGACCGGGTTGGAGATGGCCGCCGCGTTCGCCGACCTCCTCGTAGCAGGCCAACCCGAACAAGGAGAAGTTGATGTCCTTGCCTGACAGCGTTCCGCAGCGGCTTGCGCTCGCCGACCGACTGGAGGCAGCCGGGGCTCTCAAGAGCCCGAAGTGGCGGGCAGCGGTCGAGGCCGTCCCGCGTGAGCTCTTCCTCAACCCAGGAGTGTTCCTGCCGGTCGATGGTGGGCGCTGGCGCCCGGTGACCGCTCTCGGTACGGCCCCGGAGGAGTGGCTGCAGATCGCCTACAGCGATCAGTCGCTGGCCACCCAGCTAGACGGCCATCTGACCGCTGACCAAGCGGCTGAGACCGTCACCGGGGTGCCGACGTCATCATCGACCACGCCGGTGACAGTCGTCGGAATGATCGAGGGACTGGAGGTGGAAGAGGGGCAGACGGTCCTGGAGATCGGTACAGGCACCGGTTACTCCACCGCGCTGATGTGCAACCGCCTGGGCGAGGACAACGTGACCACGGTCGAGGTGGACCCCGAGGTCGCCGCCCGTGCGGATGCCGCCCTGGAAGAGGCCGGATTCTCTACATGGACCGTGACGGGTGACGGTCTCCTCGGCCACCCGGCCCGCGCCTCGTACGACCGAGTGATCGCCACCTGTGCCGTGCGCCGCATCCCCTACACCTGGGTCCGCCAGACCAAGCCCGGCGGCATCATCCTCGCCACAATCGGCTCCTGGCCGTACGGCACCGGCCTGGCCAAGGTGACGGTGAACGAGGACGGCTCGGCGGAGGGGCGCATCATCGGGCGCTCTTCTTTTATGCAGGCTCGTTCACAGGCGGTGGTGCCGCTGGCTGGGGATCTTTCGGCGCGTACTGCCTACCCGGACACCGAGCGGCCGACTAAGGTCACGCCGGTCCTGCTGTTGGAGTGGATGCCGGCGTTTCTAGCGCAACTCGCCGCTCCTGGAGCCCAGTTCGTCCGAGCCACGGACAATGAGGGAGAAAGCTCTCTGTACCTGTTTGACCCTGAACGGGAGTCCTTCGCGGCCTTCACGGAGGAGGCGTCGAGGTGGACCGTTCGGCAAGGTGGGCCCGTGGCCCTGTGGGACGACGTCGAGCAGGCGCTCCTGGATTGGGCTGAGGCTGGGCAACCCGATCTCAACGTCGTCGAGCTCCGGATCACTGACCGAGCTCACACTTACCGGTTCAGCGACCAGAAGAGTGCTCTCGAAAAAGATTCGCATCGGTTTAGTAAGAAACCTGTGCTGCAGTGGGAGCATCGCGTTTCCTGAGCGACTCACTTCGACGCGGAGATATCGGGGCCCGACGGCAGCTGGAAATATGGATCGGGCCAGTCGACGGCGCCGTCTGCGGCGGCTTGCGCCACGTGTTGCAGCAGAAGAGCTGTGGGGTCTTGTATGTCGACCTCGGCACCGTTCCCTACCAAGCGGGCCGTGATGGGTATGGCGGAATATTCGATTCCTAGTATCTTCGATATGTGCTCGAACTCTTTATTTTCATTACCTTCGCCGAGTTTTCCGCGAAGGTAGTCCCGCAGGCGTGAGCAGATGTCGAGCATGGCGTTTCCACTGTCGGTTACGTGGTACATTCCGCCTTGCAGACTCTCACTTCCGAGGAATCCGATGATGAAGAGTCGTTCCGTCTCGTACTTAAGGGCCTCCAGGTTGACGTCTAGCGCTTTGGCTGTACTTCTGTGGTTTCGGTAGCCGCTCTTTTTGACGTGCGACAGGATGGCTATGGGGAGACCAGGGCGCCTTGAGGAAGCGAAGCGAGCCACATCCTGAGGAGTGAGTCCCCCGAGCGCGACGTGAAGGAGGAGGTCTTTTGTTATCTCGTCCTTCAAAATGTTATAGATCGATTCTTGGGCGTGCTCGTTTCCTGCGTCGAAGTCCACGGGAACCCAGAAGACGCGCAAGCGTGAAAGTCGATCCCGCAGCGGGCCGCGCAGGTAGGACTGGGTCACTTCAGTTAATCGGGTGCGGTGCCGGCTTTCGTGGCGCGCAATGTATATCGCGGCGTGAATGTCCTCCTCGTTGAGGAATGTTCTAAGGTCCTTATCTATGCCATCTCCGCCGTGCTGCCACAGGGTCTGCCCTACAACTACCTTTGACCAGTCTCTCTTGAGGTCGCACGAGAAATCAAAAAGCTTGCGCTGGCCTTCTGCGTAGCCGAATAGCCTGGATCTCGATGCGCTCTCCATTATGCGTAAGGCTGCAGCCGAGAGGAAGTCATGTTCAGGTGATGATGCCATCGTGACTCTCCAATGAGGAAGGTGTTACTTGGCTGCGCATCTCGTGTATCCGGCGCCGTCTTGATATACGAGGTCGATTCCCTCGGTGTGGAGAAGATCCAGCAAATCGTCTAGCGGCTTCTCGGGAAGCAGTACGGACAGCTTAGGGTTAGGCGGTTTAATGTGGCGCACGTAATCCTTGAGTTGCCCTATCGCAGTGCGCACTTCCTCGCGACTACTCTCGCCTCTCACCGAATACAGCTCGTGCGCGGCGGCATCGTAGAGGTCAGTCTTCAGAATTCTTGTCGTACCCGCGATCTTTATTTGATACGCGAAGACGTCATGCTCTCGCTCCGTGAGCTCTTTAATGTACTTAGCCCGCAAGTCTGATTGGCGAAGGTCGGCTATGAGGCTAGGTTGAGCGGCTCGCCTGCTCTCCAAGACTCTTTTTTTCTTGGGCTCGACCATCTTAGGTTCGAGCATCCTGCTTTCAGCAACATTCGCCGAGACTCGATGAGTGTCGGTTTTCACGGCGCGTGTGATGATGTCCTCGGCGAGGCGCTCAAAGTCTCCCCTCGGGCGCAATCGGAAGACAATGATGCGGCGCCGATCACCTTTCTCGTCATTCGCCTCACGTACGGTATACGGCTGCTTCCCATCCAATTCAAATTCGCCAATATAGCGCTGTTGCTTGGCGGCAGAATTTGAGTTCGGTACTCTACCCGCTGCCATGAAAACGTGAAGAGACCGTCCTGCATCCTCGTGATACAGGACGGCTGCATTGCGGGAGCCGTTCTGCCCCAGAAACGTTTGCTCTCCACGGGTGCCCTGGCCTGTGTACTCGAACACGGGCCCCAGCTCGTCTTCCTCCTCTAACCAGCCGTCCTCATATCCGTATTTTTTGCCACTATCGTGATCCATGTAGATGAGGATGTTTGGGGTGGTTTCGGATGGGATGATCCCTCCTTGTGTTCCACCACCAAACAGCTCCTTCATCGCTGCCCGTGTGGTCAGCAGCCCGGGTCTGATCGAAGAGATGTCCATGCTCTGACGTTAGCTGATCGCTCTGACATCGAAAGGTGTCAACTAGCTTGCGATGATGGCCGCGTACGTCCACACGTCGGCTGGTAGTTCATGGTCCAGGTGCCATGTGATTGCCATCGGCTTGCTGCCGGTATGGGTCTTGTAGGTGGCGGGGCCCAGCAGCATCCACGGCTGAGACTTGCCGATGTCGGTGCTCTTGTAGCGGCGCGTGAACAGTAGGACGTGGCTGCCCTGTTGTGCGTGGTGCTGGTAGCGCAGACCCGTGCGCGAGGTCTCGGCGATTGCGTTTTGGGATTCCCAGTGGAAGAGCGTGGGGCTCAGGGCGTAGTCCTTGTAGCGGACCGTCGGGGAGAAGTCCTTCTCGTTCTTCTCCAACGTGACGAGGAGGGCATCGGTCTGGATCTCCTCGACCCACTGGACACCCTGAGCGAAAGACCGAGGCATCTGACCGCCAAAGCGGGCTACGCCGAGAGCTGCCAGGATCTCGGAGCGGTTGTACGCGCTGTGGACCTTGAGGGGGATGTGGCTGTGGCTGCCCGAGAGGGAGATCGGGAAGTGGTTCGCTTGTTCCATGACATGGGACAGCACCTGCCGGAGCTCGTCACGGAACACCGCTTGGTCGCGCAGGGACTCCAGGCCTTGCTGGTAGCTCGTGAAGCCGCCCGCGTTGTCCCACAGGTTGAAGAAGAGCATGCGCGCGTAGGCCTGGCCGGTTGGGCTCAGAGCCTCGTAGGGCGGAGCGTCGTCAGCGAGTAGGCGGAGGTATGCCTCAGCACGGTCGGGATCGTCGACGTGGAGGAAGGCGTGGACGCGCTTGAGGAGGGCGGCTTCTTCGGGCGCAGCGGATACCTTGACGACGCCTGCCCTCCGCAGCACCGACGTCCACGAGTTGTCGCTCTTGTACAGCTCCTTGATTTCACGCCGACTCTCGCGGAGGTAGTCGGCCAGGCGCGGCGTTTCATACGCCTTGACCTCGTTGACCAACGTCTTCACCGTGGCGCCGAGTTGGGTACGGATGTTGTCGAGCACAAGGTCCTTGGACTTGCCTTCCAGGATGATCTGGCACCCGGAGGGAAGTTGCGGGAAGTCATGCTCTATGTGGTCGACGAGTCGGTTGCGAGAGAAGTTCGTCAGGGCCCGGAACTGCTCCTCGAAGCGGAACTCCGCCCGGTGCTGGCCGATGAAGTCAAGGACGGTGAGCACCGGCTTGGACTCTGTGCGGCGTAGTCCACGGCCAAGCTGCTGGAGAAAGACGGTCGCGCTGTTGGTCGGGCGTAGGAGGAGCAGCGTGTCGACGTGGGGGATGTCGAGGCCCTCATTGAACAGGTCGACAGAGAAGATGACTTGGAGCTTGCCGTCACGCAGGTCGACGAGTGCCTGGGCGCGCACTCCGGCCGGCGAGTCGCTGTCCAGTGCCACCGCCTGGAAGCCGACCTGTCGGAAGAAGTCGGCCATGAAGTGGGCGTGGGACTTGGACACGCAGAAGCCCAGGGCCCGCATGGCTCCAGGGTTGGACACCTTGTCCCGGATCTGCTTGACCACGATGCGGGCACGGGCCTGGTTGCCCGTGTAGAGGTTCCCGAGCTCGTTGTCGGCGTAGGTTCCCTTGCTCCACCCAAGGTTCGTCAGGTCCGTGCCGTCTGGGATTCCGAAGTAGTGGAAGGGGCAGAGAAGGTCATTCTCCAGGGCCTCCCAGAGACGCATCTCCGCCGCGATGCGACCGTCGAAGAACTCGTCCTGGACATTGAGCCCGTCCATCCGTTCAGGAGTGGCGGTGAGGCCTAGCAACTGCTTCGGTTCGAAGTGATCGATGACCCGCCGGTATGTGGCAGCGGTGGCGTGGTGGAACTCGTCGATGACGATGATGTCGAAGTGGTCAGAGGCCAGTTGTTCCAAGCGCCGGACGTTGAGGGACTGGACGCTGGCGAAAACATGGTCCCAAGCCTGAGGTTCTTGGCCTCCGTGGAACAGCTCCCCGAAGGAAGCGTTGTCGAGGACCTCCCGGTACGTACGCAGCGACTGCCGGAGAATCTCCGTGCGGTGCGCCACGAATAGCAACCGCGGTTGCTTGGTGCCGAGCGCTTTGGAGAGGTTCCGGTAGTCCAAGGCCGCCATCACGGTCTTACCGGTGCCGGTGGCCGCGACGAGGAGATTGCGGTGGCGACCTCGGATCTCTCGCTCGACGCGGAGGCGCTCAAGCATGTCCCGCTGGTGCGGAAAGGGGCGTACTTCAAGGCCGGAGAGATTGATCTTCAGGTCGGTTGGGGAGACGCTGCCGCTCGCCTGTGCCAGGGCCTGATCGAGGCGTTCGCCATGGGCGTCGGGGTCGTACGACTCGAAGGCGATGTCGTTCCAGTACGCGTCGAAGGTCGCCTCGAACTTGTTGAGCACCGCGGGTGTGGCGATCGACGACAGCCGGACGTTCCACTCCAGGCCATCCAGTAGCGCTGCCTTCGACAAGTTGGAACTGCCGACGTAGGCCGTGTCGAAGCCACTCTTCCGCCGGAAGAGCCAGGCCTTGGCATGCAGGCGGGTGGAGCGCAACTCGTAGTTGACCTTGACTTGGGCGCCAAAATCGCGGACGAGCCGGTCGAGGGCATGGCGATCGGTGGCACCGATGTACGTCGTCGTGATGACGCGGATCGGCACGCCCCGCTTCTGCGCGGCTCGTAGGGAGTCCTCCAAGACTCGGATCCCGTACCACTTCACGAAGGCGCAGAGCAGGTCGATGCGATCGGCGGTGGCCAGCTCGGCCCGCAACTCGGCGCCGAGGCTGGGGTCTTCCGGAGAGTTCGTGATCAGCGAGGTCTCGGAGAGAGGCGTGAGGGGGCGCATCGCATAGACACCGGGAGCCTCCTGCTCAGCGAGAGCCAACAGCTGTCGCGGACCATCGACGATGGTGCTCGCTGCCTCGGTGTCGTGCTCGTCAGGCGTTGCAGCCGCCAGCGACTGCAGGATGCGATTGGCGGTGGCGACCTGCTTGTCGTGCGGCAGCTGGCTCAGCTTGCGTCCTACGGCCTCACCGATGTGGCGTGCCAGCACATGAGGGGAGGACTCGGCGCCGACCTCGCCGTCGATGGCCTTCCATCCCGCGGCTTCGAAGCGCTCGATCTCAGCGCGTACATCGTGGGTGATCAGCTTCTCGTAGACACCCGCGATCGGCTTCGACCGGTCCTCTGCTTCTGCCACGGTTGCTCCCCTGATCCCTCGTGGTTCCGGTACACGATTCGCTCGTGCCGATTCGTGCCGACGTGGATCTGTTCTAACAGCAGCCGCTGACAATTGAAGGATCCGTGCTGAAAGGTGATCGTTTTAGGACGGTTGCCTTCCGATGGAGGCGAGTTGGGCGGTGCCGTGGACGAGCATCGCGTGCCGTCATGGTCACCGTCGGGCCGCCCGCTTCCCAGCCAGTGTCGTCCCTCCGCGCCCCGCCTCAAGGGCGCTCACTCCGCTGCGCTGCGTTCCGCGTCGCCTTCGGCGATGGCCCTGCGGGCCACCCTTGACCCGGGCCGCTCCGGTACGGGGGAGAAGCGAGCGGGCGGCCCGGAGAGGGGTGGCCGAGTGGGGATAGTTGTCGGTTATTGAGGGGTTGGCCGGGGGCGTGGGCGCGTCTCGCCAGCACGCCGGGGCGGTTGAGCGGCTTGTGGTGTGTGGGTGGTCCGGTTCCGACGCCGAGTCGCGAGTTACTGGGCCCCGTGGCAATCCCGGTACGGCTGTCCCGACCCACACCAGCAAACCGCCCCCCGCTGCGGAGGCCAAGCCACCGCACGTCCCCGCGCCGCCAGTGTCGTCGCGTACTGCGGGAGTAGGGAGGTGTCCTCCGGGGACGAGGCCTCTGATGCCGCGAAGGCCTCGTACGACGGGACCGTGCCGGTGACGATGCCCAGGTTCGGGGTGCCGGAGGAGGCGAGTTCGCGTAGGGACGTCTCTATCGTGGCCAGGTGCTCCTCGTAGGAGGGGTACTCCGTGGTCAGTGACGGGTACGCGTCCACCAGTTCCGTCAGTTCCTCCGCCGGCCAGCGCAGTACCGCCACCGGGAACGGGCGGGACAGGGCCTCCCGGTAGGTGCCGAGCTCCGCTCGTAGGCGGGAGATCTCCGCTGCCAGTTCCGCCGGGTTCTCCGAGCCCAGGGACCAGACGCGCTTGGGGTCGTGGAGCTCGTCCAGGGACACGGGGGAGGTGTGGAGAGTGTCGGCCAGGACGTCCCAGTCGTCGTGGCCCGCGCCCAGCATCCTGCGTACCCGGTGGCGGCCGAACAGGAGCGGATGCGTGGCGTACGGGGGTTCCTGGGCGTCCGCGAGGAGTAGTTCCACCCCCTCCGTGAACGTCTCGTGCGCCGCCTCCAGCTCGTCGTGGGATTCCAGCGCCTCCGCCACGATCACCCAGGGGGCCGGGTCGCGGGGGGCCGCCGCCCGGACGCCGTCGATGATGGCTCGGGCCTCGGCCTCATGGCCGTACTCCCAGAGGTTCGAGGCCTTGAGGGCTCGTACCAGAAGCGGGTTCTCCAGGCCGTCCGGGGACGACAGCAGGCGGTCGTAGAGAGTGGTCGCGGCGGGGCGGTCGCCGGACAGTTCCAGGTGGGCCGAGGCCTGGAGCAGCAGGGCCTCGGCGTCCTCGGGATGCAGGCCGGCGGTCCGCTCCAGGCGTGCCGCTTCGGCGGTGTGGTCGACGGTCTCGGCAGGCGTGTCGGGGCGCATGGGGGACACCGTACTGCCGAGAGCTGTCCGAGGAGAGGTCTGTGCAGGCCAGGCCACAGATCTCCGGCACGCTCGGAGCGTGAGCGGCGTTCAGACCGACCGCCGCGCCCGGTCGCACGTCACCGTGTTCACGTCATCGGGTCACTGCGTCAGCACGAACGCCGCCAACAGCGTGATCACTACCGAGGTGACGCAGAACGCTATGTGGGACCGCGGGTAGTCGTACTGCTCGCGGGTCGTGCCCGCTTGGATCTCCGCGCTCCAGCTCCTGAACAGCTTGCGGCTCGGGAACACCCCGATCGTCAGCCCGATGAGCATGAACGCGTACATGACGAGCATTTCGGCCAGGGTGAAACCCGTGGCACGACCGAAGGCGATCATGCCTGCCAGGCACAGGACCCAGACGAAGGGGTACGCCGTCCAGAACTTCTGGATGGGCACCCATCTCGCCATGGCGGAGGAGTGGACGACGGTGGCTGTGGCTGCCATCAGCCACAGCCACTCGGTGGCAACGGACGCGAGCACGGGCGGGGTGTCCTTCCAGAAGTCCCGGTGTGTGAACGTCCGTTCTAGATCGTCACCCCGTCGATCTGCAACGTCTGCACCGCCTTCGCCGCGAACGGGACCGCCACCGTCTTGCCGCTCAGGCGGGTGTCGGAGTACGCCGCGTACTTGTCGCCGCCCGTCGTGACCGTGTTCCAGCGCGGGACCAGACCGCCCGAGCCGCCGCTCACCGTGGTGAAGCGGGAGAGGTCGAAGGTCAGGGTCTGGGCGGAGGTCGAGGTGTTCAGCGCGACGATGACCAGGCGCTTCGCGCTCGCGTCGTAGGCCGCCGCCGCGTAGCTGACGCCCGTGTCGAGGATCCTCATCCCCGGGCGGATGTGGCGGCTGAACTGCGCCATCACGTAGTACTTCGTCTGGACCGTCGTCGGCTGGAGCGTGCCCTGGTCGTACGCGATCATCGCCCAGCCCGCCGACGGGTCCATGACCTGCCAGTAGACCCAGGCCGTCGGGTGGAGCCAGCGGAAGTCGTAGAGCAGGTTGCTCGCCATGGTGGCGCCCGTGCCGTCGCTGTCGCCCGTCTCCGAGTTCCACAGCGCCTTGCCGGAGGTCGTGACGACGTCCGTGTAGAGCCCGTCCCTACGGCCGCCCGAGCCCTGGTAGCCGTGTACGTTCACCCGGTTCACCAGGGCCTTCGTCGAGGAGCTGAAGGAACCCCACGTCGTGCGGGCCAGGTCGTAGCTGGTCTCGTCGGACGCCGAGATCTTCGTGGCGGTCAGCCCGCGGCTGTCCAACTCGCTGCGCATGTACGGGAGTACGGCCGACTGGACGGTGGCGTCCATGTGGCAGCCCTCCTGGGTGCCGGTCGCCGTCCACCAGCTGGAGCTGGGCTCGTTGAAGGGATCGACCGTCGCGAAGTTCACGCCCCAGTTGTTCTTCGCGCGCAGGGCCACCGCGGCCAGGTGGGAGGCGTGCTGGCGGTAGTTCCAGGACTGGAGGTTGTTGCCGCCGTCCGAGGCGCCCGAGGGGTTGTGGTTGAGGCACATCCACCACATCGGGGAGTTCGCGAACAGCTCGGTCGTCGCGCCCCGGCTCGTCGCCTTCACCAGCATCGCGCGCTGGTTGGCGTCCGCGGTCCAGTCCCAGGCGGAGGACGTCGGGTCCTCGTTGTTCCAGTCCTGCCAGAAGCCCTCGATCTGCTTGAAGGCGGGGATGTTCGGCGACGCGGCCATCGTCGTGCCCGACACGCTGTTCCAGCTGCAACCGCCCAGGTTGTAGCGGGCGATGTTCAGGCCGAGGCCGGGGAGCGTCGTGCCGTTGTACGACACCGACTTGGTGGTGAAGAAGATGTCGGCGAAGTCGTCCCGGGCGCCGAACACATTGGCCCACCAGGCCAGCGAGGTGCCCCAGCCTTCCCAAGTGCCGTACGAGGTCCCGGGGTTGACGGCGATGGTGGCGTCCGCGTGTGCGGTGCCGGTCGCCAGGGCGCTGCCGAGGAGTGAGCCCCCCGCGGCCGTGAGCAGCGTTCTGCGTCGGATCATGGCTACTCCGAAGTCCGATTCGATCGTCGCCGATCCCTGAACCGGCGACGTGGCCTGTCCCGCTGATGCCAGGACGAAGCATCGGGTGTGGCGTGTGAGGTTGTCGAGAGTTCTGTCAGCCCTTTCTCAAACCTATGGAGGAAGTGCGGTGGGTCGAACGCCGGGCTGCCGCCGCGGTGTTGGGCCTGGTGACTTGGAGGCCTCGCGCTTATCGTGCGGGCGGCGGGCGGCGCGACCCGGTCGAGGAGGCGTACGCATGCGGCTTCACGTCGTGCACCACGGCATACGGCGACGACGCGCCCTGCGCCGACGCGCGCTGTGGAGTGGCGGCGAAGTCCTCGTCACCGTCGGGGTTCTGGTGCTGCTTCTCGTCGTGCACCAACTGTGGTGGACCAACCGGCAGGCCCGGGAGGGCGCCGAGCGGAAGGTGGAGGCGCTGGAGCGGACGTGGGGCGACGGCGACGGGACAGGCCAGGGGAGCGGCGACGGAAGCGGCCACGGGAGCGGCACCGGCGACGGCGATTCTGGTACGTCCGTCCCGTCCGCGTCTCCCGAGGAGCGGGCCGCCCGTCAGTCGGCGGACACGCCGGCCACCACCGACCGGTCCTCGGCACCCCGCCGCTCCCAGGCCTACGCCATCCTCACCGTCCCGCGCCTCCACCTCCGCGTCCCCGTCGCCGAAGGCGTCAGCAAGCAGAACGTCCTCAACAAGGGGTACGTCGGCCACTACCCCGGCAGCCAACAGCCGGGCCAGGCAGGGAACTTCGCCCTCGCCGGGCACCGCAACACCCACGGCGAACCCTTCCGGTACCTCGACCGGCTCCGGTCGAAGGACATCGTCGAGGTCGAGACCAGGAGCGCGGTCAACACGTACGCCGTCGACAAGACCCTGCCGCAGACCTCGGCCCGCGACGCGAGCGTGATCAACCCGATCCCGCGTTCCACCGTCCACCCACGCCACGGCTACACCGACCCCGGCTACTACCTCACCCTCACCACCTGCACCCCGGAGTACACGTCCCGGTACCGCCTGGTGGTGTGGGCGAAGCTCGTCTCCATGCGGCCGCGCCAGGCGCAGGAGTAGACGCTCCGTACCTCGACGTAGGGCAGTTCATCTCGGAACTGAGGCCGATCGGGTATACAGGTACAACCGAGGCAGGACACGCGCGCGTACGAGCGAGACGCGCCGACGTGCGAGGGAAGGGGCCGGTAGTGATGCGCAGTTGGACCAACCCGCGCCCCGCCGTCGTGCTGCTGATCCTGCTCCTGGACGTCGCGCTGCTCGACATCGGCAGCCTCTCCGCCGCCGCCGTCGCGCTCGCCGCGACCGCCGCGGCCGGCTCCGCGCTCGCCGTCTGCTCGCTGCTCGCCTCGCGCGCGGCGCCCGCCGTGCCGCCCACCCGGGTGCGCACGGCCATCAGGGACCGCGCCCGCCGTACGGCGTTCCTGCCCCAGCGAGACCCCGACGCCAGGGGGCGCACCCGCCCCCGAGCGCCCGGACACGCCCTCCCGACGACCGTCGCGTAGGGCACCGGCCGCACCAGCTCCCTTTCGTACGTCCGTGTCCCCGCGCGGGTCGTCATGCCGTCTCTCACCACTCCCGGCAGACGAGACCCCCGGAGGGCTCACCCATGTCCGTTTTCGCCGACCTGGTCCAGCACCTGGCCGACCTGCTCCAGCCGCTGTTCGGCGCCACCGCGGCCGCCGCCGCGATCGTCCTGTTCACCGCACTCGTACGCCTTCTCGTGCACCCCCTGTCCCGGGCGGCGGCCCGCGGACAGAAAGCGCGGAGCGCGCTGCAGCCGAAGATCGCCGAGCTGCGGAAGCGGCACGCGAAGAACCCCGAGAAGCTTCGGAAGGCCGTACTGGAACTGCACGCCGAGGAAAAGGTGTCGCCGCTGTCCGGCTGCCTGCCCGGCCTGCTCCAGCTGCCCGCGTTCTTCCTCCTCTACCACCTGTTCTCGAACACGGAGATCGGCGGACGGTCCAACGAGCTCCTGAGCCACCAGCTCTTCGCCGCCCCCCTCGGCGAACGCTGGGCCGACGCGCTGGGCGACGGCGGGATGTTCGGGGGCGCCGGCCTCGTGTACGTCGGGATCTTCACGGCCGTCGCGGCCGTCGCCGCCTTCAACTACCGCCGTACCAAGCGGATGACGGCCGCGAACGCCGTGCCTTCCGCGATGCCGGCTGGGAGCGGTGAGCAGCTGCCCGGGCTGGGCGCCATGAACAGGGTCATGCCGTTCATGTCCTTCTTCACGCTGTTCACCGTGGCGGTGGTGCCGTTGGCAGCGGCCCTGTACGTGGTGACCAGTACGACGTGGAGCGCGGTGGAGCGAGCCGTGCTCTACAGGTGACGGCCGGCTCGGCGGTCAGAGGTGACGAACGGCCCCGCGGTCCAGAGGTGACGAACGGCCCCGCGGTCCAGAGGTGACGACCGGCTCGGCGGTCCAGAGGTGACGACCGGCTCGGCGGTCCACTCCGTGAACCGGGTATTGCGGACCGGGCGTCGAGCTTGGAGGATCGACCAGTCATCCGATGCCTGCACCCGTCGGACGACAGCGCCGCGATCGAGGGAGATTGTGATCATGAAGTTGCTGCGAGTCGGTACGGCGGGCGGGGAGCGTCCCGCGCTGCTCGACGCCGAGGGAACGCTGCGAGACCTGTCCGGCGTCGTCCCGGACATCGACGGACCGGTGCTCGCCGACGACGAGGCGCTCGGCCGGATCCGCGCCGCCGCCGACGAGGGTTCGCTGCCCGCCCTGGACCCGGCGGGACTGCGGGTCGGGCCGCCCCTCGCGCGTATCGGCAAGATCGTGTGCATCGGCCTGAACTACCACGACCACGCCCGCGAGACGGGGGCCGAGCCGCCGCCCGAGCCGGTGATCTTCTTCAAGGCCGCGGACACGGTGGTCGGGCCGCACGACACGGTGCTGATCCCCCGCGAGTCCGTGAAGACGGACTGGGAGGTCGAGCTGGCCGTCGTCATCGGGCGTACGGCCCGCTACCTGGGGTCCGCCGAGGAGGGGCTCGCGCATGTCGCCGGGTACGCGGTGGCGCACGACGTGTCCGAGCGGGAGTTCCAGATCGAGCGCGGCGGGACCTGGGACAAGGGGAAGAACTGCGAGACCTTCAACCCGCTGGGGCCGTGGCTGGTGACGGCGGACGAGGTGCCCGATCCGCAGACGCTGTCCCTGCGGCTGTGGGTCAACGGAGAGCTGAAGCAGGACGGGACGACGGCCGAGCAGATCTTCCCGGTGGGGGAGGTCGTGCGGTACGTCAGCCAGTTCATGACCCTGTATCCGGGTGACGTCATCAACACCGGCACACCGGCGGGGGTCGCGCTGGGCGCGCCCGAGCCCAAGCCGTTCCTGCGGGCAGGTGATGTGGTGGAGCTGGAGATCTCGGGGCTCGGGCGGCAGCGGCAGGAGTTCAAGAACGCCTGAGGAGCGGGGAGTCGCGGTTCATCGGCGACCGCGGTCCGTCGCGGTCCGTCGCGGGGTGTCGCGCCGACGCGGCGGAGCCGCACATGATCACAGTCCCGCGCCCCTGAGGTGTCTCCACTCAGGCCAGCAGAGAAGCCAGCCTGCGCCATGCCTCCTGCGGCAGGGTGTCGCGCGAACGGCCGTCGATGATCTGCAGCGCCACGTGGTCCGCGCCTGCCTCGTGGAAGCCGTCGATGGTGGCCCGGACCGCGTCGTCGTCGCCCCAGGCGAACAGCGCGTCGATCAGGCGGTCGCTGCCGCCGTCGGCCAGGTCGTCCTCGGTGAAGCCGCCGCGCAGGAAGTTGTTGGTGTAGTTCGGGAGGCCGAGGTAGACGGCGAGGGCCTCGCGGGCCAGGGCGCGGGCTCGGGTCGGGTCCGTCTCCAGGACGACCATCAACTCGGGGGCCAGGAGCGGGGTTTCGCCGAGGATCTCGCGGGACCTCGCCGTGTGTTCGCGGGTGACCAGGTAGGGGATCGAGCCGGCGGAGCGCTCGCGGGCCAGGTCGAGGTTCTTCGGGCCGAGGGCGGCCAGCAGGCGGCGGTCCGCGGGGACACCCGCCTTGTCCAGGGCGTCGAGGTAGGTGACCAGGGCCGAGTAGGGGCGGCGGTACTGCTCCGTGTTCCCGGCGTGGGCGACACCGAGGCCGAGGGCGAAGCGGCCGGGATGCGTGGCCTCCAGCTCGGCCAGCTCCGCCGCCGTGTCACCGGCCTCGTACTGCCAGATGCTCTGGATGCTGGTGCCGACGGTGATGCGCGAGGTGGCCTCGACGAGCGGTACGGCGTTGCGGACGGCACTGCTGCCGCCCAGCCAGAGGGCGCCGTAGCCCAGCTCCTCCAACTCGGCGGCCGCCTCGGCCAGTTCACCGCGCCGGGACGGGTCCTCGGAGCGCAGGCCGAAGCTCCAGATGCCGTACCGTCCGACGGTTTCCTTCAAGGAGTCACTCATGGGTCGCGGTCCCTCCGGTCGGTGCGTGTAACAGGTGCGCGCCATAGGTCTGCGCCACAGCGCTACAGCGGTGCCAACCGGAGGGGGCGCCGAGATCTTCCCGTCAGCCGAGGTCCAAGTACTGCTCCAGCGCCTCCACCACGAACCGGTGATCCTGGAGCTGCGGCAGCCCGGACACGGTCACCGCTCCGATCACGCCCACGCCCTCGACGGTGATCGGGAAGGAGCCGCCGTGGGCCGCGTACTCGTCCGGATCCAGGCGCGAGGACTCCTCGAACGTGGTGCCCTTGGCACGCAAGCGTGCGCCCACCAGGTAGGAGGCGGAGCCGTAGCGCTCCACGACCCGGCGCTTGCGGGCGATCCAGGCGTCGTTGTCGGGGGCGGAGCCGGGCAGGGCCGCGTGGAAGAGCTGCTGGCCGGCGCGGTGGATGTCGATGGCGACGGGCGCCTGCCGCTCGCGGGCCAGCTCGACAAGGAGGGTGCCCAGGGCCCACGCGTCTTCGTACGTGAACTGCCGGAAGACCAGGCGGCGTTCCTGCGCCTCCAGTTCCTCCAGGGGCGGGGTGAGTTCCGGGTGGAACTTCGGGCCGATCTCCTGGTTGTGCGTCACAGCGTCACCGCCACCGCGTCACGGGCCGAACGGCGTGCCGCCTCCAGTACGTCGAGGGCTGCGGCCGCCTCCAGCGCGGTCACCGGGTTGGGACCGCCGTCGGTGAGGGCCCTGGCCACGGCCGCATAGTAGGCCGGATAGTCGCCGGGCAGCGTCGGTTCGGGCCGGCCGCCGCCGGTCAGCGGGGACTCGCCGGCACCGACCCGACCCCACAGGGACTCGGGTTCCAGACCCCAGTCGGCTCCCGCACCGGGACGCTCACCCTCCCGCAGCGCCGCCTCCTGCGGATCGAGGCCGTACTTCACATAGCCCGCCTTCGTGCCCAACACCCGGAAACGGGGGCCGAGTTGGGCGGTCGTCGCGGAGGCGTACAGGTGGGAGCGGACACCGTTCGCGTGCGTGATCGCGATGAAGGTGTCGTCGTCGGCCTCCGCGCCCGGGCGGCGGATGTCCGACTCGGCGTACACGGAGACGGCCGGGCCGAAGAGGACCAGCGCCTGGTCGACGACATGACTGCCGAGGTCGTACAGCAGACCTCCGATCTCTGTCGGATCGCCGGACTCACGCCAGCCGCCCTTCGGCTGCGGCCGCCAGCGTTCGAAGTGGGACTCGAAGCGCCATACGTCGCCCAGTTCGCCGTCGGCGATGAGCTTGCGCAGCGTCAGGAAGTCGTTGTCCCAACGGCGGTTCTGGAAGACGGAGAGGAGCAGGCCGCGTTCCTCGGCGAGGGCGGCCAGCTCGCGTGCCTCGGCGGCCGTGCCGGCGACGGGCTTGTCCACGACCACGGGCAGGCCGGCCTTCAGGGCGGCGGTGGCCAGCGGGACGTGCGTCTTGTTCGGGGTCGCGATGGAGATCAGGTCCAGATCGGCGGCCCGTTCGAACAGCTCGTCCGGGCCGGCGACCGTGCGCACGTCCGGGAACTCGGCGCGGGCCTGCTTCTGCCGCTCGGGGTTCGAGGTGACCACCGTGTCGAGGACGAGGCCCTCGGTGGCGGCGATCAGCGGGGCGTGGAAGACGGAGCCCGCGAGGCCGTAGCCGACGAGGCCCACACGAAGGGGGGTACCAGCCGTACCGGCCGTACCAGCTGTACCAGTCCTAGCTGTATTGCCTGTCATGCCTCCCACTTTCGCAACGCTGTTGCCAAAGTGCAAGCGCCGGGGAGAATGGTGGTGTGGACGGGACGAAGAGCCGGGGTGCGGAGAGGGGCATGGGTGCGGGCGCGATTGTGGGTGCGGGTGGCTTGAGAGGATCGACGGGAGCGACGGGATCGACGGTCGGCGTGAACCTCTTCGCTCTGCGCAGCCACAACACGGCGCTCGTCCTCGACCTGCTGCGCACGGCGGGGGCGCGGGGCATCAGCCGGCTCGAACTCGCCGACCGCACCGGGCTCACCCCGCAGGCCGTCAGTAAGATCACGGCCCGGCTGCGGGAGGACGGGCTGGCCGCGGAGGCGGGGCGCCGGGCGTCCACGGGCGGCAAGCCGCGCACGGTACTGAGACTGGTGCCGGAGGCCGGGCACGCGGCCGGTGTGCATCTGGACCGGGACGAACTGCGGACCGTCCTCGTCGATCTCACCGGGACCGTGGTGGGGGAGCGGCGGGCCCCGCTGGACCTGGGCGCGGGGGCGGACGCCGTGCTGACGGCGGTGGCACGGGAGACGGAGGCCCTGGTCACCGACGCGCTCGGCACGGCCGTCAATGGTTCGCTCGCCGTGGCCGGCTCCCTCCTCGGGCTCGGCGTCGCACTGCCCGGCCCGCTCGACCACATCCGGGGGGTGCTGCACCGGGTCACCGGGTTTCCCGAGTGGGACGGGTTTCCGCTGCGGGACGCCCTGGCGCGGCGGGTGGGCGTGCCGGTCGTCGTCGACAAGGACACGAACGCGGCCGCGCTGGGGCTCGCGGTCGGCGGCGAGGGCGGGTCCTTCGCCTACCTGCATCTCGGTACGGGGCTCGGGGCGGGGCTGGTGATCGGCGGGAGCGTGCACCGGGGGGCGCGGACCGGGGCGGGGGAGTTCGGCCACCAGGTCATTCAGCTGGACGGGCCGGTGTGCGGGTGCGGGAACCGCGGCTGCGTGGAGGTGCTGTGTCTGGGTGCGGTGGCGCGGGGGGAGCCGACGGAGGCGGCGCGCGTGCTGGGGGAGGCCGCCGCGAACCTGGTGGGGCTGCTCGACATCGATCTGGTGCTGCTGGGCGGTCGTACGGTGGCCGCCGATCCGTCGCCCTTCGTACGGGGAGTCGCGGCCGTTCTGGACGCGCGTGCCCGGCGTGAGGGGGGACGGGAGGGGGTGGTGCCCGTGCGGGTCGCCTCCGGCGGGGTGCGCGGGGTCGCGGAGGGGGCGGCACAGTTGTTGCTGGCGCCGCTGTTCGGGCGGGGGGACGGGTAGGCGGGCGGGGCGCTGGGTGGGCCGCGCGGCCCGGCGCTTTCCTGATGCCGCCCCGTCAGGCGCGGGCGTAGGGCCCGCGGTGGCGCCAATCGGGCGGCGTCGCGCGTCCATTCGGTGCCCCTGGCGGAATGGCGTCGCCCGCCGGCCGCGGTCATCCGGCATGGTCATGTGTTCATGCGACTGTCTACGTCCGCTCTGCTCTGCCTCGCGACGGCCGCCGCCGTTCATCTCCCGCTCGCGGCACCGGCGTACGCCGATTCCTGTGAGGCCGGGTCCGACGGGAGGGATTTCCCGGTCAGGACCCGGATCCACGGCGGGCCCGACTCCTACGAAGCCGGTGGGGGATACGGCGTCTGGTATCTCGACCTCACCAACACCACCCGTCTGACCTGCGGGAACATCTACCCGATCGTCGTCCTCGTCGACCAGCGCCGTGTTCTTCAACCCCGCCAGGCCCGCCTGGAGTTCTACGCGGGGGACCGCGCGCGTCCGCACTCCGTCCGGTTCGAGCGGACCGACTCCGACGAACTGATCGGAGTCTTCGCCGGAGAGGAGAAGGGGGTGGAGAAGGGAGGGAAGCAGGAGGAAAGGGACCGCTTCCCCGGGTTCACCGTCGCCGCCGGCGAGACCGTCACCGTGAAGGTGCGGCTCGCGGTCACCTCGGATGCCGGGCCGAACGAGGTCACCGCCGGCGCGACCGTCGTACAACGGCACGAGGACGACGGCGACTGGGTCGGGCAGTCGAACGACTACCGGTTCGGCATCGGCACCGAGGCCACCGCCGCGCGGCCGTCGCCGAGCCCGGGCGCCGAGGCCACCACACCGGCCACCGGCCGCCTCCCCTTCGCCGACGAACTCGCCCGCAGTGGATTCGGCCGGACCACCGCCCTCGCGGCCACGGCCCTGCTGTTGATCGTCGTAGGCGCCCTGCTGGTCGCCCGCAAGCGCCGCTGAGCCGTCTCCCGTCACACCCTGCGAGACCTGGCCATTCCCTCAAGATCCGGCCTCTGTCTAGGCTGTGCGCACGCAGCACCGCGTACATGCGTACGGCAGGAGATCCCGCACATGGCAGACCGCAGGCCCATCGAGTCGTGGCTCACCGACATGGACGGTGTGCTCATCCACGAGGGCGTACCGATCCCCGGTGCCGACGCCTTCCTCAAGAAGCTCCGCGAGTCCGGCAGGCCCTTCCTGGTCCTCACCAACAACTCGATCTACACGCCGCGTGACCTGCACGCCCGCCTGCGGCGCATGGGCCTGGACGTGCCGGTCGAGTCCATCTGGACCTCGGCGCTGGCCACCGCCCAGTTCCTGGACGACCAGCGGCCCGGCGGCTCGGCGTACGTGATCGGCGAGGCGGGACTGACCACCGCGCTGCATGACATCGGGTACATCCTCACCGACCATGAGCCGGACTACGTCGTCCTCGGGGAGACGCGGACCTATTCGTTCGAGGCCATGACCAAGGCCGTACGGCTCATCGAGGCCGGCGCCCGGTTCATCGCCACCAACCCCGACGAGACGGGCCCCTCGACCGAGGGCCCGCTGCCCGCGACCGGCGCCGTCGCCGCGCTGATCACCAAGGCGACCGGCAGAAGCCCGTACTTCGCGGGCAAGCCGAACCCGCTGATGATGCGGACCGGCCTCAACGCCATCGGCGCCCACTCCGAGACCAGCGCCATGATCGGCGACCGGATGGACACCGACGTGCTGGCCGGCATGGAGGCCGGGATGCAGACGTTCCTGGTGCTCACGGGCCTGACCCGGCCCGAGCAGGTCGACAACTTCCCGTACCGGCCGTCCACGGTCGTGGACTCGATCGCGGACCTCGTCGACCGGATCTGAAACCCGACGGACCAAGAACGCGACCCGTACGGAGTAACGAGGCACCCACTGAGGATGCGTGGTGGGTGACCTGGGGGGAGGCTCCAGATGTCTGGAGGTTCACGATGGGTTCACTACGCCTCACTCTCTGTTCCACCGTGCTGGCTGTCACCGCACTCACCCCGGCCGCGCACGCGGCCGACGGCGGCAGCGTCACGGTGACCCCGTCCTCCCCCGCCCCCGGCGCCGACGTGGCGCTGCGGGTGAGGGGCTGCGTCGGGGAGGAGACGGCAACCGCCGTCTCGGCGGCGTTCGTCACGGACGCCCGGCTCACCGGTTCCGACGGCACGCTCGCCGGGGAGACCCGCGTCCGTACCTCGATCAAGGCCGGCTCGTACGTCGTGCGGATCACCTGCGCCGACTTCCGGGTGACGGGCAGGATCATCGTCGGTAACGGCGCGGCGCAGCCGTCCGAGTCCGCCCCCGCGTCCCCGTCCGGCCACTCGTCCCCGGTCGCCCCGGTACCCGCGGGCGGCGGAGGCACCGCCCACCTCTCCGCCGGGGAGGACGCCCGCGCGGCCGGTCCCGGTACGGCGCAGGCGGTGACCGGACTGATCCTCGCCGGGGTCGCCGCGGTGGCCGTCGTGCTGCGCGGCAGCCGCCGGAGCCGCAGGACGGGTTGACCGACGATGTCCGACCGAGAACGCACCACCGGCACCGGCCGTCTGCTCACCGGCGTGGCCTGGGCGCTCCTGCTGCTCGGGCTGTGGCTGTGGGGGCGCGAGGTGACCGACGTACGGAATGGCATATCAGCGCCGGCCACCGGCGACATGGCGGCGGTCGGACGGCCCCCGGACGTGCGGCTGCCGCCCGCGCACCGGCCGCTCGGGGACGCGCTCCCGCAGCGCGTCGACATCCCGAACCTCGGCATCCAGGCACCGGTCGTGGCCCGCGGCCTGGACGGGCAGGGGGCGATCGATCCGCCGCCCTTCGACCAGGCGGGCGTGGTCGGCTGGTACGCGGCCGGGGCGAAGCCCGGGGCGGCCGGGACCGCCCTGCTGGTCGGGCACGTCGACACCGAGACCCGGCCGGCCGTCTTCTACAAGATCAGCGTGCTGAAGCCCGGCGAGACGGTCCGGGTGATCCGCGACGACGGCAAGGTCGCCGAGTTCACGGTCGACGACGTCCAGGTCGTCACCCGCGACCGCTTCGACGCCCAGCAGGCCTACGGCCCCCGGCAGACCGGGCGTTCCGAACTGCGGCTGATCACCTGCGGCGGCACCTTCGACCGGGTCAGCCGCAGCTACACGGCGAACGTGATCGTCTCGGCGTACCTCACGGGCACGGGAGTGTGAGGAAGGCCCGGGCACCTGGCCCGGTCGACGGCCCGCTCCCCCCCAAAGCCGTCGACCGGGCTGGTCCTCGACCGCGCGCACGGGCTGCGGGAGTAACCCGGCGACTGCGCGGGAGGTTTGAGGTCCATGGTGGTGCGTGACCCGGCCGGGGGCTGGGGTCGTATGAGACGACTTTAGAGTGGATGAGCG
Source organism: Streptomyces sp. NPDC050997 (assembly GCF_040660135.1). Lineage (NCBI taxonomy): Bacteria > Bacillati > Actinomycetota > Actinomycetes > Kitasatosporales > Streptomycetaceae > Streptomyces > Streptomyces sp. NPDC050997. The sequence continues at coordinate 196,923 of NZ_JBFAGK010000014.1, forward strand.
TCGGGGCCTAGAGGGTGTCGCACGCCAAGTCCCCGAGTGGTGGCGCTCCGTGATCCGCGCAGGTGGTCCGCGCCGCTACGGGTCCCGCGACCCGGCCCGGCCGTCGCCGCCGACGCGTTCACCGTCACCGTCACCGTCACCGTCACCGTCGCCGTCATCGTCACCGTCGCCGTCGCCGAGCATGACCCCCGCCGCCCGGTCGGGCAGATGTTCGACGCGGTGAACGGGCGCCCAGCGCGCCACGTACCGGCGGGCGCGTACCCCGGCCGTCGGGCTGTAACAGCTCTTGGACATGACTCGGGCGTGTTCGTGGGTGACGCGACTGATGTGTCACGATTGGGGACTTGGAACGGTGCACCCAAGGGGGAGTTGGATGTACGTCAGCAGGGGGGCCGGAACGCGGGCTGCCGTGGCGGTGCTGGGGGCGGCACTGCTGCTCGCAGGCTGTTCCTCGGGCGACGGGGGCGACGGCGGTGAGCAGCAGGGCGACGACACCGGCATCGCCCAACAGCCCAAGGGAACGGACCCGTTCTGGGTCAACCCGGACGGCAACGCCGCGCAACAGATGGAGGCCTACGAGAAGGCGGGCAAGAAGGACGAGGCCGAGCAGATCCGCAAGATCGCCGAGCAGCCGAGCGCCGAGTGGATCAACCCGGAGAACCCCGAGGAACAGGCCCGGGGCTACACGGAGGCCGCCGCGAAGGCGGACCGGGACGCGCTGCTGGTCGTCTACAACATCCCGCACCGGGACTGCGGCCAGTTCTCGCAGGGCGGTGCCGCCGACGGCGACGCGTACCGGTCGTTCGTCGACAGCGTGGCCGAGGGCATCGGCGACCGCGCCGCCACGGTGATCCTGGAGCCGGACGCGGTACTGCACATGGTCGACAACTGCACGCCCGGGGAGTTCCACGAGGAGCGCTACGACCTTCTCAAGGGCGCCGTCGAGAAGCTCACCTCGCTGGAGAACACGAAGGTCTACCTGGACGCTGGCAACGCCGGCTGGGGCAGGCCCGACGAGATCTTCCAACCCCTCCAGCGCGCCGGCATCGACCAGGCCGACGGCTTCGCGGTCAACGTCTCCAACTTCTACGCCACCGAGAAGTCCATCGCCTACGGCAAGGACCTCTCCTCGAAGGTGGGCGGCAAGCCCTTCGTCATCGACACCAGCCGCAACGGCAACGGCCCCTACGACGGCGGCGACCCCGACCAGCGCTGGTGCAACCCGCCCGGCCGGGCCCTGGGAGAGAACCCGACCACCAAGACGGCCGACCCGCTGGTCGACGCGTACGTCTGGGTCAAGCGCCCGGGGGAGTCGGACGGCGAGTGCAAGGGCGGCCCGAAGGCGGGCCAATGGTGGTCCACCTACGCCCTGAAACTGGCCCAGGCCTCAGATACGTAGAGGCGCGGGGCCGCGTCGACACGCGGCCCCGCCGGCACCTCACCTACGGCACCTTCACCCACTGAGCCTTCGACGGCGTCCCCTGGTCGTCGTTCACGAACACCATGTACCACCCCGACTGAACGAGGTTCTTGTTCTTCGGCACGGTCACCGTGATCTTGTCCCCGGACGCCTTGAAGTCCAACGCGATGGACCGCTGATCGACATCGGTCACATGTGTCGCCGCACTGGGCCGGATCAACCGCACGTTCTTGATCGACGAGGCGTGCTGGGACGTGAACGTCCCCGACTCCCCCCGCTCGATCGTCTGCGGGCCACCCGACAGCGACGGCCGTGCGTCCCGGTACAGATACGGCGGCGTGTAGATCTCGATCCGCTGCTCGAACGTCGCCGGCTTCGTGTTCGCCTCGTCGCCGTACAACGAGTCCGACCCGAAGAACATCACCCGCCCGTCCGGCAACAAGATCGACCCGGAGTGGTAGTTGCGCCCCACCAGCGGATCGGCGACCTTGTCGAACGTGTTGCTGGCCGGGTGGTACAGCCGAGCCTGGAGGATGTTGGAGTCGCTGCGACCCCGGTAGTCCTCCGAACCGCCGGACACCAGCACGGAGTCGTCAGGCAGCACCGAGGCCTGCGGATAGCGGGTGCCCTTCTCCATCGTGGGCCCGTCCACGAACTTCGGGCTGTCCGCCAACATGTCGACGATCCGGGTCCGGTTGCTGGACAGCTTGGACTCGCCGACCCCGCCGCCGCCGATCACCATGTACTTCTCGTCCTGCGCCGGCGGCAGCAGCACGGTCCCGGACGTCTCCATCATGTTCGGGTCGCTCAGCCCGGGGATCTTCGTGAACTTGTTGGTGTCCACGTCCCACACACCGGGGTCGCGGCCCACGTTGTCCGGCCCGTAGCCCGCGTTCGAGCCCGAGTACAGGACCTTGCCGTTCTGCAACAGGAACAGCGCCGGGTACGTCGGGAACTGCTTGGTCTTCGGCAGGTACGTCCACTTCTTGGTCTTCGGGTCGAAGACCTCGTTCTTGCCCGGGACCAGCTGGCCGATGTCGTCGAGGCCGGAGACGCTGAGGATCTTCCCGTCGCTCAGGGTGGTGAGCGTCGGGTACCAGCGGGCCTCCTTCATCGGATCGACCTTGATGTACTTCTCGGCTATCGGGTCGAACTCGAAGGCGTCACGGATGCCCTGGAAGTCCTTCTTGTCGAGGGCGAGCTTCTGTGCGATGCCGTACGTGTTCTTGGCGTCGGCGCCGGACAGGCCCTGGATCCGGTAGTTGTCCTGGGTGCCCGTCTCGTACTTGGCGCCGCTCTTCTGCGCCTCGACGTAGATGCGCCCGAGCCCCGGGGTGTTGCCGAGGAACTCGCCGGTCTGCTTGTCGAAGTTCTTCGTCGCCCGCTCGACCACGACCGGGTCCTTCGACACGAAGGTCCTGCCGTTCTCCTTGCCCACGAACTTCGTGCCCGCGGGCAGCGTGATCGGCTTGTCCGGGTTCTCGTTGTGGACGATCATCAAGCCGCCGGCCTTGGTGACGTCACCCTTCAGCTTCTCGTACCGCTTGGTGCCGCCCGCGATCAGCAGATTGCCGTTGGCGAGCTGGGTGTGGCCCGTGCAGAACAGGTCCTTGGGCGTCGGCACGTTCTTGATGGTGCCCTTGACGGGGTCCCAGATCCGGGTGTCGAACTTCTTGGCGTCGAAGTTGTCCTGGTTGTTGCCCGACCCCGCGACGAGGAGCACCTTTCCGGTGCGCAGCAGCGCCGCGTGGATGGTGTTCAGCCGGTACTTCTCGGGGAACTCGATGATGTCCCACTTGCCGTTCTCGGCTTTGTACTCCGGTCTGTTGATTTGGTACTGGTGGTATTTCTCGGTGCTGAAGCGGTAGAGCCACGGCCCGTTCATCCCGGCCAGCGCGAGCACCACCGCCGTGCCGATCGCGAGTCGACGGGCCCGGCGGCGGCCTGCACGGTCGTTCATTCCTTACGTCCCCCAAGTCCACCAAGGGCGATCTGCATGGTCTGGTCGCCCGTGCCGTTCGAGGCGGCCCAACTCGGCTTCTGCTGCGGGGCATGCGGGACATGCGGTGCGTGCGGTGCGTGCTGGGCCCCAGTCCGCTGCACGGGCAGCGGCTGTGACTCGTAGGCGCCCGCGGGAGCCGCGGGCTGGGCGACGGGAACCGCGTCCTGCGGCTCCTGCTCGGGCACGGCGGGCTTCTTCTTGGCCTGCCGCAACTGGTGGCGCCAGGCGAAGATCGGCGTCGCGGTGATCAGCGTGGCGAAGGTCGCCCAGATGATCATCGCGGGGTGCGAGTGCCCGAAGACGAAACCGGCGGTGATCGACCCGCCGAAGATCAGGATGAAGTACCAGTGGTACCGGAAGGTCGCGAACCACCTGTCGGGGCTCGCCGAATCGCCCTTGGGCGTGACCACGAACTTGCTCTTGCGGCGCAGGACGGTGTCGACCAGCGCCTTCGCGTAGAGCGGCGCGGACAGCGCGGACATGACCATGCCGGCCACACCGCCGGATCCCTCCGGCTCGTGCGGGGAGACGTTGTGCCGGCGGTTCCAGATGTACAGGCCGATCTGCAGCGCAGAGGCGTTGCCGTAGAGCATCAGCCACACGGTCGGGTCGATGTTCACACCCGAGGCGCCCAGGCCCAGGAACAGCGCGCAACTCATCGCCGCGAGGATCCAGTTGAGGGCCGACATCGGGTAGAAGATGATCATCATCGTGTAGTTGAAGAGCTTGCTCGGCGGCAGCGAGTACCAGCCCTTCCAGTACTGCTTGAGGATCGTCTCGTACGTGCCGCGGGACCAGCGCATCTGCTGGGTGAAGAAGTCCGTCCAGGCGCTGGGGCCCTCACCGACCGCGAGCACGTCCGGGGTGTAGACCGAGCGCCACTTCTTGCCCGTCGCGGGGTTCTTGTGCCGGTGGATCTCGAAGCCGGTGGCCATGTCCTCGGTGATCGAGTCGTACAGACCGCCGATCTGCTTCAGCGCCTTGATGCGTACGGCGTTGGAGGTGCCCACGAACATCGGCGAGCCGTAGCGGTTCCCGGCGCGCTGGATCAGCGCGTGGAAGAGGAACTGCTGCGACTCGGCGGCCTTGGTGATGAAGTTGTCGTAGTTGCCGTAGACCTGCGGGCCGATGACGAAGCCGATGTTCGGGTCGCGGAAGAAGCCGAGCATCCGCTCCAGGTAGTTGGGCAGCGGCACATGGTCGGTGTCGACCGAGGCGAAGAAGTCGTACTCGTCGCCGTGCGCGTCCAGCCAGGCGTTGTAGTTGCCGTGCTTGGTCTTGGCGCGGTGCGGGCCGCTGGCCTGGTTCCACCTGGCGACGCCCTTGCGGGAGAAGTGGTGCACGCCCAGGCGCTCGCACACCGCCTTGACCGCGGGATCGTCGCCCTCGTCCAGGAGCCAGACATGCATGAGGCCGCGGTGCCGGATCCGCACCGCGGCTTCCAGGGTCTTCGTCACCATGTCCAGCGGCTCCTTGCCGGGCACGAAGGAGGTGAGGAAGGCGACTCTGGTGCCGGTCTCGGGCACCACCGGGACCGGGTCGCGGGCGACCAGGGTGGCGTGCGCGTTCGACAGCACGTTCATGCAGCGGAAGAACTCGATCAGACCGATCGCGACGAGCATCACGATGTCGAGCGCCGGCAGCCAGGAGAAGGCCGGGTAGTCGCGCTCGGTCCAGTGCTCGGGCTGCAACAGCCAGGCCAGCAGCACCAGCGAGAGCAGCGGCGCGGCGGCCAGCATCAGCGCGACCCTGATGCGGTGCGGTTCCTGCGAGATCAAGGAGCGGTACTGCACTCTGTACGGCTTGGTCGGGTCGGGCTGGGTGAGGGGACCCGCCAGCCGGCTGTAGTGCTCGTAGTCGTACTTCGGCAGCGTCTTCTTTATCCGGCGGAACGCGCCGGTCCGATGTGAAGGCACCCTGAGCTGGGTGGTCTGGGACGGGTCGTAGTTCTGCCGGGCGCCCGTCGGCGTCGACGTCATGAGTCATCCCCCCACACGTGTGTCACCACGTGTCAGTCGTGTCTTTACGGCTGCTCTGGCCCCCCTAGGCCTTCACAGTCGTATCAGCGGTGGGCCGCAGTCACCACATCGTCCACATCTAGGACACAGAACTGCGACCTTCCGGTTGCATGATGCCCCCCTCGGCATCGCTCCCTGAACGGGGCCCCCTCTCCCCGCTGCACCGGCAACCGGCTTTTTACCCCCCAACTGCCGCGTATCCGCAGCATCTTGAAAACCAGGGTTCTACGGTGTTCATCATGATCGCAAGATGCGAAACGCGGTGTTTACCGGTCATACGCGTTCATTGTGGTCTGTGTGGGGGCCTTGTGGAACCGTTGTGGACAGGTGGGTGCGGATATTGCCGAAGTGCTTCCTTGCGGCACGCGGGTGACCTGCGGATCCTGCCGTGCACCTCCGAGGCCCGTGCGTACGCGGTGGAGGCGTTCCGGAGCACTTCCAGCACCTCGCTCAGCAGCACCTTGTCCAGCACCCGGCAGAGGGTGGCGTGAAACGCGCGGTCGGTCTCGGTGGGGCCGGCTCCCTCGGCGGCCTCCCGTTCCATACGGTCGAGGAGCCCGTCCAGTTCAATGAGGCCGGCCCGCGGGATCCGTCTGGGAAACGACGATGGCGAGGCCGTTCGCGCTTTCCGCGAACCCGCCTCGCCATCGACATCGTGCGCCGCCAGGGACTCGAACCCCGGACCCGCTGATTAAGAGTCAGCTGCTCTAACCAACTGAGCTAGCGGCGCCCGCTGACCTGCACAACTTTACCGGATGCGGTGAGGTGCTCCGGACCGCCCGCCCCCGGCGTCCGGCGGGCCGCCGTACATCATTCGGACCATCAACATGCGGGTCGGGAAGACAGTTGAGAAACTGACGAACGTGCACAGGTGCGGACATTTCAACCCGAGGTATGCCCGATGTATGAGGGGAATCGCATGGCGGCTCCGGTCTTCGAGGAAGTCGATCCCGCGAGCGACTGCGACCGCCCCGGATGCGTTCACCGGCGGCGCGTGCTGCCGGGGTCCAGGGTCGGCCGTCACCCGGCCGCGCGGGACTGCCCGGGGTTCGTGTCGATGACCTGGAACATGCCGGGGAGCGAGTGGACGGGCAGCCTCGACCGGTACGGGGTGCGGGTCGCCAAGGACGACCTCCAGCCCGGCGACATCCTGCTCTTCCACAACCCGGCCGACCCCGAGCGGGGGTCCCACGTCGTGACCTTCGGCGGCTGGACCGACTACACGCGCACCTACTACATCGCCTACGAGCAGACCCGCCCGTACGCCCGACAGCAGTCCACTCCGTACGCCTACCGGAGCAACTCCGACCACTACCTCGCCTACCGCTACAAGGGGCTGGCGGGCGGTACGGCGGGGACGAAGCCGGACACCGTGGAGCCGGATACCGAGAAGCCGGGAGCGCCCGAGCCTGGAGCGCCCGAGCCGGAGCGGACGCCGTACCCGGGGCGGGCGTACTTCGGTCACGGGGCGACCAACGCGTACGTCACCCAACTCGGCCGGATGCTGGTGCGGCGCGGAGCCGCGCGCTTCTACGGCTCCGGGCCCGGCCCCCGCTGGACGGACGCGGACCGCAGGGCCACCCAGGCGTTCCAGGAGGCGCAGGGCCGGCGGGGCCAGGACGCCGACGGGCTGCCGGGCCCGCGGACCTGGGAGCTGCTGGTGACGGGTGCGGGCCGGGACATCACGAACGGGACGGCGGGCCCGCCCGCGGCCGCGTCGCCCGCCCGGCCTTCCTCGCCGGCCGGACCCGCCTCGCACGGTGTGCCCGGTTACCCGGGGCGGGCGGTGTTCCGGCCGGGCGCGGACAACGAGTACGTCACCCGGCTGGGCCGACAGCTGACGACGAAAGGATTCGGCAAGCACTACACATCCGGGCCGGGGCCCCGCTGGAGCGAGGCGGACCGGCGCGGCGTCGAGGCCTTCCAGCGCGCGCAGGGATGGCGGGGCGGCGCGGCGGACGGCTACCCGGGGCCGGAGACCTGGCGGCGGCTCTTCTCGTAGACCCACGCACCGGCATGGGTCAACCCACGCACTGTCATGGCGTATCTGGCGCGGAGGCTGGAGGCACGCATGAGTACGACCACTTCACACACTCCCGGACCCGAGGGGCCGCCCCGCCCCGTCCGGCTCATCCAGAACGAGGCGACCACCGAGATCCCCGTCCACCTGCTGTTCCGCGACGAACCCGAACCGGTGTCGGTGCCGCCGCGGCCCGCTGTCGTGGGGCGCCGGCAGGGGACCGGGGAGCAGCCGAGGCTGCGCCGGCCCGCCCCCGAGAAGGCACGCCACGCCCCCCAGGTCGACCCCGCGCTGGTGGAGCGGCCCGCGCGGGTGCTGCCGGGGGCGGTGGGCGTGTTCGCCGGAGCCTGCGGGGTGGCCGGGGGCCTGGCCACCACCTGGTGGGCGGGCGCGCTGCCGCCGCTCGCGGTGCAGGCGCTCGGGCTGCCGTCGTACACGGGCGCGGGCCTCGGTCCCGCGCAGTGGGCGGCGTACGCGGGGGCGGGCGCGCTCGGGCTGTTCGGCTTCGGCGGGCTGGCCCGGGTCCGGACCGGGCGGGCCTCGGTGCTCGGCCTGTTCGGCCGCTACCGGGGTACGGTCCGGCGCACCGGCCTGATGTGGGTCAACCCGCTGCTGCTGCGCCGCCGGGTGGACGTACGGCTGCGGCACTGGCGCAGCGACGAGATGCCCGCGGCCGACGCGAGCGGGGTCGCGCTGCGGGTGGCGGTGCTGGTGGTGTGGCGGGTGCGGGACACCGCGCGGGCCACGCTGGGCGTCGAGGACCACGAGAGGTATCTGCGCGAGTGCGTGGAGGCGGCGCTGGCCCGGGTGCCGGTGGAGACGCACGGGTCCGGCCGGGGCTGCGTCGACGCGGCCGGGGAGGCGCTGACCCGGCTGGTGGCGGGGGACACGGCACCGGTCGGGATCGAGGTGTTCTCGGTGCGGCCGTCGCTGGTGGAGTACGCCCCCGAGGTCGCCGACGCGATGCAGCGCCGCCGGATCGCCGCGCTGGACGCCCAGCACCGGGCGACCGCGCTCACGTCGGTGGTGGATTCGGTGGAGGACACGGTGACCCGGCTGACCATGCGGGGGCTGGTGGAGCTGGACGACTACGAACGCAAGGCGCTGGTCAAGGACCTGACGGTGGCGTTCTGCGCGGGGCGAGCGGAAGCAACCTCCTGATTGGTCTGGACATGTTCAAGTAGCCGCAATAATCTGGTACTTGGTCTAGACCTACCTGCACAGCTCACTGAACTTCCCCCACGTTCTCCAGGAGCGGCAGCATGCGCAAAAAGACCAAGTGGTACGCCGCCGCGCTCGGCCTAGCGACGACCGGAGCACTGGTGCTCTCGTCCCAGGGTGCGAGCGGCCACGGCTACACCGACCTCCCCATCAGCCGTCAGAAGCTCTGTCAGAACGGCTCCGTGACCAACTGCGGCGACATCCAGTGGGAGCCGCAGAGCGTCGAGGGCCTCAAGGGCTTCCCCGCCGCCGGACCGGCCGACGGCCGGATCTGCTCCGGCGCGAACACCCGCTTCGCGCAGCTCGACAGCCCGAAGACCCCGTCGGGCGGCGCCTGGCCCATCACCCGGGTGACGGGTGGTCAGAACTACACGTTCCGCTGGCAGTTCACGGCCATGCACGCCACGACCGACTTCAAGTACTACGTCACCAAGTCGGGCTGGAACCAGAACCACAACCTGGCCCGTTCCGACCTCAACCTCACCCCGTTCCTGGCCGTCCCCTACGGCGGCCAGCGACCCCCGTCCACGCTCTCCCACAGCGGCACACTGCCGTCCGGGTTGAGCGGCCACCATGTCGTCGTCGCGGTCTGGACCGTCGCGGACACGACGAACGCGTTCTATGCCTGCTCGGACGTCACGTTCTGACCTCGCGCGGGGATGCCGGAACTCTGAGCCTTACTTGAGGCGGTCGGGCATCCCCCGCGGGTACGTTCCCCGTGCGCCGTCGAACGTGACGGCGCATGGACACCGGGGGACATCATGGAAGCGTTCTTCTACGCCGTGCCGTTGCTCATGATCGGGATCGTGTCCTTCGCCGCGTACGCGACGATCCGCCGTGCCCGGGATGTCAGCAGCGCCTGGAACAGTGGCCTGACGGCCGAGGCGCGCTGTCTGCGGGCGTACACGACGACCAGCGGCGGCCGCGAGACGTCCGTACGCACCACGCTGCACCACGTCTACGAGTTCGCCACGCGAGAGGGCCGCACGGTCCGGTTCGACGAGACGGGCGGACCGGGGACGACCATAGAGGGCGACATCGTCACGGTGCACTACGTGGCGGACCGTCCCGAGCGGGCCACAGCCAAGGCGCCCGCGCCCGGGAAGCTGGCGGCGGGTACAGGCTGCCTGCTGGCGTTCTTCGGGGTGATGATCGCGTTCTGTGTCGGCTTCATGGTCGTGGCCCACACGATGTTCGACGTGGCGGAAGGAGTCGTGCCCTAGCCTCCACATCTGACGGTACGTCAACTACCGTGCGCCCCCATGGAGTCCGGTAACCGGCACACGATCGCGGACCTCGTCGCCGACCGCTGGGGCGACCACCGTCCCGGCCTCTGGTGCGAGGGGCGGGTGCTCACGCACCACGAGGTGGCGGCGGGCGCGGCGGCCCGGGCCGCGCTGCTGGCCGACCTGCTTCCGGCCGGGGCGCACATCGGGGTGCTGCTCGACAACACCCCCGAGTACCCGCTGTGGCTGAGCGCCGCCGCCCTCGCCCGGGTGGCCGTCGCGGGCGTCAACCCCACCCGCCGGGGCCCCGAACTGGCCCGCGACATCCTGCACACCGAGTGCCGGATCCTGGTCACCGAACGCGCCCATCTGCCCCTGCTGACCGGCCTGGAGCTGCCCTGCGGGTCCGGGAGAGTACGTCTGCTGGTGACGGACTCGCCGGAGTACGACGACCTGCTCGCTCCCTACGCGGACGCCCGGCCGGACCCGTCCCGCGTCGACCCCGCCGACCGTCTCCTCCTCTACTTCACCTCGGGCTCCACCGGCGCCCCCAAGGCCGCGCTCTGCTCCCAGGGCCGGCTGGCCGCGGCCGGCCGCTCGCTGGCGGACCAGTTCGCCGTACGCCCGGACGACGTGCACTACGTGTGCATGCCGATGTTCCACGGCAACGCGGTGATCGCCGACTGGGCGCCCGCTCTCGCGGCCGGGGCGGGTGTGGCGCTGCGGCGGCGGTTCTCGGCGTCGCGGTTCCTGGCGGACGTACGGCGGTATCGGGCGACGTACTTCACGTATGTGGGCCGTGCCGTGCAGTACGTCCTGGCCACCGAGGAGCGGCCGGACGACCGGGACAACCCGCTGCGGCTGGGCTTCGGCACGGAGGCGGGGGCCGTGGACGCGGCGGCTTTCGAGCGGCGGTTCGGGGTGCGGCTGGTGGAGGGGTACGGCTCCTCGGAGGGCGGCGCGGCGATCCAGTGGCGGCCCGGCACACCGCGCGGCGCGGTCGGTCCCGCGACGCCCGGTCTGGTGGTTCTCCACCCGGAGACGCACACGGAGTGCCCGCCGGCCGTCCTCGACCCCGCCGGACGGCTGCTGAACGGGGGCGAGGCCATCGGGGAGCTGGTCAACCGGGGGCCCAACCCCTTCGAGGGCTACTGGCACAACCCGGCGGCGGAGGCCGAGCGGCGGCACGACGGCGGGTACTGGACCGGCGACCTCTTCTACCGCGATGCGGACGGCTTCCTCTACTTCGCCGGCCGCGCCGACGACCGGCTGCGCGTCGACGGCGAGAACCTGGCCGCCGCGATGATCGAGAACATCCTCGCCCGGTACGAGGGCGCGGTCGCCGTCGCCGTGTACGCGGTGCCGGACCCGGTGACCGGGGACCAGGTGATGGCGGCGGTCGCCGGGGACTTCGAGGCGCGGGCCTTCGCCGCGTTCCTGCTCGCCCAGCCGGACCTGGGGACGAAGATGGCGCCCCGGTTCGTGCGGGTGGTCGAGCGGATGCCGGTCACCGCCACGAACAAGATCCACCGGGCGGCGCTGCGGACAGCGGGCTTCGCCTGCGCTGATCCCGTGTGGTGGCGACCGCCGGGCGAAGACGGGTACCGGCGGCTGACCGACGAGGACAAGGGCGGGCTCGTCGCCGAGTACCGGCAGCACGGGCGGGAAAAACTGCTCACCGGGTAGGCGCGCCGCGCGCGGCGCCGGCCGCGCAAAACAGCGATGGCGAGGCGGTTCGCGCTTTCCGCGAACCGCCTCGCCATCGACATCGTGCGCCGCCAGGGACTCGAACCCCGGACCCGCTGATTAAGAGTCAGCTGCTCTAACCAACTGAGCTAGCGGCGCATGACTCTCGCCTGACCGCTCGTGGCGGCTGGCGACAGAAAAATACTACCTGGTCCGCGGGGGTGCTTCCGACCACGATTCAGGGTGGCCCTAGATCGCCAGGGACAGCAGCACCGGAGCCGCCCCGCGGTTCAGTCGGTCCGCGGCCTGGCGGAGGCGGTGGGCGTGCTCGACCGGCAGGGACAGCGCCAGGCAGCCCACCGAGGAGCCGGCCGTGATCGGGACGGCCGCGCACACCGTGCCGACGGCGTACTCCTGGAGGTCGAGGTGGGGCACGGTCGGCGGCTGGGACTCCAGACGGGAGAGCAGCAGCCGGTCGCTGGTGATGGTGCGCGAGGTGAGGCGGGCCATCTTGTGCCGGGAGAGATGGTCGCGGCGGCCGTTGTGGTCGAGTTGGCCGAGGAGGCTCTTGCCGATCGCGGTGGCGTGGGCGGAGTGGCGGAAATCGACCCACTCGTGTACCGCGGGAGTGGTGGGACCGGCGGCGTACTGCGTGACGTTGATCTCGCCGTCGACGTACCGGCTGATGTAGACGGCGGCGCCGACCGAGTCGCGCAGCCGGTCCAGGGCGAGCTGGAGCCTCTCGCGCAGGGCCTGGTCACGATCCTGGGCGGAGCCGAGGCGGGTGAGGGCGGCGCCGGTGACGTACGCCCCGTCGGTGATCTGCTCGACGTACCCCTCGCGGCGCAGCATCCGCAGGAGCGTGGTCAGACGCTCCGGGTTGAGGCCGGTCAGACGGGCGAGTCGGCTGTCGGTGATTCCGGTGGGGTGCCGTGCCACGGTCTCCAGGATGCGCAGGGCGTCCTGGGTCGAGTGGTACGGCGCGGTCGGCTCGTGCATCAGCGCCACGGTGTTCCCCCTGCGCTCGCTCGGTCGCTCTACAGCTGGGCCGTAATCCGGACAGCGAATCCCGTCCACGATAACCGGCAAATGGCTTGCGGCGAGCGGTTGTTGACGAGATTCCAGCGCCCCGCATCGCTCTCAGCTGGGGCGCTGGCTCTCTGGCATATGTCAACGGAATGACCCGAGGCCCGGACCTCGGGTGTTGAACCGTGTTCACCTCTTGTAGGTCACAGCACGGCGCTGAGAAATTCCCGGGTCCGGTCCTGCTCGGGCTCGCTGAAGATCTTCTCCGGGGAACCCGACTCGATGACCCGGCCCGAGTCGAACATCAGGACCTGGTCGGAGATGTCCCGGGCGAAGTTCATCTCGTGGGTCACGCAGAGCATCGTGATGTCGGTGGTGCGGGCGATGTCCCGCAGTACGTCCAGGACGCCGGCCACCAGCTCCGGGTCCAGCGCGGAGGTCACCTCGTCCAGGAGCAGGATCTGCGGCCGCATGGCCAGTGCCCGGGCTATCGCCACCCGCTGCTGCTGGCCACCGGACAGCTGGGTCGGCCGGGCGTCGCACTTGTCTGCGAGGCCCACCAGGTCGAGCAGTCCGCGGGCCCGCTCCTCCGCCTCGTCCTTGGACAGGCCGAGCACGGTGACCGGGGCCTCCATGATGTTCCTGAGGGCCGTCATGTTCGGGAACAGGTTGAACTGCTGGAACACCATCCCGATCTTCTTGCGGACCTCGCGGACCTGCTTCTCGGGGGCCGGGAACAGCCGCTCCCCGTCGACGGTGATCGTGCCCTCGTCGGGCTTGGTCAGTGTCATCAGCAGCCGCAGGATGGTCGTCTTGCCGGAGCCGGACGGCCCGATCAGCGTGACGTGCTTGCCGGAGTCCACGGAGAAGTCCAGCCGGTCGAGGACGGTGTTGCTCCCGAACCGCTTGGTGACCTGCTCCAGCCGGATCAGTTCGCTGCCGTCCACCGGCGGATTGGCGAGTGTTTCGGTGTTCTCTGCGGGATTGGTGTCAGCGGACAAGGCGTCGCTCCAGGGCTCGGATCAGGAGGGAGGCGGGGTAGGCGATGACGATGAAGGCCACACCCACCACGGTGAGCGCCTCCGTGGTGAAGGTCTCGTTGCTGAAGGCCTGGGCCTCGCCGAGCATGTCGAAGGCGCCGATGGTCGCGATCATCGGCGAGTCCTTGAGCATGGCGACGACGTAGTTGCCCAGCGGCGGGACCACGCGGCGGATCGCCTGCGGAAGGATCACCGCCTGCCAGGTGCGGGCCTTGGGCAGGCTCAGCGCCGTGGCCGCCTCCCACTGGCCGGCGGGGACGCCGTCGATGCCCGCGCGGTAGACCTCGGCGGTGTAGGTGGAGTAGTGCAGTCCGAGGCCGACGATGCCGGTGGTGAGCGGCGACATCGACGGGCCGAAGTTGGGCACCACGTAGAAGAGGAAGAACAGCTGCACCAGCAGCGGTGTGTTGCGGATGAACTCCGTGACGGCGACGACCGGCCAGCGCACCCAGACCTGCGTGGACCGCTGTGCCAGCGCCCACACCAGACCCAGCGCGAAGGCGATCAGGGTGCCGATGGCCAGGGCCTGCAGGGTGACGAGTACGCCGTCCCAGAACCGCGGCATGAAGTCGTCCACGACGTTCCAGTCCCAGCTCATCCCATACCTCCTGCGGACTGCGAACCGGCCTGCAGGCTCTCGCCGCGGGCGCCGGGCTTCCTGGTGATCCCGCCGGTCTTCTCCGGCCGCTGCCCGATTCCGGCCTTCGCCCTGCGCTCCACCAGCCGCATACCGCGGGTGATGAGGAAGGCGAGAACGAAGTAGAGGACCAGCAGCAGGGTGTAGATCGGGGTGGTCTCGTTGGTGCCCAGCCGGAGCAGATTGCCGGCGAACGTCATGTCGGCCACCGTGATGACCGAGACCAGGGCGGTGCCCTTCAGCAACTCGATCAGCAGGTTGTTGAACGGCGGCACCATCTCGGGCCACGCCTGGGGCAGTTCGATCAGGCGCAGCCGCTGCCAGCGGGTGAAGTTGAGGGCGATGCCCGCTTCCTTCTGCGCCGGGGTGACGGCGGCCAGGGAACCGCGGACGACCTCGGAGCCGTAGGCGCCGTAGGTCAGGCCCAGGGCGCTGACGCCGGCCCACATGGGCACCAGCTGCCAGCCGAAGAGGGGCAGCGCGAAGAACATCCAGAACATCAGTACCAGCGCCGACATGCCACGGAAGATCTCGAAGTAGGCCCCGGCGACGAAGCGGACGATCCAGTACTGCGAACCGCGGGCGAGACCGATCCCGAACGAGATGGCCGCGCCGAGGGCCGCGGCGTACACCGTCACCTGGATGGTGACCCAGATGCCCGGCAGGAACCAGGTGGTGAAGAACTCCGAACTCATCATCAGCCGCACAGCTCCTTCGCCGTGAGGTCCGTCATGTCGGCCTTGGAGAAGCCGAAGGGACCGACGATCTCGAGGAGTTCCTTGTAGTCGTTCGCCTTGAGCTTCAGCAGTTCCTTGTTGAACTCGTCACGGAAGTTCTTCTCGGACAGCCGGAAGGCGAATCCGCCCGCGCCATAGGCGGGCTTGCCGTCCATCACGGGCTGGAACGGCTCGGTCGCCGACACGCGTCCGGAACCCACCACCGCCGTCTTGACCGTGATGCGGGTGCCCGCGAAGGCGTCCACTCGTCCCTGGGCCACCGCGTCGAGGCCGGCCACCTGGTCCGGCAGGATCAGGACACTGCTGATACCCGCGGCCTTGGCGTAGTCGATCTGGGCGTAGGCCTTGCCGGTGGCGAGCTTGAGGCCCTTCTTCTTGACGTCCGCATAGGTCTTGATGCCGTGCGGATTGCCCTTCTTGACGATGAAGGCGTCCAGCATGAGGTAGTCCGGGTCGGCGAACATCACCTGTTCGCACCGGAGGGGATTGATGTACATCCCGGCGGACACCACATCGAACTGCCGGGCCTTCAGTCCGGGTATGAGGGCGCCGAAGTCCACCGGCACCGGCTTGACCTCGTCGATGCCGAGCCTCTTGAAGAGCACCCGCGCGATCGCCGGCGCTTCCCCGGTGGCCTGTCCGTCGTCCCCCACGTAACCGAAGGGCGGCTCGCTGGCGATACCGATCTTCACCGACCCCTGGTCGCGCAGGGTGTCCAACAGGCTGCCGCCCAGTACCTTCCCTTCACCGGGAACGCGGCTGCAGCCGACCATCCCGAGACTTCCCGCGGCGCCCAGCGACACAGCTCCGGCAAGCATGGAGCGGCGGCTGAGCAATCTGTGGGATCCGTTGTCGGTTCCTGATCGGTTTGCGTGTGGTCGAGCCATGGGCGCGCGGCTACCCGACTTCATTCGAGTTATGCCGATCACTTTTGGCCCCGGTTGTCGCCGAGGCCCCCTTGACCGCGGGTGGACCATGGAACGCATGGCTGACCGATACATCGAAGTCTCCCTGGTCAAGCGCGGAATCACCGCCACGGCAAAGCTGCTCGACGATCGCGCGCCGATCACCTGCGCGGCCGTCTGGGATTCACTTCCGCTCGCCGGAGACGTCTACCACGCCAAATACGCCCGTAATGAGATCTACGCCCTGTTCCCGCCTTTCGCGACATCGGAACCACCGCTGGAGAACCCGACAATCACCCCTATTCCGGGCGATCTGTGCTATTTCTCCTTCGCGGGAGCGGAACTCGGCACCCAGGCCTACGGCTACGACCGCGAGGTCCGCCCCGGCACCACGGTCGTCGACCTGGCCCTCTTCTACGAACGCAACAACCTGCTCCTCAACGGAGACGTCGGCTGGGTCCCGGGCATCGTCTGGGGCCAGATCACCGAGGGCCTGCCCGCGTTGGCGGACGCCTGCAACGACCTGTGGCGGACCGGGGCGGCGGGGGAGACCCTCAGCTTCCGGCGGGCGTGACCCTCACCTGACGTACGACGCGGCCCCCGTCTCGTACAGCGCGTGGGCCGCCCGGAGCACCAGGTCGTCGCGGTGGCGGGCGGCCACCAGCTGGAGCCCGACGGGCAGCCCGTCGCCGTCCGTGCCCACCGGGACGGAGGCGGCCGGCTGCTGCGTCAGGTTGAACGGGTACGTGAACGGGGTCCAGCCCGTCCAGCGGTGGTGGCCGGAACCCTTCGGTACCTCGACGCCCGCCTCGAACGCCGTGATCGGCAGGGTCGGGGTGACCAGCAGGTCGTAGGAGTCGTGGAAGCGGCCCATGCGGCGCCCGAGTTCCATGCGGACATCCACCGCGGCCAGGTAGTCGAGCGCGCTGTAGCGGGCACCCTGGTCGCAGATCTCGCGCAGGCCCGGGTCGAGCAACTCCCGCTGCCGCGGCCCGAAGTGCTGGGTCACGCGGGCCGCGCCGCTGAACCACAGGGTGTGGAAGGCGTCGACCGGGTCGGTGAAGTCGGGGTCGGCCTCGGTGACGTACGCGCCGAGTTCCGCCAGCCGCTGCACGCCCCGCCGTACCGCCGCCGCGACCTCCGGCTGTACGGCGACCTGGCCGCCGAGGGACGGTGAGTAGGCGACCCGGAGCCCTCGCACCCCGTCCGACAGTCCCGCCGAGTAGGGGCCCGGCGCCGGGGCGAGCGCCGACCAGTCGCGGGAGTCGGCGGCCCCGATCACGTCGAGGAGCAGGGCCGCGTCCGCCGCGTCCCGGGTCATCGGGCCCACATGGGCGAGGGTGCCGAAGGCGCTCGCCGGATACAGCGGCACCCGGCCGTACGTCGGCTTCAGGGCGAAGATCCCGCAGAACGCGGCCGGGATACGGACACTGCCGCCGCCGTCGGTGCCGAGGGCCAGGGGGCCCGCGCCGAGGGCCACGGCCGCCGCCGCGCCGCCGCTGGAGCCGCCCGCGGTGCGGGTCGGATCGTGCGGGTTGCGGGTCACGCCGGTCAGCGGGGAGTCCGTGACGCCCTTCCAGCCGAACTCCGGGGTGGTGGTCTTGCCGAGGAAGACCGCGCCGTGCTCACGCAGGCGGGCGACGGACGGCGCGTCCTCGTCCCAAGGCCCCTGCTCCGAGAGTGCCTTGGAGCCCTTCAGCGTCGGCGCGCCGCGCAGCAACAGGATGTCCTTCACCGTGACCGGGACGCCGTCCACCAGCCCGACCGGCTCACCGCGTCGCCATCGGTCGGCCGACACCCGCGCCTGCGCGAGCGCCTCGTCCGCGGTGAGCCGCGTGAACGCGTTCACCTCGGGCTGGATCGCCTCCGCGCGCTCCAAGGCCGCGCGGGTCGCCTCCACGGGGCTGAAGTCGCCCTTGCGGTAGCCCTCGACGAGTTGTACCGCGGTCAGTTCGCTGAGCTCCGTCATCCGGGCCCCTCCGTAGGACGTCAATGTCCGGGTACATACCCCCGCTGCTTGTCCACCACGTTAGGCAGTGATCCACCCGCCTCCCAGAGCCCGTACATCTCCACGAACTGGCTGCCCAGATCGTCCCGCCAGCCGACCGTGTCACCGCTCATGTGCGGGGACACGATCAGGTTCGGGGTCTGCCACAACGGGCTGTCGGGAGCGAGGGGTTCGTGCTCGAAGACGTCCAGCGCGGCGCCCGCGATCCAGTGCTTGGACAGTGCCTCGACCAACGCGTCCTCGACCACCAGCGGTCCCCGGCCGATGTTGATGAACCGGGCCGAGGGCTGCATCAGGCCGAAGCGGCGGGCGTCGAACATGCCGTGCGTCCGCTCCGTGAGCGGCGCCGCCGCGATCACCCAGTCCGCGCGGGCCATCAGCCGGTCCAGGTCGTCCGGGCCGTGGACGCCGGTGCGCGGGGTACGGCCGACGAGGGCGGTCGTGACGCCGAGCGCCTCCAGCGTGGCGACGATCGCCCGCCCGATGGGCCCGGCGCCGACGACGCACGCGCGCGTGCCGGTCACCCGCTGAGACTCGCGGTGCCGCCAGGTCCCGCGCTGCTGCAACTCCCAGGTCCGCGGCAGGTCCTTGGCCATCGACAGCACCAGCGCGGCCACGTACTCGGCGATCGGCTGGTCGAAGACACCCCGAGCGTTCGTCACCACCGTGTCGGAGGCGGCGAGTTCGGGGCACATCAGATGGTCCACGCCCGCGCTCGCCGTGTGTACCCAGCGTGGTCGCGGGCCTTCGCCCGGCCAGGCCGCGCGGACCGCGCGCGAGGTGAAGTTCCACACCAGCAGGACATCGGCGGACGGCAGCCGTTCGGCGAGGGTCGAGGCGTCCGCGTGCTCGACGCGGGCCCGGCCGGTGAGGCTGCCGAGGCGGGGCGGCGGGCTCGGCGGGTCGGCGTCCAGGACCAGGAGGGTGGGGACCGACGAGGGACCGGAGGGGGGCGCGGTCATGCGGAAGAAGCCATTCGATGTACCGATTCTTCGAGGGTGGCAGCCGTCTGACGTGGGCGGACACCGGCTGGTGACCGAGGCGTGATGTGAAGGTCACGAGGGCGGATTGACCACGCTCGCACCCGAACCTACCTTCGTCAACACGGGCTTGCGTACGGTCCGTTGTCCTCTGGTCCCTCAGTGTGAGGCCGGTGTCTGCATTGGACGTTTCGTTTCTGGGGGGTCCTCGCCCCCAGCGCGGTGTCGGGGTCGTCGCCCCGTTCGATTTCGCCCTCGACCGCGAGCTGTGGCGCTGGGTGCCCGACGAGGTCTCCCTCCATCTGACCCGAACGCCCTACGTCCCGGTCGAGGTCAGCCTCGACCTCGCTCGCCTGGTCAGCGAGCACGAGACCCTGCACGAGGCGGTGCGCACGCTGACCGCCATCTCACCCGAGGTCGTGGCCTACGCCTGCACGTCCGGCAGTTTCGTCGGCGGGATCCCCGGGGAACGCGCGATGTGCGAGGCGATGACCCGGGCGGGCGCGCTGCCCTCGGTGACGACGTCCGGGGCGCTGTTGGAGGCGCTCGTGGAGCTCGGCGTACGCCGGGTCGCGCTGGTCACGCCCTACACGGTGTCCGTCACCCGCGCGCTGGAGGAGTACGTGGCCGAGGCGGGCGTCACCGTGACCGGCTGCGCGTACATGGGCCTGACCAGGCACATCTGGAAGGTTCCGTACCGGGATGTGGCGGACATGGCCCGCGGGGCCGGGCTCGGCGGGGCCGAGGCGCTGTTCATCAGCTGCACCAATCTCCCGACCTACGACGTGATCCCCCAGCTGGAGGCGGAGCTGCGGATCCCGGTGATCTCGGCCAACCAGGTGACGATGTGGGCTGCGTTGCGCCGTCTGGGTACCCGAGCCGTGGGACCGTACCAGGCGCTGATCGATCCGGCGGCCCGGCTCGGTCCCGTACTGCCGGACGTACCGGGGCTACCGGACGTCCCGCGACTGCCGGACGAAGAACAGCAGCAGGAAGGCTGGACATGACAGCACTGGGATTCCTCTATCCGGGCCACTCCGCGGAGGACGACTATCCGCGCATCGAACAGTTGCTCGGCAGTGACATCCGCCTGGACCTGGTGCACACCGACATCGGCGAGGACGCGCACCGGGTCGACGCCCTACTCGAAATGGGTTCCGCCGGCCGGCTCGCGGCGGGTGTCGAGGAGCTGCGCCTGGGCGGCGCCGAGTCGGTGGTGTGGGCGTGCACGAGCGGCAGTTTCGTCTACGGCTGGGAGGGCGCCCATGAGCAGGTACGCACCCTCGCTCGCACCGCCGGCATGCCGGCCTCCTCCACCTCCTTCGCCTTCGTGCACGCCGTTCGGGAGCTCGGAGTGGGCCGGGTGGCCGTCGGCGCGACCTATCCGGACGACGTGGCGGACCTCTTCGCGCAGTTCCTGCGCGCGGCCGGCGTGGAGGTCACCGGGGTCCGCGGCTCCGGAATCATCACGGCGGCGGAGGTCGGGACGTGGGGAGAGGCCGAGGTGTTCGCCCTGGCCCGCGAGGCCGACGCGGCGGACGCCGAGGCCCTCCTCCTCCCCGACACGGCCCTGCACACGGCGGCCCACATCCCGGCCCTGGAGAAAGAACTGGGCAAGCCCGTCCTCACAGCCAACCAGGTAACGGTCTGGGAAGCCCTCAGGCTGGCAGACCGCAGGGTGAACGCCCCATCCTTGGGAGCCCTGTTCACCAGGGAACCCATCGTCCAGGCGTAACGCGGGGAGTGCGGCTGGGCGAGACCGGGGGTCTGGGGCGAAGCCCCAGATCTTTTCAAGCCCGGCTTCTCGAGAAACCGAGACGGGCGGAGTGTGGGTGGGCGAGAACCCGGGGTCTGGGGCGAAGCCCCCGGGCGGGGCCCCCCCCCCCCCCCCCCCCCCCCCCCCCCCGGCGGGGGGGGGGGGGGGGGGGGGGGGGGGGGGGGGGGCCGGCCCGCGGGGGCGCCCCCCCCCCCCCCCCGACGCCCACCCCCACCCACCCCGAGCCGCCCCCCGGGCCGGAATAACCGGAGACCCCCTCCTGTTACCTCCGGAGGACACCGCACCGGCCCAACCCAGGAGGCACCCCCGTGACCGCAACGGCAGACGAGACCCGGGGAAAAACACACGGCACCGCCCCCACCCCGCTCTCCGTCCTGGACCTGGTCACCGTCGGCGCCGGCCGCACCGCCACCGACGCCCTGCGCACCAGCGTCGAGATAGCCAAGCTCGCGGAGTCCCGCCACTTCCATCGCTACTGGGTCGCCGAACACCACTCCATGCCGGGCGTGGCGTCCAGCTCCCCCGCCGTGATCCTCGCCCACCTCGCCGCCCACACCACCCGCATCCGCCTCGGCTCGGGCGGCGTGATGCTCCCCAACCACGCCCCGCTGGTGATCGCGGAACAGTTCGGCACACTCGAGGCGATGGCCCCGGGCCGCGTGGACCTCGGCCTCGGCCGCGCCCCGGGCACGGACGGCGCCACCGCCGCCGCCCTCCGCCGCACCGACCGGCTCAACGAGGGCGCCGACGACTTCCCCCAGCAGCTCGCGGAGCTCATCCGCTTCCTCGACGACGACTTCCCGGACGGCCACCGCTACCGCCGTATCCACGCCGTCCCCGGCCCGGTTCAGGCGACCTCCCCGGGCGGCGTCCAGTCCCCGCACCGCCCGCCCGTCTGGCTCCTCGGCTCCTCCGGCTTCAGCGCCCGCCTGGCCGGCGAGCTCGGCCTGCCCTTCGCCTTCGCGCACCACTTCTCGGCCCAGAACACCGTCCCGGCCCTGGACCTGTACCGCGAGGCCTTCCAGCCGTCCGCCGTCCTGGACCAGCCGTACGCCCTCATCGGTGTCTCCGCCCTCGCCACCGAGGACGAGAAGGAAGCCCGTCGGCAGGTCCTGGCCGCCGCCCTGAACATGGTGCGGCTGCGCACCGGCCGCCCAGGACTCGTCCCCACCCCCGAAGAGGCCGAGGCCTACGCGTTCAGCCCGATGGAGCGCGAGTTCGTCGACTCCTGGAACGCCAACGTCATCCACGGCACCCCCGACGAGGTCCGCTCCGGCCTCGACGACCTCCACAAGCGCACCGGCGCCGACGAGCTGATGATCACGGGCAACGCCCACAGCGGCGACGTACGCCTGCGCTCCTACGAACTCATCGCGGACGCCTACGGACTCCCGACCGCCTGAGCCCGCGCCGCACACCCGCACACCTCACACCCGCAGGCGTCACACCCGTACATCCAGCAATCCGGAGATACGATCCGGCGGCACCGGCCGTGAGTACAGCCACCCCTGGCCGGTGTCGCAGCCGATCCGCCGCAGCCGCGCGGCCTGCGCGGACGTCTCCACGCACTCCGCGGTGACCGTCAGCCCCAGCCGGTGGGCGAGCTGGATCATCGCCTCGACGACGACCTCGTCGGCCGGGTTCGGCGGGACGCCCTCCCCCTCGTACTGGAAGCCCCGTACGAACGAACCGTCCAGCTTCAGCACCGACACCGGCAGCCGGCTGAGGTACGCCAGGTTCGAGTAGCCCGTGCCGAAGTCGTCGATGGCGATGTGCACGCCCATGTCGCTGAGGGCTTGGAGCGCCTGGAGCGGCCGGCCCGCCGAGCCCATCACCGCGGACTCCGTGAGCTCCAGTTGGAGCAGGTGCGGTGCCAGCTCCGTCTCCGCGAGGATCTCGGCCACGTCCGCGACCAGGTCGGAGTCCCAGACCTGACGGACCGCCACGTTCACGCTCACGAAGACCGGCGGCTCGTCCGGATGGTCCAACTGCCAACGCCGCGCCTGACGGCAGGCCGTGGCCAGCACCCAGCGGCCGAGCTGCACGATCGAGCCGTCCTCCTCGGCCAGTCCGATGAACCGATTCGGCGTCAGCATGCCGAACTGCGGGTGGTTCCAGCGCACCAGGGCCTCGACGCCCCGCAGCCGGCCGTCCTCCATCCCCACCAACGGCTGGTACTCCAGCACGAACTCGCCGCGTTCGATCGCCGGGCGCAGGGTGGAGGCGAGGGCCTGCCGGGTCATGCGATGGGCGTTGCGCTCCGGGTCGAAGAGGGTCCAGCGGGCCTTGCCGTCGGCCTTGGCCCAGTACAGCGTGGTGTCGGCGGCCTGCATGAGCCCGGTCGCGCTGGTGCCCGCAGCCCGTCGTTCCACCACGCCGATCGAGGCCGACACCGACAGCCGTTGCCCGGAGATGTCGAAGGGCGCCTGGACCGCGGTCAGTACGGCCTCGGCGAGATCGGCGACCTGTTCGGTGCCGGTGGAGTCCTCGACGAGAAGCGCGAACTCGTCGCCGCCGAGCCGGGCCACCAGCGGCGCGCTGACCCGTCCGAGGCCGGCCTCGTCGGCGCAGCGGGTGAGACGGTCGGCGACGGCGGCCAGCAGCCGGTCACCGATCCGGTGGCCGAGGGTGTCGTTGACGGCCTTGAAGCCGTCGAGGTCCAGGTAGCACAGGCCGATCCGGCCGGTGCCGCACTGCTCGTACGACTCCGCCTCCAGCGCGGCCGAAAGCCGTTCGAAGAACAGGGTGCGGTTGGGCAGCCGGGTTACCGGGTCGTGCATCTGCAAGTGCCTGAGCCGCGCCTGGAGTTCACGGCGGGCGGTGATGTCGGTGATGGACAGCAGGACCGCGCCGGGCCCCTCTCCCGCAAGGGGCGCGACCGTGACCTGTGCCCACAGGGACTGGCCGTCGGGGTGCTTGAGCCGACGGGCGCAGCGCAGCCTGGCCTGCCGGCCGCGCAGAACCTCCCGATAGGCGTGCCAGGTCCGCGCGTCGGAGGCCAGGTCCACCAGGTCGGCGGCGATCCGCCCGGTCAGCTCGTCCGGCGGGCTGCCGAGCAGTTCGCCCAGCGTGGTGTTGGCGCTGACGACCAGGCCCTCGCGGTCCACGACGGCCATCGCCAGCGGAGCGGCCGTGAACACCGAGCGGTAGGGCTGGGGCGCGGCACCGGGAGCCGCGATGGCATCACTCTCTGTGACGGCTGACCGGTCGAGGTCTGCCGCGGGCGTCGGCCCTTCGGACGTTCCGCTCACCGCTCGCTCCCGCAGTGCACTCGATCGCTGTCCGGCAGGAAAGTGTGCCGATCATAGAGGCTGCCCCAAGGGCCTTCCAGCCACTATCCAGTCTCCCGGACCAACCGGCCCTTCTGACAGATCGTTTCTGCTCGGACCTTGGACGGCTTCTTCAGGCGCCTGACCAGTTGTGACGTTCCGTGAGCGGTTCCGGGGCGTCACATCTGACGACCCTTCGGCCTTCTCACTCGTCTGGTGCAGATAAACAGGGCTTTGTACGACTAATGCACACAATCTGGATGCGGTGTCCTGTGAACCGCTTCCGGAGGTCCCTGTGCCGCGTCCGTTTCCGCGCCCCCGACTGCGCAGTACCGCGGCCGTGTTCACCACCCTGTCGGCCCTCGCGGCGACCTCCCTGGTCACCGGCCCCTCGGTCGCCGAACCGTTCTCGGCGGCACCCTGTGCCCTCCAGCGCACCGAGGCCCACCACTCGGAGGGCGTGGACACCTGGAACGCCGCCTATCCGCGTCCGACCCGCGGGCTGGACGCGGTGATGGTCTTCCTGTCCTTCCCGGACTCGGCCCCGCTGACCACCCCGGCCCAGCTCGCCGCCGACCACTTCCCGGCCACCAGTCGCTTCTTCCAGCGCGCCTCATACGGCCGGTTCACCCTGCGCCCGCACCCGCTGCGGCACTGGATCCGGATGCCGCGGCCGTCGACGTCGTACGTCATGCGGCGCGACTGGAGTGCCCCGCACCGGGCCGCCTACCTGCATGACGCGCTCGCCGCGGCCGACGGGCAGGTCGACTTCTCGCGCTACGACGTCGTCTACTTCGTCGCCGATCCGGAGGCGCCCGGCGTGGACTCGGACGCGACGAAGGTGGTGAACCTGGACACCCCGCTGCGGGCCGACGGGAAGGACATCCGGCGGGTCGTGACGGTGTTCGAGCAGCACCCGCCGGACCGGCTGGTTCTGGCCCATGAGACCGGGCACGTATTCGACCTGCCGGACCTCTACCACCGGCCGGTGGACGGCAAGGGCGACTGGGACACCTTCGTCGGCGACTGGGATCTGATGGGCAGCCAGTTCGGGCTGGCGCCGGATCTGTTCGGCTGGCACAAGTGGAAACTCGGCTGGCTGGAGCCGAGGCAGGTGAAGTGCGTACAGCGGAGCGGGCCGACGCGGCTGACGTTGGAGCCGCTCGACGCGGGCCCCGGGGTGCCGGCCGTGGGCACCGCCGGGGCGCCCGCCTTCGGGATGGGCAACGGGACCAAGCTCGCGGTCGTCCGTACCGGCGTCGACAGCGCGCTCGCCTTCGAGGCGCGGGAGCCGGTGGGCAACGACACGACGGCCTGCCGGCCGGGCGTCCTCGTCTACCGGGTGAGCGGCACGGCGGAGTCCGGCCGTGGACCGGTCGAGGTGATCGACGCCCATCCGCGCACCGACGCCTGCTGGGAGAACTCCGTCTACCCGCCCCTCGCGGACGCCCCGGTCTCCCTCGGCGAGAGCTTCAGGGTGCCCGGCGAGAACGTCCGGGTGGCGGCGGAGGGGCGGACGGCCTCGGGGGCGTGGACGGTGAAGATCACGGTCGGCTGACCGCTGCCCCCCGCAGTGCGCGTCACAGCGCGCGTCACAGTGCGCGTCGACGTCGCGCGGACACAACGATGGCGAGGCCGGTTCGCGTTTCCGCGAACACTGTGCCTCGCCATCGTCCAACGTGCGCCGCCAGGGACTCGAACCCCGGACCCGCTGATTAAGAGTCAGCTGCTCTAACCAACTGAGCTAGCGGCGCCTGCTGACGTCGTAGACCTTAGCACCCAGGTCGGCGGGAGGAAAAATCGATATCCGTACGGCCGCACGGGCCGCCCTGACGGCCGCCCAGAGCAGGATTTCCGGGCCCGGCAGCCAGGGGCGACGGGTGTCCGGGGCGACCAGCCAGCGCGAGTCGGGGCGGCCCGGGGAACCGCCGCCGGCGGCCATCGGGGCGGGGACGGTCACCGCGTCGCCGGTGCCGTGGCACAAGAGCGGCGGGATGGCTCCGGTGCGGCCGAACTCCTCCCAGTGCAGCAGCGAGGGCAGCCGCTGGGCCGTGCCGGGCGCGGCGAACAGCAGCATCCGGCCCCGGAACGCCGCGACCGGCCCTGATCCCGGCCCCTCCGCCCACAGCCGGTCCACCATGCGACGCCCGAAGACGGCGGGCGCGCCGACCACGTCGAAGGTGGAGCCGCAGGGCAGTACGACCGGCGCGTCCGGCCGCTCCTCCCAGAGCGCCAGGGTGCTGCGCGGGTACGTTCCCGCGGAGGCGAGCCAGGCGGCGCCGTCCGGGGTGACTCCCGAGACGTCGGAGTGGGCGGAGATGGGCTGCTCGCGTGTGCTGCTCATGTCGGATACATCTACCGGGCGTGAGGATGCGATTCCTGAGGGTTGCCGGAAATCGGGACAGGCGGGCGGCGAGGGAGTATCTTGCCCGCATCTTGCCCGTCTGGCATATGCCCGTAGGTGTCCCGCGGTGGGGGTCTCTCACGCCGGGTCGGCGGGCCCCCGGCCGTCGACGCCGCCCCGCATCAAACCGCGCCCGAACTCCACCATCTTCTTCGCGTAGTCCTCGGTCCACTCGGCCCGCGCGGCGATGTCCGCCGGGGTCAGCCGGTCGAAACGGCGAGGGTCGGCCAACTGGGCCGCCGCGATCGCCTGGAACTCCATTGCACGGTCGGTCGCCGCCCGGAACGCGTGCGTCAGCTCCGTCGCACGGGCCAGCAGCGCGCGGGGGTCGTCGATCGACTCCAGGTCGAAGAAGTGCTCCGGATCGGCGGCGGCCTGCGCGGGCTCGAAGAGCAGGGGCGCGGGGCGCAGCCGCGGTTCGTTCCGACGCGGCGTGGGCTCCGCCATGTCTTCTCCTCCTCGTAGGTCACGAAAGATCTCGTCTCGGCTCGGGCCACCGTCCATTCTCCCGCGCCCGCGCAAGTAGGCCGAGTACCCCCGACCGTGCCCTTGCCCACTCCGGAGACATCAAGCCCGCCGACCCACACGACGCTCCCCGTAGACCGGCCCGCCCACCGGTCAGGGTCTCGAGGGAGGGCTGGGGACAGTCGGCGTCGGCCGGGTGGACGGTGTGCGGGTCACGGTCTCCAGGGCACCCGGTGTTCGGCCAGGTGTGCGAGTACCGCGTGGTTCGCCTCCCAGCCGTCCGGGAATTTCACCACCGTGCCCAGCTGGACAGGCTCCGTCGAGGGGTAGTCGTCCAGGAGGTCGGTGACGCCTGCACGGCAGACCACGATGCAGGCGTGCCGGTGGCGGGAGGCCAGTACGCACAGGCGGCCGGTTTCCAGGTGGAACGCGGTGGCGTCGGGGCGGCCGGAGAGCGGGTGGAGGACGACGGTGACGTCGAACTCGCGGCCCTGGAGACGGTTCGCCGTGTCGACGGTGACGTCCGTGGCGCCCAGGTCGGCGAGCGCCGCGCGGACCGCTGCCGCCTGGTCGCGGTGGGCCGTGCCGACGGCGATCCGGTCGGCGGTCAGGGGCGTGGGGTCGGGCCCGCGCTCCGACGTGGCCGCACCGCCCCGGTCCAGCAGCCGGCGTACGACCGCCGCCACGGCCCGGACCGCCTCGGGGTCCGTCCGCGGAGTGTGCCGCGCGGGCAGCTCCAGCAGACCCCAGCCCGACTCCGCGGCCTCGTCGATCACCCTGTCGGGACCCGACCCGTCGGAGGGGACCGCGAAGGCGAGACGGCGGTCGTCGTGGTCCGTGCCGCTGCGGAAGGGGGTGTAGGGATAGAACGCGTCGGAGACCAGGGGCGCCGCCGACGCCGGGAGCCGCCAGGACACCGGCAGCCGGTGCTGCGGCAGCTCGGGGTTGTGCGCGAGCAGGGTCGTCACGGCGGAGGCCGAGGGGTCGTACGACAGGCCCGCCCACTGCTCGCTGCCGACGATCGCGAACGGGTCCAGCTGGCCCGGGTCGCCCACGAACAGCGCCCGCTCGAAGAGACCCGCCACGGCGAGCAGCGCGTCCGAACGCATCTGGTAGGCCTCGTCGACGATCGCGTGCCGCCATGGCTCGTCGACCTTCACATGCCCCCACTTGGCGGCCGTCGAGATCACCACCGCCAGCCCGCCGAGATCGCCCGCCTTCGACGACTTCCGTACGCCTGGCAGGTCGTCCAGCGCCTTGTCGTACGGGTCGCTGTCGCTGCTGTGCAGCCGGCCCACCGGCAGGTCGGGGTTCTTCTCGGCGAGCCGCAGCACCAGGTCGTCGACCTGGGCGTTGGTCTGCGCGACGACCATCAACGGCCGTCCGGCGTCGGCCAGTTCGAGCGCGGCGCGGACGACGAGGGTGGACTTTCCGGCGCCCGGCGGGGAGTCGACGACGACACCGCGGTCGGTGCCGTGCAGGGTGTCGTGGAGGATCGCCCCGGTGGCGCGGGCCGCCAGGGCGCCGGGGTCGAAGTCCCGAGGGTTCAAAGGACGTCCTCCTGGGTCACGGGGTCGGGATCGGGAACCGTCGCCTCGCCCGGCGGTCCGCCGTGCGTCCACGGGGTGTCCTCCGGGTCGGGCAGCTTCGCCCCGCCGCGCTGCTCGTGCTCGAAGAGGGTGAAGCAGAGCAGGTCGCCCTTCTCCGGCACGGATCCGGGTTCGGGCTCCTTGCCGCGGCCCATCTTGTCGACGATCCGCAGGACCAGGACTCCCTCGTCCTCCTGCCCGACGAACTCCGCCGCCTGCGGCTTGCCGCCCAGCGCGCGGTACACCCTGGCCCGCTCGGCCAGGTGCGGCCGGTCGTCGGTGCGGACCGTGACCAGCGGGCGGGGGCTGGGCCGCTTGCCCTCGCTGTACGCCATGACGACATCCGTGACCTCGCCCGCGAACGCCTCCCCGGTCAGCCGCCGCCCGGCCATCACCAGCGGGTCGTCCAGGGACTCCTGGGCGTCCAGACGGGCCTGCTCACGCTCCCGCGCGGCGAGTTTGTTCGCGGCGGTGACCGCGTCGTCGCGGCGCGGCTGCGGGGGCTCGCCGGCCAGTACACGGTCGCGGTGGGCGGTGAACGACCAGCGGTCACGGGTCCACCGCTCCTCGACGTGCGCGCCCTCCGGCAGCGCCCGCAGCAGGTCCAGGCCCCGCCACATCGCGTCCCAGGTGGGGCGCGTCCGGCTCTCGACCAGGGTGCGCAGCTCGCGCTCGGCGGCGGTGAGGATGCCGAGCCGGTCGTCGGCCTGCAGGCCGTCCTCGGCGGCGGCGAGGGCGGTGCGGGCACGGTCGTAGCGCTCGAGGGCGGGGGCGAGCAGCGTGTTGTCGAACGCCGGGTCGGTGGCCGGGCCGGCGGGCGGGCACACCAGCTGGCCCTGCGCGTCCCGGTGGAGTTCGGCCCGAAGGGCGGCGTCGGCGCCCAGGGTGCCCTCGGGCGGGTCGATCCAGGAGAGCAGCGCGCCCAGGTGCTGGTCCTCCAGGGTGGACTGGCCCGTCGACCAGTGCCGGGCCAGTACGTCCGTCATGGCGAGCAGCAGCGAGGAGCCGGGCACCCGGGCGCGCTCCCCGAAGTGGGTCAGCCACCGGCCGAGCAAGGGCAGTCGGGGCGGCGCGGGGTAAGGCGTCTCCGGGTCCTGTTCCGCCGTACGCCTGAAGCGCATGGAGCGCCCGAGCAGCCGGACGAACTCGACTCCCGCGCGGCTGGGCACGATCAGCTGCGGGGCGTCCGTGCACAGGTCCACCTCGACCTTGACCCGCTTGCCGGTCTCCGGGTCCGCCTCGGTGCGTTCGGCGGCCTCCACGGACTCGGCGTACGTGTCGATGTACGGCAGGACGACGTCGGCCAGTTCGGCGAGGAACACGAACCTGAGGTCGCGGTCCCGGGGCTGCGGTACGACCAGTAGTCGCGGGGCGTCCCGGTCGGTGCCCACCAGCGCGCCGAGCGGCGCGCCGGCCTCACCGGCGGTGGTGAGAGGCACGAAGACGAGCGGCCGCTCGGACAGCCGCCGGTGCCGGACGGTCGCGGCGGGCTGGGCGCGGCCGGTGCTGACGGCTTCGAGGCGGGCCAGGGTGGCGATCAGTGACATGCCGCCCCCTGACGGCTGCCCAGTGCTTCGGCCCGCAGTTCGGCCGCCCTTCTGAGCGCCGCCACCGCCGGGTCGTCCGGGTCCCCGGCCTCCCCGCGGGCCGCCGCCAGGACGTCCTCGACGGTGGTGAGGCCGCCCAGTTCGGCGCGGACCGAGCGGCCCAGGGAGGTCACCGCGCCCGCGGTGCGGGACCGCTCGCGGCAGTGGAAGGCCAGCTCGCAGGCCGACAGGCACTCGGGTGCGTACGTCGCCGGGACCGCCTCGACGGCCGCCGTGAGCTCCTCGGGCGGCAACTCGGGGGCGAAGCTGGTGCCCTCGGGGAGGGCGTCGGCGATGTCCTGGAGGCGGGTCAGCCGGGCCAGCTGGCGGGCGGTCACCGCGCGCTGCTTGCGGATGTCGACGGCGGACGCGGTGGCCAGGTTGGAGAAGTCCTTCGGGCAGACCAGCAGCACATGGTGACGCACTCGCGGCGGAGGATCCAGGCGGGCGGCGACCTCCTCCAACGCCAGCACGTACACCGCGGACTGCCGGGCCGCCGCGCCGACCTTCGCCGGGTCCGCGGAGCCGTCCAGCATCGGGAAGGACTTGATCTCCACGACCGTCCAGCTGCCGTCGGGGTGCACGACCACCGCGTCCGGCTCCAGGAAGGCGGGCGAACCGGCGACGTCGAGCGCCAGCATCGGGTGGTCGAGCAGGGTCCAGCCCTCGGCCGTGGTCGCCTCGCGCAGGGCGAGGGCCGTGCGCGCGGTGCGCCCTTCGGGGCCGATCGCGGTGAGTTCGGGCACCTGGGCGTGCGACGGCGGCTCGGCCGCCCGGTCCAGCTTCTCGTGCACCAGCCGCAGCAGCTCCGCGCCGCCGTCCGACTTGACCCGGGCCTCGAAGGCGTTGCCCCGGGTCAGGGCGAACTGCGACTGCCCGAAGGCCGACGGGGCGCCCAACGCGCTCGCCAGCGCCGTCTTGTTCACCCCGGCGCCGTCGAGAATCGCGCGCCGCTCGCACCCGGGGTTGGCGGCGAGCGCCGCCAGGGCGCGCGCGTCCAGCGCCTTCGCCGGGACGTCGGGACCGCGCAGCTCAGCGAGCCGGCGCCGGAGCGCTGTCTCCCGCGTCCGTGGGGGAGGCACTCGGCTCGGCTCCGCCGGCGAATGGGGACTCGCGCTGCCGTGGAATGTGCTCACCCGCGGAAGTCTGGCATCCGGCACTGACAATTGAGGCATGTGCGCCGGGAGCGTCCCCCGTGACGACCGCGAACCGGGCCCGCAGCCGCGTCCCCGCACCCCCCGCGGCCCGCGAGACGTACGGCGTGAGAAGCAGCCCGGCGCCCATCACCGCCGCGCCCGCGACCGCGTCCAGGAAGTAGTGGTTCGCGGTGCCCATCACCACGATCGTCGTCACCAGCGGGTAGACGACAGCGGCGGTCTTCGCGGTACGCGTCCTGCCGTAACGCCACAGCATCACTCCGCACCACAGCGCCCAACCCACGTGCAGGCTCGGCATGGCGGCGTACTGGTTGGTCATACCGCCGAGGCCGCGCGGGGCGCTCGCCTCGCTGCCCCACCAGCCGTACGAGCTGTACTGGGCCATCGTGTCCACGAAACCGTGGCCCTCGGAGAGCAGGCGGGGCGGGCAGGTCGGCAGCAGGATGAAGCCGATCAGGCCGATGAAGGTGGACGCCATCAGCCAGGTGCGGGCCGCGCGGTAGCGCACGGCGTGCGACCGGAACAGCCAGATCAGGACGGCGGGCGTGACCAGGTAGTGCAGCGACGCGTACCAGAAGTCGGCGGGTACGCCCAGCCACGCCTCGTGTGTGAACAGCCGGTTGAGGGGGTGCTCGGCGTTGATGCGCAGGAACTTCTCGACGCGCAGGATCGTCAGACCGTGGTCGACGGCACTGCTGACATCGCCTCGCGCCAGCAGCCGCCCCGCCGTGTAGCAGGCGTACACGAGGAGGATCAGCGGCAGCTCGGTCCACCAGCGCAGCCGGGTGCCCCGGGCCGCCTCGATGCCTGGTGTCACGGTCTGCGGCATCCGATCGCCCTCCCCCTTCGTCTCGCCCGCCCGGTGGTGTCTTTCCGGTCGTGCCACTTTACGGCGTATGTACGCGCCCCTGTGGAGCGCCCCCGGCCTTCAAAGACGCAGAGATCGCCCGCCGGGTTGCCCCCGCACAGGGTGCGCGATGATGAAGGGACTCCGCCTCCGCATTCCCCCGGAAAGGTCTCTCCATGGCACCGCGCATCCTGCTGGCCCGGCACGGACAGACGCAGTGGTCGCTGTCCGGCAAGCACACCGGCAGGACCGACGTGCCGCTCCTGGAGGAGGGCCGGCGCGGCGCCAAGCTGCTCGGGGAGCGCCTGCACCGGGCGCCGTTCGACGGTCTCGACGGGGTCGAGGTGCGCACCAGCCCGCTGGCACGCGCGCGTGAGACCTGCGAACTCGCCGGCTTCGGTGACCGGGCGCGCAGCTGGGACACGCTCATGGAGTGGGACTACGGCGCCTACGAGGGCATGACCCCGCAGGAGCTCCAGGCCCTGCGGCCCGGCTGGCTCATCTGGCGCGACGGCGTACCCGAGGGCGAGCCGCTCGCCGAGGTGACGGCCCGGGCGGACGAGGTGGTCGCGTGGGCCCGGGAGACGGACCGGGACGTGCTGGTGTTCGCGCACGGGCACATCCTGCGGTCCATCGGCGCACGCTGGCTCGGTCTTCCGCTGGACTTCGCGGCGCGACTGAGGCTGAACCCGACGTCGCTTTCGGTGCTCGGCTGGGCGTACGGCGAACCGGCCATCGAGAGCTGGAACGACCTGGGGCACCTTTTCTGACACCGGCCGCCCGCTCACGCCGTACGCGGCAACGAGCCGTGCCTCTCCAGGAACGCCGACACACCCGATGCCCGCCGGTGCGGCCGCAGCACTCTCGCGGTGCCCGCCAGCATCGTCTGGACGCGTGACGACTGCACCTCGTCCAGCAGGTCCAGCACCTTCATGCCGGCCGCGGCGGCCTCGTCGGGGCGGCCCCCGCGCGCGAGGTCGTCCGCCAGTTCCGCCGTGTACAGGGCGATGTTCCGGGTGAAGTGCGGGTCCTGGAGCTGGGCCGCCCGACGCGCGTGCCGGGCCGCGCGGCTCCAGTCGCCCAGCGTCGACCAGCACTGCGCCTCCAGGCCCTCCAGTTCGGCCTCGCCGTAGAAGCTCATCCACTCGGGGTCGGCGTCCGAGTGGCCTCGCTCGTAGAGGGCCTGGGCGCGGGCCAGGGCCTGTTCGCAGCCGGTGCGGTCGGCCAGCCCGGCCCAGCCGCCCGCCTCGCGCAGCGCGAGCAGCGACATCAGCCGGGCGGAACCCAGGGAGCGCCCGACGCGTTGCGCGGCCTGGGCGGCGCGTACCGCCTCGCGTGGCCGGCCGGCGTCCCGCGCGAGGAACGCCGTGTTGCAGAAGGCGTGCGCCTCCAGGGCGTCGTCGCCGCTCACCCGGGCCGTCGCGAGGGCTTCCGCGTAGTGCGAGCGGGCATCGTCGAAGCGCCCCGAGTCATGGGCCAGCCAGCCCACCGAGATGGCCAGTTCACCGGCGCCCGAGTGGAGCCGGTCGGCGGTTTTCTGGCGGGTCACCCCGGCGTCCAGCAGCGCGTAGGCGGCGCGCAGCGGGGCCGTCGCGCGCCGGTAGAGGCCGTCCGCGCCGTGCCGGTCGTCGAGCAGCCGGATTCTGCGGACCGCCTCTTCGAGCACGTTCGCGTGGCTCCCGCCGACCCGGCGGACCGGACGGCCCGCGGCCGCGGCGTCGAAGGCGAGCCCCAGGGGGCTCAGCGAGGCGGCGGCCACGGTGGCGCCTCCGCCGGTCATGAATGCGCGACGCAGCACGTCGCTCTCCTCGTTGTCGTGCGTCTCGTGCGGGCTGTGTGCGCCGCACGAGTCCGGTGTGTCCTGCGTGTCATACGGCTCGTCCGCCCCTCGCGTCTCACCTGTTGCATATGCCGGAATCGTGGTGTCCGAAGGGGGCGCGTCCTCAGGCGTGAGCGCCCGGCGTCCGCGTACGGACGAGCGGGGCGCGAACCCGAGGTCGGTGAGCGTGCGGCCGGGGAACATATGCAGGAACACCCGTTCGTACGCGTAGTTGGGGCAGCGGATCTCGCCCGCCTCGACCCGGCCGACATAGCGCGCGTCGCAGCTCACCCGCTCGCCGATCTCGCGGGCTGCCCGCCGTACCGCCGCGGCGAACTCGGCCGGCGAGCGCTTGCCGCGCAATCGCCGGAACGCGAGATTCGGCCGTGGTGGGCCAGGGGGCTGGGACGAGGTCTCCATTGACGACGCCATGGCCGGGTCCTCTCGTGCGAACCGTCGAACCATGCCGGAAGCGGGGTGGGTTCGGGGTGAGTTGTCCGTGTGACACCCTGTTTCCGGCGGGCAAGAACGTACCTGCTGTGCACGACCCGACACGCAGTGTTTGGCTACAAACCGGATATCTCATCCGTGATCTGCCATGAACTGCCATCCTTTGCGGCGGACTTCGGCCGTAGCCGTTGACGCTCTGCCGCGTTGAACCCCATGGACCGGGAGCCGCCCGACTCCCGACCCGTCGTTGGAGGAGGGATTCCGTGGTGGAGGCCGGGATGGAGATCAGTCAGAGCACCGATCCTTGTACGTCGACCGCGGCCGGTGTGCCGCCTTCCCGCCCGGACAGGGCGTGCGAGTTCGTCATGGTGCCGACGCGGCAGGGGCTTGAGGCCGTCGACATCCTGCGCCGGGGGGTGGGCGACGCGGTGGGGCCCGTACTGCACGACGACGACTGCGACACGCTGGGGTTCCTGGTGCCGTCGGGGACCGCCGCGGCGTGGGACGTGCCGGGGAGCACCTGTACGGAGACGGAAGGGAGAGGGCTGAGACTGAGCCCCGAGCCGCCGGTGGCGGGCTCGGACTGGCTGCTGCCGCCCGGAGAGGCGGACCTCGCGACGGATCCGGCGGTGCTGCGGGCGGCGCTGGGGGAGGCGGCGCGGTTGATCCAGGCGGCGGACAACTGCAGCTGAGCTCGGCGGCGCGGTTGACAGGTGAGACGGGCAACGGGGCTGGCCCCGGCGCGAGCTGGTGAACCGTCCCCACGAGCTAGCCAGGTCCTGTCACGAGCTCGGTGGAGCCGTCCGTTCCGCGGCGCCTGATAATGGCGCAATGGGAAAGTCCAGGAAGCCCCGGCGCACCGGCGCCGTCGTAGAGACGCTCGTCGAGGCCGTCGACGGCGGGGTCGCCGAACTCGTCCCCGACCGGGACCGGGCGCGGGCCTGGACGCTGCTCGTCGACGGGGCGCCGCAGTCGCATGTCGACCTGGATGATCCGGCGTATCTGTCCTTCGAGTACCAGCGACGGCTCGGGCACGTCATCGACCTGGTCGCCCCGCCCGGCCGCCCCGTGCACGCCGTACACCTCGGCGGCGGCGCGCTGACCCTGGCCCGGTATGTCGCCGCCACCCGCCCCCGCTCCACCCAGCAGGTCGTCGAGCGCGACGCGGCCCTGGTCCAACTGGTCCGCCGAGAATTGCCGTTGGCGCCCACCGCGCGCATCCGGATCAGATCGACGGACGCCCGCGAAGGCCTGGCCAAGGTGCCCGACGGCTGGGCCGACCTCGTCATCGCCGATGTGTTCAGCGGGGCCCGCACCCCGGCCCACCTCACCTCGACGGAGTTCCTCGGCGAGGTCCGCCGGGCGCTGAAGCCGGGCGGCTGCTACGCCGCGAATCTCGCCGACGGGCCGCCGCTGGCCCACCTGCGCGGCCAGATCGCCACCGCGGCGGCGTGTTTCCCGGAGCTCGCGCTGGTCGCCGACCCGACGGTCCTGCGCGGCAAACGCTTCGGCAACGCGGTTCTGGTCGCCTGCGACCACCCGCTCCCGCTCGCCGAACTCACCCGCCGCGCCGCCTCGGATCCGCACCCCGGGCGCGTCGAACACGGCAAGTCGCTCACCGACTTCGCGGGCGGGGCGCCACCGGTGACGGACTCGGCGGCCGTGGCGTCGCCCGCGCCACCGCCGTCCGCCTTCCGGTGACTCAGTAGGTGAGGATCTCCACCCGTGGCGGTCCGTCGTGCCAGGTGCAGAACACCGTCACCCGGTCCGCGCCAGAGCCGAACTCCACCCGGATCCACGACTCCGTCTTCCACACCTGCATCGACCAACTCGTGCCCGGCGTCGCCGACACGAGCGTCGCGGAGGCCTTCCCCAGGTCGAAGACCACCCGCCCACCTTCGGTGTCGTAGCTCCTGACCTGGGTCGAGGTGGTGGGGGAGGGGCTTGTGGTCGGGGTCCTGGAAGGGGTGGGGGCCGGCGCGCGGGACGGTGTTCCGCTCGGGCTCGGGGACGAACTCCTCGACGGGGTCGGCCGGTTCGTGGACGGCGACGGCGGCTTCGCCTTCCGCGTGGTCGCCTCGGCCGTCGTGATGGGCAGGGCGCGCGGCGGGTCGTAGGCCGTGCCCGCCATCACCGTGTGGACGCCCCACCACGACAGCGTGACCGCCGCGCCCGTGGCGAGCGACCAGGCAAGCAGGTGTACGAGTGCTCTGCGCATCGCGGGCCATCCTGCCTCACGCGCCCCACCGGTGCCCCCTGTTGTCCTCTGTATCCCGGGGTTGTTCCGTGTGTATCCACCGCGTCCGTCCCGTGGTTGTCCACAGCCCGATGAGTTGTCCACAGGCGCCGGATGGGCCTGCCTCGCATGGCGTACGGTGCGGCGCATGGCACGTGTTCTCGTGGTCGAGGACGACCAGTTCGTACGCTCGGCGCTCATCCGGCATCTGACCGACGCCGCACACTCCGTGCGCAGCGTGGGTACGGCACTGGAGGCGCTGCGCGAGGCCGCCCATTTCCGTTTCGACGTGGTCGTCCTGGACCTCGGGCTCCCCGATCTGGACGGCTCCGAGGCCCTGAAGATGCTGCGCGGCATCACCGATGTCCCCGTGATCATCGCCACCGCCCGGGACGACGAGACGGAGATCGTCCGCCTGTTGAACGCCGGGGCGGACGACTACCTGACCAAGCCGTTCTCCGTGGAACACCTGTCGGCCCGGATGGCCGCGGTGCTGCGCCGGTCCCGCGCCGCGGCCGGGGAGGCGCCCTCGGACTGTGTGCTGCGCGTCGGCGGCCTGACCGTCGACCCGTTGCGTCGGCAGGCCGAACTGGACGGCGTGCGGCTGGATCTGACCCGCCGTGAGTTCGACCTGCTCGCCTTCCTGGCCGGCCGTCCCGGTGTCGTCGTCCCCCGCAAGGAACTGCTCGCCGAGGTGTGGCAGCAGTCGTACGGCGACGACCAGACCATCGACGTCCATCTGTCCTGGCTGCGGCGCAAGCTCGGCGAGACCGCGGCGAGCCCGCGCTATCTGCGCACCCTGCGGGGTGTCGGCGTGAAGCTGGAGCCGCCGGGAGCGGAGGCACCCCGATGAGATGGGCCCTGGTCAAGGTCTCGCTGGCGGTCACCACCATGGTCGTGGTCGCCTTCGCGATCCCGCTCGGCCTCGTCGTCAAGGAGATGGCCCGGGACCGTGCCTTCTCCAACGCCGAGCGGCAGGCCGCGGCCGTCGCCCCCGCCCTGTCCATCACCACCGACCGCGACCAGTTGGAGCGGGTCGTCGCCTCCGCGGGCTCGGACGCGGGGATGGCGGTGCACATACCGGCGTCCGGCGCCACCGCGGCCGTCGACCTCGGGCGGCGGCGCGCCGCAGCCGCGGACATCGCGACCGTGCGCAAGCTCGGCCGTGCCTCCACCAGCGAGGTGCCCGGTGGCTCCACCCTGCTGCAGCCGGTCGCGCTGAGTTCCGGCGAGATCGCGGTCGTCGAGGTGTACGTCCCCGAGTCCGAGGTCAGCAACGGCGTCGCCACCGCCTGGGCGGTGCTCGCCTTAGTCGGTGTCGCGCTGGTCGTCGGTTCGGTCGCGGTCGCCGACCGGCTGGGCGTTCGGATGGTGCGGCCGGCCCGGCGCCTGGTCGAGGGCGCGCACGAACTGGGGGAAGGGCACCTGGGCGCACGGGTGCCGGAGGAGGGGCCCAGCGAACTGCGGCTGGCCGCGGTCGCGTTCAACTCCATGGCCGACCAGGTCGTACAACTCCTCGCGAACGAAAGGGAGTTGGCGGCGGACCTGTCGCACCGGCTGCGCACACCGCTGACCGTGCTGCGGCTGAACGCGGCCTCGCTCGGGGACGGGCCGGCGGCCGAGCAGACCCGGGCCGCGGTCGCCCAACTGGAGCGCGAGGTGGACACGATCATCCGGACGGCCCGGGACGCCAAGCCGCAGACCGCGGCGGCCGGACCCGGCGCCGGGTGCGACGCGGCCGAGGTGGTGCGCGAACGGATGTCGTTCTGGTCGGCGCTGGCGGAGGACGAGGGCCGCAAGTGGCGGATGGCCGGGGCCGACCGGCCGGTGCGCATACCCGTGGCCCGCGCGGACCTGGCCGCCGCCCTGGACGCCCTGCTCGGGAATGTCTTCCGGCACACCGCCGAGGGCACCGCCTTCGCGGTCGACGTGCACAACGGCGAGGACGCGGTGATCGTGCTCGTGTCGGACGCGGGGTCCGGCATACCCGACCCCGAGGCGGCGATGGCGCGCGGCCGGGGTTCGGGGAGCGACGGATCGACCGGGCTCGGGCTCGACATCGTGCGCCGGCTCGCGGAGGCGACGGGCGGGGACGTACGGATCGGCTCGTCCGTGCTCGGCGGCACCGAGGTGCGGATCTGGATCCAGTTGGACGGGCGGGAGCGCGCGCCGTTGCGGCGGGGGCACCGAGGCTCCGTGCGACGCCGTCGACCCGGCCGATTGGTCTCTGCCTTCAACCGGTCCCGATCCCTTCCCTGAGGGTTGCCCTTCAAGGTCGACGACGCCGCCAGGCCGGCGCCGAGGCCACGTGCGGCTCGATCCTCCAGGGCGAGGCCGCGTTCGCGAAGGCGTTCGCCACCTGTAAATGATCACTCGCCGACTAAAGATGGCGAATCGTGTCGATTACGTTTCGACAAATGAACGCAGCGGCTCTTGACGCATGACAGCACATACGGCTGTTATGGCGCCAACGTGTTCGGTCAAGTTGATTTCTGGTCGATTGAGATCAGCTTTCAGTCAGCCTCACCCCCATGGCCGAACCCTGCCCTCAGGAGCCGTTCATGCACGACCTCTCGCCCTCCGGCCTCTCCCTCTCCGCCCCGAGCAGGCGCGCCCTGCTGCGCGGCATAGGCGGCGCCGCCGTCCTCGGCGCCGGCATACCCCTGCTGAGCGCCTGCGGTGGCAGCGGCACGGCTGCCGACTCGAAGACGGTCACCGTCGGCTCCAACGCGTCCGACGCGGTTCCGAAGAAGGCCTTCGCCGACATCTACGCGGCCTTCAAGAAGCAGTCCGGCATCACGGTCGACGTGAACACCAAGGACCACAACACGTTCCAGGAGCAGATCAACTCCTACCTCCAGGGCACGCCGGACGACGTGTTCAACTGGTTCGCCGGGTACCGCATGCAGTTCTTCGCGGCCAAGAAGCTCGCCACCCCGATCGACGACGTGTGGGCGAAGATCGGCGACAACTTCCCCGACGCCATGAAGAAGCTCAGCAAGGGCGAGGACGGCAAGTACTACTTCGTGCCGCTGACCACGTACCCGTGGGCGATCTTCTACCGCAAGAGCGTCTTCCAGCAGCACGGCTACACCGTCCCCACCACCTGGGACCAGCTGGTCGCGCTGTGCAAGCAGATGAAGAAGGACGGCCTGGTCCCGATCGCCTTCGGCGACAAGGACGCCTGGCCGGCGATGGGCACCTTCGACCAGATCAACTTCCGCACCAACGGCTACGACTTCCACGTCGACCTGATGGCGGGCAAGGCCTCCTGGACGGACGCCAAGGTCAAGGCCGTCTTCGACCACTGGGCCGAGCTGCTGCCCTACCACCAGGACGGCTTCATGGGCCGTACCTGGCAGGACGCCGCGCAGACCCTGGTGTCGAAGAAGGCCGGCATGTACCTGCTGGGCTCCTTCGTGGCGCAGCAGTTCACCATCAAGGCCGACCTGGACGACCTCGACTTCTTCGCCTTCCCGGAGATCAACCCCGCGTACGGCCAGGACACCGTGGAGGCGCCCACCGACGGCTTCATGGTCAGCAAGGACCCGAAGAACCACGACGGTGTCGTGAAGCTGCTGGAGTACCTGGGCTCCCCGGCGGCCGAGCAGACCTACCTCAAGGCCGACCCGAGCGTGGTGGCCGCCTCCAACAAGGCCGACACCTCCGCCTACTCGCCGCTGCAGAAGAAGGCGTTCGAGATGATCGGCGGCGCCAAGAGCCTCACCCAGTTCATGGACCGCGACTCCCGGCCGGACTTCACCGCCACGGTGATGCAGCCCGGTCTGCAGAAGTTCCTCCAGAATCCCAAGGGCGTCGACAGCTTGCTGTCCTCGATCGAGCGCCAGAAGAAGACGATCTTCGCCTCCGCATGACCATCGACACCTCCCCGAAGAACCCGGAGGCGGCCGCCGTGCCGCCTCCGGGTCCCGCGCCCGCCAAGAAGCGGGTCCCGCAGGGGCGCAAGCGCCTGCTGACCCGCCGTGACCGGGTCACGCTCGCCTTCATGGCGGGCGTGCCCACGGTCCTGCACGTGGCCCTCGTCTGGGTCACCGCCCTCGCCTCGATCGCTCTGGCCTTCACCTCCTGGGACGGCATCGGATTCGGCTCGATCAAGTGGGTCGGTCTGGACAACTTCCGTCAGCTGTTCACCGACAACCCGCAGTTCTGGCCCGCCGTCCAGCACAACATCATCTGGTTCGTCGCACTCATCCTGATCCCGACGCCGTTCGGCCTGTTCCTGGCCGTGCAGCTGGACAAGAGCATCCGCTTCAGCCGCGTCTACCAGACCGCGTTCTTCCTGCCGGTCGTGGTGTCCCTGGCCGTCACCGGTTTCGTCTGGCAGCTCGTCTACAACCCCGACACGGGCCTGATCAACAGCCTCATCGGCGCCAACAAGCCCGGCCACTACATCGACTGGATCGGCGACCCGGACCTCAACCTGTGGGCCGTGCTGATCGCAGCGTCCTGGCGGCACGCCGGCTACATGATGATCCTGTACCTGGCCGGCCTGAAGGGCGTCGACCCGTCCCTGCGCGAGGCCTCCTCGCTGGACGGCGCCAACGAGTGGCAGACGTTCAAGAACGTCATCTTCCCGACCCTGCGCCCGACCAACACGGTCGTCCTGGTCGTCACCATCATCGAGGCCCTGCGCGCCTTCGACCTCGTCTTCGTCTTCAACAAGGGCGCCCAGGGCACCGAGCTGCTGTCGATCCTGATCACCAACAACATCATCGGCGAGTCCAGCCGTATCGGATACGGCTCGGCGATCGCGGTCGTCCTGCTGGTGATCTCCCTGGCCGTGATCATCCCGTACCTGATCGCGACCTTCCGGAAGGAGCGGCGCGCATGAGCACAGCTGTGGTGACCAAGCAGCGCACCCCCGTCCGCCCGGCCCGGATCCTGCTGCACGTGTTCCTCATCGGCACCTCGCTGGCCTGGCTCGCCCCGCTGCTCTGGGCGGTCTACGCGGCCCTGCGGCCGTACTCGGAGACCAGCAACAAGGGCTATGTCTCCTGGCCGGACAAGCTGAACCTCGACAACTTCACGAACGCGTTCACCCAGTCCGACATGCTGCACTACTTCGGCAACACGCTGCTCATCGCGGTCCCGGCCGTGCTGCTGACGCTGTTCCTGTCGTCGATGGTCGCGTTCTACGTCAGCCGCTTCGACTTCCGGCTCAACATCGTCCTGCTGCTGGTGTTCACGGCCGGCAACCTGCTGCCACAGCAGGTCATCATCACGCCTCTCTACCGGCTGTACCTGCTCATCGACCTGCCCGGCATCACGATGAGCGGCAAGCTGTACGACTCCGCGCTCGGCCTGGTGCTCATCCACATCGCGTTCCAGTCAGGCTTCTGCGCCTTCGTACTGAGCAACTACATGCGCATGCTCCCGCACGAGCTGACCGAGGCCGCGCTCGTCGACGGCGCCTCCGTGTGGCGGATGTACTGGCAGGTCGTACTGCCCCTGTGCAAGCCCGCGATGGCCGCCCTGGCCACCCTGCTCTCCATCTGGATCTACAACGACTTCTTCTGGGCCATCGTCCTGATCTCCACCGGTGAGAACATGCCGATCACCTCCGCCCTGAACAACCTCTCCGGCCAGTTCTTCACCGACCCCAACCTGGTCGCCGCCGGCGCCCTGCTCACCGCGATCCCCACACTGATCGTGTACTTCGCGCTCCAGCGGCAGTTCGTCAGCGGTCTGACGCTGGGCGCGAACAAAGGCTGACACCCCGGGGCGGCGGTCGACCCGCGTCACGAAGTCGCGGAGAGATCGCCGTCCGCGCAGGCGGTCACTGCGGGGGGTTGCCGTGCTTGCGGTAGGGCAGGTCGGCGTGCTTGGTGTGCAGCATCGCCAGGGACTGGATGAGGATCTCGCGGGTTTCGGCGGGGTCGATGACGTCGTCGACCAGGCCGCG
>NZ_JBFAGK010000015.1:0-216242 GCF_040660135.1 Streptomyces sp. NPDC050997
GGGTTGTGCACCTCGACACCGGCCGGGGGCGCGATGTCGGCGGCGGTGACCAGACCCGGGCCCTGCTTGCGCAGGTACATCACGACCGGCTCGTCCTGCTCCGAGGAGACGACCAGCTGCTTGATGTTGAGGATCAGGTCGGTGACGTCCTCCTTGACGCCCGGCACGGTGGTGAACTCGTGCAGGATGCCGTCGATCCGGATGCTGGTGACAGCGGCGCCCGGGATCGAGGACAGGAGGGTACGGCGGAGGGAGTTGCCAAGGGTGTAACCGAAGCCCGGCTCCAGCGGCTCGATCACGAACCGGGAGCGGAACTCGTCGACGACCTCTTCGGTCAGGGATGGACGCTGAGCAATCAGCACGGGGTGTTGCCTCCAGTGGTTTGGCGCCAGCTACGTGACGCCGTTGACACCATGAAGAGTACGGGCGATACGGTCCCCGG
Organism: Streptomyces sp. NPDC050997; assembly: GCF_040660135.1. Lineage (NCBI taxonomy): Bacteria > Bacillati > Actinomycetota > Actinomycetes > Kitasatosporales > Streptomycetaceae > Streptomyces > Streptomyces sp. NPDC050997. Next base: position 443 of record NZ_JBFAGK010000015.1, read on the forward strand.
TGGCCCGCTGCATCTCCTCGTGGTGCACGGCGGCGGCAACCGCGCCTGCCTCATGGTACGAGCTGTGGTGCTCGTCCCCGATGCCGTGACCCGTACTTCGGTCCTTCGGGGTGGGCCTGTTTGTCTACGGCGGGCCCGGTTCTGTCCTGGCCACGTAGACGGTGTTGCTCGAGGTGCCGCCTTGCAGGGGATTGTCGAAGTCGACGAGATGGGCCGCTGATTGCGCGAAGACCTCTGTGAGTGCGGAGGTGAACTGCTTGTCCGGCGGGTCGTTCGACCACAGGGCGAAGACCCCGCCCGGGTGGAGGCGTTCGGTGAGAGCGCGGAGCCCGGCAGGCTGGTAGAGCGCCGCGTGGCGCGGGTGGAGCACATGGCGCGGCGAATGGTCGACATCCAGCAGGATGGCGTGGAAGCGGCGGCCCGGCTCCCTCGGGTCCAGGCCGCACGAATCGGCCGCCATCGCGAAGAAGTCGCCTTGAACCAGGCGGCAGCGGGCGTCCGAGGTCAGCCGGGCGCCGAGAGGGACCAGGCCGCGCTGATGCCAGTCGATGACTTCGGCGAGCGTTTCGATCACGGTCAGCGAGCGCACCCGGGGGTCGTCCAGCACAGCCTTGGCGGTGTACCCGAGGCCGAGTCCGCCGACGGCGACGTCCAGTTCGGTGCCGGGCAGTTTCGCCAGTCCGAGTTCCGCAAGCGCGATCTCGCCGGCTGTGAAGAGGCTGGACATCAAGAACTCGTCGCCGAGCTTCACCTCGTACACATCGGTGTCCGATGCCGGGTCGCGTCGGCGCCGCAGGCTGATGTCGCCCATCGCTGTCGGGCGCCAGTCGATCTCCTCGAAACGCGCGCTCATCCGTTTACCTTTCTGGCGCACCGTCGGTGCCCGAAGCCGGTGCCCGAAGCCGGTGCCTGGAACGCCGCCCTGCGCCGGTGTGGACGCATGCGCGAACCCGTCCCTGCTGCCGTCGGGGCAGGGACGGGCAGGGCAGGGGAAGGGGCCCGCCGGTTCAGGCGTCGATGATGACGGGGATGATGAGGGGCTTGCGACGGTGGGTGCGGAAGGCCCAGTTCGCCACGGCACGGGCGATGAGCTGTTCCAGCTGGTGTGCGTCGCCGACGCCTTCCTGGGCCGCGTTGGCCAGAGTCTTCTCGATGACAGGGATGACCGGTTCGAAGGTGGTGTCGTCGTGGACGAACCCGCGGGCCAGGAAGTCGGGAGTCTCGGCAAGGGCACCCGTGTCGGCATCGACGATCGCCACCACGGTGACCACCCCTTCCTCCGCGAGGGTGACACGGTCCTTCAGGGACGCTTCAGTGGCGCCGCCGACCTCCATGCCGTCCACGTAGACGTTGCCCGCGGGCACCTTGCCGGTGATCGACGCACGCCCGTCCACGAGGTCGACGACGACGCCGTCCTCGGCGATGACCACCCGCTTGGGATCGATCCCCGTACGGATGGCCAGGTCGGCGTTGGCCTGCAGGTGGCGCCATTCGCCGTGCACGGGCATGACATTGCGGGGCTTGACGATGTTGTAGCAGTACACGAGTTCACCGGCGCTGGCGTGCCCGGAGACGTGCACCTTGGCGTTGCCCTTGTGGACGACGTGGGCGCCCCACCGGGTCAGCCCGTTGATCACCCGGTAGATGGCGTTCTCGTTGCCGGGGATCAGGGAGCTGGCGAGCAGGACGGTGTCGCCCTTGCCGATGCGGATCACATGGTCGCGGTTGGCCATCCGGGACAGAGCCGCCATCGGCTCGCCCTGGGATCCGGTGCACACCAGGGTGATCTTGTGGTCCGGCAGCTTCTCCATTTCCTTGGTACTCACGACCAGGCCGCTGGGAACCTTCAGGTACCCGAGGTCGCGGGCGATGCCCATGTTGCGGACCATGGAGCGGCCCACGAAGGCGACCTTGCGGCCGTGCTGGTGCGCGGCGTCCAGGACCTGCTGGATGCGGTGCACATGGCTGGCGAAACTGGAGACGATCACCCGGCGCGGCGCGGTGCGCATCACCTGCTCGATCGCCGGGTTCAGCTCACGCTCGGAGGTGGTGAAGCCGGGCACCTCGGCGTTGGTGGAGTCGGTGAGGAACAGGTCCACGCCCTCCTCGCCGAGGCGGGCGAAGGCGCGCAGGTCGGTGATGCGATCGTCGAGAGGGAACTGGTCCATCTTGAAGTCGCCGGTGTGCAGCACCATCCCGGCCCCGGTGCGGATCGCGACCGCGAGGCCGTCCGGGATGGAGTGGTTGACCGCCACGAACTCGCAGTCGAAGGGCCCGAAGCCGCGCCGGTCGCCCTCCCGCACCCGCACCGTGCGCGGCCGGATGCCGTGTTCCTTGAGCTTGGCCTCCAGGAAGGCCAGCGTCAGCTTGGAGCCGACGACGGGAATGTCGGACCGCTCGCGCAGCAGGTACGGCACGCCGCCGATGTGGTCCTCGTGGCCGTGGGTGAGTACCACGGCCACGATGTCGTCCAGCCGGTCCCGGATCGAGGTGAAGTCCGGCAGGATCACGTCCACGCCGGGCTGGGTCTCCTCGGGGAACAGCACGCCGCAGTCGACGATGAGCAGTTTGCCGGCGTGCTCGAAGACGGTCATGTTGCGGCCGATCTCACCCAGGCCGCCCAGGGCAATGACCCGCAGCCCTCCTTCAGGAAGGGGTGGGGCGGCTTTCAGGTCGGGATGCGGGTGACTCATACCCTGACCGTACCCGCAGAGCGGGACACGGTGATCCATTGCCTGGGTGATCTCTTCTTCCCGACGGAGCGGGGCACCCGCACCGGGTACCCCGGGACGAGCATGTTGTAGCGGGGGGCGCCGCGTGTCGACGGCCCCCTGGCCACGGGTTCCAGGGGATGAGGCCAAGAGGGCCGGCTGTGCTCGCGCTCAATCTCCCCGGAATCTCCCCACGGTTCGTTCTGATGTTGGATAGGCCGACCGACGCATGCGAACACTGAGGTGAGAGATGCAGTTCACGACTCGACCCACACTTCAAGGCACCTTCGGCATGGTGTCCTCCACCCACTGGCTCGCCTCGCAGTCGGCGATGGCCGTGCTGGAGGACGGCGGCAACGCGTACGACGCCGCCGTGGCGGGAGCGTTCGTGCTGCACGTCGTCGAGCCGCACCTCAACGGGCCGGCCGGCGAGGTACCGATCCTGCTGGCGCCGGCGGGAGGCGAGGTGCGGGTGCTGTGCGGGCAGGGCGTCGCGCCGGCCGGGGCGAGCGTCGCGCACTACCGGGGGCTCGGGCTGGATCTCGTCCCCGGGACCGGGCCGCTCGCCGCCGCCGTCCCCGGTGCCTTCGACGCCTGGATGCTGCTCCTTCGGGACCACGGCACGAAACCCCTCGCCGACCTCCTGAAGTACGCCATCGGGTACGCCGAACACGGCCACGCGCCCGTGGAGAACGTCGGCGCGACCGTCGAGACGGTACGGGAGCTGTTCGAGACGGAGTGGACCACCTCGGCGGAGGTGTACCTGCCGGGCGGGAAGGCACCCCGGCCGGGGGAGCTCTTCCGTAACCCCGCCCTCGCCGCCACCTGGAAGCGGCTGCTCGCCGAGGTCGCCGGGGCGGGAGACCGGGAGGCGCAGATCGAGGCCGCGCGCGAGGTGTGGCGCACCGGCTTCGTCGCGGAGGCGCTCGTACGGCAGGCGCGTCGGCCCACCATGGACACCAGCGGCGAGCGGCACACCGGCACCCTCACGGCCGCCGACCTCGCCGGCTGGTCCGCGACGTACGAGGCGCCGGCGACGTACGACTGGAACGGCTGGACCGTCTGCAAGGCGGGCCCCTGGAGCCAGGGGCCGGTTCTCCTCCAGCAACTCGCGCTGCTGCCGCCCGAACTGCCCCGGTACGGGTCCGCGGACTACGTCCACCTGCTGATAGAGGGCTGCAAGCTCGCCATGGCGGACCGGGAGGCCTGGTACGGGGACGCGGCCGAGGTGCCGCTCGACGCGCTGCTGTCGGACGCGTACAACGCGGGGCGGCGGGAGCTCGTCGGTGAGAAGGCGTCGTACGAGGTGAGGCCCGGCAGCCCCGGAGGCCGCACCCCGCGGACGAGCGCCCACGCGCGCGGGGTGATCCGCGACGAGGCCGGGTTCGGCCCGCTGGGCGCGGGGGAGCCGACGGTCGCGGTCCATGGCGTGCCCGGCGTGGGCGAGCCCACGGTCGCCAAGCACCCGACGTCGCCGGTGCCGGGCGAGCCCGAGTCCGATGTCGCCGCCGATGGGCGCACCCGTGGCGACACCTGTCACCTCGACGTCGTCGACCGCTGGGGCAACATGGTCGCCGCCACCCCCAGCGGCGGCTGGCTCCAGTCCAACCCCGTCGTGCCCGAGCTGGGCTTTCCGCTGGGCACCCGGCTGCAGATGACCTGGCTGGAGGAGGGCCTGCCGAACTCCCTCACCCCGGGCCGCCGCCCCCGTACGACCCTCACTCCCTCGATCGCCCTGCGCGACGGCGTGCCGGTGATGGCGTTCGGGACACCTGGCGGCGACCAGCAGGACCAGTGGCAGCTGCACTTCTTCCTCGCCGTCGCGCTGCTCGCGCCGGTCCGCGGCGGACTCGACCTCCAGGGCGCGATCGACGCCCCGAACTGGCACAACGACAGTTTCCCCGGATCCTTCTACCCTCGCGGCATGCGCCCGGGCAGCGTCACGGTCGAAGCCCGCACGGCCCCGGACCTCGTGGCGGAACTCCGCAGGCGCGGGCACGACGTGACGGTGGGCGACCCGTGGTCGGAAGGACGCCTGTGCGCGGTCGCCCGGGACCCGGAGACCGGCATCCTGTCGGCGGCCGCGAACCCGCGCGGCATGCAGGGGTACGCGGTCGGCCGCTGAACCGGCCGCTGAACCGGCCACTGAACCGGCCACTGAACCGGCCACTGAACCGGCCGCTGAACCGGTCGCCGAACTGGCCACTGAACCGGCCGCCGAACCGGCCGCCGATCTCGCCGACAGCGCCGCACTCCGGTCTTCACGGTGATTCCACCCGCTGTGCACCGGGAGGGTAGGGATTGTCAGTGGGGCGTGCTCTCATGGAGCCATGATCGAAGACATGGAAACCATCGACGAGTTTCTCGCCCGACACTCCGCCGACGTGGAGGAGACCGTCCGCAAGGCGGCCGCGGCCGAGATAATGCCGCGCTTCCGCCGGCTCGCCGAGCACGAGGTCGACCAGAAGAGCGGCCCGCACGACCTGGTGACCGACGCCGACCGCAACGCCGAGCTGTATCTCACCGAGGCGCTCGGCGCACTGCTGCCCGGCTCGGTCGTCGTCGGCGAGGAGGCGGTGCACGCGAACCCCGCGTCCTACGAGGCGATACAGGGCGACACGCCGGTCTGGATCGTCGATCCCGTCGACGGCACACGGCAGTTCGTGCACGGCGACCCCGGGTTCTGCACCCTGGTCGCGCTCGCCCGGCGCGGAGTCCTGCTCGCCTCGTGGACGTACGCCCCGGCACGCGACCAGCTGGCCACCGCCGTGCGCGGGCAGGGCGCGTTCCTCGACGGCGAGCGGCTGATCTCAGGCGCCCCGGAGCCGGACCGTGACCTGCGCGTGGCCACCTCCCACCCGGACTACACGACCGATGGGCAGAAGCACGCCCTGCTCGGTCTGCGGACCGAGGGCGTGGCACCGCGCGCCTGTGGCTCGGCCGGCCTGGAGTATCTGGCGGTCGCCCGGGGCGAGTTGGACGCCACGGCGTTCTCCTGGGAGGCGGCCTGGGACCACGCGGCCGGCCTGCTCCTGGTGGAGGAGGCGGGCGGCGCCCACCTGACTCTCGCGGGCGAGCCGTTCCGCATCACCGGCCACAACGCTCTCCCCTTCACCGCGGCCCGCGACGCGGCCACGGCCCGCCGGGTGCTGGAGCTGCTGATGCCGCGATAGCCGTCGGTCGCCGAAGCAGCGGTGGGGGAGGGGCAGCGGTAGCCGTCGGTCGCCGAAGGAGCCGCGGTGGGCGCTCGCCCGAGGGGCGGCAGCACACGGTCCGCGGAGGCTCGACGGCTCGGGTGGTGCCCCGCGGCCCGGCACTGTCGGGCCTCCGTCATATCCTGATCCCTACAGGCCATCGGCTGACGAAGGAGTCCGAAGGTGCCGTCGATGCTCGATGCGGTCGTGGTTGGTGCGGGGCCGAACGGACTGACCGCTGCCGTGGAGCTGGCCCGCAGAGGCTTCTCCGTGGCCGTCTTCGAGGCCCGGGACACCGTCGGCGGGGGAGCCCGCACCGAGGAGCTCACCCTCCCCGGCTTCCGGCACGACCCGTGCTCGGCGGCCCACCCGCTCGGCATCAACTCGCCGGCGTTCCGCGCGATGCCCCTTCAGCGGTACGGCCTGGAGTGGCTGCACGCCGATCTGCCCATGGCGCACCCCTTCCTCGACGGCACCGCCGCCGTGCTGGCGCGGTCGGTCGGCGAGACGGCCGCCTCGTTCGGCCCGCGCGACGCGGGCACGTACCGCAGGCTGGTCGAGCCCTTCCTGCCCAAGTGGGACACCCTGGCCCGGGACTTCATGTCCCTGCCGCTCACCGCGCTGCCCCGGGACCCGGTCACCCTCGCCCGCTTCGGACTCGTCGGCCTGCCCCCGTCCACCTGGCTGACCCGCCGCTTCCGCGACGAGCGGGCCAAGACCCTGTTCGCCGGTCTCGTGGCCCACGTCATGGCCCCGCTGGGCGGCTTCGCCACCGGCGCGATCGGCCTGGTCTTCGCCCTCGCCGCGCACGCCCGCGGCTGGCCCGTGGCCCGCGGCGGCTCCCAGTCCATCTCGGACGCGCTCGCCGCCTATCTCAAGGACCTCGGCGGCACCGTCCACACCGACTACGAGGTCAAGCGGCTCGACGACCTGCCGCCCGCCCGCGCGTACGTCTTCGACACCTCGCCCACCGCCCTGGCCCGCATCGCCGGCTTCGGCACCTACTACGAGGGCTATCGGTACGGCCCCAGCGTCTTCAAGATCGACTACGCGCTGGACGGCCCCGTGCCCTGGACCGCGCCGGAGCCGCACAGGGCCACCACCGTGCAGATCGGCGCCGACAGCGCCGAGATCGGCAGCGCCCTGCGCGCGGCGTCCCGGGAGGGCCGCGCACCCGACAAGCCGTTCATGATCACCGTGCAGCCCAGTGTCGTCGACCCCGGCCGGGCCCCGGCCGGCAAGCACGTGTTCTGGGCGTACGGCCATGTCCCCAACGGCTGGACCGGAGACCTCACCGAAGCCGTCGAGCGCCAGCTGGAGCGGTTCGCCCCGGGCTTCCGTGACCGCGTCCTCGCCCGCGCGACCGCCGGACCGCCCGAACTTGCCGCCCGCAACGCCAACTACGTCGGCGGAGACATCTCCTCCGGAGCGGTCTCAGGACTCCAGACCCTGCTGCGCCCCAAGCTCTCCCTGTTCCCGTACGGCACCCCGCACCCCGCCGTCTTCATCTGCTCCTCGGCCACTCCGCCCGGGCCAGGGGTGCACGGCATGTCGGGCCACAACGCGGCGAAGGCCGTCTGGAGGAGGCTGCGCCAGACATGACCGCCATCACCCTCGTCCAGGGCGACATCACCCGGCAGCGCGCCGACGCCATCGTCAACGCGGCCAACTCCTCGCTGCTCGGCGGAGGCGGCGTCGACGGCGCCATCCACCGTCGCGGCGGCCCCGCGATCCTGGCGGACTGCCGCAGGCTGCGCGCCGCGCACTTGGGAAGAGGCCTGCCCACAGGCCAGGCGGTCGCGACGACCGCGGGTGAGCTGGATGCCCGTTGGGTGATCCACACTGTCGGCCCGCGCTTCAGCAAGGAGGAGGACCGTTCGGAGCTGCTGGCCTCCTGCTACCGCGAATCCCTGCGGGTGGCCGACGAGTTGGGCGCCCGCACGGTCGCTTTCCCGGCCGTCTCCGCCGGCATCTACGGCTGGCCGATGGACGACGCCGCCCGGATCGCCGTCGAGACGGTACGGATCACTCGGACGGATGTCGAAGAGGTGAGGTTCGTCCTCTTCGACGACCTGGCATACGAGGCGTTCGCCCGGCAGGTCCACGTGTGACCCTCGGTCAGGGCTCTGCGGCCGGTGTTCACGCGGCGGCGGAGAGGGGTGGGGCCCCGATCCGCAGGGGCGTCACGGCGGGCTCTACCAGGCCGTTCTCGTAGGCGAAGGGCACCAGTTGGACGCGGGCGCGGGCGCCGATCTTGGTGAGGATGTTGCTGACGTGGGACTTCACGGTCGTCGGGGCGATGTGCAGCCGCTCCGCGATCTCGGTGTTCGACCAGCCGGAGGCGACCGCGGTGATCACGTCGCGCTCCCGCCCGGTGAGCGTGTCGAGCCCGTGCTCCTGCTCAAGTGTCCCGGCGGGACGGCTGCGGACGGCGTCGATGAGTTCGCGGGTCAGACCGGGGGAGATGACCACGTCGCCCACGGCCACGGCGTGCACGGCTGAGGTCAGTTCGTCGGGCGTGACGTCCGGGAGGACGAATCCGCCGGCCCCGGCACGCAGCGCGGCGTAGGCGTCCGTGTCGTGCCCGGCGGAGCTCAGGAGGAGCACGCGGGACGAGCGGGCGATACGGCGAACGGTCTCGATGCCGCCGGTACCGAGACCGGAGCCGTCCATGAGGACAACGTCCGGGCGAAGCCGGTCGCTGATCCGGATCGCCTCGGCCTCGACGCCCGTTTCCCCGACGACGGTCAGACCGGGCCGGGCGCCCAGGAGCATGCGCAGACCGAGTCGCTGCAGGGACTGCTGGTGCAAGACGAAGACGGTGACCATGCCGGCCCCTTCTGAACGAAACGGTTTCGTTCACCAGGCATCAGGATAGCTCTCGCGATTATCGAAACGGCGGCGTTTCTCATGTGGTCTGCGTCACACATGAAGAGGTCCGGATCACGTCAGCCAAACAGGACCGCACAAAGTCCGACAGGATCATTGCTTCGGTTGTGTGCGAGTCCTACTGTTCCCTGGCTGACGCACCCTCAGTCCGCGCACCCCCGCCGTCGCACCGAGGAAGGCAACCGCCATGCCGCACCCGCACGTGCCCCACGTCGACCGTCCGCTCGTCAGCCGCCGCCGTCTCCTGGAGGGAGGTGCCGCCGTGTTCGGTGCGCTCGCCCTCTCCGCGTCTCCCGCCCTCGCGCACGCGGCAGGCCGTCGCGCGGCGGCGGACGGCGCCCCGGAGTGGAACGGCAACATCGCCGTCTTCCGGCTGGGCGCCGAGCCGCCGCACAGCACCCTCATGCCGTACCAGGACGTCAGACAGGCGCTGGCCGCCGACCGCACCCGGTCGCCGTACCGGCTCAGCCTCGACGGCAAGTGGAAGTTCGCCTACGCCGACCGCCCCGACGACCGCGACGTCGACTTCCACCGCACGGATCTCGACGACCGGGACTGGGACACCATCCCCGTCCCCTCCGCCTGGCAACTGCACGGCTACGACCGACCGATCTACATCAACATCACCTACCCGTGGTGGGGCCCCAACGGCCAGGGCGAGGAGGCGCAGCCGCCGGCCGCCCCGACCCGCTACAACCCCGTCGGCCAGTACCGGCGCACCTTCACGGTCCCGCGCGACTGGGATGGACGCCGGACCTTCCTGCACTTCGAGGGGGTCAAGTCCGCCCACTACGTGTGGATCAACGGGGAGTTGGTCGGCTACCACGAGGACTCCTACGACCCCGCCGAGTACGACATCACCGAGCACCTCAAGCCGGGCACCAACCAGATCGCGGTCGAGGTGTACCGCTACTCCGACGGCGACTGGCTGGAGGACCAGGACATGATCCGGCTGAGCGGCATCTTCCGCTCGGTCCACCTGTACTCCACGCCCGCCGTGCACCTGCGCGACTTCAAGCTGGACACCCCGCTGAGCGACGACTACCAGGCGGCCGAACTGTCGGTCACCGCGAGCGTGCGTGACTACGGCGGCAAGGGCGCCGGTCAGTACTCCGTCGAAACCCAGCTGTACGACGCGGGCGGACACCCGGTCTGGCCCCGGCCGTTGCGGCAGACCGTCGCACTGGACTCCGGCGACGAGACGACCGTACAGACCACGAAGGCCGTGCCCGCGCCGCGCCTGTGGTCGGCCGAGCACCCGAACCTCTACACCGCCGTGCTGCGCCTGCGCGACCCGTCCGGCAAGGTGATCGAGACCCTCTCCCACCGGGTCGGCCTGCGTGAGTTCGCGCTCAAGGACGGGCTGATGCGCATCAACGGCAAGCCGGTCTCCTTCCGGGGCACCAACCGGCACGAGATGCATCCGGTGCACGGCTCGGCGCTCACCCGCGCGGACCTCGTCGAGGACATCGGCATCATCAAACGGCTGAACATCAACAGCGTCCGCACCTCGCACTACCCCAACAACCCGCTGTGGCTGGAACTCGCGGACGAGTACGGCCTGTACCTCGTGGACGAGACCAACCTGGAGACCCACGGCATCCGGGGCGAGTACCCCGGCGACCACGCCGAGTGGACCGAGGCGTGCGTGGCCCGCGCCCAGAACATGGTCCACCGGGACAAGAACCACGCCTCTGTGGTCATCTGGTCGCTCGGCAACGAGGCGGGCTCAGGCAGCACCTTCAACGCCATGTACGACTGGATCCGCTCCTACGACACCACCCGCGTCATCCAGTACGAGGGCGACGACCGGCAGGGGATCAGCGACATCCGCTCCAAGATGTACGAAAACCCGTCGCGCATCGATACGCGGGCGAAGGACACCGGCGACACCCGGCCGTACGTGATGATCGAGTACTCCCACGCCATGGGGAACTCCAGCGGCAACTTCAAGAAGTACTGGGACGTCGTACGCCGCCACGACGTGCTCCAGGGCGGCTGGATCTGGGACTTCGTCGACCAGGCCCTGAGCTGGCCCACCCCGAGGCGCAAGCTGCTCACCGAGTCCGGACCCGGCGCACTGCGCGGCGAGGTCATCGCCCCCAGCGGCGGCTTCGACCGTGACAGGGGCGTCTTCGGCGGCACCGTCTTCGCCCGTGACCCGAGCCTCGACCTCACCGGCTCGCTGACCCTGGAGGCGTGGGTCACCCCGCACTTCACCGGAGGCCACCAGCCGATCCTCACCAAGGGCGACACCCAGTACGCCCTCAAGCAGTCGGACAACACCCTGGAGTTCTTCATCCACGGTGGCGGCCAGTGGATCACCGCCAGTTGGGCGCTGCCGGACGACTGGACCGGCCGCGAGCACCACGTCGCGGGCGTCTTCGACGCGGAGGCCGGCACGCTGACCCTCCATGTCGACGGCTCGGTCCGCGCCACCCGCACGGCCACCCGGCGCCCTGCCGTCAACACGGCCCCTCTGTCCCTGGCCACCGACGTCGACAACTCGACGCGCGAGCTCAGCGGTACCGTCCGGCGGGCCCGCGTGTACGCCCGGGCGCTGAGCGCGAGCGAGCTGGCCTCCGACAGCCGTGGCCCCGGCGACGACGGCGTGCGGTTCTGGTTCGACGCCGCCACCGTGGACCTCACCGAGAAGCGGCCGCGCGAGAAGACGTTCCTCGCCTACGGCGGCGACTGGGGCGACAACCCCAACGACGGGGCCTTCTCCGGGGACGGCATCATCACCGCCGACCGCGGCAGCACCGGCAAGGCCGTCGAGGTCAAGCAGATCTACCAGGCGATCAACGCCGCGCCCACCTCCGGCGACGCGGTCACCTCGGGACGGGTCACCCTCACCAACGAGTACCTGTTCACCAACCTCCGTGAGTTCGACGGCCGTTGGTCGCTCCTGGCCGACGGCAAGGTCGTCCAACGTGGCACGCTGAGCCGCGATCAGCTGGACGTCCCGGCGCTGACCAGCAAGGACATCACGGTTCCGGTGCGGGTGCCGGCGCAACCGGCGCCCGGCACGGAGTACTTCCTGCATCTCTCCTTCACCATGAAGGAGTCCACGAAGTGGGCGAAGGCCGGCTTCGAGACGGCCAAGCAGCAACTCCCCGTCGCCGCGAGCGGCCCGGCCGTGACACCCGTACCGCTGGAGCGCGTGCCGGCACTGCGCCACGAGGACGGCGAGAAGGCCGTCACCGTCCGAGGTGAGGGATTCTCCGTCACCGTCGACAAGAGCAGCGGGACCATCACGTCGTACGAGGCCCGTGGCGTCCGTCTGATCACCTCGGGACCGGTGCCGAACTTCTGGCGGGCGCCCACCGACAACGACCGGGGCAACGGGCAGCACACCCGCAACCAGACCTGGCGCGACGCGGGCGCCCTGCGCAAGGTCACGGACGTCGGCGTGCGCGCCCTGCGCGACAAGGCCGTCGAGATCAAGGTCAGCGGCACTCTGCCGACGACCGTCGAGTCGACGTACACCACCACCTACACCGTCTTCGGCAATGGCGAGATCAGGGTCGACAACACCCTTCACCCGGGGGCGACTTCACTGCCGTACATCCCCGAGGTCGGCACCCTGCTGTTCCTGCCGGGGCGCCTGGACCGCCTGCACTACTACGGCCGCGGTCCCGAGGAGAACATGTGGGACCGCAACAACGGCACCGACGTGGGCCTCTACTCCGGCACCGTCGCCGGACAGTGGACCTCCTACCTGCGCCCGCAGGAGAACGGCAACAAGACCGACGTCCGCTGGGCCGCGCTGACCGGTCCGGGCGGCGTCGGGCTGCTGGTCAGCGGGGAGCCGCTGATCGAGGTCAGCGCCTCGCACCTGACACCGGAGGACCTGTCGGTGGGGGCCCGCCACGACTACCAGCTCACACCTCGCGACGAGGTCGTGCTCCGTCTGAACCACCGCCAGATGGGCGTCGGCGGCGACAACAGTTGGGGGGCGCACACGCACGACGAGTACAAGCTCCTCGCCAACCGTGACTACGCCTACACCTACCGGCTGCGCCCGCTGCGGGACGTCGACGGGGCGACCGCGGCCTCGCGGCGGCCGACGGCGACGGAGTAACCGCGCGGCGGCCCGGGACACCGGCGAGACGGTGTCCCGGACCGCCGTACGCCTGCCACGGCGTCGTACGCCTCGTACGCCTGACCATGGCAGCCCGTCGACCGGTCGTGCCGAACCCCGGGCTCCGGCCGGTCCAGGACAGCCGAGGTTGATGTCGGATTCTCGCCAGCCCGTCCCCTGCGCATGTCCGATGCTGGAGACATGCAGAGGGGAATGCACACCGAGACCGAGCGCTGCGTGCGCGCCGTGCAGTCGAAGGACGCACGGTTCGACGGCTGGTTCTTCACCGCCGTCCTGACCACCCGCATCTACTGCCGGCCCAGCTGCCCGGTCGTGCCGCCCAAGCCCGAGAACATGACCTTCTACCCGAGTGCGGCGGCCTGCCAGCAGGCCGGCTTCCGGGCCTGCAAGCGCTGCCGCCCCGACACCAGCCCGGGCTCCCCGGAGTGGAACCAGCGAGCCGACCTGGTGGCCCGGGCCATGCGGCTCGTCGCCGACGGTGTCGTGGACCGCGAGGGCGTGCCCGGACTCGCCGCCCGGCTCGGCTACAGCAGCAGGCAGGTCGAACGTCAACTGCTCGCCGAACTGGGCGCGGGCCCCCTCGCCCTCGCCCGCGCCCAGCGCGCCCAGACCGCCCGCCTGCTCATCGAGACGACCCCGCTGCCGATGGCGGAGATCGCCTTCGCCGCCGGGTTCTCCTCCATCCGCACCTACAACGACACCGTGCGCGAGGTCTTCGCCCTCTCCCCGAGCGAACTGCGCGCCCGGGTACCGAGGAAGAACTCCCCGGTCACGGTGGGGGCGAACGCTCCCCTCGCCCCGGGGGCACTGGCCCTGCGGCTCCCCTTCCGCGCTCCCCTCAACCCCGACAACCTCTTCGGGCACCTCGCCGCGACCGCCGTCCCGGGCGTGGAGGAGTGGCGGGACGGCGCCTACCGGCGCACGCTGCGACTGCCGTACGGCCACGGCATCGTGGCACTCACGCCACGGCCGGACCACATCGCCTGCCGGGTCACCCTCAGCGACCTGCGGGACCTGACCGTCGCCATCAGCCGCTGCCGCCGCATGCTCGACCTGGACGCCGATCCGGTCGCGGTCGACGACCAGCTGCGCACGGACCCGGCCCTCGCGCCGCTCGTCGACAAGGCCCCCGGCCGACGGGTCCCGCGTACGGTCGACGAGGCGGAGTTCGCCGTACGCGCGGTGCTCGGCCAGCAGGTCTCGACAGCGGCGGCCCGCACCCACGCGGCCCGTCTGGTCACGGCGTACGGCGATCCGGTGGACGATCCCGAGGGGGGCCTCACCCACCTCTTCCCGTCCCCCGAGGCGCTCGCCGCCCTCGACCCCGAGTCACTCGCGATGCCGCGCACTCGTCGCACCACGTTCACCACCCTGGTGGGCCAACTCTGCGACGGCACCCTCAATCTGGGCGTGGAGAGCGACTGGGCCCAAACTCGCGCCCAGCTCCTCGCGCTCCCCGGCTTCGGCCCCTGGACGGCCGACGTCATCGCGATGCGCGCCCTCGGTGACCCGGACGCCTTCCTCCCGACCGACCTCGGAATCCGCCGCGCCGCACAGGAGTTGGGCCTGCCCTCGACTCCGGCGGCGCTCACGGCCCGTGCGGCGGCCTGGCGGCCCTGGCGGGCGTACGCGGTCCAGTACCTGTGGGCGACTGACAGCCACCCGATCAACTTCCTTCCTTCCCAAGGACGTTCGTGATGAGTTCGACGAAGCAGCACACCGTGATCGACAGCCCCTACGGCCCTTTGACCCTCGTCGCCGACGACGGTGTCCTGTGCGGCCTCTACATGACCGATCAGCGCCACCGCCCCGCGGAGGAGACCTTCGGCGCCCGCGCCCAGACCCCGTTCGCGGCCGCCGAGGAGGAGCTGGAGGCCTATTTCGCGGGCGAGTTGAAGGAGTTCACCCTCGAACTCGGCCTGCACGGAACCCCGTTCCAGCGCAGCGTCTGGAGCCATCTGCGGAAGATTCCCTACGGCGAGACCCGCACCTACGGCGAACTGGCCGACGCCCTCGGCAACCCCACCGCCTCGCGCGCGGTGGGGCTCGCCAACGGCAGGAACCCGGTCGGCATCATCGTGCCCTGCCACCGCGTCGTCGGCGCGAACGGCGGCCTCACCGGATACGGCGGCGGCCTGGACCGCAAGCAGCGTCTGCTGGACTTCGAGAGCGGAACGGCGCTGTTCTGAACAGGGCGAGAGGCCCGCGAACCGTGCGCCGGCCCGCCCGTCGTGCGGCTGTCCCGGTCAGCCCACCCGGTGCCCGTTCTCCAGCTCCGCCGTCCCCGAACCCTCCGTCAGGACGTCCAGCGCGGTCTGGACGCGGCGGCCCAGGGAGCCCTGCAGGTACTCGGCGAGTTCCTCGCGCGGTACGAGCCGCCAGGACAGCAGTTCCTCCTCCTGGAGCCGGATCGCCTTGAACTCGTCCTCGTCGAGCACTCCGCCGTCGTACAGATACGCCACCAGCGGCGGCCGCCCCGACCCGTGCGCCCAGTCCACCGCGAGCAGCCGGCCGAGCTCGCGGTCCAGGCCGATCTCCTCCAGGGTCTCCCGGCGCGCGCCCTGGCGCGGAGTCTCGCCGTCGTCGGACTCGATCGTGCCGCCGGGCAGCGCCCAGCCCTCACGGTAGTTGGGCTCGACGAGCAGCACCCGCCCCTCCACGTCGCGGAAGAGGACGGCGGCACCGGCGAGCACACGGGGGAGTCCCGCGATGTAGGCGGCGAAGTCTTGAGTGGTGGTCATCCAGAAAGGGTATCCAGCTTCCCCGGCCGCTCCGGTCAGCTACGACGTCGGCCTCGGCGTCGATCACGGCTCCGTCTGCGCCAACCGCACCGTCCGCCGCGCCAGTTCACTGATCCGGGCCCCGTCGAAGCCGAACACCGCGCTGCGCACCGTGTCCTCCAGCGGGTCCTTCCACTGCGCCGGGATGGCCTCAGCACCGGTCAGTACCCCGGCCACCGAACCCGCGGTCGCGCCGTTGGAGTCGGTGTCCAGGCCGCCGCGCACGGTGAGCGTGATGGTGCGGGTGAAGTCGCCGTCGCCGTACAGAAGCCCGGCGGTCAGTACGGCGGCGTTCGGGACGGTGTGGATCCAGCCGAGCCCGGCGGTCTCCTCGGCGACCGTGCTGAGCGTGTCCTCCCAGGTCATCCGGGTGGCGTGGAGCGAGAGGACGCGGCGCACGGTACGGGCGAGTCGACTGCTCGCCGGAATCACGGCGAGTGCCTGGTCGACGGCGTGGCGCACCGTGCCGGCCGTGAACGCCGCCGCGATCAGCGCCGCCGCCCACATGGCGCCGTACACACCGTTGCCGGTGTGGGACAGCACCGCGTCCCGGCGGGCGAGCGAGGCGGCGCGGCGCGGCGCGCCCGGACAGGTCCAGCCGTAGATGTCGGCGCGAATGAGGGCCCCGATCCACTCCTGGTACGGATTGTCGTACGTCGCCGTCAGCGGCGGTTTCAGCCCGTTGGCGAGGTTGCGGTACGCGGCCCTTTCGGCGGTGAAGGTCTGCAGGTACGGCAGCCGCAGCAGCCACAGGTCGCCGACCTGCGCGGTGCTGAAGCCGAAGCCGTGGGTCTCCAGCAGGTCCAGGCCGAGGATGGCGTAGTCGATGTCGTCGTCACGGCAGCTGCCGTGGATGCGGCCGCGGACGCACTGGCGCCACTCGGGGCGCAGCTCGAGCCCGTCGCTCTCGCCGACGGGCTCGGGCAGGTAGTCGGTGAGCGGCAGGGCCGCGGCCTGCCGCAGATAGCGGTCGATCCGGTCCCGCGTCCACAGGTCGCCCTGCTCGACCGGCTTGCCGAGCATGTTGCCCGCGATCCGGCCGAGCCAGCCCCCGAGGACGCGGTCGGCGAGCTCTGGCTCACTGCCCACAGGGGTCATACCTACCGTCTACCCGATTCCGGGGGCGCCCGCGCGGGGTTCGGGTGCCGCGCACGGCACGCCACAGGGCTCGCACAGCGCGCTGCCAGGCTTGGTCCAGGGGCCGGTCGGTGCATGACGGCGGGGTCGTCCTGAGGTTAAGGTCGCAGCGGCGCGACTGGCCTTGACGTGCGTGGGGGCCTGGAGAGCAAGGGGAAGACACGGTGGCGGACGCTGCAGGGAACGACGCCCGGAAGACGGCGCGGGTGCTCATCGCCGCGGACAAGTTCAAGGGCTCACTGACGGCCGTACAGGTCGCCGAGCGGATCACGGCCGGACTGCGCGAGGTCCTGCCGGACCTCGCGGTGGAGGCGCTGCCCGTGGCCGACGGCGGCGACGGAACCGTGGACGCGGCGGTCGCGGCCGGGTTCGACCGACGCGAGGTCCGGGTCGCGGGGCCGCTCGGCCAGGAGGTGACGGCCGCGTTCGCGCTGCGCGGGGACACGGCCGTCGTGGAGATGGCGGAGGCGAGCGGGCTGCAGCGGCTGCCCGCGGGTGTCTTCGCACCGATGGCGGCCTCCACGTACGGCTCCGGCGAACTGCTGCGGGCCGCGCTGGACGCGGGCGCGCGGACGATCGTGTTCGGGGTCGGCGGCAGCGCCACCACGGACGGGGGCGCCGGCATGCTGTCCGCGCTCGGCGCGCGGTTCGTGGACGCGGACGGGGAGCCGGTGGCACCGGGCGGTGGCGGACTCGCCGACCTGGCCTCGGCCGATCTGTCCGACCTGGACCCCCGGCTCGCGTTCGTCGAGTTCGTGCTCGCGAGCGATGTCGACAACCCGCTGACCGGCCCCAAGGGCGCGCCGGCCGTCTACGGCCCGCAGAAGGGCGCCTCGCCGGACGACGTGGAGGCCCTGGACGAGGCGCTCGCGCACTACGCGAAGGTGCTGGAGCGGGCGGTCGGCGCGAAGGCCGCCGAGTACGCCGTTTCGCCGGGCGCCGGCGCGGCGGGCGGCATCGGCTACGGCGCGCTGCTCCTCGGCGCCCGCTTCCGGCCCGGTATCGAGATCATGCTCGATGTCCTGGGCTTCGCGCCCGCGCTGGAGTACGCGACGCTGGTCATCACCGGCGAGGGATCCCTGGACGAGCAGACACTCCACGGCAAGGCCCCGGCGGGCGTCGCGGCGGCGGCACGCGCGGCGGGCAAGGAGGTCGTCGCGGTGTGCGGTCGGCTCGCCCTGCCGCCGGAGGCGCTCGGCCGGGCGGGTATCCGGCGGGTGTACCCGTTGACCGACGTCGAGCCGGACGTGGCGAAGTGCATCGCGGACGCGGGGCCGATCCTGCAACGGGTCGCGGAACAGATCGCCCGCGACTTCCTGACCTGAGAGCCTGTGTCACATCCCCGGCCGGGCGCACGCCGCCTGGCACGCACGCTCGCCGCGTTGCCGAAACGTCCTAGTAGCTCCGCTACAAGGACGCTCCGGCGCCTTGCGATCGCACGCACCAGACGACGTGCGCTGATCCGGCCGGGGATGTGACACAGGCTCTGACCCCGGACAGGCGAAAGGCCCCGAACCAGGCGGTCCGGGGCCCACGCGAGCGGGAGCGTCACGGCTGTGCCGCACGCGCCTCACGTCGGTTGTCACGGAAGTTGTTCACCCGGCGAGCCGTGGCGAACAGCGGGATCACCGCCCCCATGACCAGCTGCAGCGCACAGCCCGTCTGAAGCAGCAGCTGCCCGCTCGGCGCGTCGAACGCCCAGGCAGCCAGCAGCCCCATGGACAGCACGATCCACGAGAGCATCGCCACCGCGAGGCGACCCCGCGGCTTCGGGTACTCCACCCGGCTCACCATCAGCCAGGCGGTACCCAGGATCGCGAGGAGTGTCGCCACGAAGGGCAGCTCCAGCAGCACGATCGAGACCACCGTCAGCGCCCCGAACGGCGACGGCATGCCCTGGAAGGTGCCGTCCTTCACCGTCACACACGAGAATCTGGCCAGCCGTAGCACGACGGCCAGGAGCACCACGATCGCCCCCACCGCCGCCACCCGCTGGTACGCGTCGTCCGCCACCATGCCGTAGACGAGGACGAAGTACGCCGGTGCCAGGCCGAAGCTGATCAGGTCGGAGAGGTTGTCCAGCTCCGCTCCCATGGGGGAGGAGCGCAGCTTCCTCGCCACCAGGCCGTCGAACAGGTCGAAGACGGCCGCGCACAGCATCAGGATGACCGCGGTGGCCGCGCTGTTGCGGGCCATGCCGGACTGCTGGCTGTCCATGAGGTGCGGGATCAGGATGCCGGTGGTGGTGAAGTACACGGCCATGAAGCCGCACGTCGCGTTGCCGAGAGTGAGGGTGTCCGCTATTGAGAGGCGGAGAGAGAGGGGCATCTCCTCCTCTTCGTCCACCTCGTCGGCCTCGGGCACCCAGCGTCCCTGAGTCTCGGGATCAATCACGGTCAATGCGAGTCACCCCAGCCACGGTCTTCTGGCCCACCTCTACCGCGACTTCCACGCCCTCGGGCAGGTAGAGGTCGACACGCGAACCGAAGCGGATCAGCCCGATCCGGTCACCCTGCTCGACCTTGGTGCTCTGGGGCACGTACGGGACGATGCGACGGGCCACCGCGCCGGCGATCTGGATCATCTCGATGTCACCGAGTTCGGTGTCGAAGTGCCAGACGACGCGCTCGTTGTTCTCGCTCTCCTTGTTGAACGCCGGAACGAACCCACCCGGGATGTGCTCGACCGACGTCACCGTGCCGGAGAGCGGCGCCCGGTTGACGTGGACGTTGAGCGGGCTCATGAAGATCGCGACGCGGGTGCGACCGTCCTTCCACGGCATGATGCTCTGCACCACACCGTCGGCGGGCGAGATGACCCGGCCCTGGGTGATCTCGCGCTCGGGGTCGCGGAAGAACCACAGCATGCCCGCCGCGAGCGCGGTGGCGGGCACGGCGACGGCCTTGGCTGCGCCGGAGCGGCGGGCCCGGACCAGGCTGAGGGCTGCGGTGGCGACGGTCGGGAGAAGCCACGGCGATGCTCCGCGCGCCAGGCGTACGCCTGCCAGGCTGTCGCGAGGTGCAGAGGTTTGGCTGTGGGGCATGGATGACCTTCGTAGCGGATGATGCCGCACTGCAACGGGGGACGGCGGCTTTCCCGGGATGGTACCGGTCGCGGGCCACAACTGGGCAAGCCAGGAAGCTGAGTCGGCGGCTGAAGAGGGTTGACAGGGTGTGATCTTCTTCTCGAAGAAAACACCCCCAACCGGGACATCTAGCTCTGGAGCCGATACTCTTCGAGCAGCCTGCGACCGATGATCATTTTTTGGATCTCGGCGGTACCTTCGCCGATCAACAGCATCGGAGCCTCACGGTAGAGGCGCTCGATCTCGTACTCCTTGGAGAAGCCGTAGCCGCCGTGGATCCGGAATGCGTCCTCCACGACCTCCTTGCAGTATTCGGAGGCGAGGTACTTCGCCATCCCTGCCTCAAGGTCGTTACGTTCACCGGAGTCCTTTTTGCGAGCCGCGTTCACCATCATCGCATGGGCGGCCTCGACCTTGGTAGCCATCTCGGCGAGTTTGAACTGGATGGCCTGGTGCTGGGCGATCTGCTTGCCGAAGGTGTGTCGCTGCTGGGCGTACGAGACGCCCAGTTCGAAGGCGCGCTGAGCGACGCCGCAGCCACGCGCCGCCACGTTGACGCGACCTACCTCCACGCCGTCCATCATTTGGTAAAAACCTCGGCCGGTTGCCCCGCCGAGCACCCGATCGGCCGGAACCCGCAGGCCGTCCATGATCAACTCGGTGGTGTCGACACCCTTGTAGCCCATCTTGTCGATCTTCCCGGGGATGGTGAGGCCGGGGCGGACCTCACCGAAGCCCGGCTCCTTCTCGACCAGGAAGGTCGTCATCGACTTGTGGGGCGCGGTGCCCTCGGGGTGTCCTTCGTCACTTCGGACGAGAACGGCGACCAGATTTGACGTTCCGCCGTTCGTGAGCCACATCTTCTGACCGTTCAGGACGTACTCGTCGCCGTCCTTGACCGCCTTCGACGTGATGGCGGACACGTCCGATCCCAGGCCCGGCTCCGACATCGAGAAGGCCCCGCGGATGTCGCCGGCCGCCATCCTCGGCAGGAAGTGCTCCTTCTGCTCCTGCGTTCCGTGCTGCTTGAGCATGTACGCCACGATGAAGTGGGTGTTGATGATGCCGGACACCGACATCCAGCCCCGGGCGATCTCCTCGACGCACAGGGCGTACGTCAGGAGCGACTCGCCGAGACCGCCGTACTCCTCGGGGATCATCAGCCCGAACAGGCCCAACTCCTTGAGCCCGTCCACGATCTGCTGCGGGTACTGGTCGCGGTGCTCCAGCTCGGTGGCGACCGGGATGATCTCCTTGTCCACGAAGTCGCGGACCGTGGACAGGATCTCCTGCTGGATGTCGGTCAGACCGGCGGTCTGGGCGAGTCGCGCCATGGCTACTTCTCCTGCTCCTTGAGCTGGGGCCGGCCGGGCTGCTCGCCGCCGCGCTCCTTGATGTATGTCTCGGTCGGCACCATCACCTTGCGGCGGAACACGCAGACCAGCGTGCCGTCCTGCTTGTAGCCCTTGGTCTCGACATAGACGATGCCGCGGTCGTTCTTCGACTTGGACGGCCACTTGTCGAGCACGGTCGTCTGGCCGTAGACCGTGTCGCCGTGGAAGGTGGGCGCCACGTGCTTGAGCGACTCGACCTCCAGGTTGGCGATCGCCTTGCCGGAGATGTCCGGCACGGACATGCCGAGCAGCAGGGAGTAGATGTAGTTCCCGACGACGACGTTCCTGCCGAAGTCCGTCGTCTTCTCCGCGTAGTTGGTGTCCATGTGGAGCGGGTGGTGGTTCATGGTGAGGAGACAGAAGAGGTGGTCGTCGTACTCCGTGACCGTCTTTCCCGGCCAGTGCTTGTACGTCGCCCCGACCTCGAACTCCTCGTAGGTACGCCCGAATTGCATCGCGTCACGCCTCCGGGATCTCGAACGTGCCGGTGCGCCGCATGCCGGCGGCACGGCCCTTGCCGGAGATGACCAGCGCCATCTTGCGGCTGGCCTCGTCGATCATCTCGTCGCCGAGCATCGCCGAGCCCTTCCTGCCGCCCGCCTCGGACGTGTAGTAGTCGTACGCGTCCAGGATCAGCTCGGCGTGGTCGTAGTCCTCCTGCGAGGGCGAGAAGATCTCGTTGGACGCCTCGACCTGACCCGGGTGCAGCACCCACTTGCCGTCGAAGCCGAGCGCGGCGGCGCGACCCGCGACCTCGCGGTAGCCGTCGATGTTGCGGATCTGGAGGTAGGGGCCGTCGATCGCCTGGAGGTTGTTGGCGCGGGCGGCCATCAGGATCTTCATCAGGATGTAGTGGTAGGCGTCCGCCGGGTAGCCGGGCGGCTGCTCGCCCACGACCAGCGACTTCATGTTGATCGACGCCATGAAGTCGGCCGGGCCGAAGATGATCGTCTCGACACGCTGGGAGGCGGTCGCGATCTCGTTGACGTTGTTGAGGCCCTGGGCGTTCTCGATCTGCGCCTCGATGCCGATCTTGCCGACCTCGAAGCCCATCGTCTTCTCGATCTGCGTCAGCAGGAGGTCGAGCGCGACGACCTGCTGGGCGGTCTGCACCTTCGGCAGCATGATGCAGTCGAGATTCTGGCCGGCCCCCTCGACCACCGTCACGACATCGCGGTACGTCCACTCGGTCGTCCAGTCGTTGACGCGCACCACCCTCGTCTTGCCCGTCCAGTCGCCCTCGTTGAGGAACTTGACGATGGTGTGCCGCGCGTCGGGCTTGGCGAGCGGCGCGCAGGCGTCCTCCAGGTCCAGGAAGACCTGGTCTGCGGGGAGGCCCTGTGCCTTCTCCAGGAAGCGGGGGTTGCTTCCGGGGACCGCGAGACAGGAGCGTCGCGGACGCAGACGGTTGACGGGCGTGGTCATGCGGGGACCTCCAGGGGGTCGAGCTTGTTCGCTTTCCGGATCTCGTCGACGATGCGGCCGATGATTCCGGTGATGTCGAAGTCCTTAGGGGTGAACACCGCGGCCACTCCGGCTGCCCGCAGTTGTTCGGCGTCACCATTCGGGATGATGCCACCGGCGATCACCGGAATGTCTGTGGCACCGGCCACACGCAGCCGTTCGAGTACGTCCGGGACGAGCTGGGCGTGCGAGCCGGAGAGGATCGACAGGCCCACCGCGTGCACGTCCTCGGCGAGGGCCGCGTCCACGATCTGCTCGGGCGTGAGGCGTATGCCCTGGTAGACCACCTCGAAGCCGGCATCACGGGCCCGCACGGCGATCTGCTCGGCGCCGTTGGAGTGCCCGTCCAGACCGGGCTTGCCGACCAGGAAGCGCAGCTTGCCGACACCGAGGTCGGCCGCCGTCAGGTCGACCTTGCGGCGCACCTCGGACATGGCCGAACCCTCTTCGGCGGGGACCGCCACCGGCGCCGACGAGACACCGGTGGGTGCCCGGAACTCGCCGAACACCTCCCGCAACGCCCCCGCCCACTCACCGGTCGTGACGCCCGCGCGGGCGCACTCCAGGGTGGCCTCCATGAGGTTGTCGGTGCCCTTGGCGGCCTCCTTCAGCTTCTCCAGCGCCTTGCAGGGACGCGGATGGTTGAAGGGCGGCTGGTAACGGGTGTCGCGCCAGTGCTCGAGCGAGGCGATGACCCGGGCCTCGACGGCGGGGTCGACCGTCTGGATGGCGGTGTCCAGGTCCGCGGTGAGCGGGTTCGGCTCGGTCGTCTCGAAGATGTTGACGCCGATGATCTTCTCCTGGCCCGACTCGATACGGCCCCGGCGCTCGGCGTGCGAGGAGACCAGCTGCGACTTGAGGTAGCCGGACTCCACGGCGGCCATCGCGCCGCCCATCTCCTGGATCCGCTCGATCTCCGCGAGCGACTCCTCGACCAGCTCGCCCACCTTGGCCTCGATGACCTTCGAGCCCTCGAAGATGTCCTCGTACTCCAGCAGGTCGCTCTCGTGGGCGAGCACCTGCTGGATGCGCAGCGACCACTGCTGGTCCCAGGGCCGGGGCAGACCCAGCGCCTCGTTCCAGGCGGGGAGCTGGACGGCACGCGCGCGGGCGTCCTTCGACAGGGTCACCGCGAGCATCTCCAGCACGATCCGCTGGACGTTGTTCTCCGGCTGCGCCTCGGTCAGGCCCAGCGAGTTGACCTGGACGCCGTAGCGGAAGCGCCGGTGCTTGGGGTCCTCGATGCCGTACCGCTCACGGGTGATCTTGTCCCATATCCGGCCGAAAGCGCGCATCTTGCACATCTCCTCGACGAAACGGACTCCCGCGTTCACGAAGAAGGAGATGCGGCCGACCACGTCGCCCATGCGCTCCTGCGGCACCTGGCCGCTGTCCCGGACGGCGTCCAGCACCGCGATCGCCGTCGACATCGCGTACGCGATCTCCTGGACCGGTGTGGCGCCCGCCTCCTGCAGGTGGTAGCTGCAGATGTTGATCGGGTTCCACTTCGGGAGGTGGGAGACCGTGTACGCGATCATGTCCGTCGTCAGCCGGAGCGAGGGCTCAGGCGGGAACACATGCGTGCCCCGGGACAGGTACTCCTTGACGATGTCGTTCTGGGTCGTGCCCTGGAGCTTGGTGATGTCCGCACCGTGCTCCTCCGCGACGACCTGGTAGAGCGCCAGCAGCCACATGGCGGTGGCGTTGATCGTCATCGAGGTGTTCATCTGCTCCAGGGGGATGTCCTGGAACAGCCGGCGCATGTCACCGACGTGCGCGATCGGCACGCCGACCCGGCCGACCTCGCCGCGCGCGAGGATGTGGTCGGAGTCGTAGCCGGTCTGCGTCGGCAGGTCGAACGCGACCGACAGGCCGGTCTGGCCCTTGGCGAGGTTGCGCCGGTACAGCTCGTTGGACGCCTCGGCCGTGGAGTGACCCGCGTACGTGCGCATCAGCCACGGCCGGTCCTTCTGACGCTCAGTCATCTGTGGCCTCCGCTGCTTCAGATGTTCCGGAAGCGGTTGATGGCGTCGACGTGCTGGGCGCGCTTCTCCGCGTCGCGCACGCCGAGGCCTTCCTCGGGTGCCAGGCACAGGACGCCGACCTTGCCCTGGTGCAGGTTGCGGTGCACGTCGTAGGCGGCCTGCCCGGTGTCCTCCAGGGAGTAGACCTTGGAGAGCGTCGGGTGGATCTTGCCCTTGGCGATGAGACGGTTGGCTTCCCAGGCCTCGCGGTAGTTGGCGAAGTGCGAGCCGATGATCCGCTTCAGGGACATCCACAGGTAGCGGTTGTCGTACTCGTGGTTGTAGCCCGAGGTGGAGGCGCAGGTGACGATGGTGCCGCCCTTGCGCGTGACGTAGACGGAGGCGCCGAAGGTCTCGCGGCCCGGGTGCTCGAAGACGATGTCGACGTCCTCGCCACCGGTGAGTTCGCGGATGCGCTTGCCGAAGCGCTTCCACTCGCGCGGGTCCTGGTGGTGCTCGTCCTTCCAGAACTTGTAGTCCTCGGCGGTGCGGTCGATGATCGCCTCGGCGCCCATCCTGCGGCAGATGTCGGCCTTCTGGTCGCTGGAGACGACACAGATCGGGTTGGCGCCGCCGGCGAGCGCGAACTGGGTGGCGTAGGAGCCGAGTCCGCCGCTGGCGCCCCAGATGAGGACGTTGTCGCCCTGCTTCATGTCGGCGCCGTTGCGGGACACCAACTGCCGGTAGGCGGTGGAGTTGACCAGGCCCGGGGCGGCGGCCTCCTCCCACGACAGGTGGTCGGGCTTGGGCATCAGCTGGTTGGACTTGACGAGCGCGACCTCGGCGAGACCGCCGAAGTTGGTCTCGAAGCCCCAGATGCGCTGCTCGGGGTCGAGCATGGTGTCGTTGTGGCCGTCGCTGGATTCCAGCTCGACGGAGAGACAGTGCGCGACGACCTCGTCGCCGGGCCGCCAGGCGTTGACACCGGGGCCGGTGCGCAGCACGACGCCCGCGAGGTCGGAGCCGATGACGTGGTACGGCAGGTCGTGCCGCTTGGTGAGCTCGGAGACCTTGCCGTAGCGCTCCAGGAACCCGAAGGTCGACAGCGGCTCGAAGATCGAGGTCCACACGGAGTTGTAGTTGACCGAGGAGGCCATCACGGCCACCAGGGCCTCACCCGGGCCCAGCTCCGGCAGCGGCACCTCGTCCAGGTGCAGCGACTTTCGCGGGTCCTTCGCGCGGGTCTCCATGCCCGCGAACATCTCCGTCTCGTCCTTGTGCACGGTGATCGCGCGGTACGACTCGGGGAGCGTCAGAGCGGCGAAGTCGTCCGGCGTCGAGTCCGGTGACTGGATCGCGTCCAGGATGTCCTTAACGGTCACGGTATTGCCTCCGGCGGATGGCGTCCTGAGGGAAGACGCTGAGGGTTACGGCGGTGCTGCTGAGGGTTGGGTGAGGGTGCCGTCGGTTCGGCGGACGTGCAGTTCGGCAGCGCGTTGTGGCGCGGGAGGTTGCCTGTGACGCAGGCGTCCGGGCGGGCAGACCGTTGGTTTGCTGGGACAGCCGACGTACGAATGGTCTCTGCACGCCGGCCGCCCGGACATATTCAACGTATGACACCGCGTGTCACCTCGCAAGGCACTGAGTGCCAGAATTTGCTCTCAGGTGAAATCTTTACGTAACAAATGAGCGATGATCGATCGAACGGGGCGTGAAAGGTGCCTGAAAAGGGCCCCTGACATGGCAAAACGGCCACCCCGAAGGGTGGCCGTGGTCACAGCGGTGCGGTGGGACTCAGCGGTGCTGCGGGGACTCAGCGGTCCCTGAGTGCCTCCTCGATGGTGCGCATGACCTGGTCGAGCGGGGCGTCCGTGCGGGCGACCGTCACCAGTACCTCGCCGTGGGTGGAGATCGCCGCCGCGGTGGGCTGGGCGGGCGTGCTGCGCCCGGCCCCGATGCCGGACCCGAACGTCTTCCGTACGATCGCGAAGGCGTGGTCCAGCTGTGCCTCGACGTCTCCCTGTCCGCCGGCCCGCAGCCAGCGCCGCAGCACATGGTTGTGGGCGGTGACCACGGCGGACGCGGCGACCTCCGCCAGCAGCGGGTCGTCGTTGGCGTCGTCGTCGTGCGCGTGCTCGTCGAAGTGGCCGAGGAGGTAACGGGTGAAGAGCCGCTCGTAGCGGGCCACGGAGGCGATCTCCGCCTCGCGCAGGGTGGGCACCTCGCGCGTGAGTGTGTAACGGGCGACCGAGATCTCCGGCCGGGCCGCGTACATCCGCATGACTTCCTTGATACCGCGGCACACCGTGTCGAGCGGGTGCTCGTGCGCGGGGGCGGCGTTGAGGACGGCCTCGGCCCGGATCAAGGTGTCGTCGTGGTCCGGGAAGATCGCCTCTTCCTTGGAGCGGAAGTGCCGGAAGAAGGTGCGGCGGGCCACCCCGGCCGCGGCCGCGATCTCGTCGACGGTGGTCGCCTCGTACCCCTTGGTCGCGAACAGCTCCATCGCTGCTGCCGCCAGCTCTCGGCGCATCTTGAGCCGCTGGGCGGCGGCGCGGCCGCCTGCGGCACTCTCCGGCGCGTCGGGCGTGGCTGGGGTACGTGCGGACTTGGCGGGCTGGGACATGACCCGAACGTACTGCATGTGCGCAGCTTGCCGCGCACGTCCGGGGGTTCCCCCACCCGGGGCGGGCGGGGGAGTGGCGGGCCACGAGGACGGGGGAGGGCTGCCGGGGTCGAGCAGCCCTCCCCAGTCCGTATCCGGGTCCTTGTGCGTTCCGAACCGGTCGCCCGGCCGGTCAGCGGCGGGCATATTCGCGGAAGCCCCGGCCCGTCTTGCGGCCGAGGCAGCCCGCGGCCACCAGGTGCTCCAGGAGCGGGGCCGGGGCCAGGCCCGGGTCGCGGAACTCGCGGTGCAGGACCTTCTCGATGGCCAGGGAGACGTCGAGCCCGACGACGTCCAGGAGCTCGAAGGGGCCCATCGGATAGCCGCCGCCCAGCCTCATCGCCGCGTCGATGTCGTCAAGGGACGCATAGTGTTCCTGCACCATCTTGATCGCGTTGTTGAGGTACGGGAAAAGCAGGGCGTTCACGATGAAGCCCGCACGGTCTCCGCAGTCGACCGCGTGCTTCTTGATCCTGCCGCAGACCTCGCGAACCGTCGAGTGGACGTCGTCGGCCGTCAGCACCGTACGGACCACCTCGACCAGCTTCATCGCGGGCGCCGGGTTGAAGAAGTGCATGCCGATCACGTCCTGGGGACGCGTGGTCGCGCGGGCGCAGGCGACGACCGGAAGCGAGGACGTCGTCGTGGCCAGCACCGCGCCCGGCTTGCAGACCTTGTCCAGCGTCGCGAACAGGTGCTGCTTGATCTCCAGGTCCTCGGCGACGGCCTCCACGGCCAGATCGACGTCGGCGAACGCGTCGTACGAGCCGGCCGCGGTGATCCGGTCCAGGGTCTGCGCGGCGGCCTCCGCGGTCAGCCGGCCCTTGTCGACGGAACGTGAGAGCGACTTGCCGATCCGCGCCTTGGCGGTCTGCGCCTTCTCCTCGCTGCGGGCCGCGAGCACGACCTCGTACCCGGCCTTGGCGAACACCTCGGCGATACCGGACGCCATGGTGCCGGAGCCCGCGACGCCCACGGAGCGGACCGTGCGGCCGGGAATGTCGAGGCTGCCGGACAGCGGTGTGAGGGCGTCCGGCACGACCGTGGCGCTGCCGGGAGCCTCGTACGTGTAGAAACCGCGGCCCGACTTGCGGCCGGTCAGGCCCGCCTCGCTGAGCTGCTTGAGGATCGGGGCGGGGGCGTGCAGCCGGTCGTGGGACTCGGCGTACATGGCCTCCAGGACCGTGCGCGCGGTGTCGACGCCGATCAGGTCGAGCAGCGCGAGCGGGCCCATGGGCAGCCCGCAGCCGAGCCGCATCGCGGCGTCGATGTCCTCCCGGGAGGCGTACTTCGCCTCGTACATCGCGGCGGCCTGGTTGAGGTAGCCGAACAGCAGCCCGTCGGCGACGAACCCGGGCCGGTCGCCGACCGCGACGGGTTCCTTGCCGAGCTCCAGCGCGAGGTCCGTGACCGCGGCGACGGCCTGGGGGGCGGTCAGCACGGACGAGACGATCTCGACCAGCTTCATCGCCGGCGCCGGGTTGAAGAAGTGCAGCCCCAGCACGCGCTCGGGGCGGGCCGAGTCGGCGGCGAGCCGGGTCACGGAGAGGGCGTTGGTGCCGGTCGCGAGAATCGTCTCGGGCCGCACGATCCCGTCGAGCTCACGGAAGATCTGGTGCTTGATCTCGTACGACTCCGGGGCCACCTCGATGACCAGGTCGGCGTCGGCCGCCGCACGCAGATCGGTGGAGGTACGGACCCGGCCGAGCGCGTCGGCGCGCTCGGCTTCGGTCAGCCGGCCGCGCTCCACGGCGCGGGCGGTAGCGGTCTCCAGGGCGGCGACGGCCTTGGCGGTCGCCGCCTCGCTGAGGTCGATGCCGACGACGTCGCGGCCGGCCTTGGCCAGGACCTCGGCGATGCCGGTGCCCATGGTGCCGAGGCCGATCACGGCGACGGTCTTCAGCGGGGACAGAGGGGTGTCGGACAGGGGAGCGGCCATCGCGGACTCCAGAAATGAGGGTGACGACTGGGAGCGCGCCCGGGGTGCCGAATGAACGCGGCCGAAGCCGAGACCTACGGGCGCACCGGGTGCGGAGAAGGAGTGCGGGTGTTGCCGGGCTGCGAGCGCACACGCCCGGTGCCGTGATGACGGGCGTGCACACGCCCCATGACGGCGGAACCGACCGGCCCTGTCCCGGGGCCGAGTCGAACTCAGGTACGCGATGTACCGAACCGACTGCTCCCGCGGTGGCTGCGTCACCAGGCCACCACGAGCGGATCTACGAGTGGGTAACTCGCTCGTATGAGCTTAACCGGTGGGTAACGAGCGCGCCAGCCCCCGAGTTTGTGATGTAGGTCCCGTCCGCCGGGTGACGCCCCTAATCTCGGGTCCATGGACGAAGAGTTGCGATCACTCACGGAACGCTTACGGCGGGAGGCGGGGGCGCCGGCCGGCTACGACCGTCTGGTGGCGATCGAGGACCTCGACGAACTGGCGGAAGTGCTCACCGCGCCCGGACAGCCGCTGTGGGCCAGGGAACTGGCCGCGTTCCGGCTCGGGTCGGCGGGCGACCGCCGGGCCTTCGAATCCCTCGTTCTGTTCCTCAACCACCGCGACCCGCCGCGCTGCGCCTCCGCCGCCCACGCCCTGGCCCGCCTCGGCGATCCCCGCACCGCCCGCGCGGCCGCCGCCCTGGCCACCAACGAAATGCGCGTCGCCTACGCCCTGCACCCGGTGCGCCTCCTGGTGGAACTGCGCGCCCCCGAGGCCGTGCCCGCGCTGATCACCACCCTGGAGCGGCGGCTGCGCCCGCACGACCCGTACCGGCGGGTGGCACTCGCCTGCGTGGAGGGGCTCGGCACACTCGGCGACACCCGCGCCAGACCGGTCCTCAACGAGGCACTGGCCCACCCGGTGCTCGCCGAGGCGGCCGTGCACGCGCTGGCCCGGATCCCCCGGCAGCGGCGATGAGACGGCCGCGACGATGACACGTCAGCGCGCGAGCCGCTTCGTGTACCGCACCTCGGGCACGGCCACCTCGTCCACCTCGAACGGCTCCTCGGTGCCGTCGGCGTGGAAACCGGCCCGTTCGTAGAAGCGCCGCGCGCGGGTGTTGTCCCTCAGGACCCACAGGAGGACGCGAACGTGACCGGCGGTCCGGCACCGGCGCAGCGACTCCTGGAGAAGGGCGTGTCCGATGCCGCCGCCGTACTGCCCGGGATCCACATAGATCGCGTACAACTCGGCGTCCGCGGTGCGGACTTCGCCGTCGCGGTACGGCCCGTGACAGGCCCACCCGACGAGCTCGCCCGCCCGCTCGGCGACCAGGTTCACCGCGCTGCCGTCGGCCTGTGCGAAGCGGGCGCGGTGCCGCTCGGCGTCCGTGGTCACGTCGAGGGAGTCGAGGTGTGACTGGGGCATCAGACCCCGGTACGCGCTGCGCCAGCCTCCGACGCGGATCTCCGCCACCCGTCCGCAGTCGGGAAGCGTCATGTCCCGCACCCGGACGGCCGTCACCGGGCGACCA
Source organism: Streptomyces sp. NPDC050997 (assembly GCF_040660135.1). Taxonomy (NCBI): domain Bacteria; kingdom Bacillati; phylum Actinomycetota; class Actinomycetes; order Kitasatosporales; family Streptomycetaceae; genus Streptomyces; species Streptomyces sp. NPDC050997. Next base: position 31,295 of record NZ_JBFAGK010000015.1, read on the forward strand.
CCGCCCACGCCTCGATCTCCATCAGGAACTCGGGCCGGACCAGTGCGGCGACCTGGAGTGCCGAGGCGGCGGGTAGGTGGTTGTCGGGTATGTGGGCGGTGCGGGCCTCGCGGATCGCCGGCATGTGCGCCATGTCCGTGACGAAGTAGGTGAGTTTGACGACGTCGTCGAAGCTCGCGCCGGCGGCGGCCAGGCAGCGGCGGAGGTTCTCGAAGACCTGGCGGGCCTGGGCTGCGGGGTCCCCCTCGCCGACCGGCTTGCCGTCCTCGTCCAGGGGGAGTTGGCCGGAGACGGCCACCAAACGGCCGGTGCCCAGGACGACATGGCTGTACTGGGCGGCGGGGGCGACTCCGGCCGGGGCGGAAAACCTCGTCAGCTCACTCATGCGTCCATGGTGGACCATGGGTCTGACACCGCCCCGGCGGAACGCCCCCGCCGGACCTTCAGAAGTGCTCAGCCGCGGAAGCCGAGCATGCCGTGCAGGGCCGAGCCGCGTGCCGACGGCGACGCGGACTTGGCCGTACTCAGCGGCTTGGGATCGGGCAGCTTCTCGCAGACCGCGTCGGCCTCGCCGTGGCCGCGCGGCACCGTGCCGTCGGTCAGATACGCGGACAGGTACGTGTCCAGGCAGGTGTTCCCACTGAGCGTGATGCCGTGGTTCCCGCCGCCGTCCTCGACCACCAGGCTGGAGCCGGCCAGCAACCGGTGGACCGTCACGCCGCCCTCGTACGGGGTGGCCGCGTCGTTCGTCGCCTGGAAGAGCAGCACCGGCGGCAGCTTGCCGTTGGCGATGTTCACCGGCTTCCGCGCCTCGGTCGGCCAGAACGCGCACGGTGCGTTGTACCAGGCGTTGTTCCAGGCCATGAACGGGGCCTTCTCGTACACCGCCCAGTTGTCCTTGCGCCACTGGTTCCAGTCGCGCGGCCAGGAGACGTCACGGCACTGCACCGCGGTGTAGATGCTGTAGCCGTTGTCCCCGGACGCGTCGACGGCGGCGAAGTTCTCGTACGTCTCCACCAGCGGGTCGGCGTTCTTGTCGTTCACGTACGCCGCGAACGCCTCGGCCAGATAGGGCCAGTAGCCGTTGTAGTAGCCGCCCGGCATGAAGGTGTCCTCCAGCTCGGAGGCACCCACCTTCCCGCCGGCCGGCTTCTTGGCCAGGGCCGCGCGCATCGCGTACCACTTGGCCTCGATCTTCTCCGGATCGGTGCCGAGCTTGTACGTGGCGTCGTACTTGGCGATCCAGGCCATGAGGGCCCGGTGGCGGTCGTTGAAGGCGTAGTCCTGGCCGAGGTTGTCGTCGTACCAGACACCGGTGGGGTCGACGATCGAGTCCAGGACCAGACGCCGCACCCGGTCCGGATACAGCTTCGCGTAGACCGCGCCGAGGTAGGTGCCGTAGGAGTATCCGAAGTAGTTGATCTTCTTCGCGCCGAGCGCCGCGCGGATCGAGTCCATGTCACGGACGGCGCTGATCGTGTCGATGTACGGCAGCACGCTCGCGTACTTCTTGCCGCAGGCGGCGGCGAAGGACTTGGCGCGGGACAGGTTGGCCTTCTCGATCGCGGGCGTGCTCGGCACCGAGTCGGGCCGCACCGGGTCGAAGTAGCCAGGTTCGCAGTCCAGCGCGGGCTTGCTCGCGCCCACTCCGCGCGGGTCGAAGCCGATGACGTCGTACTGCGCCGCGACCGCCTTGGGCAGCGAGGAGGCGACGAAGCCGGCGAGCGTCAGACCGCTGCCGCCGGGGCCGCCGGGGTTGACCAGCAGCGGGCCCTGGTACTTCGTCGCGGTGTGCGGGACCCGCGACAGTGCGAGGGTGATCTGCTTCCCGTCGGGCTTCGCGTGGTTGAGCGGCACCTTGAGGGACGCGCACTGGAGCGTCGGATAGTCGGTGGTGCCGCACTTCTTCCAGGTGGGCTTCGCGGCTTGAGCGGTTTCCGCTTGAGCGGTTTTCGCGGTGCGCGGGGCGCTCGCGTCGGCCGGGACGGCCGTGAAGGTCCCGGCCACGACGACGGCGACACCGCACAGCACGGCTGCGCGTTTTCTCATGGAGTCCTCCCAGGACGGAGGGTCTTCGGACCGCGAGGGTCACGGTCCCGCCGCATCGTCCCGGAAAGCGGACCTGGAAGAACGCGTTCTGCCGATACTTGACCCAATTGGGTCGCGGTAAGCGCTCGGATGCCCTCAGATCAATGAAAGTTGTGTCGGTTCGGACAGACCGGGCTGTTCCGGCTCGGGCTCCCTTACGTCGCCATCGACATGTCGGCCATCTACCGCTCCTCGATCCGCACCGGCCTGCCCGAGGCAACCGTCGTGGTCGATCACTTTCATGTGGTACAACTCGCGAACAAGATGCTCTCCCTGGTTCGGCGCCGCACGACCGCCGAGATCTGCGGCCGGCGCGGACGCGCCAGTGACCCCGAGTGGAAAGCCCGACGCCGCCTGCTCCGCAACCGCGAAGACCTCGACCACGAGCAGTTCGAGCGCATGTGGAACCCGCTGCTGGACGAAGGGAAGATCGGACAGACGCTGCTGACGGCGTGGATCGCCAAGGAAAGCCTGCGCACCCTCCTCGCCCTGGCCCGCACCGACGCCGACCGGAACCAAGTGGGCCATGCCCGTTGGAAGTTCCTCACCTCGCGCTCAGGTGGCCGGGCCGGAAGCGGTCCGGCAGGGCTTCTTCGAAAGGAATTCCTGGATCTTCGGATACGGTCTCACCTTCGTTGCCTGTGGCCCTACGACGACGGCAAGCTGGAGCGCATCACGACCGGCGCGAACATCTTCGCGGGGGACACCGGACACAGCAACGCCAAGAGCGAAGGGATCAACCGCGTGATCAAGCTTGTCGCCCGCCACGCGTTCGGCTTCCGCAACGCCGACAACCAGCGACTACGGACACGTTGCGTCACCACGCGGCGAGCCCGCGGGCACCTCCGCACCGCTTAACTTCGAAGACCCTTCTCGTGTCCGAGGCGGGAGGCATGAAGCAGGGTCGTTTCAAAGTCCTGTTTGTAGGCGGTCTTCTGTACCTGCGCCACGGCGCCGACGACTTCCTTGGAGACCTGATAGACGTCCGGCGCCCGGTACGGTGCGCTGGCCAGCAGGGATGTTCGCGGCCACCGTCGACCGCTGGTGGCCCGAGAGCGAGGCGTTCATCGGGTGCGGACTTCGGGGATGTCGGCGTCCGCGCACCAGGACGGTGCAGAGGCGTCCGACTCGTCGACGGCGGGCTCACCCGTCAGCTTGAGGTGAAGCCAGCCACCGCAGGCCAGCGGCGTGGAAGTCCTCGTTGCCGGCCCGGAGTGAAACCCGGTTCGCGTGCGGCGGGAGAGCGGCCCGCGGCCGCCACCGGCGTCGTGCGCGGGCTCCTTCACGATGCCGTCTGCGCAAGCCATGGCTGCGATCGCCGGACGGCTCAGCGCAGCTCCTGGATGCCGGTCGGATTCCCCGCGGGATCATGGACGGCGCAGTCACCAACGCCGTAGAGCTGCCCGGTCGGCTCCCGGACGACCTCGGCGCCGGCCTGCCGCCACGCGAAGGTGCCGTCGCGGCCGGGGCAATGGAGATGGCGAATATCGACACCGCTCTCAACGCCGAAGAGATCCAGAAGGACCTGGTAGAGAGCGGCCTGCGGATCCAGGACGAAGTCCGCGCCGACGGCTGCACCGGTTCCTGCAGGCCGCGAACTACCCTTCCCTGGCGGCGTACTGCCGCGACTCGGGCATGCGGCGTCAACGGTCACACCTCCAGTAGATCCCGGGCCTTCACCGGGAGCCCCGTCTCGAAGGACTGGTTCGCGGCCAGCGCGGTGACCAGGGACCGGGCCCCGTCGGTCGCGCTCGCCGCCCGGCCGAGCGGGTCCGGACCGCCGGTGGGCGGCCCGCCGAACAGGTCCTCGAGCATGCGGACATCGCCCCCGCCGTGGCCGCCCTCTCCCGTCGTGACCTTCACCTCGGTCGGCTGCTCCCAGAACCGGCGCAGCAGCAGCTGCGTACGCCCGGCGTCGTCGCCGACCGCCGTCCCGTGCATGACGGCGCTCGCGCCGCCCGTCCGTGCCCGGGGCCGGGTCCAGGTGGATTCCTCGACGAGCAGTTCGAGGCGTCCCGTGCTGCCGTTGAAGGCGATCCGGTAGCCCTCCCAGGGGGCGTAAGCGGTGAGGTGGTAGGTGAGGGTGGCGCCGGAGGCGTAGCGGACCAGCACCGCCATGTCGTCCTCGATCGTCACTCCCGGGCCGAAGACGTTCTGGTCGCGGTGGTAGCCGTCCTCGGTCTCCGCGTCGAGGTAGAGCGCGCTGAGCACGGGCGAGTCCGCCAGACGTACGGCGAAGGGGTCGCCCTCGGCGGCGGGAGAGCCGTGGGCGCGGGCGTAGTCGCGGGCGAGGTTGCGGCGCCGACCGGCCTCGTCGCCGTAGAAGAACAGCCCGCCCTGCGCGTAGACGGTCTCCGGCGCCGTGCCCAGCCACCAGTTGACCAGGTCGAAGTGGTGACTGGCCTTGTGGACCATCAGGCCGCCGGAGTTGGCCTTGTCGCGGTGCCAGCGGCGGAAGTAGTCGGCGCCGTGGCGCAGGTCGAGAAGCCACTCGAAGTGCACCGAGCCGATCTCGCCGATCGCCCCGGACGCGAGGGTCTCCTTCACGGCGGCGTGCAGCGGGTTGTAGCGATAGTTGAACGCGACCTGCACTTCGCGGCCGGTGCGGCGCTTCGCGTCCAGGATGCGGCGGGCGCGGGGCGCGTCCGTGGTCATCGGCTTCTCGGTGACCACATCGCAGCCAGCCTCGAGTGCCCGCACGATGTAGTGGTCATGGGTGCGGTCCACGCTGCACACCACCACGAGGTCGACGCGTTCGCGGCGCAGCATCTCCTCGAAGTCCTCGGCCGCGTACGCGGGTACGTCCGCCCCGATCCACTGGCTGTGGACGGCCATGCGGTGGGCGTTGACATCGCAGAAGCCGACCAGCTCGGCCCGGTCCGCGTAGGGACCGGACAGCGCCTGGGTGAAGAGCTGGGCGCGGGCGCCAAGCCCCACCACGGCGCAGCGGCGACGGCGTGCGGTGTCGGGGATCATACGTTCTCCGTTCGGCGGGGTTCCGGGACGTGGGGTGCGGGTACGGACGCGGGCGCGGCGGGCGCGTCGCCGTGGTCGGGGACCGGCAGTCTGGCTCCGCCCTGCTGCGCGGACCGGTGGGCGGTGATGCCCGGCAGGGTGTAGCGGGCGGCGACCCAGGCGTTGACCGGCGGCAGGGTGTGGGTGTTGACGGCCGTCACGAAGTCGTCGACGAGGAAGTGGTGACTGCCCTCGTGGCCGTTGTGGACGTGGCTGAACTCCTCGGGCAGCCGGGAGCGGTCGTGCACCGGTGCCGTTCCGGAGACGAAGGCGTCCCGCAGGGCGGGGGCTATGTGCTCCAGCGACGGGTCGTCGGTGGGGAGGGACCGGACGGGGCGCAGATGTTCGCTGACGTCCTCGACGCCCTCCTTGTTCTGCCACACGCTGTACGTCGCGAGCTGCTCGAAGCTGCCCTCGGTGCCGAAGAACCGGAACCTGGACTCGCGCTTGCGGGAGGGGTATCCGACCCGGCGGAACTCGTTGATACGGAACGATCCGCCGCCCGCGACCTCGAACAGGGCGGTGGCGTTGGAGAAGTCGTTGCCGAACTGGCTGACCCCCTTGTCGAAGACGCCGTCGTCGCGGTCGTCGGTGACACCGATCGCCGAGACGCTCACCGCGTGGGTGCTCCAGGCGCCCAGCACGCCGCCGATGGAATGGGTCGGGTAGAGCAGCGGCGGATAGCTGGCGGTGGACTTCCAGTCCTCGCCGCCGCTGTACTGGTAGGCCTCGTAGAAGCCCAGGTCCATGTCGTGGACGTAGTCGCCCTCGGCGTAGAACAGCCGCCCGAAGCCGCCGTCGGCTATCCGGGTGCGGGCGTAGACGGTCGCCGGGTTGTAGTGGCTGGTCTCGCCCATCATGTACGTCAGCCCGGTGTCCCGTACCACCTCGATGATCGCGGCGATCTCCTCCTCGGTGACCGCCATCGGCACCGCCGAGTACACGTGCTTCCCGGCGCGCAGGGCCTGGACGACGAGCGGGCCGTGGGTCCAGCGCTGGGTGAAGATCGCCACCGCGTCCACGGACGGCGACGCCAGCATGGCTTTGTAGGAGGGGAAGGTGCCTGCTAGCCGTTCTTCGGTGGCGACGTGCTCGGCCCGTTCGGGGAGCAGGTCGGTGACATGGACGTCGGCGACGCCGGGATGGAGGTGGAACAGCTTGGCGAACTGACCGGCGAACTGCCCGGCGCCGACGATGCCAAGGGAGAACGGCATGGAATGGCCCTTTCGGATGGGTCACTTGGGGGCGTATGGGTGGTCACAGCGGCAGTGGCCGCCACATGTCGGTGGCGGTCGCCGCGAGGGTGAGCGGCCCGAGGACGATGAGCAGCAGGACCGGGGACATGGTCAGCAGTACGGTGACGGCGACCGCGGATCCGGCCAGCAGTACGGGCACGAGGGGCTGCTCCGGTATGGAGCGGAACGCCGCGACGAGGACGGTCCGCCAGGGCATTCCCTCCCGCCACCCGGCGGCGCAGCGCAGGCCCAGCGCCGCGAGGACCGCGGTGGCCACGGCGAAGGCCGTTCCCAGCCCGGGGCCGTGGGCATCCAGGGCGATGGTGTCCAGCCACAGCAGGGCCACCACACCGGCGGGGACCAGCACGACGGCGGGCCCCGAGCACAGCACCTGGCGCAGCGCGGCGAACAGGTTCGCCGACGTCACCCCGGGGCCCCCGTGGGCCTGTTCGCGCAGCACCGTACAGCCGGCCACCAGCGCCGGGTAGGCGGTGACCACCGGGAGTGAGAAGAGCAGCAGGAACACCCCGAGCAGCAGGCAGTCCGCGAAGAGGTGAAAGCGGGAACTACGCACGACAGCGCACCTAGCCCTTCAGCCCGGAGGTCTGGACGCCCTCCACCAGCAGGCGCTGGAAGGCGAGGAAGAACAGCAGCACCGGCAGCAGGGCGATGACCGACATCGCGAACATCGGGCCGTAGGCGGAGCTGTCGGTCTGGTCGACGAAGAGCCGCAAGCCGAGTTGCAGCGTGTACATCTTCGGGTCGGTGAGGTAGATCAGCTGGGAGAAGAAGTTGTTCCAGCTGGAGATGAACGAGAAGATCGTCGTGGTGACGAGGGCCGGCTTGAGCAGCGGCAGGATGATGTACCAGAAGGTCCGGTAGGGGCCGCAGCCGTCGAGTACGGCTGCCTCGTCGAGTTCGCGCGGCAGCGAGCGGACGAACTGGACGATCAGGAAGACGAAGAACGCCTCGGTGGCCAGGAAGTGCGGCAGGATGAGCGGCAGGTATGTCCCGAGCATGCCGAGCTTCTGGTAAATGACGTACTGCGGGATGAGCATCACGTGCATCGGCAGCATCAGCGTGCTGATCATCACGGAGAAGTAGAGCCCACGGCCACGGAATCGGAGCCGGGCGAAGGCGTAGCCGGCGAGCGAGCAGGTGAGGATGTTCCCGAGCACGGAGCCGCAGGCGAGGAACAGAGAGTTGCCGAAGAGCCGCCACAGGGTCAGTCCGCTGATCCCGTCCGCCGCTTTGGAGTAGTTGCCCGGGGTGAAGACCTTGGGGACGGGGCTGAGGTTCGAGAGGATCTCGGTACCCGACTTGAGCGACGCGGTGAACAGCCACAGCAGCGGGTAGAGCAGCACCAGGCCGATCGCCACGCAGATGATGTGCCAGGCCAGCGAGCGCACGGGTATGCGGTTGGGGTTACGGACCCGGGTCGTCGCGGTCGTCATCACGCATCATCCTGTCCGTAGAAGACCCACAACTTGGCGCTGCGGAAGACGCCGTAGGTGACCACCGCGATGACGACCAGCAGCAGCCAGGCCATCGCCGCCGAATAGCCCATGTGGAAGTTGGTGAATCCCTGCTGGTACAGGTAGAGCGAGTAGAACAACGTCGAGTTGGATGGGCCCCCGGTGCCGCCGCTGATCACGAACGCGGAGGTGAACGACTGGAAGGAGTGGATGATCTCCATGACCAGGTTGAAGAAGAGCACCGGTGACAGCATCGGCAGGGTGATCGAGAAGAACGTGCGCATCTTGCCCGCGCCGTCGAGGGAGGCCGACTCGTACAGCTCCCTCGGGATCTGTTTCAGCCCGGCCAGGAAGATCACCATGGGTGCGCCGAACTGCCAGACCGTCAGCAGCACCAGCGGGTACATGGCGTAGTCCGGGTTGTCGGTGAGGCCGCCGACATGCCAGCCGAAGAAGGACGTGGTGCGGTCGGTGAGCCCGCCGGTGGCGAACAGCGACCGCCACACCAGGGCGACGCTGACGCTGGCGCCGAGCAGCGAGGGAGCGTAGAACGCGGCGCGGTACAGGCCGACTCCGCGGCTGGCGCGGTTCAGCAGCAGCGCGACGCCGAGTGCCGCCGCCAGCTTGAGCGGGCCACCGATGAGGACGAACTTCAGGGTGACCTTGGCAGAGGTGAGGAACTTGTCGTCCTCGAACATGTAGCGGTAGTTGGCAAGGCCCACCCAATGCGGCCTGGAGAACAGGTCGTAGTCGGTGAACGACAGATACAGCGAGATGAGCATGGGGCCGAGCGTCAGCACGACTGCGCCGATCAGCCACGGGGCCAGGAAGACGTGTCCCGCTACAGCTTGGGAACGACGGCGCCTGGACGGCGGCTCTACAGCGGAAGTGCCGCCACTCGGGCGGGGCATGGGGCGGCGCGGCGCGGTCGCCTGGGCCATCGGGGTCCACTCCTCCACAGTGAGGCTGGATGTCGGTGGCAACGATTGCATGCGCCGTTCCCGTCGGCAAGGGGTGTGATGGACCTACATTTTGGCTGCTGATTCCGTCGGTCTCATTGACTGGAGCGTTCCGACGGGCATACGTTCCCCGCCAGTTGGAAACAGAGTGGCAACGTTTGCAGCCGCTTTTCCCTCACCGTCGAGCGAAGGGCCGCGATGTCCGCAGCACGCCGTCCCCAGAACCCGTCCACCTCACCGGGACTGACCCGCCGTCGGCTCATCGCCTCACTCGGTGCGCTCCCGCTGGCCGGTGCCGCCGCCGGGTGCGGCACGAGCCAGGCGTCCACCGGCGGTAAAGTGACGATCGACTTCCAGTGGTGGGGCTCCGCAGAGCGCAACCTGGCCACCGAGAAGGCCGTCGCGCTCTTCGAGAAGCGCCACCCGAACATCAAGGTGACGACCTCGTTCGCCGGTTACGCCGCCTACCTCCAGCGGCTCGCCACGCAGGTGGCGGCCGGCAGCGGTCCCGATGTCCTGCAGATGGACTTCGGCTACCTGCGTGCCTACGCCGACCGCAAGGTGCTGTCGAAGCTCACCGACTCCGTCTTCTCCACGATCTCCCTGAAGCGGATACCCACCATCTACGCCCGCACCAGCCTCGTCGACGGCACGTTGTACGGGCTGCCGACCGGCATCGCCACTCAGGCCCTGCTGATCGACGCCAAGTTGTGGCGCAAGGCCGGGGTCGGCATCCCGAAACCGGGCTGGACCTGGGACGACCTGCTGAACGACATCGGTCCTGCGCTGAAGAAGGCGCTACCGGACAGGGCGCCGCTGACCGACTTCAGCGGCCACATCGAGATCTTCCAGATCTGGCTCGTCCAGCACGGCAAACCGCTGTACAAGAACGACGGTTCCCTCGGCTTCACGAAGGCCGACCTCATCCAGTTCTGGGAGTACATGGGCCGGCTGCGGGACAAGGGCGTCTTCACCTCTCCGAGCCTCACCGCCTCGTACGCCAGCGGCTCGACCGCCGACTCGCCGCTGGTCCGGAAGCTGTCGACCGGCGAGTTCTCGATCACCTCCAGCGCCTCGTCGTACTTCGAGACGTACGGTGCGGTGCAGCCCATCTCCTTCCCCACCCAGACGGCCACCTCCCCGATCGGGATGACCGGCGGCGCCTCGCAGGCGCTCTGCGTCCAGCGCAAGTGCGCACACAAGGCGGAGGCCGCGCTGCTGATCGACTTCCTGCTGAACGATCCGGATGCGGCGAGGATCCTCGGTCAGGTACGTGGGCTGCCCTCCAACACGCAGAACCTCGCCGCCCTCGCGCCGGACCTGACCGGAGGCGACAAGGCCGTCTACACGTTCCTCACGTCGATCCAGAGCAAGCTCTCGCCCTCGCCGGCCCCGCCGCCGTCCGGCAGCGACGAGGACAAACTCGACTTCACAAGCATCTACCAGGACATCATCTTCGGTAAGAAGAGCCTTCAGTCGGCCGCGTCCGATATGTGGGACAAGTTCCACACCACTGTCCCCGGGGGATGAGCCAGTGATCATCAGCGAACTGAGGGTCACCCCCGTCGCCCTCCGTGACCCTCCGCTGCTCAACGCCGACGGGGTGCACGAGCCGCACGTCCTGCGCGCGGTCATCGAGCTCGTCACGGACGGCCGCGGCGGTGAGGTGACCGGCCTCGGTGAATGCACCGGCCACGCCTGGCAGTTGGACTGGCTGGAGCTGGTCGGCAGCAGGATCCGGGGCATGAGCGTGTACGACACCGGGGCGCTGGCCCGGCTGGTGGGCGAGCTGCTGGCCGGCCGGGCGGACGGCGTCGCCTACGGGCCGGACGCCAAGTGGCGGCGCTGGTCCGGCCGTACGCCCGGATCACGGGGACCGGCGCCGGTCCCCGCACCCGTCTTCGACGTGATGCGGGTGTACTCCGCCCTTGAGGTCGCCTGCCTGGACGCTCAGGGCAGAAGGGCCGGTGTGCCGGTGGTGGACCTGTTGGGCGGCAGAGTGCGGGACGCGGTGCCGTACGCGGGCTACCTCTTTTACAAGTGGGCCGGACACCCGGGCTCGGGCGACGACGAGTGGGGCGAGGCCCAGGACCCGGACGGCATCGTCGCCCAGGCCGAGCGCATGGTGGATCAGTACGGCTTCCGCTCGCTGAAGCTCAAGGGCGGGGTCTTCCCGCCGGACGAGGAGATCGCGGCCGTCCGCGCGCTGCGGGCGGCGTTCCCCGGTCTGCCGCTCCGTATCGACCCCAACGCCGCCTGGACCCTGACCGCCGCGCTGGCGGCGGTCCGCGAACTGGAGGGCGTCCTTGAATACCTGGAGGATCCGGTGGCCGGGGTCGAGGACATGGCGGCCGTCGCCGCCGCCACGTCGATTCCGCTCGCCACCAACATGTGTGTGACCTCTCTTGACGGCGTACGCCCGGCCCTGGAACGGGACGCGGTACAGATCGTGCTGGGCGACCACCACATCTGGGGCGGCCTCCGCGCGTCCGTCGCGCTGGGGGACGTGTGCCGGGCGGTCGGCTGGGGGCTGTCCATGCACTCCAACTCCCACCTGGGGATCAGCCTCGCCGCGATGACCCACGCGGCGGCGGCCACCCCGGCCCTGGGCCATGCCTGCGACACGCACTATCCGTGGAACGCGGCGGAGGATGTCGTGCTGCCCGGCGCGCTGTCGTTCGAGGACGGCTCGGTACGCGTTCCCGACGGCCCCGGCCTGGGAGTGCAGCTCGATCGCACGGTTCTGGACCGGCTGCACACCACGTACCTCTCCCTGGGCCGAGAGCACCGCGACGACAAGGCCTACCGCCGCAGCATGACGCCATGAGGTTGTGGGCAACTGCCCTGAGGGGCGGGGGAGTTGGGTACTACGGACCGGCATCCGGCAACCGGGCGGCACCACTCACCGGACAGAGCCGTTCAGCGCCGCTCGACCACGGCCGTCGACCCCCGCACCACCAGATGCGTCGGCAGCACCCGCTGCTGCGGCTCCGCCCCCTCCCCGGCGGGCGTCCCCAGGATGCGGAACAGCAGATCGACCGCGGCCCGCGCGGCATGCGCCTTGGGCACCGAGACCGTCGTCAGCGGGGGCGCGGCCATACCCGACAGGGCGATGTCGTCGCAGCCGACCACGCTCATCTCGTCCGGCACCCGCACTCCGCGCGCGGTGAAGCGGCTGATCAGTCCGAACGCGACGATGTCGTTGAAGGCCACCACCGCGGTCGCCCCGCTGGCCAGGACCACATCGGCGGCCCCCGTGATCCCGCCGTCGAAGTGCGGGGCCACACTTCCCACGTGGATGATCTCGACCTTGCCGGAGTCCTCCATCGCCTTGATCCCGGCCGCCCGCTCCTGTGCCGTCCAGGTGGAGCGCGGGCCTCCCACGTAGGCGATCCGGCGGTGGCCGAGCGCGTGCAGATGGGTCAGGGCGTCGGTCATCCCCTCCACCATGTCCGCCGTGACGCTCGCGAAGCCGGGCTCCTTGCGGTGCAGCAGCACGATCGGCTTCATGGTGGCCTGGTCCAGGGCGGCCAGTTCCTCGCTGCTCAGGTGGGGGGCGCACAGCACGATGCCGTCCACCTCCGGGCCGAGAGTGCGGATCGCGTCCAGCTCCAGGCCCTCGTCCCGCTCGGAGTCGCTGATGAACACCGCGTGGCCGAGGCCCCGGGCGCGGGCCTGCACGCCCTTGCAGATGTCCGCGAAGAACGGGTTGAGCAGGTCCGGGACGATCACCGCCAGGTGGCCCGTACGCCCGGTGATCAGGCCCTGCGCCGCACGGTTGGGCTGATAGCCGAGCCGGTCGGCGGCGGCCCGTACTCGCTCGCGCGTGCTCTCGCTCACCGTTCCGTCGGGCGACAGCGCCCGGGACACGGTGGACGGGGAGACCCCGGCCATCCTCGCCACATCTCGAATCGTCACCTGCACGTGCCGAGGTTGACACCCCTGCTCACGGGCGTCAATCAAGATCGCACCCTCCGTGGCCCGAAGCGGCTTCCCCCAGTACAGCCCGAGGAGCGTCGAGCATGTCCCCGCACCAGCCCCGCCACCGCACCGAGGCCGTCGGCCCCACCGGCAGCCGGTACGACCAAGACGTCCAGGACGATAAGGACGGCGCCTTCCTCGCCTTCCTCGGCGCCGCCGCCGACGCACGCGCGACGGACATCCTGGGAAGCCACGCCGACGACCTCACCCAACTGCGCGACCAGGGCAAGGCACGCGCCGCCGCCCGCTCACTGCGCACCCTCGCCTCCGTCCACGTGCACGGCGGATCGGCGCACCACCACGACAGCACCCTGCTCGCTCCCCTCGAACAGCTGGCGGAAGCCCTCGCCGAGGAGCAGTTCGAGGACGGCCTGTGGGACCAGGGAGGCGCCCACTCCCCGCCGGACACCGCCTTCTCCATCGTCGACCTCGCCCTGGCCATGGGCATCCTCGACCAGGACGCACACCCGTCCACCGAGCGGCTGCGGAGCACGGTCGGGCGGATTCTCCGTGCGGCGGGTCCCGGGCTCGCGACCGGCGGTGTCCACACGGCGAACCACCGCTGGCTGGTCTGCGCGGCCCTCGCCCGCATCCACTCCCAGCAGCCCGACCCGTCCTACGTCCGCCGGATCGACGCCTGGCTCGCCGAGGGCATCGACCAGTTGCCGGGCGGCGAGTACAGCGAGCGCAGTCCCAACTACGCGGCGGCCGTCACCAACCCGGCACTGCTGACGATCGCCCGTCTCCACGAACGCGAGGATCTCTACGCGAACGTACGGGCCAATCTGACCGCCGGCTTGTACCTCATCGAGCCCAACGGCGAGGTGGAGAGCGTCCATTCACGGCGCCAGGACCAGACCGCGCTGCGCCACCTTCCCGAGTTCTGGTTCCAGTACCGGGAGTTGGCGATCCGCGACGACGACGGCCGGTTCGCCGCGGTGGCCACGTTCCTGGGCGAACGCAGCACGGACCAGACCTTCGGCGAGACACCGGCCGGCGACCGGCTCGCCGAGGCACTGGACCGTCCCGAACTGGCCCGCCACCTCCCCGAACCCGCCGCCCTGCCCACGGACTTCGAGCACCATGACGACAGCTGCCGACTGGTCCGCGTACGCCACGGCCGGAACACCGCGACCGTCTTCGGCGGCACGGACTTCCCCGAGGTCCGGGCCATCTCCTCGGGACTGTCCACCAACCCGACGTTCTTCAGGATGCGCAAGGGCGCGGCGATCCTCGACTCCCTGCGGCTGGCCCCCCGGTTCTTCTCCCTCGGTCACTTCCGTGCCGAGGGCCTGGAACGCGACGCGGACGGATGGCGGCTGTACGCCGAGGTGCGCGGCGCCTACCACCAGCCGCTGCCACCCGGCTACCGGCGGCAGGACGGCGGCTACCCGCTCACCGACGACGGCCGCTTCTGGTCGGCGATGGACTTCCCGCACCGCGAGCGGGAGTACCGGACACTCCGTACGGAGATCCTGCTCCGCCAGACGCCGGGCGACGGCTGGGACCTGACCTTCTCCCAGACCGGCGCCGATGTGCCGTTCGCGCTGGAGCTGTGCTTCCGGCCAGGGGGCGAGCTGACCGGCGACGGCCTGGAGCGAATCTCCGACGACACCTATCAACTGGTACACGGCGAAGCCGCGTACACCGTGGGCGAGGACCGCATCGTCCTCGGCCCCGGCAACGGCAAAGGCGGCACGCAGCCACCGGTCGTCGATCCGGGCGAGCGCTATGCCTGGCTCGGCGGCTCCCTCACCCCGGACGGCATCCGCGTCCTGATCACCGGCCGTACGTCGACGACGTACCGGCTGACCCTGAGCTGACCGGAGGCCCGTGACGTGTCCGCCCTGTACCGCAACCCCGTCCTCAACGCCGACTGGCCCGACCCCGACGCCATCCGGGTCGGCGAGACGTACTACCTGGTCGCCTCCAGCGGCAACCGCACTCCCGGGCTGCCGGTCCTGCGCTCACCCGATCTGCTCAACTGGGAGCTCGTCGCCCGCGCCCTGCCGGCACTCGCGCCCGCCCAGCACTTCGACCTGCCCCGCCACGGCGCCGGAGTCTGGGCGCCCGCCATCCGGCACCACGCCGGGCTGTTCTGGATCTTCTACCCCGACCCCGACCGCGGCATCTTCGTGCTGACCGCCGAGGACCCGGCAGGGCCGTGGTCCGATCCCTGGCCCTTGCTGCCCGGCCTCGGCCTGATCGACCCGTGCCCGCTGTGGGACGACGACGGCCGCGCCTGGCTGGTCTTCGCCTGGGCCAAGAGCCGCAGCGGCGTCAACAACCGCCTGTCGATGGTGGAGATCAGCCCCGACGCCCGTACGGTTCTGGGCCCACCCGTCACCGTGATCGACGGCGACGCACTGCCGGGCTACTCCATCCTCGAAGGGCCGAAGCTCTACAAGCGCGACGGCTGGTACTGGATCTTCGCCCCGGCGGGCGGCGTGACGAACGGCTGGCAGTCGGCGTTCCGTTCCCGCTCCGTGCTCGGCCCCTACGAGGGGCGCATCGTCCTCGCGCAGGGCGACACCCCGGTCAATGGACCGCACCAGGGGGCCTGGGTCACCTCACCGGAGGGCGAGGACTGGTTTCTGCACTTCCAGGAGCGCCCTCCCTTCGGGCGCGTTCTCCACCTCCAGCCCCTGTACTGGGACGACGACGGCTGGCCCGTGATCGGCGACAAAGGTCGCCCGGTTCTCGAACACCCCGCCCCGGCCCGCGCCCGGCACCACCAGCCCGCACCCCCGGCACAGAGCGACAGCTTCCACGCTACGGACCTGGGCCCCCAGTGGTACTGGCAGGCCAACCCCGACCCCGGCTGGCTCACCCTCGCCGGAGACGGCATCGCCCGACTGCGCGCCGTACCGAACGACCTCGGCAACCTGCGCACCATCCCCCAGATCCTGGGCCGGCAACTCCACGGCTACCCGTCCGACTTGACGACCTCCCTGCGCCTGGACGCGACCGACCCCGGCACCCGCGCCGGCCTGGTCGTCCTGGGGGAGAACTACGCGTACGTCGGTCTCACCCGTGACACCGACGGCACTCGGGTGGAGGCCCGCACGTACACCCCCCGTCAGGGTGAGACCGTTCACTTCAGTGCCCCTGTCCCAGGCCCCGTCACCCCCGTCCAGCTCCGCGTCTCCTCCACCGACGAAGGCCTGTGCACCTTCCGCTTCCGCACCGCCCCCGACGGGGAATGGACCACCGCCCTCGACAGCTTCCAAGCCCTCCCCGCCCTGTGGACCTCCGCCGAACTCGGCCTCTTCGCCACCGCGCCACCCGGCACCCCCGGCACCGGTCAGGCGTTCTTCGGCGCGGTTGGGTCGCGCTGAAGAGGTTCTCCCAGCGCATGAGGCCTCCTCGGTAGCACTGCTACCGAGAATAGAACACCTGTTCGCATGATCGTGCAAGGGCTGTTTTCGATCGCTTCCGGGACCCCGATTTGGGGGCCTGAGGCCCGGGGTGGTTGGCTTGCCCAAACCCCGAGCACTCAGGTCCTGGAGGAAGTCAATGGCGCAGGTCGAGGCCACTACGGAGCGGGTCGTCGCGGCGGACGCGGAGAAGGTGTTCGACGCCCTCGCCGACTACACCGGCACGCGCGCGAAGCTGCTGCCCGAGCACTTCAGCGAGTACGAGGTGCGCGAGGGCGGTGACGGCGAGGGCACCCTCGTCCACTGGCGGCTCCAGGCCACCAGCAAGCGGGTGCGCGACTGCCTCCTGGAGGTCAGTGAGCCCACCGACGGTGAGCTCGTCGAGAAGGACCGCAACTCCTCCATGGTCACCACCTGGCGGGTCACCCCGGCGGGGGAGGGCAAGTCGCGGGTCGTCGTCACCACCACCTGGCAGGGCGCCGGCGGCATCGGCGGCTTCTTCGAGAAGACCTTCGCGCCCAAGGGGCTCGGCCGGATCTACGACGCCGTGCTCGACAAGCTGGCCACCGAGGTCGCGAAGTAGGTCCAACCGGCCGCTCCCGACGAGGCGTTGGCCCCTCACCGGTTCGAGTGGATCTCCGTCTGGACCGGCAGGACGCCGTAACTCGTCGCGCTTGTTCGTAGTTGTCGCTCAATGCGGGAATTGTGTGACAGGTGCGACGAGGGGAGCGGTTCGTGGGCGGAACGACTCTGGTGCAGGACCAACCGGTCACGGCACCCCTCTCGGACGACCCGCCCCCGACATCCGCCACCGCGGCGGAACTCGGCCCACGACGCGTGCGGTTGGTGTTCTGCGCACTGATGCTCGCGCTGCTGCTCGCCGCGCTGGAGCAGATGATCGTCGCCACCGCGCTGCCGAAGATCGTCGGCGAACTGCACGGCCTGGACCGGATGTCCTGGGCGATCACCGCGTATCTCCTCACCGCCACCATCGGACTGCCGATCTACGGCAAACTCGGCGACCTGTACGGCCGTAAGGGCGTCTTCCAGTTCGCGATCGTCGTCTTCGTCGTCGGTTCCGCGCTCGCGGGACGGGCGCGGACCATGGACCAGTTCATCGCCTTCCGCGCGGTCCAGGGGGCCGGTGCCGGCGGTCTCATGATCGGCGTGCAGGCGATCATCGCCGACATCGTTCCGCCCCGGCGGCGCGGGCGCTACATGGGCGCGATCGGCGCCGCCTTCGGGCTCGCCTCCGTCGCGGGGCCGCTCCTGGGCGGTTACTTCACCGACCAGCACGACTGGCGGTGGTGCCTCTACTTCAACGTGCCCTTCGGTCTCATCACCCTGGCCGTCGTCACCGTCGTACTGAAGCTCCCGAAGCGCAGGACGAAGGCGCGCTTCGACGTCCTCGGCGCGCTGCTGCTCGCCGTGGCCTCCACCTGCCTTGTGCTGCTGACCAGTTGGGGCGGCACCGAGCACGCCTGGGGCTCGCGCGTCATCCTGGGCCTCGGCGCGGGCGCGCTGGCCGCCACCCTCCTGTTCCTCGTCGTCGAGCACTTCGCGGCCGAACCCCTCATCCCGCTCAGGCTGTTCAGGGACTCGGTCTTCGTCGTCACCGGCCTGATGGGCCTCGTGATCGGGGTCGCCCTGTTCGGCGCCGCCAGCTATCTGCCGACCTTCCTGCAGATGGTCGACGGGGCCTCCGCCACCGAGTCCGGTCTGCTGATGCTCCCGATGATGGGCGGCATCGTCGGCGCCTCCATCCTCTCGGGACAGTTCATCAGCCACACCGGGCGCTACAAGATCCATCCGGTGATCGGCGCCGCGCTCACCGCGACCGGCATGTGGCTGCTGTCCCGTCTGGAGGCCGACACACCCCGGCTGCACTACAGCATCTGGATGGCCGTCCTCGGCGTCGGCATCGGCATGGTGATGCCGGTGCTCGTCCTCGCCGTGCAGAACTCCGTGCGCCCCGCCGACCTCGGCGCCGCCACCAGCGCCAGCAACTACTTCCGGCAGATCGGCGGCAGCGTCGGCGCCGCGGTCTTCGGCACCCTCTTCGCCGACCGGCTCGCCCACGCCCTGCGTGAACGCCTCCCCGCGCGTGCGGGCGCGGGGCTGCCCGACCCCGAGTCCGTCACCCCGCAGCTCGTGCACACACTGCCCCCGGCGCTGCGCGACGGCTACATCCGGGCCTACGCCGACGCCATGCCGAGGATCTTCCTCTACCTGGTACCGGTGCTCGTCCTCGGCCTGCTCCTCGCCTTCTTCCTCAAGGAGAAGCCGCTGGTGCCCCACGACGCCCCGGTCACCGAGCCGGAGGCCGCGCAGCCGAACGCCACCGTCCCGCAGGCCCGCCCCCACCCTCCGGGCGAGGGGACCCCTGTCGCGCTTCGCTCGCCGAACGTCGCCTCGGCTCCCGTGCGCGGCACGGTGCGGCGCCCCGACGGCACCGTCGTGCCCCGCGCGGCGCTCACCCTGATCGACGTCGCCGGGCAGCAGATGGGGCGGGGCGCCGGCGACGAGGACGGCCGGTACGCACTGTCCGCGGCGCGCTCCGGCTCGTACGTCCTGATCGCCGCGGCCGGCGGGCACCGGCCGCAGGCGGTCTCCGTGACCGTCGGCGAGCGCCCCGTCGAGCTGGACTTCGTCCTCGGCGGCGCCGGATGCCTCGCCGGGTACGTGTTGACCGCGGACGGCATGCCCGTGCCCGAGGCCGCCGTCACCCTCACCGACGTACACGGCGAGGTCGTCGCCACCACCCGCAGCGGCCGCGAGGGCGGCTATGTCATCACCGAGCTGGTGGCCGGCGAGTACACCCTCGCCGCCGGTGCTCCCGGCTTCCGCCCGGCCGCGCTGCCCGTCACCGTCCAGATCTCCCGGGAGACCCGCCAGGACGTCGAACTCGCCGCCGGTGTCGTGCTGCGCGGCACCGTGCGGGCGACCGGCGGGCGGCCCGTCGAGGACGCGCGGGTGACCCTGCTGGAAGTGGGGGGCAACGTCGTGGACACCCTCACCACCGGCCCGGACGGAGCGTTCCGGTTCGTCGACCTGCCCTGCGGCGAGTACACCGTCATCGCCGCGGGTTACCCACCGGTCGCCACCGTGCTCCAGGTCGCCGGCGCAGGGCCCACGCAGCGCGATCTCCTGCTGGGGCACGAGGACTGAGAACCCCTCAGCAACTCCGGTCTCCGCGAGCAGTCGTCCCAGCTCAGGGTGGGGGCGCGCGGGCGCGCGCCGGTGTGCTTCGGTGCTACTGATTCCCGAATTGCCGCACATCGTGACCGGCCGACGCCGTACGGTGGTGACGGCAGCACAGATCTCGCGGAGCCGTGGGGAAAGAGGGCCTGGGCCGTGGACCGTGGCACCGACAGGGGCACACCTCCCAGCCTCGGAGCTGGGATCGGCGCGGCGGAGACCGTCGGGGCCGGGCGCATCCCGCTGGCCGTGGTCGTGGTGGACCGCGACGGCTTGGTGTCCCACTGGAGCTCCGGCGCCCGACGCCTGTTCGTCATAGCCAAGGAAGAGGCGATCGGCCGGCCGGCCGTCGATCTGCTGCCCGTCTCCGGAGCGCTGCCCGAGGAGGACGAGGCCGCCCCCTACGGGCCGTACGCGGCCTATGACGGCCTCGGCCCCGACCTGGAGTCGTCCCTCGACGGAGCCCTGTCCTATCCGGCCGCGGGCCGTGCCCGGCTCACCGTGCCCGGGAGCGAGCGCGGCGGGACGGGGAGCCCCTCGCCCGAAGAGCGGCGCAGGGTCGATGTCCTGTGGTGGGCCTACCCGTTGGTGGGTCCCGGACGGGAGCGGCTGCTCGTCCTCGCCGCGGACGCCGGCGGGTTCCACCGGGGTGACGCCGACGAGGGCACGGTCGTCGAGCGGATCGCGCCCGCCTTCGCGCTGCACACCGACTTCCCCGGCGCCGACGAACTCGCCCGCAGGCTCCCCGAGATCCTGCCCAGCATGAGCGTCGAGGAGGGCGCCCGTATCGTCGCGCAGATTCTCGAACTGGGCTACCCGGTGCTGGAGTTCAGCCAGAACGACCGGGTGCCTGTGACCCCCGACTGGGGTGTGGCCCGGCGCGCCGAGCGCAAGGCCCGCCAGGAGCGGGCGGCACGCGCCGTCGCGGCCGGAGAACCCCTGCCGCAGGAGCTCGCCGACGAGGTCGAGGACCTGGAGTACACCGCCGTACGGGAACGCCTCGAGTTCCTCAACGAGGTGAGCGGACGCATCGGCACCTCGCTCGACCTGTCCCGGACCATCGTCGAGGTCAGCAAGGCCGTCGTGCCCCGCTTCACCGACGTCGCCGGCACCTATCTGCGGGAACAGGTCGTCGCCGGTGAGGGGTTCCCGGACGGCGTTCCGGACACGACCACCATGTGGCACCGGGTCGCTCTGGAGCACACCGACGAACCCGGCCGCTGGGAGGATGTCGTACCGGTCGGCGAGGCCATGCCGTTCCCCGCACACACGCCGTTCTTCCAGTGCATGACCAGCGGCGAACCCGTGCTGGTGCCCCGGATCAGCGAGGAGATGGGCCACGCCATCGCCTCGCAGTTCGAGAAGCGGGACATCCGGCCCCTCATCAGCAACCGGTCCATGCTGATCGTGCCGCTCAAGGCACGCAACGTGGTCCTCGGGTTCATGATCCTGCTGCGCCACCCGGAGCGCGTCGAGTTCAACGACATGGACCGGGTCACCGGTGCCGAACTCGCCGCCCGCGCGGGCCTCGTGCTCGACAACGCGCGCATGTACACCTACCAGGAGAGCGTCGCCGAGACCCTCCAGGACAGCATGCTGCCGCACATCCCGCCGCGCATGGCGGGCTGCGACATCGCCACCCGCTATCTGCCGGGCACACTCCTCGGCCGGGTCGGCGGCGACTGGTTCGACTCCGTGAAACTGCCCGGCGCCCGCACCGCCCTGGTCGTCGGCGACGTCATGGGGCACGGCCTCAACTCCGCCGCCATGATGGGCCAGTTGCGTACGGCCGTACAGACCATGGCCGCCCTCGACCTGCCGCCCGCCCAGCTGCTGCGCAACCTCGACGACCTCGCCCAGCGCCTCGGTGACACCTACCTCGCGACCTGCCTCTACGCCGTCTACGACCCGATCGCCGGCGAACTGCACATCGCCAACGCCGGGCACATCCCGCCCGTCCTGGTGCGGGCCGGGAACGGCGCCAGTGAGCTGCTGGACCTGCCCACGGGCGCGCCCATCGGTGTCGGCGGGGTGCCCTTCGAGGCGGTGCGCGTGCGGGTGGAGCCCGGCGACCGGCTCGTGATGTGCACCGACGGGCTCGTCGAGGTGCGCGGCGAGGACATAGGCGTAGGACTCGCCACGCTGTGCGAGTCCGCGGCCCATCCGGCCGCGTCCATGGACGATGCCTGCGACACCATCATCCGCGCCCTCGCCGCGACGTTCTCCGAGGCGGGCCTCGGTGGCCGCAAGGACGACGTGGCCCTGCTGATGACCCGCCTCAACGGCATCGAACCCGACCATGTCGCCGAGTGGCGGCTGCGCCTCGACCCGGCCGAGGCGGGCCGGGCCCGCGCGGTGGTCCGCGAGCAGCTCCACGAGTGGGGGCTCGCCAAGCTGGCCGATCCCGCCGAGCTCATGGTCAGCGAGATCGTCACCAACGCCCTACGGCACTCCCACAGCCGACCCGTCGATCTGCGTCTGGTGCGTGGCGACACCCTGCTGTGCGAAGTGGACGACGACGACCACGACCTGCCGACCCTGCTGAGCGCCGGCCCCGGAGCCGAGGTCGGGCGCGGTCTGCGCGTGGTCAGCACCCTCGCCCGTGAGTGGGGAACCAGCAGGACCAAGGCCGGCAAGACCGTCTGGTTCGAGCTGACACTGCCGCGGCGCTGAGGGGCGCTGAGGGGCGCTGAGCGGCTCCCGGGGTACCCGCGGCGCCCGGAGCGCGGCGGGCGTGTGTGGTGCGTCAGGCCCCTCGGGGCGCACACCGGCGTATCCGCGTCGAACGAATGATGAAGGAACGCGCCGGGCGCTTGTGGGTGCGAACAGGGCGCGATACACCGTACTGGCTCGTCATACGAGGCGGGCGGCCGTCGCACCCTGGGAGTGGTCATGAGCGTGACGAGTCGGTACCGGGAGGCCTGGGAAGGCTTCTGGCGTGAGGCTCCCGAGGAGCAGGGGGCGGTGTTCTGGGACGCGGAGCCGATCCTCACCGCCGGTGTCCATCTCGCCCTCTTCGAACCCCACCTGGCCGACCCCAGCCTGCCGATGCTGGACCTCGGCTGCGGCAACGGCACCCAGACCCGCTTCCTGGCCGACCGCTTCCCCCACGTGATCGGCGCCGACATCTCCGCCGCCGCCCTCGACCATGCCCGGCGCGCCGATCCGGCGGGTCGGGCGCGGTACCGGTTGCTGGACGCCGTCGAGAAGGGCGCGGCGGAGACACTGCACGCGGAACTCGGCGACGCCAACGTCTACATGCGAGGTGTGCTGCACCAGGCCGACCCGGAGGACCGACAGGCACTGGTGGACGGCCTCGCCACCCTCGTCGGGGAGCGCGGCCGGACCGTCCTCGTCGAGCTGTCCGAGTCCGCCAAGCCCGTCCTGCTCGGCCTGGCGCGGAGCCCCGAAGGGCCACCGCCCAAGCTGGCGCGGGTCTTCCGGCACGGCATCGCGCCCGGCGAGGTCGCCGACGACGCGATCCCCGGGTACCTGAACACGGCCGGGCTGACCGTCCTGGCGAGTGGTGAACTGCCGCTCACCACCACGGAGTACCGGCCCGACGGCACCCGGATAGAACTGCCGTCGAGGTGGCTGGTCGCGGGACGCACGATGTGACACCGGCGACACCTGTGGCGGTCGGTCGGGGGTACAGGGAACTCCCGCAAGCCCAAAATCGTTGTCAACTCGCGCCACTGTCAACCCAGTTGTTGTCGCACCAGTTGTTGTCGCAGTTGTCAACGAAGCCGACATCATGGAGGCCCGCGCCATGCCCCCGACCCGCCCCCACTCCGGCCCGCAACCCCACCCCCACCCCCGTCCACGTCCGACCCGGCGTGCCGTGCTCGGCGGCGCCGCCCTGGCCGCGCTGGCCGTGACGGCCGGCGCCGGTACGGCCAGCGCGACCCCGCGCACCGGCTGGCCGACGGAGTTCCAGCTCCCCGACGGCTGGCTCCCCGAGGGCATCGCCATCGGCGGCGGGCCGTACGCCTACCTGGGCTCCCGTGCCAACGGCGCCCTCTACCGCGCCGACCTGCGCACCGGCGAGGGCCGGATCGTCTTCGCCGGCGGCACCGGACTGGTCTCCGTGGGCCTGAAGGTGGACCACGACGGACTGTTGTACGTCGCCGGGAACACCGGCGTCGCCCGCGTGCACGACGCCCGCACCGGCGAACTCCTCGCCACCCACCAACTCACCCCGGCCACCGGCCACTTCATCAACGACGTCACCCTGCTCGGCGACCGCGCCTGGTTCACCGACTCCCGCGACGCCGCCCTCCACAGCGTCCCGCGCGGCGGCAGCGGCGGTGATGTCCGTGCGCTGCCGCTCACCGGCGACTGGGTGCAGCTGCCGAACGTCAACAACGCCAACGGCGTCGTCGGCACGCCCGACGGCCGGGGGCTGATCGTCGTGAAGAGCACGCCGGGCGAGCTGTACCACGTGAACCCGAGGACCGGGCACGCCACCCGGATCACGCTGGTCGGCCAGGACACGGTCGTCAACGGCGACGGATTGTGGCGCATCGGCCGCACGCTGTACGTCGTACAGAACCGGCTGAACCTGATCAGCGTCTGGGACCTCGATGCCAAGGCCACCACGGCCACCCTGCGCCGGACGATCACCGACCCGCGCTTCGACGTGCCGACCACGGCCGCGCGCTTCGGTGACCGGCTGTACCTGGTCAACGCGCGTTTCACGACGACCCCGACACCCACGACGACGTACAACGCCGTCGCGGTCCCCGTCTGAGCCGACGGCTCCGCGTGAAGCGGGCCGCGGGGTGCCCGCGCTTCCTGGCCGGTTCCCCTCGCGGCGCGTAACGTGGCGAGGATGAAGATCCTGATCAGCGCCGACATGGAGGGCGCCACGGGGGTGACCTGGCCGGCCGACGTGCTGCCGGGGACCCCGCAGTGGGAGCGGTGCCGCTCGATGTTCACCTCGGACGTCGACGCCGCCGTGCGCGGCTTCTTCGACGGCGGCGCCGACGAGGTCCTCGTCAACGAGGCCCACTGGACCATGCGCAACCTGCTCCTCGAACAGCTCGACGAGCGGGCCGAGATGCTCACCGGCCGCCACAAGGCGCTGTCCATGGTGGAAGGCGTGCAGCACGGGGACGTGGACGGCATCGCCTTCGTCGGCTACCACGCGGGCGCCGGAATGGAGGGCGTCCTGGCGCACACCTACCTCGCCAACTCCATCACCGGCGTCTGGCTGAACGACGTACGGGCGAGCGAGGGCCTGCTCAACGCGCGGGTCGTCGCCGAGTTCGGAGTGCCCGTCGTCCTGGTCACCGGCGACGACGTGGCCTGCGAGGACGCGCTCGGTTACGCCCCCGAGGCGCTGAAGGTCGCCGTCAAGGACCATGTGTCGCGGTACGCGGCCGTGTGCCGTACGCCCACCAGGACCGCCGCCGACATCCGGGCGGCGGCGAAGGCGGCCGCGTCCCTGGCGATCCGTCAGAAGCCGGAGCGCGCAGGGCCGTTCACCGTCACGTTGGAGTTCGACGCCGCGCACCTGGCGATGGCCGCCACTGTCGTGCCGGGTGTGACCGGCGTCGGCGAGCGGCAGGTGTCGTACACCAGTGCCACCATGTACGAGGGAATCCGCACCTTCAAGGCGGTGACCACGATCGTCTCGGCCGCCGTGGAGGAGCAGTATGGCTGACCAGCAGGCCCTGGAGGAGGTCGTCGAGTTCACCTCGGGCCTCATCCGCCTCGACACCACCAACCGGGGCGGCGGCGACTGCCAGGAGCGGCCCGCCGCCGAGTACGCCGCCGCCCGGCTCGCCGAGGCGGGCCTGGAGCCCACCCTGCTGGAGCGCACCAAGGGGCGTACGAACGTGGTGGCGCGGATCGAGGGCACCGACCCGTCGGCCGACGCGCTGCTCCTGCACGGTCATCTGGACGTGGTGCCCGCCGAGGTCCGTGACTGGAGCGTGCACCCCTTCTCCGGGGAGATCCGCGACGGGGTCGTCTGGGGACGGGGCGCGGTCGACATGAAGAACATGGACGCGATGATCCTCGCCGTGGTGCGGGACTGGGCACGGCACGGCGTGCGGCCCCGGCGGGACATCGTCGTCGCGTTCACCGCCGACGAGGAGGCCAGCGCCGAGGACGGCTCCGGATTCCTCGCCGACCAGCACCCCGGGCTGTTCGAGGGCTGCACGGAGGGCGTCAGCGAGTCGGGGGCGTTCACCTTCCACGACGGGAGCGGGCGGGAGCTGTACCCGATCGCGGCCGGCGAGCGCGGCACCGGCTGGCTGAAGCTGACCGCCCGCGGACGCGCCGGACACGGCTCCAAGGTGAACCACGAGAACGCCGTCACCCGACTCGCCGCCGCCGTCACCCGGATCGGCGAGCACGAGTGGCCGCTGCGGCTCACCCCGACCGTGCGCGCCGCGCTCACCGAACTCGCCGCGCTCCACGGCATCGAGACGGATCCGGCGGACGTGGACGGGCTGCTGGAGAAGCTCGGCCCGGCGGCGAAGCTCGTCGAGTCCACGGTACGCAACAGCGCCAACCCGACCATGTTGGACGCCGGTTACAAGCTCAACGTGATCCCGGGCGAGGCCGTGGCGTACGTGGACGGGCGCTACCTCTTCGGCGCCGAGGACGAGTTCCGCGCGACTCTCGACCTGCTCACCGGGCCCGACGTGGAGTGGGAGTTCCAGCACCGGGAGGTGGCCCTCCAGGCGCCGCTGGACTCGGTGACGTACGCGAGGATGCGGGCCGCCGTCGAGGAGTTCGCGCCCGAGGGGCACGTGGTGCCGTACTGCATGTCCGGCGGCACGGACGCCAAGCAGTTCTCCCGGCTCGGCATCACCGGCTACGGATTCACACCGCTGAAGCTCCCGAAGGACTACGACTACCAGGCCCTCTTCCACGGAGTCGACGAACGCGTGCCCGTCGAGGCGCTCCACTTCGGCGTCCGGGTCCTCGACCGCTTCCTGCGCAGCGCCTAGAAAACTGGGGGACGAAGTGCGGACGTTGGCCTACGGTTCCTGGCCCTCACCCATCGACGCGGCGCTCGCCGCCGCGCACGACGGGCGCCCCGAGTACGTGGGGTTCGTCGGCGACGAGGCGTGGTGGACCGAACCCCGGCCCACCGAGGGCGGGCGGCGCACCCTGGTCCGGCGGCGCTCCGACGGTACCCAGGAGGCCGTCCTGCCCGCCCCGTGGAACGTGCGCAGCCGGGTCATCGAGTACGGCGGACAGCCCTGGGCCGGCGCCATGGTCCACGGCGAACCGCTCGTCGTCTTCGTGCACTTCGCCGACCAGCGCCTGTACCGGTACCGGCCGAGCGGCGAGCCGCTCCCGCTCACCCCGCTCTCCCCGGTCGGCGGCGGACTGCGCTGGGCGCAACCGCAGTTGCGTCTCGAACACGGTGAAGTGTGGTGCGTGCTGGAGGAGTTCACCGGCGAAGGCCCGGGCGACGTACGACGTGTCCTGGCCGCCGTACCGCTGGACGGCTCGGCCGCCCAGGACCGGGCCTCCGTACGCGAACTCACCGACGACCGGCACCGGTTCGTCGCCGGCCCCCGCCTGTCGCCCGACGGACGGCGGGCGGCCTGGCTGGCCTGGGACCACCCGCGGATGCCGTGGGACGGCACGGAACTCGTCGTCGCCGAGGTCGGCGCGGGCGGCACCTTAGGTCAGGCGCGGACGGTGGCTGGCGGACCGACGGAGGCCATCGCCCAAGTGGAGTGGTCGGCCGACGGCCGTCTCCTGTACGCCAGCGACCGTACGGGCTGGTGGAACCTGTACCGCGACGGCGAGCCTCTCTGCCCGCGCGAGGAGGAGTTCGGCGGACCGCTGTGGAAGCTCGGGTCCCGCTGGTTCGCCCCGCTGGACAGCGGCCTCATCGCCGTCGTGCACGGCTGCGGTGCCACCACCCTCGGCATCCTCGACCCGGAGACCGGCGAACTCGTCGACACGGACGGACCCTGGACCGAGTTCGCGCCCGACCTCGCCGTGCACGGACACGGAGTGGTCGCCGTCGGGGCCAGCCCCCGTAGCGCGTACGAGGTGGTCGAGCTGGACGCCCGGACCGGCCGGGCCCGGGTGATCGGCGCCCCGCACGACGACGCCGTGGACCCCGCGTACTACCCCGAGCCGCAGATCCGCACCTTCACCGGCCCCGCCGGGCGCGAGATCCACGCCCACGTCTACCCGCCGCACCACCCCGGCTGCACCGCGCCCGACGAGGAACTGCCGCCGTACGTGGTGTGGGCGCACGGCGGCCCTACCGGACGCGCGCCGCTCGTCCTCGGCCTGGAGATCGCGTACTTCACCTCACGCGGCATCGGGGTCGCCGAGGTCAACTACGGCGGCTCCGCCGGGTACGGCCGGGACTACCGCGACCTGCTGCGGGAGCAGTGGGGTGTGGTGGACGTCGAGGACTGCGCGGCCGTCGCGCTGGCCCTGGCCGACGAGGGCACCGCGGACCGTGACCGGCTGGCGATCCGTGGCGGCAGCGCGGGCGGCTGGACAGCGGCCGCCTCGCTCGCCACGACCGACGTCTACGCCTGCGGCACGATCCTCTACCCGATCCTCGACCTGGTCGGCTGGGGCACGGGGGAGACCCACGACTTCGAGTCGCGGTACCTGGAGACCCTCATCGGGCCGTACGCCGAGGTCCCCGCCCGGTACGCGGAGCGGTCGCCTTCCGAGCACGCCGACCGGATCACCGCCCCGTTCCTGCTGCTGCAGGGCCTGGACGACGTGATCTGCCCGCCCGCCCAGTGCGAGCGGTTCCTCGCCCGGATGGCGGGCCGGGGGGTGCCGCACGCGTACATCGCCTTCGCGGGGGAGGGGCACGGCTTCCGCCGGGCGGAGACCACGATCCGGGCACTGGAGTCCGAACTCTCCCTGTACGCCCAGGTCTTCGGGCTGTATCCGCCCGGCATCCCGACATTGGAGCTCACCGAGTGAAGGAACTCCGACGGCCGTCACGGCTCGCCCCCGGCGCCCGCGTGGCCGTCGTCGCGCCCAGCGGACCGGTGCCCGAGGAGCGGCTGCAGTCCGGGCTCGACGTGCTGCGCGGCTGGGACCTCGACCCGGTGGTGGCACCTCATGTACTCGACCGGCACCCGGAGTTCGGCTACCTCGCGGGTACGGACGCCGACCGGGCCGCCGATCTGCAGAGCGCCTGGTGCGACCCCGCCGTGGACGCCGTGCTGTGCGCGCGGGGCGGGTACGGGGTGCAGCGGATGGTCGATCTGCTCGACTGGGAGGCGATGCGGGCGGCCGGACCGAAGGTGTTCGTCGGGTTCAGCGACATCACCGCCCTCCACGAGGCCTTCGCCTGCCGCCTCGGCC
Organism: Streptomyces sp. NPDC050997; assembly: GCF_040660135.1. NCBI lineage: Bacteria > Bacillati > Actinomycetota > Actinomycetes > Kitasatosporales > Streptomycetaceae > Streptomyces > Streptomyces sp. NPDC050997. Next base: position 59,941 of record NZ_JBFAGK010000015.1, read on the forward strand.
TGGTCACGCTGCACGGCCCGATGGCGGCCGGCATCGACTTCGTCAAGAACGCCCGCGCCCAGGAACACCTCAGGGCCACCCTGTTCGCCCCGGAGACGGTCCGCACGATCACCTCCGGCGGTTCGGCTCTGGTGCCCGGCCGGGCGGAGGGCGTCACCCTCGGCGGCTGCCTGAGCCTGCTCGCCGCCGAACTCGGCACCCCGCACGCCAGGTCCGGCGCGCACGGCGGACTGCTGTGCCTGGAGGACGTGGGCGAGGAGACGTACCGCCTGGACCGCTACCTCACCCAACTCCTGCGCGCGGGCCGGCTCGACGGGGTACGCGGGGTACTGCTCGGATCGTGGGAACGGTGCGAGGCGTACGAGAGCGTGCGCGCGCTGCTCACCGACCGGCTGGGGAGCCTGGGTGTGCCCGTCGCGGAGGAGTTCGGGTTCGGGCACTGCGAAGGCGCGTCGACGATCCCCTTCGGGGTCGCGGCCGAACTCGACGCCGACGCGGGCACGTTGACGTTGCGGGAGCCGGCGTTGCGCTGATTCCGCCGCGCTGTGGGGAGCGCGCCGGGAGGCACCGGGACGCCGGGGCCGCCGGACACCGGGGCGCAGGAGCCGCCGGACACCGGTGGTGGGCGACGTCCGGGCCGTAGGGTGGTGGGGTGCCTCACCATGCTTCCCGCTACCTCGCCGAGAGCCCCCGAGTGGGCATTCGTCACTTCACCCACGAGGACCGCGCCGAGTTCACCGCCCGGGTGCGGGAGAGCAAGGAGCTGCACCGTCCGTGGCTCTTTCCGCCGGACAGCTCCGGCGCGTACACCGCGTACGCGGGGCGGCTGATCGAGGACCCGACCAAGGCCGGATTCCTGGTGTGCGAGAAGGCCCCCGAGTCGGGCGACGCGGGGGCCATCGCCGGGTTCGTCAACATCAACAACATCGTCCAGGGCGGTTTCCAGTGCGGGGCGTTGGGCTACGGGGCCTTCGCGCACGCCGCCGGGCGCGGACTGATGCGGGAGGGGCTCGACCTGGTGGTCGAGTACGCGTTCGGACGGATGCGGCTGCACCGGCTGGAGATCAACGTGCAGCCCGGGAACGCCGCCTCCATCGCGCTCGCCCGCGCCTGCGGGTTCCGGCTGGAGGGCTTCTCCCCGGACATGATCTTCATCGACGGGGCCTGGCGGGACCACGAGCGGTGGGCGCTCACGGTGGAGATGCGGAATGCCGGCCGATCCCGGCGAGGAGGGCCCCGCCGGGGCCGATGAGGTGGCCCCGGCCCGCGCGGATCGGGGTGCGGAGAGTCCCGCGAGGCCCGGAGTACGGAGGGTTTCGCGCGACCCGGAACCGTTACGCGTCGGCGCGCTCCGCGTACTCGTACACCACCCCGTCCGGATGCATCGCGATCAGGTTGCGGCCCCCCGGTGTCGCGAGCGGGCCCGCGACGATGCGAGCGCCCAGTTCCGACAGCACCCGGTGGGTTTCGTCGACGTCCTTGACGGCGATCGTCGCGGCGACCTTGCGCAGCACCTCCAGCTGGGCCTCGGGCCCGCTCATCAGCAGGAAGCAGCCGACCGCGGCGACCTGCACGCCGCCGCGTTCGAAGCGGAGAGCGGTGCCGCCCGCGAGGCGCTCGTAGAAGGGGACCGCGGTCTCCAGGTCGTCGACGCAGATACGCAGCGTGGCTCCCAGAATGTCCATGCGATGAGCCTAGTTGGGACGGCCGGGGGAGTGAGATCGCTTCACGTGATCTCCTCGCCCCGGCCGCTTGGGCCGCACTCCGCCGACGGCGTTACGCGGCGGTGGCCCGGGGTACCCGGCGGCCATGGACCGTTTGGATCACCTGGAGCATCTGGACAGGCACCTGGTCGACGAGCTGGCGCAGGTCGCGCGCGAGACCGTGCGCGACGAACTGCGCGAACAGACCCGCAAGCAACGCCGTAAGGCCGTGCTGTACGCCGCCTCCGGCACCGTCGCCCTGTACGCGGGCGCGGCCCTCGCACTCGCGGTGGGGCTGGCGCTGGCCATCGCACTGCCGGACTGGGCCGCCGCCCTGATCACCGCCGCGATCCTGGGCGTTGTCGCCTATCTGCTGCGCGGGGCCGCCCGGCCGACGGCGTCGGCCCACGCGCACGACACCGGGTTCGCCACGAGCGGCCGGCCCGGTGCCGCCGGCACCAGGCCGCCCAAGCCGCCTGGTGCCGCGGACCTGTCGTACCCGCCGATGCCGCCCGTCGCCCCCCGGGCGGGCGCACCGGACCCCCGCCCCGCCGGGACGAGGACCGCGTCCCCGCGCTCCGACGACGGTGACTCCGAGCAGCCGCGCCCCAGGGCGTGATGCGTGGTGCGGGTGGTCGTGGTCACGGCCACCCGATGGCTCCTTGAGCCGCCGCCCCTCCCACCACTCACCCCACGCGGTACTCCTCCACGTCCTCCGTGCGCAGTGCCAGCCCGTGGCCCACTCCCCGGACCGGCCGCACCACGCCCCCGGTCGGATCCAGCGCCCCGTCGAAGAACATGTCCTCGATGCGGACGTGGTCGTGGAACCACTCCAGATGGCGGATGTTGGGGAGGGACGCGGCCGCGGCGGCGTGGACGTGCGGGGCGCAGTGGGCCGAGACCTCCAGGCCGTGGGCGTGGGCGAGGGCCGCTGCCCGCAGAAACTCGGTGAGGCCGCCGCAGCGGGTCGCGTCGATCTGGAGGCAGTCGACCGCGCCGGCCCCGATCATGCGGGCGAAGTACGGGAGGTCGTAGCCGTACTCGCCGGCCGTCACATCGCACACCACCGCGTCCCGGACCAGCCGCAGACCGGTGAGGTCGTCGGAGGACACCGGTTCCTCGAACCAGCCGACACCGTGCTCGGCGAGCGCGTGTCCCACGCGGATCGCCTGCTTCCGGTTGTAGGCACCGTCGGCGTCGACGTACAACTCCGCCTCCTCGCCGATGACATGGCGTGCCGCACGGACCCTGGCCAGGTCACGGCTGACCGAGCGGCCCCAGTCCTCCCCGATCTTGATCTTGACGCGGGGGATCTGCTGCCCGTGCACCCAGCCGTTGAGCTGCGCGACCAGATGGGTGTCGTGGTACGTCGTGAAGCCGCCACTGCCGTACACCGGAACCGCCTCGCGGGCGACGCCCAGGAGCCGGGCCAGCGGGAGTTCGAGCAGGCGGGCCTTGAGGTCCCACAGGGCGATGTCGAGGGCCGAGATGGCGCAGGCCGCGATGCCGGGACGGCCCGCGTCGCGCACCGAACGGCACATCGCGTCGTGCAGCGCGGGAATGTCCCAGGCACTGCGGCCCTCGACGAGCGGACCGAGGTGCCGGTGCAGGAGGTCGCCGACCGCCGGCGGTCCGTACGTCCAGCCCGTGCCGGTCGCCCTGCCCGCGCTCACCTCGGCGATCACCACGGTCGTGGCGTCCCAGGCCAGCGTGCCGTCCGCCTCGGGACCGTCGGTCGGCACGGTGTACACGGACACGACGGGCCGGTGGAGTCTCATCGCGGGGCCCGTTCCCTCAGGATTCCTGCTGGAGCTGGGGCAGCACCTTCGTACGGTAGAAGTCGAAGAAGCCGCGCAGGTCGGGGCCGATCTGGTTGACGTAGACCGCGTCGAAGCCCGCGTCGGCGAACTGCTTCAGCTCCGCGACATGCTCCTCCACGTCGTCGCCGCATACCCGGTTCGCCCGGACCATGTCCTCGGTGACCAGCGTCTGCGCCTGCTCGAAGTGTTTGGGGGAGGGCAGCACCTGGCCCAGCTCCCCGGGCAGCTGCTCGTTGGCCCACAGCCGGTGGACGGTCCGTACCGCCTCGTCCTTGTCGGTGTCGTAGCAGACCTTGGTGCCGCCGCTGACGAGCTTGCCGCCGCCTCCGCCCTTGCGGTACTGCTCCACCATCGACGCTTCCGGCATCATCGTGATGTAGCCGTCGCCGACCCGGGACGCCAGCTGGGTCGCCGCGGGTCCGAAGCCGGAGACGTCGATCGGGACGGGCTCGTCGGGGACGGTGTACAGGCGGGCGTTCTCCACCGTGTAGTGCGGACCGTGGTGGTTGACCTCCTCGCCGGTGAACAGCCGGCGCATGATCTGGATGGCCTCCTCCAGCATCTCCAGGCGGACGTGGGCGGGCGGCCAGGCGTCGCCGAGGATGTGCTCGTTGAGCGCCTCACCCGAGCCGACGCCGAGCCGGAAGCGGCCGTTCGTCATCACCGCGCTGGTCGCCGCGGCCTGCGCCACCACCGCCGGATGGGTGCGCACCGTCGGGCAGGTCACCGCCGTCTCGATCGGCAGGGACACCGCCTCGGACAGGGCGCCGATCACCGACCACACGAAGGGGCTCTGGCCCTGCGCGTCGTTCCACGGGTGGTAGTGGTCGGAGATCCACAGCGACTGGAACCCGGCCTGCTCGGCCATCCGCGCCTGCTCGATGAGCTCCGCGGGACCGTACTGCTCGCACGAGAGGAAATAGCCGTACTCGGGCATGGGGGGTGTGCCTCCACGGGTGGACGGGTGGTTCGCCGATCCGAGTACCCGGGGGTCCGGGCGGAAACCGGGCCCGAGCGGGGCGAGGTGGAGGCCGTGCGGACGTTTGGGTGCCCTGGCCAGGGGGACGCGGAAGTCTCCCGAGGTACGCGACAGCCCCGGAGGCGAACCGTGAGTCGACCCCGCATTGTGATCGTCGGTGCCGGCTTCGCCGGGTACCGGACGGCCCGAGACCTGTCCAGGATGTCCCGCGGCAAGGCCGACATCACCCTACTGAACCCGACCGACTACTTCTTGTATCTGCCCCTGCTGCCCCAGGTCGCGGCCGGGATCCTGGAACCGCGCCGGGTCACCGTCTCCCTCCCGGACACTCTGCGCGACGTGCGCCTGGTGCTCGGCGAGGCCGACGGCATCGACCTGGACGAACGGACCGTGCACTACGCCGACCCCGAGGGCGGCGAGGGCACGCTGTCGTACGACCGGCTGGTGCTGGCCGTCGGCAGCGTCAACAAGCTGCTTCCGATCCCCGGGGTGGCCGAGCACGCGCACGGCTTCCGCGGACTGCCCGAGGCGCTGTACCTGCGCGACCACGTCACCCGGCAGGTGGAGCTGGCCGCTGCGGCCGACGACCCGGAGAGCCGTGCCGCGCGCACCACCTTCGTGGTGGTCGGCGCCGGCTACACCGGCACCGAGGTCGCCGCGCACGGGCAGCTGTACACCGACGCGCAGGTGCGCAGGCACCCGTTGCGGGAGGGCATGCGGCCCCGCTGGATCCTCCTCGACGTGGCGCCGCGCGTGCTGCCCGAGCTGGACGAGCATCTGTCCCGCACCGCGGACCGCACGCTGCGGGAGCGGGGCGTGGAGGTGCGCATGGGGACCTCCGTGAAGGAGGCCACCTCCGACGGAGTCCTGCTCACCGACGGCGAGTTCGTCGCGACGCGGACCGTCGTGTGGTGTGTCGGCGTACGGCCCGATCCGCTCGTCGAGGGCACCGGGCAGCCGCTGGAGCGCGGGCGTCTGATCGTCGACCCCTATCTCCGGCTCCCGGGCCGTCCCGAGGTGTTCGCGTGCGGGGACGCGGCCGCCGTACCGGATCTGAACACCCCCGGTGAGTACACGCCGATGACCGCGCAGCACGCCTGGCGGCACGGCAAGATCGCGGCCCACAATGTCGCCGCCTCGCTGGGCGTCGGCGAACGGCGTCCCTACCGGCACAAGGACCTGGGGTTCGTCGTGGACCTGGGCGGCGCGAAGGCCGCCGCCAACCCGCTCGGCATCCCCCTGTCGGGGCCCGCGGCCGGGGCGGTCACCCGCGGCTACCACCTCGCGGCGATGCCCGGCAACCGTGTCCGGGTCGCCGCGGACTGGCTGCTGGATTCCGTACTCCCGCGCCAGGCCGTCCAGTTGGGCCTCGTACGGTCCTGGTCGGTGCCGCTGGACACCGCGTCGCCGGAGCTGGCCCGGGTACCGGGCGGACCGCGCGAGCCACGGACACGCCAGGACGCGGCGGCCCGCTCCGGCCCCGGCGCGGCCATCCCCGAGGACCTGAGCGACGGGCCGGAAGGCGGCGCCGACCACCAGACGATCGACGCGCCGACGCCTGATGTGGCGAGGGAGGGGTCGGACGCCGAGGGGGTTGAGGTGCCTTCGGGTACCGAGCCCGGTGAGCCCGGTGAGTCTGGCGGGGGCGTCGACTATCAGACGATCGACGCGCCGACGCCTGACGTGGCGAGGGAGGGGTCGGACGCCGAGGGGGCTGAGGTGCCTTCGGGTTCCGAGTCCGCCGGCGAGCCTGGTGAGCCTGGCGGGCACGTCGACTATCAGACGATCGACGCGCCGACGCCTGATGTGGCGAGGGAGGGGTCGGACGCCGAGGGGGCTGAGGTGCCTTCGGGTTCCGAGTCCGCCGGTGAGCCTGGTGAGTCTGGCGGGCACGTCGACTATCAGACGATCGACGCGCCGACGCCTGATGTGGCGAGGGAGGGGTCGGACGCCGAGCGGGCTGAGGCGCCTTCGGATAACGAGGCCGCCGGTGAGCCCGGCAGGGGCGCCGACCACCAGACGATCGACGCGCCGACGCCCGACGTGGCGAGGGAGGGTGCCGATCCCGAGATCGCCGGCGCGGCCCTCGGGACCGGGCCCGACGACGGAGCCGCCGAGCCCGACGAGCAGCAGACGATCACCTCCCCGACCCCCGACGTGGCCAAGGACGAGTCCGGACCGGAGAAGTCGGGGAGCCGACCCGGTGGTGAGCCCGCCAAGAGTCAGCCCGGTGGTGAGCCCGCCAAGAATCAGCCCGGTGGTGAGCCCGCCAAGAATCAGCCCGGTGGTGAGCCCGCCAAGAATCAGCCCGGCGGTGAGCCCGCCAAGAACCAACCCGGCGGCGAGCCCGCCGGCAACCAACCCGCCGGTGAGCCCCACCCGGCTCCCGGCCCCGTCAAGCGGACCGACGGCACCCCCGACGGAACCCCCGCGGAAGGAAACTCATGAACACCGGTGAACTCGTCGAACTCGCCCAGCAGTTGCGCGTGGACAGTGTGCGCGCCTCGGCCGCCGCGGGCTCCGGGCACCCCACGTCCTCGATGTCCGCCGCCGACCTGATGGCCGTACTCCTCGCGAACCACTTCCGCTACGACTTCGACCGCCCCACCTATCCGGCCAACGACCGCTTCGTGCTGTCCAAGGGCCACGCGTCGCCGCTGCTCTACTCCGCCTACAAGGCGGCCGGTGCCATCGACGACGAGGAACTGCTCACGTTCCGCAAGCTCGGCAGCCGGCTCGAAGGGCATCCGACCCCCCGGCGGCTGCCGTGGGTCGAGACGGCCACCGGTTCGCTCGGGCAGGGACTGCCCGTAGGTGTCGGCATCGCGCTGTCCGGGAAGCGGCTGGACCGCACCGGCTACCGCGTGTGGGTGCTGTGCGGCGACAGCGAGATGGCCGAGGGCTCCGTATGGGAGGCCGCCGAGCACGCGGGGCACGAGCACCTCGACAACCTCACCGTGATCGTCGACGTGAACCGGCTCGGCCAGCGCGGCCCGACCCGCCACGGCCACGACCTCGACGCGTACGCCCGCCGCTTCCAGGCCTTCGGCTGGCACACCGTCGAGGTGGACGGCCACGACGTCGACGCGATCGACCGGGCGTACGGCGAGGCGGAGTCCACCAAGGGCCAGCCGACCGCGATCCTCGCACGCACCCTCAAGGGCAAGGGCGTCGAGTCCGTCCAGGACCGCGAGGGCCTGCACGGCAAGCCGCTGCCTCACGCCGACGAGGCGATCGCCGAACTCGGCGGCCGCCGAAACATCCGCGTCGAGGTGCACGAGCCGCCGGCCGCCCGCACGCTGCACTCCGTACCGGCCGGACACCCCGAACTGCCCCGCTGGGACAAGGGCGGCGACGACGTGGCCACCCGCGACGCCTTCGGGCAGGCGCTCGCCGCGCTCGGCTCCGGACGCGGTGACGTGGTCGCCCTCGACGGCGAGGTCGGTGACTCCACCCGCGCGGAGTTCTTCGCCAAGGAACACCCCGACCGCTACTTCGAGTGCTACATCGCCGAGCAGCAGATGGTCGCCGCCGCCGTCGGGCTCGCCGCGCGCGGCTGGGTGCCGTACGCCTCGACCTTCGCCGCCTTCTTCACCCGCGCGTACGACTTCATTCGCATGGCGTCGATCAGCGGCTCCGGCATCAACCTGGTCGGCTCGCACGCGGGCGCGGCGATCGGGCAGGACGGGCCCAGCCAGATGGGCCTGGAGGACCTGGCGATGATGCGGGCGGTGCACGGCTCGACCGTGCTGTACCCGTGCGACGCCAACCAGACCGCGCACCTCGTCGCCGAGATGGCCGGCCTGGAGGGCGTCCGGTATCTGCGTACCTCGCGCGGCGGGAGCCCGGTGATCTACGGCCCCGACGAGGAGTTCCCGATCGGCGGCAGCAAGGTGCTGCGCTCCTCCGAGCGGGACCGGCTGACGATCGTCGCCGCGGGGGTGACGGTGCCGGAGGCGCTGGCCGCCGCCGACGCGCTGGAGGGCCAGGGCATCCAGGTCCGGGTGATCGACCTGTACTCGGTCAAGCCTGTCGACCGGCTCACCCTGCGCCAGGCAGCCGAGGACACCGGCTGTCTGCTGACCGTGGAGGACCACCGCGAGGAGGGCGGCCTCGGCGACGCCGTCCTCGACGCGTTCGCCGACGGCCGGCCGGTGCCGCGCCTGGTGCGCCTCGCCGTCCGTGCGATGCCGGGCTCGGGCTCCCCGGAGGAGCAGCTGCACGCCGCGGGCATCGATGCCGAGTCGATCGCGGCGGCCGGGAAGCTGCTGGTGGAGGAGGCGGTCGTGCGGTGAGCGGTGACGGCCCACGCACGGTCCGGGCGGGTCGGCACACGGTGGAGGTGCACCGCCCGGACAAGGTGCTCTTCCCCGGGGGCGGCGGCGCGAAGGAGTACACGAAGGCCGACCTGGTGGACTACCACCGGTCGGTCGCCCCGTTCATGCTGCCGCACCTGCGCGGTCGCCCGCTGATGGTGGAGCGCCACCCGGACGGCATCGACGGCCCGCGCTTCATGCAGAAGAACACCCCGGAGAACTACCCGGAGTGGATCACCCGCGTGGAGGTCGCCAAGGAGGGCGGCACCGTCTGCCACACCGTGTGTGACGACACCGCCACGCTGCTGTACCTCGCCGACCAGGCCGGCCTCACCCTGCACCGCTGGCTGTCCCGGGTCGACAGTGTCGAGCGGCCCGACCGGATGATCTTCGACCTCGACCCCTCCGGGGACGACTTCGAGGCGGTCCGGGAGGCGGCCCGGCTGCTGGGCGAGCTGCTCGACGAGCTGAAGCTGCCCTCGGCACTGATGACCACGGGTTCGCGCGGCCTGCACGTGGTGGTGCCGGTCGACGGCCGTCACGACTTCGACGAGATCCGCGGATTCGCCCGGGACATCGCCGACGTCCTGGTCGCCGGCCACCCCGACCGGCTCACCGCCGCCGCCCGCAAGAAGGACCGCGGCGACCGCCTCTACCTGGACATCCAGCGCAACGCCCACGCCCAGACCGCGGTCGCCCCCTACACGGTCCGCGCCAAGCCGGGCGCTCCCGTCGCCACCCCTGTGACCTGGGGCCAGCTGGACGATCCCGCCCTGGACGCCCGCCGCTGGACCATCGCCGACGCCGTCGAGCAGGCCCGTACCGATCCGTGGGCCGACATCATGCGCAAAGGCCGCGCTCTGGGACCGGCGCGGCGCCGCCTCGACGCGTTGATGCCGTCCTGAAGGTTTGGCCAGGAGACGAGCGGCCACCCGGAGTGAGAGGTGGCCATGTCGAACACAAAAAACACATCCCAGTCACAGCGTTCACAGAACGCTCCCGCCCGGAAACCGTCCCCCCAGAACTCGTCCGCGGACGCGGAGAGCGAAACCGAGGAGCAGGACACCGGACGGCGCGCCGAACATCGCGAGGCGCCCCCCCGGAGGCCCAGCCCCATGGACGTGTTGCGCCATGCGCGCGCCCAGCTCCAGGAACTGACCGGCATGACCGCCGAGAACGTGTCGTCCTTCGAGCAGACGGAGGACGGCTGGTCGCTGGAGGTCGAGGTCCTGGAACTCTCCCGGGTGCCCGACACGATGAGCCTGATGGCGAGTTACCAGGTCGAACTCGACCCGGACGGAGAGCTCACCGGTTACCGGCGCGTTCGCCGTTACGAACGCGGACGGGCCGACGCACATCGGGCCGGCGGTCGCTAGGCCGCCGACCCGTACATCCGATCGTTCACCAACCCACAGACAAGGAGGCGCGGTCGACATGACCGTTGTCCCGGCCCAGCAGAGCGGTGGCGGAGGCGGCAGCAGTGGCCTCTACGACGTTCTGGAACTCGTCCTCGACAGGGGTCTCGTCATCGACGCGTTCATACGGGTCTCCCTCGTCGGAATCGAAATACTGAAGATCGACATCCGCATCGTCGTGGCCAGTGTCGACACCTATCTGCGCTTCGCCGAGGCGTGCAACCGGCTGGACCTGGAGTCCGGGCCGCGCAAGGACCCGGGCCTGCCCGACCTGGTCGGCGAGATGACCGAGTCCGGTGCCAAGGGCAAGTCGAAGGGCGCGCTGTCCGGTGCGGCCGAGACCATCTCCGGTGCCTTCAAGGAGGCACGCGAGGACGGCCAGACCGAGTCCCGGCCCCGTGCCCGTAAGTCGACCGCATCGCGCAGGAAGGAGGAGCAGGAGTGAGCACGTACGTCTACGGCATCACCGCCGTGTCCCATCCCGCGCTTCCGGACGGCTTGGGAGGTGTCGGCGACCCGCCGCGGCCCGTGCGCATCCTGGAGGAGGGCGAGCTGGCGGCCGTCGTCAGCGACGCGCCCGAAGGACTGCGCCCCAAGCGCAGGGACCTGCTCGCCCACCAGAACGTCCTGAGCGAGTCGGGCGCGGACGGCTGCATCCTGCCGATGCGGTTCGGCAGTGTCGCCCCCGACGACGACACCGTCACCGGGGTCCTCGCCGAGCGCGCCGACCACTACAAGGAGCGGCTGCGGGCTCTCGACGGCATGGTCGAGTACAACGTCAAGGCGACCCACGACGAAGAGGCCGTCCTGCACCGGGTGATGTCCGAGAACTCGGACATCCGTTCCCTGACCGAGGCCAACCGGCAGGCGGGCGGCGGCAGTTACGAGCAGAAGCTGCACCTCGGCGAGATGGTCGTCGCGGCCGTGAAGGCCCGTGAGGCCGAGGACGCTGTCACGGTGCAGCAGGCTCTGGAACCGCTCGCCGACGCGGCCAGCGTGGGTCCCGAGTCCACCGGCTGGCTCGCCAACCTGTCGTTCCTGGTGGAGCGCGACTCGGCCGCCCGGTTCCTGAACGAGGTGGAGGGGATCCGCAAGGACCACCCCCACCTGGATCTGCGCGTCAACGGCCCGCTGCCGCCGTACAGCTTCGTCGAGCCCGGACCCGCGGAGCCCGCGGGTACCACGGTCGGCCAGGACAGCGCGAGGGAGTGAGGATCTCGTGGGACTCATCGGAGAGGTGCTGCTGCTGCCGTTCGCGCCCGTGCGCGGCAGCTCATGGGTGATCAGACAGGTCCTGGACGAAGCCGAACGTCTCTACTACGACCCGGTCGCGGTCAGGGCCGAACTCGCCAAGCTGGAAGAGCGGTTGGAGGCGGGCGAGATCGACGATGAGGAGTTCGACCGACAGGAGGACGAGCTTCTGGACCGGCTGGAGATAGGCCTGCGCGGTGGCGCGGGGACTGGCGACGGGACGGCACAATGAACCGAGTGGGAATGGGCCTCGCGATAGGGGCCGGATACGTTCTCGGACGTACGAAAAAGATGAAGCTGGCGATCGCGGTGGGTTCCCTCGTGGCCGGCAAGAAGATGAACCTGACCCCGAAGGGGGTCATGGATCTCGTCTCCCAGCAGCTGCAGAACAACCCTCAGTTCAAGGAGATCGGGGACCAGCTGCGCGACGATCTGCGCGGGGTCGGCAAGGCCGCCTCGGGCGCCATGGTCGAGCGACAGATCGACTCCCTCGCCGACCGTCTGCACGGCCGTACATCCCAGGTCCGCGACCAGCTTTCGGGCGTGGTGCCGGACGTGGGGGCCGAGGACGAGGACTCCGAGGACGAGGAGCGGGACGAGTACGAGGAGCCCGAGGCGGAGGAGAGCGAGGAGCCTGAGGCGGAGGAGAGCGACGAGACCGACGAGGCCGACGAGGGCGACGAGGCCGAAGCCGAAGAGGAGGAGCCGCGCCGGAGGCCGGCGGCCAAGAAGGCGCCCGCGAAGAAGGCCCCGGGCAGGCAGGCTCCCGCCAAGAAGTCGGCGGCGGCCAAGAAGGCTCCCGCCAAGAAGACTTCGGCCAAGACGGGGGCGGCCAAGAAGACCGCCACGAAGCAGACGGCCGGCAACAAGACCGCCGCGGCCCGCAGTGCCGGCCGTGGCGCCCGTCGGCTCCCGAAGGGAGGCGGTGAGTGATGTCCGAGACTCTCGGATCTGCGAAGGGTGCCGCCGACAAGGCGACGAAGAACAACCCGCTCACGGACGTGGCCAAGAGCGAGGCGGTCGACCGGCTCAAGAGCGAGGTGCAGGAATACCTCGCGGCCCAGGCCCAGCGCGTGCTGGTCGGCGCCGGCCGCAAGCTCGGCGAGACCACGGGCAAGCTGAACGACATAGCCGAGGGCAACAGCCCCGGCTTCGCCAAGCTCGCCCTCGACGGCGGTCGCAAGCTCGCCGAGGGCAAGGGGCCCCTGCGGAGCGCGCTGGAAGTCGGCGCCTCCCGCGTCAAGGACAGCGTGACCGGCGCGTTCAAGAACCTCGGCGGTGGCGGCGGTGGCAAGGGCAAGGGCAAGCGCGGGGCGGGCGGGAAGCCCACCGTCATCATGGAGCACATCGACGTCGGTGTGCCGCTGCGCACGGCCTACGACCAGTGGACCCAGTACCAGGACTTCAGCACCTTCGCCCAGGGCGTCAAGAGCGCGAACCGCGCGGACGACACGCACTCCGACTGGCAGCTGAAGGTCTTCCTGTCCAGCCGCAGTTGGAAGGCCACGACCACCGAGCAGGTGCCGGACGACCGGATCTCGTGGTCGTCCGAGGGCGCCAAGGGCACCACGAAGGGCGTTGTCTCCTTCCACCCGCTCGGCGACAACCTCACCCGCGTCCTGCTGGTCATCGAGTACTACCCCTCGGGCTTCTTCGAGAAGACCGGCAACATCTGGCGCGCCCAGGGCCGCCGGGCGCGGCTCGACCTCAAGCACTTCGCCCGCTTCATCACGTTCAAGGGCGAGGCGGAGGAGGGCTGGCGCGGTGAGATCCGCGACAGCGAGGTCGTCAAGGAGCACGACGACGCCGTGGCCGAGGAAGAGGAGGCCGCCCAGGCGGAGGGGGCGGACGAAGAGGAGTCCGCCGAGGGTTCCGCCCAAGAGGACGACGAGGAGTACGACGCCGAGGACGAGGAGGGCCAGTACGACGAGGAGGAGCCCGCCGAGGCGGACGAGGACGCCGAGGCAGAGTACGAAGAGGACGAGGAGGAGCCGGAGGCCGAGGCGGCTCAGGACGAGGAAGAGTACGAGTACGCCGACTCCGATAGCGGGAGCCGACGATGAGTACGCCCGGCCGCATGCCCGAGCCCTACGGTCAGGGCGGCGGCTCCAACCTTGCCGACATCCTGGAACGGGTGCTCGACAAGGGCATCGTGATCGCCGGTGACATCCGGATCAACCTGCTCGACATCGAACTCCTCACGATCAAGCTGCGGCTGATCGTCGCCTCGGTGGACAAGGCGAAGGAGATGGGCATCGACTGGTGGGAGGACGACCCCGCGTTGTCCACCCGCGCCCGGCGTGACGAACTCACCCGAGAGAACGCGGAGTTGCGGGAGCGGCTCGAGCGCCTTGAGCAACTCGAGCCCGCCCGGGCCGAGGAGGAGCGCTCATGACCGGACTGCGGTACGTGTACGCCGTCTGCCACCCCTTCGACACCCCTCTGCAGGCCCAGTTGACGGGGGTGGCCGGCGATCCGCCCAGACTGCTGCGACACCACGGACTGATCGCGGTCCTCAGCCGTGTGCCGGAGCGGGACTTCGCCGAAGAACCGCTCCACCGGCATCTGGAGGACCTGGACTGGCTGACCGCGACCGCCCGCGCCCACCAGGGCGTGATCGACGCGCTCACCGTCGTCACCACCCCGCTGCCGTTGCGGCTCGGCACCGTCTTCCGTGACGACAGCGGGGTCCGCGTGATGATCGAGGAGCGCGAGGACGCCTTCCGACGCACCCTCGACCGGCTGCGCGGCCGGGTCGAATGGGGCGTCAAGGTATACGTCGAAACGGAAACCGAGGGCAGCTCGGCCGACGAGGCCGACAGCGAGGCGCCGGCGGAGAAAGCCATGTCGGGCCGGGACTATCTGCGTCGGCGGCGCACCCGGGTGCGCTCGCGCGAGGAGATGTGGCAGCAGTCGGAGGCTTTCGCGAGCCGACTGCACGAAACCCTTTCCGGATATGCCGAGGATTCCCGGCTGCACGCCCCGCAGAACCCCGCTCTTTCCGGCGCCTCGGGACAGAACGTGCTCAACGCTGCCTATCTCGTGCCCCGCGCGGATTCCGAGAAATTCGTCGAAATGGTGGACCGGACGAAGGACGAGACGCCAGGAATGCGTGTGGAGCTCACCGGCCCCTGGGCCGCCTATTCCTTCGCGGGCGAGGAGGAGATCCGGTGACGGTGATCGAGCGCCGTGAGGTCGCCCTGGTGGACCTTCTCGACCGGCTGCTGGCCGGCGGGGTCGTCATCACCGGGGACATCACCCTGCGCATCGCTGACGTCGACCTCGTCCGTATCGACCTGAACGCGCTCATCAGTTCGGTGAACGCGCAGGTGCCGTCACCGTGGGGGGAGTCGTCGTGACCGAGCGCCGCAACCGGATGGACCTCGATCCCGACACCGTCGAGCGGGACCTGGTCAAACTCGTGCTGACCGTGGTGGAACTGCTGCGTCAGCTCATGGAGCGCCAAGCGCTGCGCCGCTTCGACGAGGGCGGCCTGAGCGAGGACCAGGAGGAGCGCATCGGGCTCACCCTGATGCTGCTCGACGACCGGATGGCCGAACTGCGCGATCGCTACGGACTGCGGCCCGAGGACCTGAATCTGGACCTCGGGCCGCTCGGACCGCTGCTTCCCCGGGAATGAATCTCCCGTTGCCTCCCCGGGAATGAATTCTGGTCGTCGACCGGGATTCATTCCCGGGTCAATTCATTCCCGGGGCAATTCACCACTTGTACCAGCGACCCCTGCCTCCACCCGCGGACGTACCCCGCATCAGGAAGCCCAGAAGCCATAGCACCAGAACAACCAGTGCAATCCACCAGAGCAGTTTTACCGCGAAACCGGCACCGAAAAGAATCAGCACCAGCAGCAGTACCAGCAGGATCGGAACCATAGTGTGAACCTCCTGCATTCCTAGTTTCCCGAAAGCGGGGATTCAGACTTGCTTTCGGCACAGAATCTCTCCGTGCAGCACACTGAACCACCCGTCTTCCCGCGCGCCCCATTCCCGCCAGGCCTTTGAGACGGCCCGCAGCTGCTCGCCGGTGGCGTGACCGTTCTCCGTGGCCCGCTCCGCGTAGTCGGAGGCCAGGGTGCGGTCCGCCCACAGGCCGCTCCACCAGGCCCGCTCCTCGGCGGTGGTGAAGGTCCAGGTGCTGGAGGTGGCCGCGACGTCGGTCAGACCCGCCTCCAGTGCCCAGGACTTCAGTCGGCGTCCGGCGTCCGGCTCACCGCCGTTGGCGCGGGCCACCCGGCGGTACAGGTCGAGCCAGTCGTCCATGCCCGTGGACGCGGGGTACCAGGTCATCGCCGCGTAGTCGGAGTCGCGGACGGCGATGAACCCGTTCGGTCTCGTCACCCGTCGCATCTCGCGCAGCGCCCGCACCGGGTCGCCGACGTGCTGGAGCACCTGGTGGGCGTGGACCACGCAGAAGGTGTCGTCCGGGAAGTCCAGCGCGTGCACGTCCGCGACCGCGAAGTCGACGTTGGTCAGGCCGCGTTCGGCGGCCGTGGCCCGGGCCCGGTCCAGGATGCCCGGCGCGTGGTCGACACCGGTGACGTGCCCGTCGGGGACCAGTTCCGCCAGGTCGGCGGTGATCGTGCCCGGACCGCAGCCGACGTCCAGGATCTTCATGTGGGGCTTCAGTGAACCGAGCAGGTACGCCGCCGAGTTGGCGGCGGTGCGCCAGGTGTGCGACCGCAGCACCGACTCGTGGTGCCCGTGCGTGTAGACGGCGGTCTCCCGTGCCTCGGACATGGCTGATCCCCTCTCGACGTAGCGGCGCTCACCGGGGCCTCGCGGCCCCTGAGGCGATACGCATCACCGTACGCCCGCATGTCGAATGATGAGACCCTGTGTCTTGCCATACGGACTGACGGGTAATCAGGACTAGGGCAGCGGCCGGTAGACGGTGAGGGCCTCCGGCAGCTTCTCCAGCGTCACCTCGCCGTCCACGTCGATGACTTCGCCGTCATAGGCCAGCAGCGTGCCCGGCCCGACGCCCGCCAGACGCAGACGGCCGACCTGGGCGGCCGCGTGCGCGGGGGAGCGGGTGAGCGGACCCGCGAGGGCGGCGGCGAGCAGCCGCAACGCGGGCCGGCGTCCGCCGTGCACGACCCGTACGTCGAACTGTCCGTCGGCCAGGTCGAGACGGCGGCCGGGCGTGAGGCCCATCCGGTGGTAGGTGCCGTTCCCGACGAACAGCAGCCACAGCGGCCGTGTCCTGCCCTGGAACTCGGCCTCCAGTGGATGCCGGTCGGCCCGCACCACGCGCAGCGCGGCGAGCACCCCCGCCGGCCAGCCGCCGATCCGGGACGACCAGCGCTCCCGCTCCCGCACCAGCTCGGGATACACGCCCAGGCTGAAGGTGTTGAGGAAGACGCCTTCCCGCCCGCCGTGGGTGAACCGGCCCACGTCCACCCGTACGCCCTCGCCCTCCTGGACGGCCCGGCTCAGATCGCGGACGCCCTCCACACCGAGGTCGTAGGCGAAGTGGTTGAGGGTGCCGCCGGGCAGCACCGCGAGGGGCAGGTCGTGGCGCAGGGCGATCTCGGCGGCGGCGTTGACCGTGCCGTCGCCGCCGCACACCCCGAGCACCCGGGCGCGGGCCGCCGCCTTCTCCAGCTCGGCCCGTATGTCGGCCGGCTCGCACTCGACGACCTCGGCTCCGGGCAGGCTGTCCCGCAGCGCGCGGACCCGGTCGGCGGTGCCCGACCCGGTGTTCGCGATCATGAACAGCCCCTCGCCGTCGGGCAGCGCGGGCACCCGGGCGCGCGGCCGGGCCGGCGGCACGACCTGGGCCCGGGTCGGCACCAGACGCCGTACGGCGAACGCGGCACCCACGCCCAGGGCCGCGCCGGCCAGCACGTCGCTCGGGAAGTGGGCGCCGGTGTAGACACGGGACGCGGCCACCGAGAAGGCCACCGGAGCCACCACCGCGCCCCAGGACGGCGACTCCAGGGCCACCCCGGCGGCGAACGCGGCCGCCGACGCGGAATGGCCGGACGGGAACGACGTGGTGATCGGCTGCCGCTTCAGCCGACGGATCAGCGGCACCGGGTCCAGCACCGGCCGTGGCCGGCGCACCGAGCGCTTGCCGAGGGTGTTGATGGTCACGGAGGCCAGGCTCAGCGAGGCCAGGCCGCGCCCGGCCGCCCGGCGGGCCCGCGGGGTGCGGCTCGCGGCCATCGCGGCCGCCGCGGCGAACCACAGCACCCCGTGGTTCGCGCTCCGGCTCAGCCGCGGCAGGACGCGCTCGGCGCCGGGCCAGCGGCGCCCGGCGGCGAACTCGAACACCCGGTAGTCGAGGGCCGGTAGCCGGTCGAGCAGGAGACGGGGGCCGGATTTCAGGACGGTGAGGTCGACGTCTGGGCTCATGCCCCGCGGGTACCCCGGCCCGCCCGGATCCTGTACGGCCCCCACCCGACCCGACCCCTGCCCTCCGACCCGACCCCTGCCCTCCGGTCCGAACGCCGGACCGGAGGGAAACCGGTTTGTCGAGGCGGGCCCCGGGACCGCAGACTGACTCCTCATGGGACACCTGGAAGCCGCGCACCTCGAGTACTACCTCCCCGACGGGAGGGCGCTGCTCGGCGATGTGTCCTTCCGGGTGGGCGAAGGGGCCGTCGTGGCCCTCGTCGGACCCAACGGCGCCGGCAAGACCACCCTGCTGCGGCTGATCTCCGGCGAGCTGAAACCGCACGGCGGGACCGTCACCGTCACCGGCGGCCTCGGTGTGATGCGGCAGTTCGTGGGGTCCGTACGGGACGAGACGACCGTACGGGACCTGCTGGTGTCGGTGGCGCCGCCCCGCATCCGCGAGGCCGCGCGGGCCGTCGACCAGGCCGAGCACGGCATGATGACCGTCGACGACGAGGCCGCCCAGCTGAGGTACGCGCAGGCCCTCTCCGACTGGGCCGAGGCGCGCGGCTACGAGTCCGAGACACTGTGGGACATGTGCACCACGGCCGCGCTCGGGATGCCGTACGAGAAGGCGCAATGGCGTCAGGTGGGCACCCTGTCCGGCGGCGAGCAGAAGCGGCTGGTCCTGGAGGCCCTGCTGCGCGGCACCGACGAGGTGCTGCTGCTCGACGAGCCCGACAACTATCTGGACGTGCCCGGCAAGCGCTGGCTGGAGGAGCGGCTGAAGGAGACCCGCAAGACGGTCCTGTTCGTCTCCCACGACCGTGAACTCCTCGCCCGCGCCGCCGAGAAGATCGTCTCCGTCGAGCCGGGCCCCGCGGGCGCCGACGCCTGGGTGCACGGCAGCGGCTTCGCCACCTACCACGAGGCACGCCGCGAACGCTTCGCCCGCTTCGAGGAGTTGCGCCGCCGCTGGGACGAGAAGCACGCCCAGTTGAAGAAGCTGGTGCTGAACCTCCGCCAGGCGGCCTCCATCAGCCATGAACTGGCCTCCCGCTACCAGGCCGCGCAGACCCGCCTGCGCAAGTTCGAGGAGGCGGGACCGCCGCCGGAGCCGCCGCGCGAGCAGGACATCACGATGCGCCTGAAGGGCGGCCGCACCGGAGTACGGGCCGTCACCTGCGAGGAACTCGAACTCACCGGCCTGATGACCCCCTTCGACCTGGAGGTCTTCTACGGTGAGCGGGTCGCCGTCCTCGGCTCCAACGGCTCCGGCAAGTCGCACTTCCTGCGGCTGCTGGCCGGCGACACCGTGGCCCACACGGGCCGGTGGAAACTGGGCGCGCGCGTGGTGCCCGGGCACTTCGCCCAGACACACGCGCACCCGGAGCTTCAGGGCCGTACGCTCCTCGACATCCTGTGGAAGGAGCACGCCCAGGACCGGGGCGCGGCCATGTCCCGGCTGCGCCGCTACGAGCTGACCAACCAGGCCGAGCAGGCCTTCGAGCGACTCTCCGGAGGCCAGCAGGCCCGCTTCCAGATCCTGCTGCTGGAACTCCAGGGCGTCACCGCCCTGCTCCTCGACGAGCCGACCGACAACCTCGACCTGGAGTCCGCCGAAGCCCTTCAGGAGGGCCTGGAGGCCTTCGACGGCACGGTCCTCGCCGTCACCCACGACCGCTGGTTCGCCCGCTCCTTCGACCGCTTCCTGGTCTTCGGCAGCGACGGCAGGGTCCGCGAGACGGCGGAGCCCGTGTGGGACGAGCGACGCGTGGAAAGGGCCCGGTAACCCGCAGGTCACCGGGCCCGGCCCCTCATCGGGGAGCGCGTCGCGGGCTCACTTCCAGCGCAGTAGGGCACCCATTCCGCCCGCCGGCGTCTCCATCTCCTCGGCCGCCGGCGCAGGGGTCACCGAGAGCACCGGGGCGCCCGTCGCGACCGCCGACCGGATCAGCGCGTCGTCCGCCCGCGCGGACCAGGAGTGCTGTTCGCCGAGGATCTTCAGATCCGTCCGGCGCATCGCCAGCTGGTCCGGGTCCTCGCCGATCCACACCTCGCGGTGCGCGTCGGGGCCGTCCGGGCGGATCAGCAGCTCGTCGATACGGTGCTCACGCGCCGCCTCGACCAGCGCGGGCACGCCCTCCACCGCTCGGGGGCGGCCGTCCTCGCCGGGCTCGCGGGCGGCCAGGAACCGCTCCAGCTCACGCTCGGCCCGCTGCCGTACGTGCTCGATGCGGGCCTGCTCCACGTCCTCGTCCAGCAGCCTGCTGCCGGCACCGTGCGGAGCCTCCACGACCAGGTCGCGCAGCCGCTTGGGCAGCCGGTCGTGCACGGACCGCCGCTCCCGGTCGTCACCCACCAGGACCAGCAGGTCGGCGTGGCTCTCCTCCTGGCAGACGGCGAGCGCGTCCGCGATCTCGGCCGCGTTGTGCTCCCAGGTGTTCTCCACCTTGAGCTGGAAGTGCCGCTCCGACCAGTCCGCCGAGCTCGTACGGTGTACGGGGTGCTGGCGGCCGGTGACCGTGCCCGCGTCCTGTCGGCCGAGCCCGGCACGCAGCTCGAAGTCGGCGCCCTTGCGGTCGACGTACGCCACCACGCAGACCGGGTCCTCGCCGGCCAGCTCGAGCAGCGGCGCGGTGTGCGGCAGCGGTGCCCACACCGATCGGTCGCCGTCCGGGGCCCGGGTCAGCGGCGGATCCAGGACCACCTCGCCGGCCCGTGCGAACAGGGCCCGCCCGTGCGGTTCGGAGGAGTGCCGCAGCTCCTCCAGTGCCTCCCGTACGGCCCGGCACGTCTCCTCGTCGGCGCCCTGCCGGGACAGCTCCCGGGACAGCGCCACGGCCGTCAGATGTCGTTCGTGGGCCGTGCCCTCCGTATGCCGGGAGGTGTCGACGTACACGGAGGCCCAGGGGCCCGGATGTTCGTAGAGTGGATGAAGAAAGGCGAGATCCATGGTTCTCTCCCGGATTCCGCTCGGGGGTAGTGCGCGCCGGGCGGGTACCCGAACCGTATGAACGAACACGACGAGCGGGGCCCCACGATGACCGGAGTCGAACCCAGTCGGCTGGACGACCAACAGCTCATGAAGGAGCTGGAGACCATCCACCGCACGCGGCACGACACGCTGCTGTACGCCTCGAACGACGCGCTGCGGGCCCACAACGATCGCATGGCTCAGCTCGAGGGCGAGTTCCTGCGCCGCAACCCGCACCGCCCGGTGGCCGCGAGCCGCACCCGCGAAGGGGCACGGGAACGCGGAAGCGGGGAGTCCACGACTCCCCGCTCCTGAACCCGTCGGACGAACCCGTCGGACGAACCCGTCCGGCGAACCCCTCGTGCCGGTCGCTCCTGAACTTCTACGGACCGGTCGGCGGGCCGGTCAGCGACGCGCCGGCGGCCGGTTCCAGTGCCGGTGCGCGGCCACGGACGCCACGAACTCCCGGGTGAACTCCTCGCTCGCGGCGCCCGGCGAGGTGTCCGTCACCACGCCCTGGTCGGCGACCACCCGGTGGAACTCGGTGGATATGTGCAGCCCCTCCGGTTCCAGCGCCGACAGGATCCCGACGCCCGAGCCGAGCGCGCCGACCGGCTTGCCGTGCCGATAGGCGTCCCGGACGAAGCGCATCGCGTCCGGGTCGGCGGTCGTCCCCGGAGTGCCCACCGGCCCGCCCGGCAGCAGGACGGCGTCGTAGAGCACCGAGGCCACGGTGGGCAGCGCACGGTCGACCGTGTACCGCTCGCCGTCGGCGCCCGCCACCGTGCCGTCCGTGGCCGCCAGCGCCTCCACGATCGCCCCTTCGGCCGCCAGTGCCTCCCGGACGGACGCCACCTGCTCGGGGTCGACGCCGTCGGTGACCAGGACCGCGATCTTCCGGGTGCGGATCGACCCGTCGCCACGCACCTGCTCCAGGCTCAGGGCGGGAGACGCCCCCTTGGACGCGGAGACCTTCTCGGTCGGCTCCGGCAACCCGACACCGGCCGCCACCTTGGCCGCCAACTCGCCGTCGACCTTGGCCAGTTGCTCGATCGTACGGGAGCGGACCGTGAGCGCGTCGACCTTGCCGAGCTCGAACCGGAAGGCGTCCACGATGTGCTGCTTCTCCCAGTCCGTCATGCTGTTCCAGAACAGCGCGGGCTGACTGTAGTGGTCCTGGAAGCTCGGGCTGCGCTGCCGGATCTTGTGCCCGTCCACGCGTTCCGCGTAGTGCGTGAACGCGGACGCGTCCGCCCCGGCGTGCGCCGGGCAGCCGCCGCCGAGCGAGTTCGGGGAGTAGTTCGTGCCCCGGTGGATCGCGCTCTGGTGGGAGCCGTCGCGCTGGTTGGTCCGCACCGGCGCCACCGGACGGTTCACCGGCAGCTGGGCGAAGTTGGGACCGCCCAGACGGGTCAACTGGGTGTCCAGATAGGAGAAGTTGCGGGCCTGCAGCAGCGGGTCGTTGGTGAAGTCGATCCCGGGGACGACGTTGGCGGTGTGGAAGGCGACCTGCTCGGTCTCCGCGAAGAAGTTCTCCGGGTTGCGGTCCAGCACCATCCGGCCGATCGGCCGGACCGGCACCTGCTCCTCCGGGATGAGCTTCGTGGCGTCGAGCAGATCGAAGTCGAAGGCGAACTCGTCCTCTTCCGGCACGAGTTGGACGCCCAGCTCCCACTCCGGGTACTCGCCCGCCTCGATCGCGTCCCACAGGTCGCCCCGGTTGAAGTCCGGATTGCGGCCCTGGCACTCCTGCGCCTCGTCCCACACCAGCGAGTGCACACCGAGGCGCGGCTTCCAGTGGAACTTCACGAACGTGCCGCGGCCCTCGGCGTTCACGAACCGGAAGCTGTGCACGCCGAAGCCCTGCATCATGCGGTAACTGCGGGGGATCGCCCGGTCCGACATCAGCCACATGATCGCGTGCAGCGACTCCGGCTGGAGCGACACGAAGTCCCACAGGGTGTCGTGCGCGGAGGCGCCGGTCGGGATGTCGTTGTGCGGTTCGGGCTTCACCGCGTGCACGAAGTCGGGGAACTTGATGCCGTCCTGGATGAAGAAGACGGGGAAGTTGTTCCCGACCAGGTCGTAATTCCCCTCCGACGTATAGAACTTGGTCGCGAAGCCGCGCACGTCCCGCACGGTGTCCGCCGAGCCCTTCGGCCCCTGAACCGTCGAGAACCGCACGAACACCGGCGTCCGCACCGCCGGATCCTGGAGGAACGCGGCACGGGTGAACTCCGCGCACGACTCGTAGGGTTCGAAGTAGCCGTAGGCGCCCGCGCCCCGGGCGTGCACCACCCGCTCCGGAATCCGCTCGTGGTCGAAGTGGGTGAGCTTCTCCCGGAAGTGGAAGTCCTCCATCAGCGTCGGCCCGCGTCCGCCGGCGCTCAGCGAGTCGTCGGTGTGGTCGACCTCCACACCCTGGTCGGTGGTGAGCGGTCCGGCGGTCGGGTCGTCCGCGTGGAACGTCTCGCGCTGCCGTTGCTTGTCGTCTGCGGGGTCCATCACGCGGCCTCCTCGGCGAACACGTCCAGATATGACTCGCAGAACGCCTTGAGGTCGTCCGGCTTACGGCTGGTGACCAGCTTGTTGTTGCCGTGGTCGCAGACCTTCACCTGCTCGTCCACCCAGGTGCCGCCCGCGTTGCGGATGTCCGTCCGCAGGCTCGGCCAGGACGTCAGCACCCGGCCCCGGACGACGTCCGCCTCGATGAGCGTCCAGGGGGCGTGACAGATCGCGGCCACCGGCAGGCCCCGCTCGAAGAAGTCCTGGACGAACGCCACGGCCTTCTCGTCCATCCGCAGGACGTCCGGATTGGCCACCCCGCCCGGCAGGACCAGCCCGCCGAAGGAGTCGGCCGACGCTTCGCCCACCACCTCGTCCACGGGGAACGTGTCCGCCTTGTCGAGGTGCTCGAAGGCCTGGATCCGGCCCGGCTCCGTCGACACGAGCACCGGTTCGTGGCCCGCGCTCCTCGCTGCCTGCCACGGGTCGGTCAGCTCGATCTGCTCGACACCCTCGGGTGCCGTCAGAAACGCAATGCGCATGATGGTTCAACGACCTTTCCTGGAAAGCTTCTTGGCGCGCGGCGCCCGCCAGTGGGCCTCGTCGCTCGTCGCGCGCTTCTTTCTCGCGCCGGCCGCACGTCGACAGCGCAGCAGCTCCTCGCCGTACGGCAGCAGCACACAGACCCCGATCGCGGCGCCGATGCCCGCGAGATAGCCGGGTGACAGCGGCCGCCGGCGCGGTACCAGCCGCCAGGCGTCCGGATCGTCCCGGCCACCTCGCAGCAGCGACTTCACCTGGTCGGCGTGCAGGCACATCAGCGAGGCCAGCGCACCGAACGGCAGCGACTCCAGAAAGCTGTGGATGTGCTGCTCGATCGGCTTGACCTCACGGTCGCTGTCGACGGCCGTGCGTACGTCCCACAGGGCGGTGGCCTCGTGCACGGCCGCCCCGCCCAGCTGCACGCTCAGCAGCAGCGGATTCACCTCGTAGCGCAGGGTCAGCGCGATGGGGAGGCCGACCTCGGCCATCATCAGCGAGTGGATGAGGGACTCCTTGGTCCCCGCGGTGTCCTCAATACGGGTGCGCCGGTGCATCGCCCAGTCGGCCAGACCGGGCACGAACCAGCTGGGCAGCAGCCCGTACAGCAGGTAGCGCGTGGTCACCTCGCCGACGTCCACGGTGGTGCCGGTGGCGGCGATCCGGGCGGTCTGGTCGCGGACCGGGCTCACAGGACCTCCCGCCCGTCGCCGCCGCGCTCCTCGCCCGGCTCGGCCCGGCTGATGTCGGCGAGCGTCGAGTCCGGGTCCTGGGCCTCGGCGAGGTCACCGAGGCTCACCATCCCGACCGGCAGCCCGTCCTCGACCACCGGCAGCCGACGCACGGCGTGCGCCCGCATCAGCGCCACCGCCGCCGCCACCGGGTCGTCGGGGGCGACCAGCACCGGGTCGGGCGTGCACACGGACTGGGCGCTCACGGTCATCGGGTCCACGCCGTCGGCGACGGCGCGGACCGTGATGTCCCGGTCGGTGAGCACTCCGACGACGTGCTGTCCGTCGGCCACCAGGACGTCGCCGATGTTCTGCGCGCGCATCAGCTGCGCCGCCTCGACGAACGAGGCGTCCGGACGGACGGCGACCACACCGGCCGTCATCACGTCCTTCACGAAGACGGCCGTCATCGTCGGCCTTCCGCCGGGGCGTCCGTCCCACGGGTCAGTGCCCGCGCGAGTTCCTCGAGATTGGCCTGGCGCTCCCTGCGCGGCAGCCCTTCCACGGCCTCGACCAGGGAGTCGGGCGCGCTCTCACGGCGCAGGACGTGCGCCAGGTCGCCGGCGCTCGCGGGGAACGAGCCGCGGCCCAGGCTCCGGGCCAGCTCCAGCCGGACCGCCTCCAGTGACGCCCCGGCGCGCGGTGCCACCGGCCCGCCCGCGATCTCCGGATCGTCGTCGGCGGTCGGTTCGGGGTCGTTCCACTCCTCGGCCCGGGTGGAGTGCCCGGACCGCAGTAGACCCTGTAGTTCGTGCTTCATCTCGTCGTCGCGGTGGCGGCTGAGCCGGTCGCTGCCTCGCTGCATGTCTCCCTCCAGAGCTTCGGGTTCGCACCGCGTACCCGAGGACCGGAGACCGACACGGGGTTTGCGTCCCCGATGCCGGGAGACCCGGCTTCGCACCCCCCGCGCACATTCCCGCAGAAGGACAGGCCATGGCGGTGCTCGCTGTGATGATTCCGCTCCTCATGCTCGGCGTGCTGCTGGCACTGGGCCGCTACGAGGAACTGCTGCTGCCCGGTGACGAGGCCGACCGGTACGAACCGGCCGTCGCCCCGCCCACGGCGGCTTCCGTCGCTACTTCTCCCGGCCCGGCAGGAACTCCTGCATCTTCGCCTTGAGCCCCTGCCTGATCACGGCCCCGCGGTCCGCGTCGCCCTTGAGGATCGAGGCGGCCGCCGCCTCCATCTGGTCCCAGGTGGCGTGCGGTGGGATCGGCGGTACGGCAGGGTCGGTGAGGAACTCGATCACCGCGGGCCCGTCCGCCTCCAGGCCGGCCCGCCAGCCCGCCTCCACGTCCTCCGGCTTCTCCACCCGGATCCCGGTCAGACCCAGCGAACGGGCGAACGCCGCGTACTGCACGTCCGGCAGCTCCTGCGAGGGCAGGAAGGACGGAGCGCCCTCCATGGCCCGCATCTCCCAGGTCACCTGGTTGAGATCGTGGTTGTTCCAGACGGCGATGATCAGCCGCGGGTCCTCCCAGAGGTCGCGGTACTTGGCCGCCGTGATCAGTTCCGCCATCCCGTTCATCTGCATCGCGCCGTCGCCGACCAGCGCGATCGCGGGCCGGTCCGGGTGTGCGAACTTCGCGCCGATCGCGTACGGCACGGCACAGCCCATCGTCGCGAGCGTCCCGGACAGCGAGCCCCGCATCCCGGGCCGCATCGTCAGGTGACGGGCGTACCAGTTCGCCGTCGACCCCGAGTCGGAGCTGACGATCGCGTCGGACGGCAGCAGCCGATCCAGTACGTGCGCCACGTACTCCGGGTTGATCGGGTCGGCCGACTGCCGGGCCCGTCCCTCCATCACGCCACGCCAGCGCGTCACGTTGTCGCACACCGTCTCGTACCAGTCGCGTTCGCCCCGCTCGGCGTCCAGCATCGGGATCAGCCGCTTCAGGGTCGCCTGCGCGTCGCCGACGAGATTCACCTCGTAGGGATAACGCATCCCGACCATGTGCGGGTCGATGTCGATCTGCACCCCCCGCGCCTTGCCGAACTCCGGCAGGAACTGGCTGTACGGGAAGGAGGACCCGATGGTCAGCAGGGTGTCGCAGTCCCGCATCAGCTCGTACGACGGGCGGGTGCCGAGCAGGCCGATCGATCCGGTGACGTACGGGAGTTCGTCGCTCAGGGCGTCCTTGCCGAGCAGCGCCTTCGCCACGCCCGCGCCGAGCATCTCGGCGACGCGTTCCACCTCGGTCCGCGCGCCGGCCGCGCCCTGGCCGACCAGGATCGCGACCTTGTCGCCGGCGTTGAGGATCTCCGCCGCCCGCCGCAGCGACCCCTCGGACGGAACCGCCGTCGAGGAGCGGTGGTCCAGGCTGGAGGGCACCATCTTGAACTCGTGGGTGGGCGCCGAGTAGCCGAGTTCCTGCACATCGCCGGGGATGATGATCGCCGTCGGACACCGGCGCCCGTACGCGGTGCGGATCGCCCGGTCCAGCACGTTCGGCAGCTGCTCGGGCACCGTCACCGTCTCCAGGAAGTCGGAGGCGACATCCTTGTACAGCGTGTGCAGGTCCACTTCCTGCTGGTACGAGCCGCCCATCGCGGTGCGGTGCGTCTGTCCGACGATCGCCAGCACCGGCACATGGTCCAGCTTGGCGTCGTACAGCCCGTTGAGCAGATGGATCGCACCGGGCCCCGAGGTCGCCGCGCACACTCCGAGGCGGCCGCTGAACTTGGCGTAGCCGACCGCCTGGAACGCGGACATCTCCTCATGCCGGGACTGGATGAAACGGGGCTGGTTGTCGGCGCGCCCCCAGGCGGCGAGCAGGCCGTTGATGCCGTCGCCCGGATAGCCGAAGACCTGCTCCACACCCCACTCGCGCAGCCGCTGAAGGACATGGTCGGAGACCTTGGTGCTCATGTACGGACCTCTCGGACATAGGTGACACACATAGCAGCGCTACGAGTCACCCGGCGCGCCGCCGGAAAACCTTTCGGGGTGTTTGCGGCAGGGGGTCGGGGGCAGGCGCTGTACCAGTGCTTCGGACCGGAGGCACGTCCGTGGGAGCGGCCACTCGGCCGCCCCGGACGCGCCTGCCCGATCCTCGGACGCGCTCCCACGGTGACCGTTCAACCCCGGCACGACTCAGGGAGTTGCAACGCGTATGCCCACTCATGTGAGCGCGAGGCACCGTCCGCACAACGACTCACCCGACACCGCGGAGGCCTTCCGCGAACTCGCCGCGCTTCCCCCCGGCCAGCGGCGAGACACCCTCCGTGACGGCATCGTCGAGGCCTGGCTGCCCATGGCCCACCGCATCGCGTGCCGCTTCCGCAGCCGCGGCGAGAACCTCGACGACCTCCGCCAGGTCGCGGCCCTCGGTCTGGTCAAGGCCGTCGACCGCTACGACCCCGAGCGCGGCAAGGCCTTCGAGAGCTACGCCGTACCCACCATCACCGGCGAGATCAAGCGGCACTTCCGCGACCACATGTGGACGCTGCACGTACCGCGCCGGGTGCAGGATCTGCGTAACCGGGTCCGCTTCGCCGGTCAGGACCTGGCCCAGACCGTCTCCGGGCGCCGGCCCACCGTCGCGGACATCGCCCAGCACGCGAACATGACCGAGGAGGAGGTTCGCATCGGCCTGGAGGCGTTGGACAGCTTCACCGCGCTGTCCCTGGACGCGGACCTGCCCGGAGGCGAGGGCGGGTACTCCCTCATTGACGCGCTGGGCTCGCCCGACCCGGCCCTGGACATGGTGGTCGACCGGGAGGCCGTGAAGCACCGGCTCGCCGCGTTGCCGGAGCGTGAGCGGGCGATCCTGTACATGCGGTTCTTCGGCGACATGACCCAGAGCCGGATCGCCGAGCAGCTGGGAATCTCGCAGATGCACGTGTCCCGGCTGATCAGCCGGTGCTGCGGGCGGGTGCGCGAGCAGGTGATGAAGGACGTCGCCCCGTAGGGCCTCGTCGCCTTGGGTGAGCCCGGGTCCTCTCGACCCCGGGTGATCCGGCCTGTCTGCCGGAGGTGTCCGCGGGGCCCTGGGGACCGTCGTCCGAGTGCACTCCTGGTGTCACCCGCTCGGCGGTCCCCGTCCCGCGAATGGTGTCCGGCCGCGCGCGGCCCGGCGGTGGGCGGGCTGTGATGGCTGCGGGGGCACGACCGCCGTGTCCCGCAGTCGGCCGAAGGAGTTCACCCCATGCGCCGCAGCGCACGTGCCCTGTCCGCCGCCGTCCTGGCCGGTGCCGTCATCGGCCTCGCCGTGCCGGTCGCGTCCGCCGAACCTACAGCGGAACCGGTCGCGTCCGCCGAACCTACAGCGGAACCGGTCGCGGAGCCGCCGGTCGCGGAGCCCGTCGAAGAGCAGCCGTTCGCGGTCGAAGAGCCGGTTGCGGAGTCGGTCGAGGAGTCGGTCGACGAACCGGCCGACGATCCAGTCGACGCATCGGTCGACGGATCGGTCGAGGAGCCGGTCGCGGAACTGGCCGCGGAAGTCAGCCCGAGCAGCGTGTCGCCGGGCGGCAACGTCACCGTCTCCGTCTCCTGCGATCCGACCGGCGGCTCCCCGCCCGGCTCGATCACCGCCACCTCGCAGGCCGTCGACTCGGGCAGCGTCCAGCTGGGGCTGGTCTCCGGCGACGACGGCACCGACGGCAACGCCGACGCGGTGGCCGCCGGGCCCGCCTACCGAGGCACGGCCCGTATCGCCCCCGACGCGAACTTCGAGGGCGGCCAGGATTCCGCCGCCCAGGACTCCCCGTGGACCGTGGACGGCACCTGCCCGACGGCACCCGGCGGACACGGCAGGCAGTGGAGCGCCAAGTTCACCGTGAACCGGGGGAGCGGCACGGCGTGCACCGAGTCGTACGGCAGCTCCTGCGCCAGCCACCGCCCCTGCGCCGAGCCACAGGCAGCCGAGCCCCAGACAGCCGAGGCACAGACACAGGCCGACCCCTGCCACGCCGCCGGCATCCAGCACGGCGTCCGGGCCGGGGAGGGAGGCACCTTCACCGACTCCGTGCCCGCCCTGGTCGCCGGTGGCCTGCTGATCACGGGCGCGCTCGGCGCCGCCGTCCACCGCCTGCGACGCAGGGAGCACACCAGCGACCGTTGACCTCTCCACCGGCACCGCAGCCGACAGCGGACCCCTCCATCGTGTGATCCGCGCAACCCACATCCGCGCTCATGGCACCGCGCCACCCGGGGTACTACCAGCCCTAGGACACGACCCGCCCCACACGACCCACCGGTCGCGTCGGCCACTTCGGCCACTTCGGCCACGACCCACGGACGAGACGAGCAGCCCCACCGGCCCATCAGACCCATCGGGCCCCTACGGAGGTACGGATGCCGCGGACGGACCCGGAAGGCCACGGCCCCGTCCGTTTCGGGCCACCGCTTCCCGAGGACGGGCTGCCCGTGCTGCCCGAGCTGTCCGCCGTACTCGCCGCCGCGGCCGACCGCCCGGGCAGCGAACCCGTCGGCGGCGGGCCCGCCCTGCTGGACGCCGCCCGCGGCTACTGGGACCGGCGCGGCCTGTCCACCGGGCCCGACCGGGTGGCCGCCGCTCCCGGCGCCCCCGCCCTGCTGCTCGCGCTGACCGCCGCGCTCGGCGGTGACGTCCTGGTGCCGCGGCCGTGCGCCGCCTGGTGGGCGCCGTACGCACGTCTGCTGGGACGCCCCGTCTTCCATGTGCCGACCCCGGCCGAGTGCGGCGGTGTCCCGGACCCGTACGCCCTCCTGGAGACCGTGCGCCGGGTGCGGGCCGAGGGCGGCGACCCGCGGCTGCTCGTGCTGTCCGTCGCCGACGACCCCACCGCCACGGTCGCCCCGCCCGAACTGCTGTACGAGACCGTGGAGGCCGCCGTCGGTGAGGGCCTGCGCCTGGTCAGCGACGAGACCTGGCGGGACACCCTCCACGACCCACACGCCACCGTGCTGCTCAGCCCGGCCGAGATGCTGCCCGAGCAGGTGACCATCGTCACCGACCTGGCCGGTGCGCTGCTACCGACCGGCTGGCCGGCCGCCGTCGCGCGCTTCCCCGCGGGCGAGGCGGACGCAGACGGCCTCCACGCGCGCGTGCTCGACATCCTCACCGCGCTCGGCGCCCGCGTCGCATCACCCGTGGCCGCCGCGGCCGCGTACGCCCTCGAAGAACCCGAACCGGTCACCGCACGCCTGAGGACCGCCGTACGGCTGCACGCGCGCGTGGCCGCCGCCGCGCACACCGCCGTCGTCACCGCGGGCGCCGTCGCCCGGCCCCCGCAGGCCGGCCGTCACCTCTACGTCGACCTCGGTCCGCTGCGGCCCGCGCTCGGCGCGCACGGCGTGGGCGACGCCCAGGAACTGGAGGACTTCCTCACCGCCCGGCTCGGCATGCCCGCGCCCGGCGGCCACCGCTTCGGCGACGACCTCGGGGCGCTGCGCGTGCGGCTGTCCACCGGTCCGCTGCTGGGCGGGGGTACGCACGACGAGCGCGCGGAATGCCTCGATGCCCCCGCGCCGTTGGAACTGCCACATGTGCAACGCGCGTTGACCCTTCTGGAATCGGTCTTCGACGATCTCCGCGATGACGCTCAGCGATGGGAGCCTCCTCGATGACGCAGCAGTCCGATTCGACCGCGAGCATGTCCACCCGGGAAGCCGGTGCTCCGGCGGCCTCACCCCCTTTCGCGCCACCCGTCGCGCCCAGACCGCTGGGCGAGCGCAGGGTGTGGCCGCGGACCTTCCACGACCGGCTGACCGCCCCGCTGCCCGGCCTCAAGTCCATGGCCCGCTTCGCCCGCGAGGGCTCCATCCGCCCCGGCCGTGAAGGCCTCGCCGACATCCCCCGGCTGCCCTTCGACCCGGGGCCGCCGCCCCGGGTGGACGCCCGCACGGTCGCCGTGTCCTGGGCGGGGCACGCCAGTTGGGTCGTGCAGATCGGCGGGCTGACCGTCCTCACCGACCCGGTCTGGTCCCGCCGCATCCTCGGCACCCCGGCCCGCATCACCCCGGTCGGCATCGCCTGGAGCGAACTGCCGCCTGTCGACGCGGTCGTCATCAGCCACAACCACTACGACCACCTGGACGCGCCCACACTGCGCCGACTCCCGCGCGAGACCCCGGTGTTCGTCCCCGCCGGACTCGGCCGCTGGTTCCACCGCCGCCGGTTCACCAACGTCACCGAGCTGGACTGGTGGGAGGCGGCCGAACTGGGCGGAGTCCGCTTCGACTTCGTCCCCTCCCACCACTGGTCCAAGCGCAGCCTCACCGACACCTGCCGCAGCCTGTGGGGTGGCTGGGTCCTCACCGCCACGGACGGCAAGCGCGTCTACTTCGCGGGCGACACCGGGTACGGCCACTGGTTCGCCCGCATCGGACAGCGCTATCCCGGCATCGACCTCGCCCTGCTGCCGATCGGCGCCTACGACCCCCGCTGGTGGCTCAGCGACGTCCACTGCGACCCGGAGGAAGCGGTCCGCGCCGCGCAGGACCTCGAGGCACGCCGGATGGCGCCCATGCACTGGGCGACGTTCGTACTGTCGGCGGAACCGGTACTGGAGCCGCTCACCCGGGCCCGAGCGGCCTGGGAAAAGGCGGGCCTGGCCCGCGAGAACCTGTGGGACCTGCCGGTGGGCGGGTCCCGGGTCCTCGGCTAGGCCGTTGCCGGCCGAAGGGTCCTGGGCCTTCAGCTGGGCCGTTGCCGGCCGGCGGGTTTCGGGGGTGCGATCAGGCCTTCGAGGGTCGGCGGACCCTGGAACCTCGCGCAGCCTTCACGGGCCGACGGGTCCTGAGTCCGCGGGCAGGCCTTGGCGGGCCGGCGGGTCCCGTGCCCTCGGTCACGCCTTGGCGGGCCGACGGGTCCCGTGCTGTCGGGCAGGCCTTGGCGGGCCGGCGGGTCCCGTGTTCTCGGCCAGGCCTTCGCGGGTCGGCGGGTCCTGAGTCCGGGGTCAGGCCTCGGCGGGCCGACGGGTCCCGTGCCCTCGGTCACGCCTTGGCGGGCCGGTCGGTCCCGTGCCCTTGGTCAGGCGTTCACGGGCCGACGGGTCCTGAGTCCGCGGGCAGGCCTTCACACGCTGGCGGGTCCCGTGTTCTCGGTCAGGCCTTCGCCGGGCGGCGGATTCTCTTCCACACGCTCGGCGCCGTGCTGATCAGCACGGTCAGCGCGATCGCCGCGACCACGCCCTCCCAGGGTTCGCGGAACAGTGAGCCGCCGAGGATCCCGATCACCTGATACGTGACCGCCCAGGCCAGGCACGCCGGCAGGTTCCCGCGGGCGAACCTCCGCATCGGCCACTCGGCCATCAGGCAGGCCAGCATCACCGGGATCCTCCCGGCCGGCACCAGCCGGGACAGCACCAGTACCGCCACCCCGTGGTCGGTGAGCTTCTCCTGCGCCTGAGCGAGCCGCTCCTCCGGCGCGCGCGAACGGATCGCCTCCAGCCAGCGCGAGCCGTTCTTCGACTTCATGCCGCGCCGCCCCAGCCAGTACAGGGCCATGTCACCCAGGAACGCGGCCGTCGACGCCGTCACGAACAGCAGCGCCAGCGTGAGCGGATCCGCCTGGTGGAAGGCCACCACGGCCGCCGAACTCACCAGCGCCCCGGTCGGAATCACCGGCACCAGCGCCCCGATCAGCACCAGCAGGAACAGCGACGGATACCCGAGCGCCTGCTGTGTGGACGCGGTCGGCAGGGCCGTCGGGACGGCGGCGAACCAGCTCACCGGGAGACCCCCAGCCGTATGCTCTCCCCGTGCGCGAGCCGGTACACGGCCACCTGCGGCGCGTGCGCGGCCGCGAGGCGGACGAACTCGTCGCCCGGCGTGTGGAACTCGTGCGGGCGCACGGCGTCCATCCCGATCGGCCAGTACGTGCCGTAGTGCACCGGCACCGCGCTGCGCGGCGCGAGCCGGGCCAGCGCCTCCGCGGCCCGCCCCGCGTCCAGATGCCCCTCGCCGAGGTACGGTCCCCAGCCGCCCACCGGCAGCAGCGCCACGTCGACCGGCCCGACCTCCTTCGCCATCTCGTCGAAGAGGCCGGTGTCGCCGGCGAAGTAGGTGCGGGCCTCACCCTCGACGACGTAGCCGAGGGCGGGGGAGCGGTGCGGCCCGAGCGGCAGCCGCCGCCCGTCGTGCCGGGCAGGCACGACCCGCATCACCAGGTCGCCGACCCGGATCTGGTCCCCGGGCGCCACCTCGCTCAGCCGGAGATGGGTGAGCCGGCGCAGCCCCGGTACCGCCCGTGGTGCGCCCCGGGGCACGAGCAGGCGCGTGCCCGGTGCCAGCCGCGCCAGCGACGGGACGTGCAGATGGTCGGCGTGCAGATGGGAGACCAGCGCCACGTCGGCCTGCCAGGCGTCCGGCGGGGGCAGCGCGCCGCGACGGCGTCGCAGATGCGCCAGCCGCATGGCGAACAAGGGATCGGTGAGCACGCGGACGTTCGAGTCCGTGACCGTGCAGGTGGCGTGACCCCACCAGGTGATCTCCACCGGCACCCCTTTGCCTCCTTCGCGCGACTCCCCCGAAGCCTACGGGCAGGAGTATGGTCGGCGGCGCAACCCGGAGGTGAGGGGGACTCCATGGGACAGGTGCGCGGTGCTCTCGGCACGCCTCCACCGCTGCGCGTCACGGCCATCGCCAGCCTGACGCCGCTGGAGGAGCTCGACGACGACCCCTTCCTGGTGGACTCCCGCAGCCAGCACGCGATGTGCGCCCGCTGGGCCGCCGAGCGCGGCCACGTCGTCACCCGGGAACTCCTCGTGTGCGCGCTGCGCCCCGACCACGACGTCCTGTGGGAGGGCGTGCGGCCCGGCCGGGACCTGTTCGTCGCGCCGAGCCTGCGGGTGCTGCGCAGCGCGCTGTCGTCGGTGGACGAGTTCACCGCCGAGTGCGCCCGGCGCGGAGTGCGGGTGGAGACCGTCGGCCACGCGGAACCCTCGTACGACGCCCAGATGAAGGCCCGGGTGCACCGGCGGCTGTCGATGCCGACGGCCGGGTACGACGGGCGCTAGTGCCGTAGGGCCCTGCTCCGGAAAACCGGTATGACAGGCTTGGCTCAGGGCCCGCACCGGCGACGGGCTGGGACGTGAGGTGTGCGGGGCGTGCGATCAGAGCGTTGGCGACGGGTCGCGAGTCAGGTCGGGCGGAGCGTCGCGGTGTGGATCGTCTCCACCCTCACGATGCTGGTCCTGGCGGGCATCCTGCCGGACTTCCGGCTCCAGTCCGCGCACGATGACAGCGCCACCCATATCGCCGTCACCGCCGCGTTCGGCGCCGGCGCCTTCGGCCTCCTGTCGGCTCTCGTCTGGCCCCTTCTCATACGGCTGATGCTGCTGGTGCCCGCCTTCGTGCTCGGGCTGCTGGTGTTCTTCCTCAACGGCGCGCTGCTCCTGCTCGCGCTGCGTCTGAACCCCACCGAGCAGGGCGACGCCGCTCCGGAGACCGCGGTCGTGGTGGCCGCCGTGATGTCCGCCGTCGCCTCCGCGACCGGCGCCGCGCTGACCGTCCGCGACGACGACGCCTACCGGAGCCGTCTGTACCGCCTCGCCGACCGCCGTCGCGGATCCGGCCCGACCTGCCCCTCCACTCAAGGCACCGTCTTCGTCCAGCTCGACGGGGTCGGCCACGACCTGCTGCTCGACGCCGTCGGCAAGGGGCTGATGCCCACCGTCGCCCGCTGGCTGGCCACCGGCATCGGCGTCGGCGTCGGTACCGGACGCGGCCCCACCCATCGGCTCACCCCGTGGCGCACCGACTGGTCCAGCCAGACCGGCGCCAGCCAACTCGGCATCCTGCACGGCAGCAACCACGACATCCCCGCCTTCCGCTGGTACGAGAAGGACCGCGAGGAGGTGATGGTCTGCAACCGCCCGACCAGCGCCGCCGAACTCCAGCGCCGCGCCATCGAGGCCACCGGCGACACCGGACTGCTCACCCTCGACGGGGCCAGCCGCGGCAACCTGTTCTCCGGGGGCGCCGAAGAACAGGCCCTCGTACTGTCCATAGCCGCCCGCCGGCGCAGCCGCGAGACCCGCTCCAGGGCGGGCTACTTCGCCTACTTCTCCGACCCGGCCAACGCGGTGCGCACCGCCATGTCCTTCGTCGCCGAGGTCGGCCGCGAGATCGGCCAGTCCACCCGGGCCCGCGCGCGCAAGGTCCGGCCCCGGGTGGGGCGCGGCGGCCTCTACCCGCTCATCCGCGCGTTCGCGACCGTCGTCGAACGCGATGTCGTCGTCGCCGCGGTGATGGGCGACATGCTCGCCGGACGTACCGCCGTCTACGCCGACCTCGTCGCGTACGACGAGGTGGCCCACCACTCCGGGCCGATCAGCCGGGACGCCGAGAAGGTCCTCGAACGCCTCGACCGCTCCCTCGCCCTGATCCAGAACGTCGCCGAGCACGCCCCTCGCCCGTACCGGATCGTGGTGCTGTCCGACCATGGACAGAGCCCCGGCGAGACCTTCCGCACCCGCTACGGCCTCACCCTCGGCGACCTGGTGCGGGCCGGTTCCGGGCTGCCCGTGCCGCGGCGGGCGCGGCGTACGCACAGCGGTGCCGAGGCCCGCGCGGCCGTGCGCGCCGCACTGCGCCGGCCGGTCGAGGAGCGCGCCGAGCAGTACCGGCCCTCCAGCCGCCGCTCGGAGCCCATCGTGCTGGCCTCCGGCAACCTGGGCCTGGTCTCCTTCCCGGACGTGCCGCACCGGATGAGCAAGGAGGAGATCGACGCCCGCCACCCCGCCCTGCTGTCGACCCTCGCCAACCATCCCGGCGTCGGTTTCCTGCTGGTGCGCAGCGAGGAGCACGGCGGGGTCGTCCTCGGTCCGTTCGGCGAGCAGATCCCGCTCGACGAACTCGACGAGAACCCCGGCCCGCTCGCCGACTTCGGGCCCGGCGCCGCCGACGCCGTCCGCCGCACCCACTCCTTCCCGCACACCGCCGACATCATGGTCAACTCCTGGTACGACCCGGCCGAGGGCGAGGTCCTCGCCTTCGAGGAGCAGATCGGCTCCCACGGCGGTCTCGGCGGCGCCCAGGCCAAGGCCTTCCTGCTGTCGCCGCTCGACCTGTCGGCACCCGTCGAGAACGGCGCGGAACTCGCCGGAGCCGAACACATCCACCACGTGCTGCGCCGCTGGCTCGAGGAGACGGACGGCCCCCAGGTCCCGCTGACCGAGCGCCAGGAACGACGAGCCGCCTGACCGCACGTCCCCGCCGGAAAACCAGGTGCGCCCCGGGCGGTGCCGCCGCTCGGGCTGGACCCGGACACCGCGGCGGCGCTCGGCGCACGGGTGGACCGGGCCCGGCTCGGCCTCACCGTCCCCCGCCGACCGACGCGCCCACACTGTTCGCATCGGAGGTCGCGCACCGACGCGCCCGCCGCTGCCGTGGGACGCCCGACTCGCCCGCTGGTTCGACGAGTTCGTGCCCCGCCCGGAGCCGGTACGGACCTACGCCCGTCCGGCACGCCGGCAGGCCGGCAGGCGGCCACCCCCGACATCCCCGCGCGGGACGGTACTTCCCGCCCGAGGAGATCGCCCGCCGCACCTTCGGCGTCGTCCTCGACACCTCCGGATCGTTGAACCGGGAACCGCTCGGCAAGGCGCTGGGCGCGATCGCGTCGTACGCCGAGGCCCGGGACGTACCGGCCGCGCGGGTCGTGTTCTGCGACGCGGCACCGCACGACGCCGGCTGTCTGCCCGTGACCGACATCGCGGGCCGGGTGCGGGTGCATGGCCGTGGCGGCACCGTGCCGCAACCGGGCATCGACCTGTTGCAGCGCGCGGGGGCCGGTCTTTCGCGTGCGCTGAGC
Organism: Streptomyces sp. NPDC050997; assembly: GCF_040660135.1. Taxonomy (NCBI): domain Bacteria; kingdom Bacillati; phylum Actinomycetota; class Actinomycetes; order Kitasatosporales; family Streptomycetaceae; genus Streptomyces; species Streptomyces sp. NPDC050997. The sequence goes on from NZ_JBFAGK010000015.1 coordinate 97,274, forward strand.
CGGAGTGTGATCGGATGGTGCCGTAATCCCGTAACCGGGACCATATGAAAGGACTGACCGTGGCCACTACGCGCTCCGCACATACCGTCTGGGAAGGCAACCTGCTCGAGGGCAACGGCGTTGTCACCTTCGACTCCTCCGGCGCCATCGGCGAACAGCCGGTGACGTGGGCTGCCCGCACCCAGGAAGCGAACGGCAAGACCAGCCCCGAGGAGCTGATCGCGGCCGCCCACTCCAGCTGCTTCTCCATGGCGTTCTCGCACGCCCTCGCCGGGGCCGGCACCCCGCCCACCAAGCTCGTCACCTCCGCCGACGTCAACTTCCAGCCGGGCGAGGGGATCACCGGCATCCACCTCACCGTCGAGGGCACCGTGCCGGGCCTCGACGAGGACGGTTTCCTCGCCGCCGCCGAGCAGGCCAAGGTCAACTGCCCGGTCAGCCAGGCCCTGAAGGCCGTACCGATCACGCTGTCCGCGAAGCTCGCCTGACCGGCGCCCGGGACAGGACATCCGCCGGGACGCCCCGCACCGGGGCGTCCGGCGGGTGCGCCGGCCGGTGGTGCTCCCAGCCGGTGGGCGCGCCCCGCCGGTTCACCGACACCGACCCGGGTAAGTAGCTGACGGCGGCGGAAGGACGGGGCGGTGGAAGGACACAGCGGTGGCGGGAACCTCCAGCGGGACGACGGTGCTCGACTCCGCGACCCGTGAACTCACCCGCGTGGTCCTGCTGTTCAGCCTCGACGGCCGGGCCCGCCCGCGCAACACCGCGTCCGGCGTGCTGGTCGACCGGCTGGACTTCGGCCGTTTCGAACCCCATCTGAGGTCCAGCGAAGCGGTCCTGCCCGTGCCGGTCCTCACCGCGCGCCTGACCCCCGACGAACTGCGGCCGCCGCACGGCGACCACGGTCTCGCCCTCGCAGCCGCCGAACTCCTGGTCCTGGCCACCCCACGCGGCGATGTGACCCTCGTCGTGGACTGCGGCTTCGCCGCGGACACCGCGCCCGACGCCCTCGCCGCCTGGCTGGCGGACACCTGCTTCGACCGTCGGCGCATCCGGCTCGGCGAGCGGCCGCTGCTCGACGTGGTCAACGAACGGCTCGCCCTGCCGGACCCGCTCGCCTACGGTCAGAACGTCCACCAACTCGTCTTTCCCGGCGGGCGGTTGCAGCGTGACCTGCTGAGCGGGGACCTCGCCGACGCCACCCGCAGGCCCGCCCTGCTGAACGAGATCGTCTACCGCGGCCGGCTGCCCGCGCATCGCACGTCCGACGCCGAGGACACCCTGCCGCCCAACCTCAGGAACCACGGCGTCACGCTCTCCGCGCACGGCCGAGGAGTCTCCGTCCAGGCCGGCTGGGCCCCGCACGTCGAGAACGGCCTGATCCTGGTCGCCGTCGGCATGATCTCCGCCCTCGCCGTGCTCCAGCGCACCCGTCTCGCCGCCTTCGAGACCATGCGCGCCAACGAGCGGGCCCCCATGACGGACTCGCCGTACGAGGTCCGCTCCCTCATCTCCCGGCTGTCGGCCGGGGTGAACGAACTCCAGCTGGACCTGGCCTTCGGCGTCGAGGCGTACGTGGACAGCCTGCTGATCCCGGAGATGCTGATGGAGGCCTTCCAGTCCTCCCTGCGTGACACCCTCGGCATCCGCGACAGCCTGGAGAACTCCGCGCGCATGGTCGAGCGGCTGACCTCCGTCATCAGCGCCCGCTCCGCCGCCCTCGACGCCGAACTCGCCGAGCGCGACGACCGCCGTGACCGGACCGTCTCCGCCCTGGTCGCCGCGGCCACCCTGATCGCGCTGCCGCCGACCCTGCTGCTGACGTTCTTCGGGGTCAACGGCACGAACGTCCACTCCGACCGCTCCATCCTCGACCTCGGCACCTACGGCACGGCGTACGCGCTGGCCTGGCTTCCCTTCGTGGTCCTCGTCGTGATCGGATACGCCCTGCTCCGGAGGGTCAGCAGACGCTCCGGCTCCCTCCTGTCCCCGTCCGACGGCCGGCCCGCCCCGGTGCCCGCGCCCCGATCCCCGTCCGGGAGCTGACCCGCCGATGCCGCGACGACCCGCCGTGTCCGCACACCGGGGCGGATCCGAACACTCCGGCGCCGCCACCCGGGAGGCGTACGAGGACGCGATCCGCTCCGGCGCCGAGTACGTGGAGTTCGACATCCGGCGTACCGCGGACGGTGTCCTCGTCGTCTTCCACGACCCCCGGGTCGGACCCGCCGGCCCGCCCCTGTCGACGATCACCCACGCCGAGCTCTGCGAGCGGGCCGGATACGCCGTCCCGGTCGTGGAGGACGTCATGTCCCTGATCGCCGGGAAGCTGGCCGGGCACCTGGACCTCAAGGAGGTCGGGTACGAGCACGTGGTGATCGACCGCGCGATCGCGCTGCTCGGCGTCGACGGCTTCGTCGCCACCACCCTGGAGGATCGTTCCGTCGCCGCCATCGCGCGCGGCTTCCCCCGGGTGCGTACGGCCCTGTCGCTGGGCCGTGACCGCCGGGACATCGCTCCGGCCCGCCTCGCCGCCACCCGGCTGAGCGAGCTGCTGCCCATGCGGCGGGTCCGTGCCTGCGGAGCGGACGGGGTCGCCGTGCACCACCGGCTGGCCCGTGCGGGTGTGCTGCGCGAGGCGGCCCGGCACGGCCTGTTCAGCATGGTGTGGACGATCAACGAGGACCTCCCGATGCGGGCGTTCCTGGCCGACCCGCGGGTCGACGTCCTGGTCACCGACCGCCCTCGGCGCGCCCTCGCCCTGCGCGGCGGCCGGCACGACGAGCGCCCGGCGGGGTACCCATCGTCCTGATCCGGGGTATCTGTCCCTTGACAGGAGCCACCGATTGACAAGAGCGCACTCAGGTTTTCTGCTGGAGTGCGGAGGGTCGGCTCCCTGGTGCGGTGGAAGGGAACAGCGATGGGACGTGCGGTCGGAATCGATCTGGGGACCACGAACTCGGTGGTGGCCGTGTTGGAGGGCGGCGAACCCACTGTCGTCGCGAACGCGGAGGGCGCCAGGACCACCCCGTCGGTGGTGGCCTTCGCCAAGAACGGCGAGGTGCTCGTCGGGGAGGTCGCCAAGCGGCAGGCCGTGACGAACGTGGAGCGCACCGCGCGCTCGGTCAAGCGGCACATGGGCGAAACGAGCTGGCGCTTCCCGCAGGAAGGCTCGATCGACGGTACCCGCTACCGGGCGCAGGAGCTGTCCGCGCGGGTGCTGCAGAAGCTGAAGCGGGACGCCGAGTCCTACCTCGGCGAGGACGTCACCGACGCCGTGGTCACTGTGCCGGCGTACTTCGACGACAGTCAGCGGCAGGCCACCAAGGAGGCCGGGGACATCGCCGGTCTGAAGGTCCTGAGGATCATCAACGAGCCGACCGCCGCGGCCCTCGCCTACGGCCTCGACCGGGGCGAGGAGCAGACGGTCCTCGTCTTCGACCTCGGCGGCGGCACCTTCGACGTGTCATTGCTGGACATCGGCGAGGGGGTCATCGAGGTCAAGGCCACCAACGGTGACACGCACCTCGGCGGCGACGACTGGGACCAGCGGGTCGTCGAGCACCTCGTCAAACGCTTCAAGGGGCAGACCGGCATCGACCTGGGCAACGACAAGATGGCCCTGCAGCGGCTGCGCGAGGGCGCCGAGAAGGCCAAGATCGAGCTGTCCAGCTCCTCCGAGACGACGATCAACCTGCCCTACATCACCGCCTCCGCCGAGGGCCCGCTGCACCTCGACGAGAAGCTGACCCGCGCCCAGTTCCAGGAGCTCACCTCCGACCTCCTCGACCGTTGCAGGACCCCCTTCCACCAGGCGGTCAAGGACGCCGGCATCAAGCTCGCCGCGATCGACCACGTCATCCTCGTCGGCGGCTCGACCCGTATGCCCGCCGTCACCGACCTGGTCAAGGAACTCACCGGCAAGGACCCGCACAAGGGCGTCAACCCCGACGAGGTCGTCGCCGTCGGCGCGGCCCTCCAGGCCGGCGTCATCCGCGGCGACGTGAAGGACGTCCTGCTTCTCGACGTCACCCCGCTGTCCCTGGGCATCGAGACCAAGGGCGGCATCATGACGAAGCTCATCGAACGCAACACCACGATCCCCACCCGCCGTTCGGAGATCTTCACCACCGCCGCCGACAACCAGCCCTCGGTGGGCATCCAGGTCTACCAGGGCGAACGTGAGATCGCCGCGTACAACAAGAAGCTCGGCGTCTTCGACCTCACCGGCCTGCCGCCCGCCCCGCGCGGCGTCCCGCAGGTCGAGGTCGCCTTCGACATCGACGCGAACGGGATCATGCACGTCTCGGCGAAGGACCTCGCCACCGGCCGCGAACAGAAGATGACCGTCACCGGCGGCTCCGCCCTGCCCAAGGACGACATCGACCGCATGATGCGGGAGGCGGAGCAGTACGCCGAGGAGGACCGGGCACGCCGGGAGGCGGCGGAGACCCGCAACCAGGCCGAACAACTCGTCTACCAGACCGAGAAGTTCGTCCGCGAGAACGAGGACAAGGTCCCCGCCGAGACCCGGACCGAGGTCGAGTCGGCAGTCGCCGACGTCAGGCAGCTCCTGGAAGGTGACGCCGAGACCGACGCGCTGCGCACGGGCGTCGAGAAACTCGCCTCCGTCAGCCAGAAGATGGGCCAGGCCATGTACGCCCAGGCCCAGCAGACCCCGACGGAGGGCAGCTCCGAGGGCGCGCACAGCTCACCGCAGGACGAGGACGGCGTGGTCGACGCGGAGATCGTCGACGACGAGAAGGACCAGGACCGGAAGGACGGCGGTGCGGCCTGAGACCTGTCCGACGGGTGTGGTCAGGGGCGCGTCGTCCCGGTGGGCGCGGTCGGCAACGCGGCGCACACGGCGTCCAGGACGGTGGCGTACGGCGTGCCGAGGCCGGTGAGCCGGACGCGCAGTCGCTCCAGGCCGTCACGGTGCCCGGTGAGCAGGCCGGTGTCGCCGGTGCGGGCCGTGAACTCCAGTACCGAGGGCAGGAAGTCGGGCAGTTCCTCGCCGGCGAACTCCAGGCCGTGTTCCCGGTAGACCTCCTTGAAACGGTCCAGCGCCATGCCCCGCCGCCGGGCGTCCCCGCCCCGCCACCAGGTCAGATACAGGCTGTGCCGGTTCTCCGAGTCGAAGACCCGGACGTAGTGCGCGGCCAGTTCCGGCGCCGGAGTCACCGCCGCGTGGTCGGTGAACTCCCGCAGTTGCGGGGCCGCTTCACGCAACAGCGGCAGCCGGGCCCGGAAGTCGTCGTCCGGGTACGTCAGGCACAGCGCCGCCGCCTGGTACAGCACAGCGTCCGAGGGCATCGTGCCTCCTTGGCGTCCGTGGTCCGCCGCCGGAGCGGCGCGTGGACGTTCTCCACGCACCCCGTCCGCGGACCCACCTCGACCCGCGGGCAGCGGAGGGCGGCGTGGGCGGTGTCCCGGTGTCGGTCACGTGCGCTCCCTGGTGCCGTGGCAGGCGATGTTCGCCCGGGCTGCTTCGAACCTAGGGTGGGGCCGGGGAGCGCACCCGCTGACGGCGCCCGTACGGGTCAGGGCTTGCGGGCGACTCCCGCGTACACGGGGACGATGCCCTCCGCCTGCACCGCCACGTCCTGGGGCTCCGGCCGCCACCCGGAGACCGGGATCACGCCGGGGCCGAGGAGTTCCAGGCCGTCGAAGAACCGGGAGAACTCCGCCAGCGACCGCGGATGGAAGGGGGTGCCGGCGCGGCGGAAGTGCTCCGCGGCCCGCTCGATCGCCTCGGGGTTCAGATCCGGGGTGACCTGCGACAGGATCAGGTAGCTGCCCGGGACGAGCGCGGAGACGTACCGTTCGAGCAGGCCGTACACGTCGTCGCCGTCCGGATCGGTGCCCAGGTAGTGGGTGAGCGCGACCAGCGACAGGGCCACGGGCCGCGACAGGTCCAGGTTCGCGGAGGCCAGACGCAGGATGGTGTCCGGGTCGCGGACATCGGCGTGCACATACGTCGTGGTGCCCTCGGCGGTGCTCTGTAACAGCGCCTCCGCGTGCCGGAGCACGATCGGGTCGTTGTCCGCGTACACGACCTTCGACTCCGGGGCGACCCCCTGCGCGACCTGGTGCAGGTTCGGCTCGGTGGGAATGCCCGTGCCGATGTCCAGGAACTGGCGTGTCCCGGCCTCGGCGGCGACCCTGGTCGCCCGCTGCATGAACCGGCGGTTGGCCCGCGCCCCGCGCAGCACCGTGCTGTCCACGGCCAGGATCTTCCGGGCCAGGTCCTCGTCCACCGGGTAGTTGTCCTTGCCACCCAGCCACCAGTCGTACACCCGGGCAGGATGCGGCCGGCTGGTGTCGATGCGGACGGGCTCGGTGTCGGATCCGGTCATGGGGTACCTCTCCATGCACAGTCGGGCCGCTCGTGCGGCATCAGAAGTCCTCGCGGCGTTCCCGCAGGAGCTGCTTCGTGCGCTCCGCCGACGCCGCCCGCGCCGACATGTGGTCCAGGACCTCCAGATGCGCGGCGACCTCCTTGCGGGAGTCCAGGTAGAGGGCGCCGGTGAGGTACTCGGTGAACACCATGTCGGGCAGTTCCGGCTCGGCGAAGCGGAACAGGGAGAACGGCGCGTACGTACCCGGGTGCGGGCCCTGCTCGAACTCCGCGACCTGGAGGGTGATCCGGTCGCGTTCCACGAGCTGGAGGAGCCTGTCCAGCTGGTCGCGCATGACCTCGCCGTGGATGCTCACCGGCCGGAGCAGCGCCGTCTCGTCCATGATCACCCACAGCCGCGGCGGGTCCGGCCGCTCCAGCAGCTCCTGCCGCGCCATCCGCAGCGACACATGCCGGTCGATCGTTCCCGGCCCCGTCTGCCCGATCGTCCCCGCCTCCAGTACGGCGCGCGCGTAGTCCTCGGTCTGCAGCAGACCCGGCACGAAGTGCGGCTCGTAGGAGCGGATGATCCCGGCGGCGCCCTCCAGGCTCACGTACATGCTGAACCACTCAGGCAGCACGTCGTGGAACCGCTGCCACCAGCCCGGCTGGTTGGCCTCCTCGGCCAGCGCCACGAACGCGACCGCCTCGTCCTCGGCGACGCCGTAGGTCTCCAACAGCACCTGCACGTACGGGATCTTGAGCGCGACGTCGGCCATCTCCATCCGCCGTACGGTCGCGGGGGCCACCCGCAGCGCCTGCGCGGCCTCCTCGCGTTTGAGGCCGGCCGCCTCCCGCAGTTCCTGCAGACGCCTGCCGAGCACCACCTGACCCACGGTGGGCGCCGGACGCCGCTCACTCACGCCACGCCTCCCCTACGCGTCGAAGTTCGGATGCAGTGTGTCATGCTCCGCCGCCGGTCTCATCAGTCCCTCCGGGCCGAAACCGAGGCACACGCCACACGGGTACCGACTTGCGGCGGCGTGGCCCATTACTTCCGGGGTAATCGACGCTCCCCACGGCGCGCGGGATCGTGGTGACACCGGATTCCGGGCCGGCGCACTCCGGTCCGGAATCCGGGTTCCAGCCGCCCCGACCGACCTCGACGGAGGGTGATTCGTCATGTCCGCGACCCAACTCGCCGCGCTCGCCCGGACCTTCGACCCGCACACTGCGCTGCGCCGCTTCCTCGCCCTGGACGCGGCGGTGACCGGTGTGAACGGGCTCGCCTACCTCGCCGCCGCCGGCCCGCTCGGCCGTTTCCTCGGCGCCGACTCCGAACTGCTGCTCGTCCTCGGGGCGTTCCTCACGGTGTACGCGGCGGCCGTCGGCCTGCTCGCCGCCCGCTCCCGCCCGGCCGCGCCACTGGTCCGGGGTGTCGTCGAGGCCAACCTCGCCTGGGCGGCGCTGAGTTTCGCCGCCCTCGGCCTGTGGCTGTCGCCCACCACGGCGGGCGCGGTGTGGACGGTGCTCCAAGCGCTCACCGTGGGCGTGTTCGCCCTCCTCCAGCACGTTGCTCTGAGGAGGCGTCAGGACAGCAGTGAGTGAAGGTACTTGACCGTCGCCGGGTCGGCCGGGAGCAGCGTCTCGATGGCCAGCTCGGCGACGGTCACGTCCATCGGGGTGTTGAAGGTGGAGATGGAGGAGACGAACGAGAGTGTCCGTCCCTCGTGCTCGATCCGCATCGGCAACGCGAAATAGGCGACGGGCTCGTCCGGTTGACCGGTCTCGTCGTCCTTGTCCGGCACCGGGTAGGCGGACACCTCGTCGTACAGCGCCCGCAGCCGTTCCGAACGCCGCAGGGCGATCTGCCGCCCCATCTGCGCGAGCAGATGCCCGCGCCATTCACGGAGGTTGCGGATCCGCGGCGCCAGGCCTTCCGGGTGGAGGGTCAGTCGCATCGCGTTCAGCGGCGGGGCGAGCAGGGACTCCGGGATCCCGTCCAGCAGCATCAGGATGCCCCGGTTGGCCGCGACGACGTTGTACATCGCGTCGACCACGAGCGCCGGGTAGGGCTCGTAGCCCTGGATGAGGCGCTCCATGCCCTCGCGCAGGGACCGCAGTGCCGGGTCGTCCAGCGGGGTCTCGGGGTAGTGGGGCGCGTACCCGGCCGCCAGCAGCAGCGCGTTGCGCTCCCGGACGGGCACCTCCAGGTGCTCGGCCAGCCTGAGCACCATCTCCTCGCTCGGCCGGGAACGGCCCGTCTCGATGAAGCTGACATGCCGGGCCGAGGAGTCCGCCCGCAACGCCAACTCCAGCTGACTGACCCGCCGTTCCTCCCGCCAGGCCCGCAGCAGCGGGCCGACGCCCCGGTCCGTGGGTGCGGTGCCGGGCGCGGGGTCCTCGGACGCGACGATGGTCATACGGACGACCGTAGCCGAGGAACGGTCGCCAGGCGCCGAGTCACCGGCAGCCGGGGAAGTGTGCGCCCGCGTGAGCTGGAGCGCCACCCCGGCCACGAGGAGGTCCCGCCCGTGCCGCGGCCGGGCCGCAGAGGAGGCCCCCGACGTCGGCGTGTACCGCGCCCTCGCCGAGCCCCGGGTCAATGAGGGGCCCTGCCGCTGTCCGCCGACCACTGCGGCGACAGCGACTCCACCGGCTCCCTCTGCGGCAGCTTGCCGGGCGCCCGGCAAGGCGACCTCGCGACTGGCGGTACCCCCGCTGGGGGAGTGTCCGCTGGGGAAGTGTCCGCTCCTGACCATCGGGAACCCGTCTGACCAGGGCCGAAGCAGCCCAGCTGTGGCAGGCTGAAGAGGCACCCGGAATTCAGGAAGGAGCGAGGCCATGCCCGTGGAACCGCTGTCGCAGAAGGAGATCGAGGACCGGCTCGCGGAACTGCCCGGCTGGTCGGTCGACGGCGACCGCCTCACCCGGTCCTACCGGCTCGGCACGCACTTCGCCGCGACCGCGTTGGTCGTCCACATCGCCCAGGTCCAGGAGGAGCTCGACCACCACTCCGACCTCACCCTCGGCTACAACAGGGTGTCCCTGAGCGTGAACACGCACAGCGTGGGCGGCGCCGTGACCGAGCTGGACTTCGAGCTCGCCCGCAAGGTGCAGGAGCTCGCCCCCGCCCACGGCGCCCATTGACGCCGGTGCTGGACTACGACAAGGAGGCCGCCGCCTACGACGTCACCCGCGGCGGCGAGCCCAGAGCCGCTGCGGCCGCCGACACCGTGCTCGGCCTGATCCCCGACCGCGCCCACCGGCTCCTCGACGTCGCCTGCGGCACCGGGATCGTGACCCGGCGGTTCGCCGCGGCCCGCCCCGGCCTACGGGTCGCGGGCGTGGACCTGACGTACGCGATGGCCCGGACGGCCGCCGAACGCCTGCCCGGGGCGATCGTCCTGGCGGACGGCCGGCGGCTGCCGTTCCCCGACCGGAGCTTCGACGCCGTCTCCAGCGTCTGGCTGCTGCACCTGCTCGGCACGGCCGACGACGTGCGGACCGTCGTCGCCGAGTGTGCCCGGGTGCTGCGGCCCGGCGGCGCCTACGTCACCACCGTCGACAAGGCCGCCGCGCACGACGTGGGCAGCGACATCGACGCCGTGCTCGCCCAGCGCCCGCGCGGGCCGGCCCAGGACGCCACCGACGCCGTGGTGTCGTGCGCGGTCGCCTGTGGACTGGACCCGGTCGGCCGGGCCCGCTTCCCCGGCCTCGGTCAGGGTCGCAGCCCCCGCAGTGCGGTCGCGGACCTGCGGCGCGGCTGGTTCAGCCGGCTCCCGCCCGGCGACCCCCTGGCCGAACGGTTCGCCGCGCGTCTGTCGACCCTCCCCGACCAGGACCGGCCGCGCGCCGACCCGGTGTTCAGGGTGCTGGGGTTCCGGAAGCCCGACCGAAGTCCATGACCCAGTTGGTCACCCACGTCTCCCCGCCGTCCACCGAGAAGGCCTGTTCCCAGCGTGCCGTGATGTCGGAGATCCCCGACCACACGAACCGCACCCGCACCTCCTTCCCGTCGTGCGTGTCGTCGCCGTGGAACTCGCCGCGCTCGCCCTCGAAACGGCCGGTCACCGGCGGGAACAGTCTTCCGCTGCGGCTGGACGACCAGTTCAGCGACCACTGCTCGGTCTCCCGGTCGTAGAGCCGCAGCGTCAGCCCCTTCCACCCCTGGCTCGGCACGTCCAGCTCGTCGATGTTCGCGGCCCCGTCGAACAGGCTCCAGCAGCGGCTGGTGGCCCAGAACTCCTCCCAACCGCTGTCCGGGTCGAGGAAGTCGGTGCGGCGGCGGTGGCGGACCTCCCACTCGCCGTGGAAGAAGTCGAAGTCGTGCGGGCCGCTCATCAGCGGTCTCCAGTCGTTCCGGCGGGCAGTGAGTCGCTCAAGTAGGCGTCGAGGTCCGGGACTTGGGGAGCGAGCAGATGCCGTACCCAGGCGTCTCGTTCGTGCAGGATCGGCGGCAGTTCCCAGACGCAGCCGATCCACGGCAGGTCGGGCCGGACGAAGTGGGTGGGGTCGCGGTCCGGGCAGCCGAGGACCGGCTGGCCCGCCGACGCGCCCCGGAAGTGCAGGACGTTGTCCCACACCCAGCTGTACGCGTTCAGATAGGCGCCGTCGTCACCGCCCCGGTGCAGCACGACGAAGGTCGCGGGCGGAGTTCCGTCCGGCTCCGGCAGCAGCTCCGGAAGGATCGCGTAGGCCGCCTTCTCCACGTCCGGCGCGATGCCGTCCGGGTCCGCGGTGACGTGGTAGCGCTTGATGTGCCGACCGGCTACCTCGATCGGTGGCGGCACGGTCAGCAGTTTCTCCTTGAAGGCCATGGACGGGACCGTACGGCCGCTTCACTGACATCTTGTGTCAGTGAAGTCGGGCATCCTGAGACCGTGAAATCGGCCCGACTCGTCTCGATCCTGCTGCTCCTCCAGACCCGCGGCCGGATGACCGCCGCCCAGCTCGCCGAGGAACTGGAGGTGTCGGTCCGCACGGTCTACCGGGACGTGGAGGCGCTCGGCACGGCCGGTGTCCCGCTGTACGGCGACGCGGGCCACGCCGGCGGCTACCGGCTTCTCGACGGCTACCGCACCCGCCTCACCGGCCTGACCGCGGGCGAGGCCGAGGCGCTCTTCCTCGCCGGTGCCCCCGGTCCCGCCGCCGAGCTGGGCCTCGGGTCCGTCCTGGCCGCCGCCCAGCTCAAGGTCCGGGCCGCGCTGCCGCCGGAACTGCGCGCCCACGCCGACCGGGTCGGCGGCCGCTTCCACCTCGACGCGCCCGGCTGGTACGCGCGGGCCGAGGAGACGCCGTTCCTGCCGGCGGTCGCCGACGCCGTGTGGAACAACCGGGTCCTGCGTGTCGGGTACCGCCGTTGGCGCGAACCCACCGATGTGGAACGCCGGTTGGAGCCGTACGGACTCGTGCTGAAGGCGGGCCGCTGGTACGTGGTCGCCGGCCCGGGCCCGCGCACCTTTCGCGTCGATCAGATCCTCCGACTCGTGGCCTCGGAGGGTGAGTTCACGCGCCCCGACGGCTTCGACCTGGCCGCCTACTGGACCGCCTACCAGCGTGACTTCCATGACCGGCTGTATCGGGCCGAGGCGGTGGTACGCCTGGCACCGGGCGTGACGCTCCCGATGGCCGGGAGGGTGAACGGCCGTACCGAGCAGGACGGTTGGACCGAGCAGGACGGTTGGACCGTCGTCACCGTCCCCATCGAGTCCGTCGATCACGCGCACGCCGAGTTCCTGCGTCTGGGCACCGGCGTCGAGGTCCTCCATCCGCCCGAGCTGCGTGAGCGGATCGCCCGGACGGTCGCCGAATTGGCCGGAAGGTACGGCAACCCGGCCGGACACGGCGACGACTGACAGGGAACGGAACCCGTCCGTCCCCCCAGGAGGTTCGTCCCGTGCAGCACCCGCAGCCGCACCCGCACCCGCACCCCCAGCCGCCCCCACTCTCCGAACTCTCCGAACCGCGTTCGCGTGGGCACCGCAGACGCCGTGTGCTCCTCTGCGCGCTGACCGCCACCACGGCCCTGGTCGGCGCCGGACTCACCACGCTCGCCACCCCCGACACCTCCCCCACGCTCGAACTGACTCGCGCGGGAGGGGCCCCCATGGCGGCCACCGCCCGCCAGGTCGAGAAGCTCGACCGCGGTGTGGTCAGCGTGCACACCGACAGCGGCAACCTGGTCAGCTGGCGCTGGCTCGGCACCGACCCCGGCGACGTCTCCTTCAACGTCTACCGGGCGGGCACGAAGGTCAACTCCACGCCGATCACGGGCTCGACGAACTACTTCCACTCCGGCGCCCCCGCCCAGGCCGACTACACGGTCCGCGCGGTCGTCGGCGGTGTGGAGCAGGCCGACTCCGTACACGCGGTCCAACTGCGCACCGGCTACAAGGACGTTCCCATCTCCCCGCCGGCCGGCGGCACCACCCCCGACGGCGTCGCCTACACCTACGCGGCCAACGACGCCTCCGTCGCCGACCTCGACGGTGACGGCGCCCTCGACTTCGTCCTCAAGTGGCAGCCCACCAACGCCAAGGACAACTCGCAGTCCGGCTACACCGGCAACACGATCGTCGACGGCGTCAAGCTCGACGGCACCCGCCTGTGGCGCGTCGACCTGGGCCGCAACATCCGCTCCGGCGCCCACTACACACAGTTCCAGGCGTACGACTACGACGGCGACGGCAAGGCCGAGGTCGCCATGAAGACCGCCGACGGCACGGTCGACGGCACCGGCGCGGTCATCGGCAGCTCGTCCGCCGACTACCGCAACTCCAGCGGCTATGTGCTCTCCGGCCCCGAGTACCTGACGATGTTCAACGGCCAGACCGGCAAGGCGATGCAGAGCGTCGACTACGTCCCGGCCCGCGGCACGGTCTCCTCCTGGGGCGACTCGTACGGCAACCGCGTGGACCGCTTCCTCGCCGGCACCGCCTATCTGGACGGCGCCCGCCCCTCCCTGATCATGGCCCGCGGGTACTACACCCGCACGGTCATCGCGGCCTGGGACTGGCGGGGCGGCGCCTTCACCCGCCGCTGGACCTTCGACACCAACTCCTCCACCAACACCGGCAAGGGCTACGACGGTCAGGGCTCGCACAGCCTCTCCGTCGGGGACGTCGACGGCGACGGCAAGGACGAGATCGTCTACGGCGCGATGGCGGTCGACGACAACGGAAACGGCCTGTGGACGACGAAGACCGGGCACGGCGACGCCCAGCACCTCGGCGACCTCGACCCGTCGCACGCCGGCCTGGAGTACTTCAAGGTCTCGGAGTCGACCAGCCAGCCCGCCGAGTTGTACATCAACCCGGCGAACGGCACGGTCGACTGGAAGCTGGCCGCCTGCTGCGACAACGGCCGTGGAGTCGCCGGTGACATCTGGGCGGGCAACGACGGAGCCGAGGTCTGGTCGGCCTCCGACACCTCGATCCGCGACGAGGCGGGCGCGACGAAGGGCCGCGAACCGTCCTCGGTCAACTTCCTCTCCTGGTGGGACGGCGACCCCGTCCGCGAACTCCTCGACACCACCCACATCGACAAGTACGGCACCTCGGGCGACACCCGCCTGCTGACCGGGGCCGACGTCCACTCCAACAACAGCACCAAGGCGACCCCGTCCCTGTCCGGGGACATCCTCGGCGACTGGCGCGAGGAGGTCGTGTGGCCGACGTCGAACGACACGGCCCTGCGCGTGTACTCCACGCCGATCGAGACCGGCACCAAAATCACGACCCTGCTGCACGACACGATGTACCGCACGGCACTGGCCTGGCAGAACACCGCCTACAACCAGCCCCCGCACCCGAGCTTCTTCATCGGCAACGGCATGGCGACCGCGCCCCGGCCGACGGTGTACACCCCGTGAGCTGCGGAAACATTCATAATCGATCTTAAGAAGAGGCGGCCTTCCGGCAAGTTCGGAGGGCCGCCGGTCGGGTCCACCCAGGACAGCGCTACAGACACCGACGGGAAGCTGTTTGCGGGTTGAACAACCGCTGTGCCTTACGGGCGTTCTCTTCCCGCATCGCCGTCAGCCACCGCCACAGATCCATCGGCTCCAGACCCGGACACGCCAAGCGGTGCGCTATCCGGCACGCCATGCCCGGCGCGGGCTCGGCATCCCCCGCGTTCCAGGCAACGCCATTCTCGTCGTACGCCTTGTCCAACCCAACGGCCGCGTCGCCCAAATCCCCCATACCGACAGAGTCCGCAGGACAACGGCCGGCCCAACGGGGCGCCAACCAGACGGGACCCCTGCGCTCACGCAGACGCGGAGCGGCAGTCGAGACAACTCAGGACTACGCCCGGCACGGCAGCCCCAACCGCGGCGGCCTGACAGGCGGTGTAGACACGAAGGTTCCGGCACGGAAAATCTCGGATGCGTCAGACGGACGGGATAGCCCATACTCTGTGCCCCGTCCGCGCGCTATCTGGGAGCGTCATGACAAGTAGGTTCACCGAGTTGGCCGTTGACTGTCAGGATCCGGAGAGGCTCGCGGCATTCTGGTGCGCGGTGCTGGACTTCAAGGTGATCGACCGGAGCGAGGGCAAGGTCGAGATCGGCTCCTGGGTGCCGACTGTCGAGGATGTTCAGGCCCGCCAGATGCCGCCCGCTGTGCTGTTCATCCAGGTGCCCGAGGGCAAGACCGTGAAGAACCGGCTACACCTCGACGTCAGCCCGATCGACGGCAGCACCGACGACGAGGTGACCAGATTGCTCGGCCTCGGTGCCACCAGGACGGATGTGGGCCAGGGTCCAGACCGAAACTGGACGGTCATGGCAGACCCCGAGGGCAACGAGTTCTGCGTCCTTCGCACCCTGGCACCGCAGAACTAGGCCGAGAGCGGGCAGCCGCACTCCGTCACACACCACAACCGCCCGCGGCGCCCCCGTCCGGTCCCGTGCCCGGGCGGGGGCGCCCACGGCCTCAGTTCAACGTGCAGTTCTGCTCGCCCAGCTTGAACGCGGTCGGTTTCGGGTTTGTCCCCGACCAGCTTCCGGTGAAGCCGAAGCCCACTGAGGAGCCGGCCGCCACGGTCCCGTTCCAGCCGACGTTCTTCGCCGTCACAGCCGTACCGGACTGCGCGGTCTCGGCGTTCCACGCCTGGGTGACCTTCTGGCCGTCCGCGAAGGCCCAGCCCAGTGACCAGCCGTTCCAGGCACTCGAACCGGTGTTGGCGAGCTGCACGTCCGCCTGGAAGCCGCCGGACCACTGGTTGGTGACCTTGTACGTCACCGCGCAGGCACCGGTGGGGGTGGGGTCCGGACCCGGCCCGGGATCCGTTCCGCCGCCGGCGTCCGAGCTGTCGCCGTAGATCACCCCGCGGCCGTTCGTCGCCACGTACACCCGGCCGTACACCCGCGGGTCACCGGTGATCGCCCCACCCGTCCAACCCCACTGGTGGGTATCGTCGTTGATACGGGTCCAGGTCGCGCCCTTGTCGGTGGAACGGAAGATACCGCGGACCGAGCCGATCTTCGCGCTGGTGTACAGCGTCTGGTACGACGCTCCCGTGGCCGCCTTGCCGAAGCCGATGGTGTCGGCCTGTTCGACACCGGAGAGCTTGCTGAAGGAGGCCCCGCCGTCGGTCGAGTGCCACAGCCCGTACGCGCCGTCGCTCGCCCCGCCGGCCAGCCACACATCGCCCTTCGTGCCGGGCAGCGCCTTGAAGCGCACGCTGTCCCCGCTGGGCAGGCCGGTCGCGGACGAGGCCGTGAAGGTCGCGCCGCCGTCCGTACTGACGTAGAACTTCCCGGACTTGAAGCCGTAGAAGGTCTTGGGGTCGACCCGGTCCGACTCGACGACGGCGCCGGCCGGGATTCCGCCGGAGGCCGCCCACGAGGTGCCGAACCCGGTCGCGTACTGCACGCCGGTGCCCTGCGGACTCCACACGAACCGGCTGCCGTCGGCCGCCGCGGCCACCGTGCCGCCACCGCTCACGCCCGAGGGATCCGTCCCCGCGAACCAGTTCGCCCCGTTGTCCGTCGAGAAGGCGATGTGCGGGCCCGAGTCGAGGTTGCCGACCCGCACGACCGTGTTCGGGGTGGCCTCGGCGAAGTCCAGGCTGGTCGTCGTGGTGAAGTTCGGCGAGGTGAACATCATCGGCGGGACCTTGGTGAGGTCCGTGTGCCGGAACCCGCCGATGTCACCGAGCGCGCTGAGCAGCGGGGCGCCGGACGGGGGAGAGGCGAGATCGTTGACCGCCGTCTCCTCCAACCCCTGCACCATCGGCTTGATGGTGAACTGGCTGCCGCCGTCCCAGTTGGTGAGGTTCTCGGTGCCGTACACCGTCGCGCCCGTCCCGTACATCATCCGGTTCGAGTTGAACGGGTCGATCTCCAACGCCTCGGTCATCCAGCCGAGTTTGGGCGCCTGCTCGGGCGGTGACGGGTTCGCGCCCCAGGTCAGCCACGGCGAGGACGAGACGTCCATCGTGTAGCGGTTGGAGCGGTTGGGGTACGAGGTGTAGTCCCAGGCCTTCGTCCAGGTCGCGCCGCTGTCGGTGGAGCGGAAGATCTGGGTGTCCGGCCACCAGGAGCTGTACGCGGTGGCCATCACGGTGCCGGGCTTTTGCCGGTCCACGGTCAGTCCGCTGAAGCCGTAGTAGGTTTCGGCCTCGGCGACCGGGCTGATGTTCGTCCAGGTGCCGGTGGCGGTCGCGTACCGCCACAGCTGGCCCTTGCCGCCGTCGTACGGGCCGCCCTTGTCGCTGTAGGAGAGGTACAGATAGCCGTTCTTCGCGTCCAGTACGCCCTTGTGCGCGAGGTATCCCGTCGGTTGCCCCGCCAGCCGGGTCCAGGTCGCGCCCGCGTCCGTGGACCGGTACACCGCGTTGTCCTTGTCCGCGACCCCCACGTAGACGGTCTTCGTCGCGGTGCCGGCGGTGCCGGTCGACTCGTCGAAGGTGACCCATGCGATGCCCTGGTTGTCGCTGGCGTAGCCGCTGGTGTCGCTCGGATCCTGCTGGTAGTTGCCGACGTTGGGGAAGTTGGTCACCTGCGACCAGGTGACACCGGAGTCCGTCGACCGCCACAGGCCCTTGCCGCTCGGCGCGCCCAGGTACAGCACGCTGTTCCGGTTCGGGTCGATCGCGAGGCGCTCGCCCATGCCCCGGCCGGGCATGTTGCCGCCCAGCTTGAACGGCAGGTTCGTCCGCTGCCAGCTCGCGCCCCGGTCCGACGAGCGCATGACCGCCCCGTTCCCCGGGTCCCAGCTGTTGGTGTACGTGCCGACCGCCGCGTACACCTTGTTCGGGTCGACGGTGTCGGAGGCCAGGCTCACCACGCCCGTGTGCCCCCAGTTGTCCCAGCCCACCGAGTCCAGCAGCGGTGTCCAGGTCTTCGTCGACTCCTGCCAGCGGTAGGCGCCGCCGATGTCGGTACGGGCGTACGCCAGGTTCTTCTCGGCGCGGTTGAAGACGATGCCGGGGACGAAGCCGCCGCCGTCGACGCGGGCGTTCTTCCAGGTGTACGTGTCGGCGGCGATCGACGCTCGCTCGGGACCGGCCGCCAGCGCGGGCGGCGTGCCCGCGAGCAGACCGGCCGCCAGCGCCAGCACGGCCGTGAGGATGCGGGTTCTTCGCACGGTGGGGGACCTTCCTTTCGGGAGGGCCGTTCAGGAGGAAAGCGTGCGAGGACCGGGCGACCCCCAGTGCGGGAGGGGGCCGCCCGGCCGGCGGGCCTCGTCGTCAGGTGACGAGACCACGTACGCGAAACTTCCAAGCGGTTCCGGAGAAGAAGCGGTGCCTCCCACGCCCCGTCAGGGGCGCGGGGAACTGCGCGACCAGCCACAACGGACCCGCAGTCAAAACACGGCCCAACCCGCGGAGCGCCCGGCGGGGACTATTCGAGAAGCTCCGCGTACGAGCCCATGGCCAGGGCGATGTCCGCCTGGGCCCAGAACCGGTGATACGTGAAGGAGGGCGCGGCTCCGCCCGCCAGATAGGCCTCGATCTTCGACCAGGCCGGGTCGTCCTCGTAGAAGGAACGGATGGATTCGAAGGTGGACGAGGAGTTGATCGCGTCACCGTTCGGCATCGTCCCGGTCCAGCCGGACGGGATGTAGACGCCGTCGTCGAAGCGGTTGTAGTCGGCGCGGGTCTCCGGGACGGCGATGCCCAGGCTGTCCTGGTGGTTCTTCCACATGCCGTCGAGGAGCGCCTTGGCGGTCGTCGCGGCCTGGGTATCACCGGAGCGGTCCGCGTAGTACGTCAGTGTCTTGGCGTACGCGGCGGTCACACCGACATCGTTGGTGTAGTCGGCGACGGTGACGTGCAGGCCACTGTTGGCGCCCGGGCTGGTGGCGTTCCAGGTGTCGGGCTGGCCCGACCACTGGAGCGTCGACGGGATCAGATAGGTGCCGTCCGGGTTGACCGTGGTCTTGGACAGCGCCCAGTCGACCCACTTGTCGAGGACGACCTTGGCGTCCGCGTCGCCGGTCTGCTGGTAGTACTCCGCCACCCGTTCCATCGACCAGGCCTGGAAGCCGAACCACTGGTTGGACGGCGGGTCGTGGTACACGGGTTGCTGGTCGTAGTACATGCCGTAGAACGTCGACCTGCCGGTCGGCGGGGTCGCGTACCGGCCCGCCCAGCTGTTGGTCGCACCGCCCGCGATGGCGCCCTCGTTCGACTGCAGCCAGCGGTAGAACTCCAGCTGCCGGTCCAGCGACTTGGCCCAGTCCGCCTGTCCCGTCGCCGACTTGGGCTTCAGGTCGGCGTAGGAGCTCAGCGCGTAGGCGGCGAGGGGGTTCTGGTAGCCGCCGTGTGTGTGGCTGGAACCGATGCGCCAGGCCCAGCCCGCCGAGGAGTCGGTGGCGCCGCCCCACGCGTAGTACCAGGACATCAGGTAGTGCGAGGCGTCCTTGCCGGTACCGGCCGGGCAGGTCGACGGTCCGACACAGTTGCCGATCTTCTTGAAGTACTTGTCGTACATCGAGTAGCGCAGGTAGTCGCCCATCTTCGCGGCCTTGCCGACGGTCGCGGAGACGTCACCGCCCTTGCCCTGCTGCTTCGCCCAGACGTCCGCCCAGTACGCGGCCTGCACCGCGCGCGCGTCGGCGTCCGGGGCGTTGGTGAACTTCCACTGCTTGGCGTACGAGGCATCACCCGTGAACAGGTCCAGGTAACCGTTCTTGCCGCCGTACTTGAAGGCGTCGCAGGTCGGCTGCGGCACCGTCTCCCACACCGACTCCTGCGCGCCGCGCTGGAAGGTGTTGATGTACGACGGTCCGGTGTCCGTGGGGCCCGCCTCGCACTTGCCGGGCGAGTTGCCGTAGCCGTAGACGTTGTCGACGTCCTGCAGCCAGTGCATGCCGTAGACGTCGTCGGTGCCGTAGGCGCTCTTCAGCTCGCCGGCGATCGGGTCCGGGCCGACCGTGACCGACGTGTCGAGCTTCGCCGGGTACTCGTTCGGGGTGTCCAGCTCGGGCGCGTAGGTGGCCGGCTTGGAGGCGTTGTAGAAGGAGTTGGTCGGCTGGTCGGCGTGGGTGGGGATCATGTACTTCTCCATGATGTCCCAGGCGCCGTTGAACTTCGTCCAGTCGCCGGTGACCTTGCCGTACATGGCCTGGAGCCACAGGAGGTAGCTGTACGCCTCCGAGGTGGTCTCGTGACCGTTGTCCGGCGCCTCGACGATGAGCGTCTCCACGGAGTGGTAGGGGATGCCCTCGGGTGAGAAGTAGCCGCCGGCCGGGTTGGTGATCTTGCCGTACAGCTCCAGGAAGCGGGCGTCGTACTCCTTCGACGCCGCGATCTGGGTGACCGTCACCGAGGCCTTGCCGTGACCGGTGGCCGTCGACTCGAAGGTCGCCGCGCCGGTCCCGGACGAGTCCGCCGTGATCGTCACCTTCTGCGTGGTGCTCCAGTTCGACGGCGTGAAGGTGAGCGACGCCCCGCCGGTCACGGTGAGGCCCGAGTTGCCGGTGGTGCGGGCGGTGGTCACGGTCACGTTGGCGGACGGCTGCGTCGACAGCTTCACGTCGTATGTGGCCGTCTTGCCCTGCTGGACGGCCAGTTGGTTGGTCGAGGCCACCACGACGGGGCCCGAGGCGACCGTGATCCCGACCGGCGTGGACTCCGCGGACGCGCCCAGGCTGTCGTACGCCTTCGCCAGCAGCGAATGACTGCCCACGGTCAAGCCAGGAGCGGAGAACGAGTAGGGCGCGCTCGTGTCCGTGCCCAGCAGCGTGGTGTTGTCGTAGAACTCCACCTTGCTGATCGTCGCGCCGTCCGCGGCGGCGGCGGTCGCCGCGAGCGGGACGGCGCCGCCCTGGGTGTAGACCGCACCCGCGGTGGGGCTGGTCAGCACGGCGATGGGCGGCTGGTGTGCGCCCGTGCAACTGGTGCCGTTGACCGCGAAGTTCGTCGGAGCGGCGTTGGTGCCGCTGTACGTGAACTGCGCGCCGGTGGATACGGCGGCACCGGCCGCGATCTTGGCGTTGTACGTGGCGTTCTTCGCCGTGATGGTCTGGCCGGACTGGGACCAGGTGCCGTTCCAGCCGTTCGTCAGCTTCTGGTTGCCGGTGTAACCGTAGGTCAGGGTCCAGCCGTCGATGGCGTCCGTGCCGCGGTTGGTGATCGTCAGTTCCGCGGTGAAGCCGGCGCCCCAGTCGTTCGTCTTGTAGTCGACGCTGCACTGAAGTGGCGCGGCCTGAGCAGGAGTTGAACCCGCACTCAGCATCGTGAACGGAAGCGCGAGGGCCGCCACGACAGCGGTCCACATACGCCGAGCGGCCCGGCGTCTTTTGCTGGGGGGCATGTGCTGGTTCCTCCTTGCGGCTCGGAGAAGTCAAGGCTTGAACCAGTGGGAGCGCTCCCATAGTGGGGACGGGTGTGGTAGGGGTCAAGGTGCTTGAAGAGTCGAAAAGATTCGACAAGGGGCGTTGAGGGAAAGTCAGTAACTCCTCTGTTCTTTGCCGTCACTTGGCGCTACCTTCCTTGACACCAGTGGGAGCGGTTCCATCAGTCGACGCGTCCGTCACGGCGCGCCTGATCTGCAAGGAGTCGCTCATGCGACACCCCCCGCGTTCAGTACTTTTAGCCGTCACCGGCGCGGTCGCCCTCCTCGGGTCCGTGACGGTGCCGGCGGTCACGGCGTCCGGGGCCGCCCCTGCCTGCACGGTGGAGTACTCCGTCACCAGCCAGTGGGACACCGGCTTCCAGGGTGCCGTGAAGATCACCAACAACACGGCCGCGGTGAGCGGCTGGAACCTCACCTTCGACCTCGCGGGCGGCCAGAAGGTCAGCCAGGGCTGGAACGCCAAGTGGTCCCAGTCCGGTACGACGGTCACCGCCGCCAACGAGAGCTACAACGGACAGCTGGGCAGCGGCGCGAGCGTCAGTGCCGGGTTCATCGCGTCCTGGTCGGGCAGCAACGCCGTACCGACGACCTTCAAGTTCAACGGCACCCTCTGCAACGCCGACTCCGGGCCGACCGACCCGCCGGATCCGACCGATCCGCCGGACCCCGGTGACGGCACGGCCCCTGTCCTGCGGGTTTCCGGCAACAAGCTGGTGGACGCCGCCGGCAGGACCCGCCGCATGCTCGGCGTGAACCGCTCGGGCGGCGAGTTCATGTGTGTGCAGGGCCGTGGCATCTGGGACGGCCCGGTCGACGACGCCTCGGTCAGGGCGATCGCCGACTGGAAGGCCAACACCGTCCGCATCCCGCTCAACGAGGAGTGCTGGCTGGGTCTTTCCAACATCCAGCCGCAGTACGCCGGCGCCAACTATGTCAACGCGGTCAAGGACCTGGTGGCGAAGGTCAGGGCGAACGGCATGACGCCGATGCTCGAACTGCACTGGACCTACGGCCAGTACACCGGCAACTCGTCCGGCTGCTCCGACGTGCACGCCAGTTGCCAGAAGCCGATGCCCGACATGCAGTACACACCGTCCTTCTGGACGTCGGTGGCGAGCACCTTCAAGGACGACCCGACCGTGGTGTTCGACCTGTTCAACGAGCCCTACCCGGACCGCGCGACCTCCACGACCACCCAGGCGTGGCAGTGCTGGCGGGACGGCGGCACCTGCCCCGGCATCGGATACCAGGTCGCCGGCATGCAGGATCTCGTCGACTCGATCCGGGCCACCGGCGCCAAGAACCTGATCCTGGCCGGCGGACTCGCGTACTCGAACGACCTGAGCCAGTGGCTCGCGTACAAGCCCACCGACCCGGCGGGCAATCTCGCCGCCGCCTGGCACGTGTACAACTTCAACACCTGCTCGAACGAGAGCTGCTGGAACTCCACGCTCGCCCCGGTCGCCGCCCAAGTGCCGCTCGTGGCCGGGGAGATCGGCGAGAACACCTGCGCACACGGTTTCGTCGACCAGGTCATGAAGTGGTTCGACGACCGCGGCCTGTCCTACCTGGGCTGGACCTGGAACACCTGGAACTGCTCCACCGGTCCGTCCCTGATCTCCAGTTACGACGGTACGCCCACCGCGTACGGAATCGGGCTGCGTGATCATCTGCGCGCCCTGAACGGCTGACACCCGCAACCGAGAAGGAACCCTCACTCATGAGTCGTACCAGAACCGCGTTGTTCGCTGCCCTGGCGCTGGTCGCCGGGGCCTCCGGGACGGCGTTCTCCGCCGCCGGGGACGTCGATGTCGCCGCTGTCCCCTGCACCGTCGACTACAAGGTGCAGAACCAGTGGGACACCGGCTTCACCGCCAACGTCACCGTCACCAACAACAGCACCGCCAAGTCGAGTTGGTCGGTGAAGTGGGCGTACGCCGGTAACCAGAAGGTCACCAGCGGCTGGAACGCCAAGGTCAGCCAGAGCGGCACCGCCGTCACCGCGGCCAACGAGAGCTACAACGGGTCGCTGGCCACCGGCGGCTCGGTCAGCTTCGGCTTCCAGGGCACCTACAGCGGCACCAACGCGATCCCGGCCACCTTCACCCTCGACGGCGTGACCTGCAACGTCGACGGCGGCGGCCCCACAGACCCCACGGACCCGACGGACCCCGGTGGCGCCACCCGGGTCGACAACCCCTACAGCGGCGCCAAGGTGTACGTGAACCCCGAGTGGGCCGCGAAGGCCGCCGCCGAGCCCGGCGGCAGCCGGATCTCCAACCAGCCGACCGGTGTCTGGCTGGACCGGATCGCCGCGATCAACGGTGTCAACGGCGGTATGGGCCTGCGTGCCCACCTCGACGAGGCGCTGCGCCAGAAGGGCACCGGCGAACTCGTCATCCAGCTGGTGATCTACGACCTGCCCGGACGTGACTGCGCCGCCCTCGCCTCCAACGGCGAACTCGGCCCGACGGAGATCGACAAGTACAAGACGCAGTACATCGACCCGATCAAGACGATCCTCGCCGACTCCAAGTACGCCGCGCTGCGGATCGTCACCACCATCGAGATCGACTCGCTGCCCAACCTCGTCACCAACACCGGCAGCCGGCCCACCGCCACCCCGCAGTGCGACGTGATGAAGGCCAACGGCAACTACCAGAAGGGCGTCGGCTACGCCCTGAACAAGCTCGGCGACGTGGCCAACGTCTACAACTACATCGACGCCGGACACCACGGCTGGATCGGCTGGGACGACAACTTCGCGGCCAGCGCCACCGTGATGAAGGAGGCCGCCACCTCCGAGGGCGCCACCGTCAACGACGTGCACGGCTTCATCGCCAACACGGCCAACTACAGCGCCCTGAAGGAGAACAACTTCACCATCAACGACTCGGTGGCCGGCAAGTCGGTTCGTGAGTCGAAGTGGGTGGACTGGAACCGGTACACGGACGAGCTGTCGTTCGCCCAGGCCTTCCGCAACCAGCTGGTGTCGACCGGCTTCAACTCCGGCATCGGCATGCTGATCGACACCTCCCGCAACGGCTGGGGCGGCACCGCACGGCCCACGGGCCCCGGTGCGATGACGGACGTCGACACCTACGTCAACGGCGGCCGCTACGACCGTCGTATCCACGTCGGCAACTGGTGCAACCAGTCCGGTGCCGGTCTCGGTGAACGCCCGAAGGCCGCCCCGGCCGCCGGGATCGACGCGTACGTCTGGATCAAGCCCCCGGGTGAGTCCGACGGCTCCAGCAGCGCGATCGCGAACGACGAGGGCAAGGGCTTCGACCGGATGTGCGACCCGACCTACACGGGCAACCCGCGCAACGGCAACAGCATGTCCGGCGCCCTGCCGAACGCCCCGCTCTCCGGGCACTGGTTCTCGGCCCAGTTCCAGGAGCTGATGAAGAACGCCTACCCGGCGCTGTAGCGCCCTGAGGTGATGCGCCGGGGCCGGCTCTCGCGGGCCTGGCCCCGGCGGATTGCCAACTTGGCGGTCCATGGTCCCCGTGGTGCGGCCGGGCGTGGGCACGCGTGGGCACGCGTGGGCACGCGTGGGCACCTCCCTTTTGCCGTGCCGGCAACAGTGATGGCCCCGGCGCGGTGCGTCGGCTC
Source organism: Streptomyces sp. NPDC050997 (assembly GCF_040660135.1). Classification (NCBI taxonomy): domain Bacteria; kingdom Bacillati; phylum Actinomycetota; class Actinomycetes; order Kitasatosporales; family Streptomycetaceae; genus Streptomyces; species Streptomyces sp. NPDC050997. Next base: position 122,041 of record NZ_JBFAGK010000015.1, read on the forward strand.
ACGCCGGCCGTCTCGCGACGAGAGGCTGACCACCATGACGCACCCACACGACGACTCCGGCCACCACCAGCACCACCAGCCCGGCCACGATCACGGCCACGATCACGGCCACGGCGGCACCGACATCGACTGGAACGAACATGCTCCGATGCTGGAGTCGCAGGCGGAGCTGTTCACCCCCCTGTACGAGCGGGCTCTGGCATGGCTCGGGCACAAGCAGACCGATCCCGGGCTGATCGTCGACGCGGGCAGCGGACCCGGTGTCCTCTCCTGCCTGCTCGCGGATGCCTTCCCAGGCGCCCGGGTCGTCGCGGTCGACGGCAGCGAGCCGCTCCTTGAACGGGCCCGCGCCCGGGCCGCCCGGCTCGGCGTCGCCGACCGGTTCGGCACCCTCGCCGGTGAACTGCCCGGTGTGCTGGACGAGTTGGCCTACCCGGCCGACCTGCTGTGGGCCAGCCGCAGTCTGCACCACCTCGGCGACCAGCGGGCCGCGCTCGCCGCCTTCGCCGCGCGGCTCGCGCCCGGCGGCACGCTCGCGCTGCAGGAGGGCGGCCTGCCCGCCCGTTTCCTGCCCCGTGACATCGGCATCGGCCGACCGGGACTGCAGGCGCGGCTGGACGTGCTGGAGGAGGAGTGGTTCGCGCGGATGCGCGCGGACCTGCCCGATGCCGTCTCCGAGACCGAGGACTGGCCGGGACTGATGGCCGCCGTGGGCCTGAGACATACCGGTACGCGCAGCTTCCTGCTCGACCTGCCCGCGCCGACCACGGACCGGGCCCGCGCCCATGCGGCAGCCGTCCTCTCCCGCCTGCGTGACGGCTTCGGCGACGACCTCGACGCCACCGACCGCGCCACCCTCGACCGACTGCTCGACCCCGAGGACCCGGCGAGCGTGCACCGGCGACGGGACGTCTTCCTCCTGGCGGTGCAGACGGTGTACACGGCGGAGCGTACGAGCTGAGGCCGACCGCCGGCACCCGGCTCCCTCCGTCGCCCTTGACTTCGAGAGTGCTCCAACTGATGGACTCCCGGCATCCGTTGAGCACATCGACGCACAGGGGGAAAACCCATGACCGACTCTCACGACTCTCCGGTCGCGCTCATCACCGGCGGCGGCAGCGGCATCGGCGCCGCGGTCGCCCGGCGGCTGCTCGACGCCGGACACCGGGTGGCCGTCACCGGCCGCGGCGAGGCACGGCTGCGCGGCTTCGCCGAGGAACTCGGTGATCCGGACGGCCTGTTGACCTTCGTCGGCAACGCGGCCGACTACGACGACGTGCGCTCGGCGGTGGACCGTACGCTCAAGGAGTTCGGCCGGCTGGACACGGTCGTCGCCAACGCCGGGTTCGCCACCCACGACACCGTCGCGGAGGGCGACCCCGCGGGCTGGACCGAGATGGTGCTGACCAATGTGCTCGGTCCCGCGCTGCTCATCCGCGCCTCGATCGACGCGCTGAAGGAGACCCGCGGCCGGATCGTGCTGGTCGGCAGTGTCGCCGGGTTCGTGCACGGGCCGGGCAACATCTACGGGGCGACCAAGTGGGCGGTGACCGGTCTCGCGGAGAACACCCGCCGTCAGGTGACCGAGTTCGGGGTGGGCGTGACGCTGATCGCACCGGGCCGGGTGGAGACCCCGTTCTGGGACAGCTACGGCAGCCTGCCGCCCGGCCATCTGCTCACCGCGGACCAGCTCGCCGACTCGATCGTGTGGGCCGTCGGGCAGCCCGACGGCGTCGACGTCAACACGGTTGTCGTACGGCCGATCGGGCAGCCCAACTAGCGAGATCCGGCGGTCAGTTGTCCCGCAGGAACTGCTGTGCGAGGCGGTCGCCGAGGGTGACCGCCGCGCCGTGGTTCTCGATGGGGGAGACCTGGGAGTTCTTGAACAGGATGTAGGTCACCCCGGAGTCCGTGCCACCGGTCGCCGGGTCCGGGTTTATGCCGAGGGCCTGGGCGGTGGCGTACGAGGCCTCGCCGATTATCTGCGTGGGGCCGGTGTCGCCGACGACGGCGTACTCGACCTTGTTGTTGTAGATCACGGCGACCACGCCACCGCCCTTGATGCCGGCGCCGGCGTAGTTCCAGATGCTGCTGGAGCTGGGCACGACGACGTACGGCAGTGAATCGGCCTTGAGCGGCGCGCCGTTGGACTGGTGGAAGGCCGTGTCGTCCTGGTACCAGGGGTCGGTGTTCTCGTTGCACTTCGAGGTGCGCTGGCCGTCGCAGTCGATGTCCATGTCGGCCTTCCAGAAGACCGCGCCGTTCTTGCCGCACACGGGGATCGTGGCCGAAGTGTCGTCGTCGGTCTGGTACTTGCCGTTGGATATCTGCGAGCAACTCGTCACCTTGGCGAGCAGGTCGGCCGCGCTGACCGTGCCCTCCTGGGCGGATGTCGGTGAGGTGGCGCCGGAGGCGGTCGCGGGGAGCACTCCGGCGGCGAGCAGGGCGGCCGCGCAGGCCATGGAGAGGGTCAGTGGTCGGGTGCGCACTGTGGGGGACCCTTCTGTTAGGAAAGTTTCCTTACCTTGCGGGTCCAAGGTGCCCCCTCGGCATGGCCGCGTCAATCCCACCGGAGGGGAGTCCGTCGCGACTTCTGTTCACAGGCCGGGTACGACAACGCCCCGGGGGCCGTTACGGCGGTCCCGGGGCGCTGGGCCGAGTGGGTTCAGGCCTGATTGAACGTCGACGGGTCGGGACCCAGGCGACGGTCCTCGTTCAGCGCGCTGATCGCCGCCAGGTCCTCGGTGTCCAGGCTGAAGTCGAACACCTCGATGTTCTCCTTGATCCGGGCCGGGGTCACGGACTTGGGGATCACCACGTTGCCGAGCTGGAGGTGCCAGCGCAGCACGACCTGGGCCGGGGTGCGGCCGTGCTTCTGTGCGATGGCCACGATCGCCGGGACCTCCAGGAGGCCCTTGCCCGAGCCGAGCGGCGACCAAGCCTCGGTCGCGATGCCCTGCTCGGCGTGGTATTCGCGGGCCGCACGCTGCTGAAGGTGCGGGTGCAGCTCGATCTGGTCGACGGCCGGGATGACGGACGTCTCGGCGATCAGCCGCTCCAGGTGCTCGGGTTCGAAGTTGGAGACACCGATCGCCCGGATCCGGCCGTCGGCGTGCAGCTTCTCGAACGCCTTGTACGTGTCGACGTACAAGTCCCGGGACGGGGTGGGCCAGTGGATCAGGTACAGGTCCACGTAGTCCAGGCCGAGCTTCTCCAGTGAGGTGTCGAAGGCGCGCAGCGTGGCGTCGTACCCCTGGTCGCTGTTCCAGAGCTTGGTGGTGACGAAGAGGTTCTCGCGCGGGACGCCGGATGCGGCGATGGCCTTGCCGGTGCCCTCTTCATTGCCGTAGATCGCCGCTGTGTCGATGCTGCGGTACCCGGCCTCCAGCGCGGTGGTGACCGCCTGCTGCGCCTCGTCGTCCGGCACCTGCCAGACGCCGAAACCCAGCTGGGGCATCTCGATGCCGTTGTTGAGGTTGATCGGGGGGACCTTGCTGCTCACGAGCTCTTGATCCTTACGGTTGTCGGCAGATGTCACTCCCATCGTCAACGATCACGGGCCGTGATGCATTCCTGACCGCGGAATCCGTCTGAATCCATCGGAACTGACTGATGGGTCAGCGTGAGGAGTACGGGACTGGCCACAGATTGTCCGCGGATGGGTCGGAGATTGGCCGGAAACGCATCCGATCTCTTCGGTCCGGACCATTGACCATGCCGCCTCGTGCCGCGAATCTCTATGGCGCTGCCGAACGAGTCGCCCCCGCCCCCGGCCCCGGCCGCGAGCGCGCGGCCCGCGAACCGCCCGGCCGCCGCCCCGTGATCGCCGACTCCTACAGCGCGACCCTGCGGCCAGGCGAGACCCGGCTGATCCGGGTGAAGCCGGTCAGCTCCCTGGACCTCACCATCTTCAAAGTAGGTATCAGCTAGGCGTCACTAGGCCCGGTACAGCGCCTCGACCTCGTTGCCGTACGCGTTCTCGATCGCCTTGCGCTTCAGCTTCAGCGACGGCGTCAGCAGACCGTGCTCCTCGGTGAAGGGCTGGGCCAGGATGCGGAAGGTGCGGATCGACTCGGCCTGCGAGACCAGGGTGTTGGCGGCGACCACCGCACGCCTGACCTCGGTCTCCAGGTCGGCGTCGCGCACCAGTTGGGCCGCCGGCATCTGCGGTTTGCCGCGCATCGTCAGCCAGTGCTCGACGGCCTCCTGGTCCAGGGTGACCAGGGCGGCGATGTACGGGCGGTCGTTGCCGACGACGATGCACTGGGCGACCAGCGGATGGTCGCGGACGCGTTCCTCCAGGGCACCGGGCGACACGCTCTTGCCGCCGGAGGTCACCAGGATCTCCTTCTTGCGGCCGGTGATCGTGAGGTAGCCGTCCTCGTCCAGGGAGCCCAGGTCGCCGGTGGCCAGCCAGCCGTCGTGCAGGGACTCGTCGGTGGCCTTGGGGTTGTTGAGATAGCCCTGGAAGACGTTGTCGCCCCGCAGCCAGATCTCGCCGTCGTCCGCGATGTGCACGGTCATGCCGGGGATGGGCTGTCCGACCGTGCCGTAGCGGGTGCGCTCGGGCGGGTTGGCGGTGGCGGCGGCGGTGGTCTCGGTGAGCCCGTAGCCCTCGTAGATGTACACGCCCGCGCCCGCGAAGAACAGACCGAGCCGCCGGTCCATGCCCGAGCCGCCCGTCATCGCGTGCCGGATGCGGCCGCCCATCGCCGCCCGCATCTTGGAGTAGACGAGCTTGTCGAAAAGCTGGTGCTGCATGCGCAGACCCGCCGACGGGCCCGGCCCGATGCCCCAGGCCTTCGCCTCCGTGGCCTCCGCGTACTTCACGGCGACCTCGACGGCCTTCCCGAACGGCCCGGCCTTGCCCTCCTTCTCCGCTTTGCGTCGGGCGGAGTTGAAGACCTTCTCGAAGATGTACGGCACCCCGAGGAAGAACGTCGGCTTGAACGCGGCCAGGTCGGGCAGCAGGGCGGCCGCGCTCATCTGCGGCTGGTGGCCGAACTTCACCCTGCCGCGGATCGCGGCGACCTCCACCATCCGCCCGAAGACATGCGCGAGCGGGAGGAACAGCAGGGTCGCCGCCTCGTCACCCTTCTTGGAGTGGAACACCGACTCCCAGCGCCGGATGACGGTGTCCGCCTCGTACATGAAGTTGCCGTGCGAGATGACACAGCCCTTGGGGCGGCCGGTGGTGCCGGAGGTGTAGATGATCGTGGCGACCGAGTCCGGGGTGACCGCCCGCAGGTGCCGGTGCGCCACCTCGTCGTCGATGTGGGCGCCGGCGTCGTACATCGCCTGCAGGGCGCCCGAGTCCAGCTGCCACAGCTGACGCAGCCGCGGCAGCCGGTCGATGACCGTGGCGATGGTCATCGAGTGGTCCTCGTTCTCCACGACCGCCGCCGTGCACTCGGCGTCGTACAGCATCCAGAAGCACTGCTCCGCCGAGGAGGTGGGGTAGACCGGCACCACCTGGGCGCCGATCGTCCACAGCGCGAAGTCGAAGAGCGTCCACTCGTAGCGGGTGCGGGACATGATCGCGACCCGGTCGCCGAAGCGGATGCCCTGGGCGAGCAGGCCCTTGGCGAGGGCCAGGACCTCGTCGCGGAACTCCGCGGAGGTCACATCCCGCCACTCGCCGTCCTCGCCCTTGCGGCCGAGCGCGATATAGAGAGGGTCTTCCTGGGCATGTTGGAAAACGACATCGGCCAGACCGCCCACCGGCGGTGCCAACGCCAACGGAGGGTTGGTGAACTCGCGCAAACCCCGCTCCCGGCTTCTTGTGTCGCTCCCCGCAGCGCGGTGAAAGCTACCCCACCCGGGACAGGGGCGGGAGGGGGGACGAACACGAAGAGTGCTCAGGTATGCGCTGGTCAGTAACGCGAAATGCGCTCACATGGGGAAGGGTCGGACAGAAAGCTGACGGTTGCACGGGTTTCGGTCCCGCAATCTCCACTGAATCTGTACGACCCGATTACGCCCTTCTGCTCTGTTGACAGGCCCGTCCGAAGGGTGTGCGGTCGGCCCCCGGCGTCAGCGCCTGACCCTCTCTTCCGTCAGCGTCCCGACGGCCCGATCCGTCACCGGGCCCCGGCCACCGCGGGCCGGCCTGACCAGCGCCCCACCGACTACGGCCGTCAGCCCGGCGACCACCCCCGCCCGGTCGAGCCCCGTCACCAAGGGAACGCACGGCCGCGCCGCGTGCCCGGCTCCGTCGGTCAGGTCCCCCGCCGCTGCAAGCGTTCCCCGCCCGCCAGGATCGCCGCCGCCAGGGCGTCCGCCGCGCCCTGGGCCGAGGTGCGGCGGCGGCCGTGGACGAGGACGAAGTCGACGTGGCCGAGTTCCGGCAGCTCTGCTCGCTCCGGTGCCCGTACCAGGCCCGGCGGGATCAGTCCCCGGGAGTGGGCCATCACGCCGAGGCCGGCGCGGGCCGCGGCGATCAGGCCGTTGAGGCTGCCGCTGGTGCAGGCGATGCGCCAGGCCCGGCCCTGGCGTTCCAGGGCCTCCAGGGCGAGCGCCCGGGTGATGCCGGGCGGGGGGTACACGATCAGCGGCACCGGACGGTCCGGGTCGAGCCGCAGTCGTTCCGCGCCGATCCATGACAGCTCGTCGCGCCACACCAGCCGGCCGTGCGGGTCCTCGGGGCGCCGCTTGGCCAGCACCAGGTCCAGTTTCCCGGCCACCAGTTGCTCGTGCAGCGTGCCCGACAGCTCGACCGTCAGCTCCAGGTCGACCTCGGGATGGTCGTAGCGGAAGCCCTCCAGGATCTCCGGCAGCCGGGTCAGCACGAAGTCCTCCGACGCGCCGAAACGCAGCCGGCCGCGCACCCGGGTCCCCGTGAAGAACGCCGTCGCCTGCTCGTGCACCGCGAGGATCCGGCGCGCGAAGCCGAGCATCGCCTCGCCGTCCTCCGTCAGCTCCACCGAGTGCGTGTCCCGGCTGAACAGCTGCCGCCCGGTGGCGTCCTCCAGACGGCGTACGTGCTGGCTGACGGTGGACTGGCGCAGGCCGAGGCGCTGGGCGGCCTGCGTGAAGCTGAGCGTCTGGGCCACCGCGAGGAACGTACGCAGCTGGGACGGGTCATACACAAGCTCAGGTTATCGCGCAACATGATGACAGTCAGAGTGGTATGCAGGATTCCCGATCAAGGGCCGCGGGAGGACGATGGGAGGGGCCCTTCCGGGCCCACGAACACGCACACGCACACGCACCAGGACAATCAGCAAGTGGAGCACCGTGAAACGCCTGCGATGGCCGAGTTGGATGCCGATCGACCCCTACATCCTGCTGCTGCTCGGGACGGTGGGCCTCGCGGCCCTGCTGCCCGCGCGCGGGACGGGCGCCGATGTGGCCTCCGGCGCCTCCACGGCCGCCATCGCCTTCCTCTTCTTCCTCTACGGCGCCCGGCTGTCGACCCGTGAGGCCCTGGACGGGCTCAAGCACTGGCGGCTCCACGCCACGGTGCTGGCGTGCACGTTCGTCGCCTTCCCGCTGCTGGGACTGGCCGCCCGCGGACTCGTGCCGGTGTTCCTGACCCACCCGCTCTACCAGGGCCTGCTCTTCCTCACCCTGGTCCCGTCGACCGTCCAGTCCTCGATCGCCTTCACCTCGATGGCCCGCGGCAACGTGCCCGCCGCGATCTGCGCCGGCTCCTTCTCCTCCCTGGTCGGCATCGTCGTCACCCCGCTGCTCGCCGCCGCCCTGCTCGGCAGCGGCACCGGCGGCTTCTCGGCCGACTCGCTCCTGGAGATCGTGCTGCAGCTGCTGGTGCCGTTCCTCGCGGGGCAAGTGCTGCGCCGCTGGATCGGAGGGTTCGTCACACGTCACAAGAAGGTCCTCGGTCTGGTCGACCGCGGATCGATCCTCCTCGTCGTCTACACCGCCTTCAGTGAGGGCATGGTCCAGGGCATCTGGCACCAGGTGAGCCCCGTCCGGCTCGCCGGTCTGCTGGTCGTCGAGGCCGTCCTGCTCGCCGTGATGCTCACCCTGACCTGGTACGGCGGCAAGGGACTGCGCTTCGGCCGGGAGGACCGGATCACGATCCAGTTCGCCGGCTCGAAGAAGTCCCTCGCCGCCGGGCTGCCGATGGCGAGCGTCCTGTTCGGCGCGCAGGCCGCGCTGGCCGTGCTGCCGCTGATGCTCTTCCACCAGATGCAGCTGATGGTGTGCGCGGTCATCGCCAAGCGCCGCTCGCGCGATGTGCCCGAGGAGGTCACCCCGTCGGCACCGGCCGCAGCGTCACGAACCGCGGTCGGTACAGGGACACATTCCGGCTGAGCTGCGCCGCGGCGCCGGTGGGCTCCAGCCAGTTCACGTCGTAGCTGAGCACCAGCCGCCCGCCGGCGCTCAGTTCGGGGTGCGCCTGCGGGTTGTACGCGGCGACCTGGCCGGGCGGCAGCGCGGGGGTGAAGCCCTTCGCCGGGCCGCGCCAGGGGCCGGTGGGGGAGCAGGCCCAGTACGACGTCACCGTGGTCAGCCCCCGCGTCCCCGCGGCCATCGTGAACAGGAGGTACGTCCCGCCCCGGCGCACCACCGAGAACGCGCTGCCCACCCCGGTGCGCCGCCCGTCCCCGAGTACGGCACCCGGACGGGCGCGCGCCACCCAGGCGGAGCCGTCCCAGTACTCCCAGGCGGCGGGATCACCGAGCCCGCCCGCGGGCACCCGCGCCACGTACGCGTGTGAGGCGGGGCGGGACGCGGCCTGACCGTCGTCGCCGCCGAAGACGTAGGTCCAGTCGCCCCGTTCGACCAGCGTGGTACCGAAGAGCACCCGCCGGGACGGATCCTGGACAAGCTGCTGGTCGAGCACCTTGACGACGGACTCCACCCGCAGGTCGGGCAGCGAGAGCGTGGCGACCTCGGTGGCGGTGGGCACCCCGAACACCCACGGCGCCGCGCCCGCCGTGCGCACCCACAGCAGCACCCGCAGGACCTGCTCGGACGATCCGGGGGAGCGGGGCTCGACGCGGGCCGCGACCGGCCAGCGCCACTGGCGGGGGCCCGGGTCGGGGAAGAGAGGGGCGGGGAGCGTGGTCTCCAGCCGGCCGTCGCGCATCACGACGGCCGAGTTGCGCACCAGGGGCGCGGTGCCGTCCCGCCAGGCGTAGGACTCGCCGACCGGGTTCGGCGGGCCGTGCACCTGGCCCAGGTAGGTGTCCGAGAACAGCCACAGCAGCCGGCCGTCCGGCAGCCGCACCGAGTGGGTGCCGTCGCCGCCGGTCCAGTCGTCGGCCCGGGTGGCGTCGTCGCCGTAACGGGCGAACTCGGTGGTGAGGCGGTCGTCGGCGGACCACGCGCCGACGGTGTGCGCGGCGCAGCCGTCGGCGTTCCCCCGGTCGTCGTCGGGGAACGCGCTGAGCAGCACGGCCGCGAGAGCCAGGGCCAGCAGTATGCCGAGCCCGGCTCCCGTTCGCTGTCGTGCTCGTACGTCCTCGGGCACCCTCCGGGACGTTAGCGGCTGTCACTCGTCGGGTCCATGGGCAGCCACAGCACGGTGTCCGTCACGGGGGCCGTTGCGGCGCCGGGTTCCGCGTCGGTGCTCGCCCCGCCGTCACCGGCCGAACGGGACCAGTTCACGGGCCTGTTGGTCCGGATTTCCGGTACGGAGGGCTGGCGGCGGATAACGTTCCGTCATGACCGCACCCCACACCGCCGATTCCGGCCTGGCGCTCGATCCCGCGCGCACCGCCCTCGTACTCGTCGACCTGATGGAACGCATCGTCGCGCTGCCGCTCGAACCCCTTAAGGGAACCGAAGTCCTCGCCGTGGGTGAGGAGTTGGCCGCGGCATTCCGGGCGGCCGGCGCGCGTGTCGTCGTGGTGCGTGTCGAGCGTCCCGGCGTCCCCGAGCAGCCGCCCGGCAGCGGGCTGGTGACCGGTCTGGCCCGGGAGGGCGACGTCGAGATCGTGAAGCGGACGATCGGCGCCTTCCACGGCACGGGCCTGGACGAGCGTCTGCGTGAACTCGGCGTCACCACACTCGTGTTCGGCGGTATCGCCACCAACCTCGGTGTCGAGTCCACCGCCCGCGCCGCCTCGGACCTCGGCTTCGACCTCGTCTTCGTCGAGGACGCCATGGCGGCGCTCACCTCCGCCGAGCACGAGGCGTCGGTACGGCTCGACTTCCCGCGCCTGGGCACGGTGGTGACGGCGGCCGAGGTGCGCTTCGTCTGAGCGCTCGACCCGGGCCGGGCGCCGGAGTGAGGCGGAGCCCCTGCGGCGCAGGGGGCGCTCCCCGCCGTTCGGGGCCCCGCCGCCGTGTAGCGGGGGGAACCGGTCAGCCCTGGGCGGCCGCGGCCCGCAGGGCGATGCGGTCCTCGCCCGCGTACACGTTCATGGAACTGCCTCGCAGGAATCCGACCAGGGTCAGGCCCGTCTCGACGGCAAGGTCCACGGCCAGGGAGGAGGGCGCGGACACCGCCGCGAGCACCGGAATGCCCGCCATCACGGCCTTCTGCGCCAACTCGAAGGACGCCCGGCCCGACACCAGCAGGATCGTGCGGGACAGCGGCAGGTCCCCGTTCTGCAGGGCACGGCCGACCAGCTTGTCGACCGCGTTGTGCCGGCCAACGTCCTCCCGGACGTCGACCAGCTCCCCTTCCTCGGTGAACAGGGCCGCCGCGTGCAGACCCCCGGTCCGGTCGAAGACCCGTTGGGCCGCGCGCAGCCGGTCGGGGAGGCGCGCGAGCAGTTCCGGTTCGACACGGACCGGGGGAGTGTCGGAGATGGGCCAGCGGGCCGTCGTACGGACGGCGTCGAGGCTCGCCTTTCCGCACAGTCCGCAGGACGAGGTGGTGTAGACGTTCCGCTCCAGCGTGATGTCGGGTATCGGCACGTCCGGCGCCGTCCGCACGTCCACCACGTTGTACGAGTTGGAACCGTCCACCGTCGCGCCCGCGCAGTAGACGATGTTCAGCAGGTCGGACGCGGCGGCCAGCACCCCCTCGCTCACCAGGAAACCGGCGGCGAGCGCGAAGTCGTCGCCCGGCGTGCGCATCGTGATCGCCAGCGGCTTGCCGTTCAGCCGGATCTCCAGTGGTTCCTCGGCGACGAGCGTGTCCGGGCGGCTGGAGACCACCCCGTCCCGGATCCGGATCACCTTGCGTCGTTCCGTGACTCGTCCCATGTCCTGATCAGCCCCGGTTCTGTACGTGCTGGTAGCCGAAACGGCCCTTGATGCAGAGATTGCCGTGGGTCACCGGGTTGTCGTGCGGCGAGGTGACCTTCACGATCTCATTGTCCTGCACGTGCAGCGTCAGATTGCAGCCCACTCCGCAGTACGCGCACACCGTGGTCGTCTCGGTCTGTGCCGACTCGTCCCAGGTACCCGCCGCCCGCAGGTCGAACTCCGACTTGAAGGACAGCGCCCCCGTGGGACACACCTCGATGCAGTTGCCGCAGTAGACGCACGCCGAGTCGGTGAGCGGGGCGTCGTGCTCGACGGCGATCCGGGCGTCGAAACCGCGGCCCGTGACGGAGATCGCGAAGGTGTTCTGCCACTGGTCGCCGCAGGCGTCCACGCACTTGTAGCAGAGGACGCACTTGTCGTAGTCGCGGACGTACAGGTCGTTGTCGATCTTCGGTTCCTCGTCGAGCCGGGCCGCGTCCGGGCCGAAGCGGTCCGGTTTCGCCTCGTACTCCTTGATCCACTCGGCGACCTGGGGGGTGGTCGACAGGTCGACCGAGGAGGCCAGCAGTTCGAGGACGATCTTGCGGCTGTGCCGGGCGCGTTCGGTGTCGGTCCGCACCTCCATACCGGGTTCAGCCTTGCGGGAGCAGGCCGGGACGAGGGTCCTGGCCCCCTCGACCTCGACGACGCAGACCCGGCAGGCGTTCTTCGGGGTGAGGGTGTCGCCCTGGCAGAGGGTCGGGATGTCCTTCCCGGCCGCCCGGCAGGCGTCGAGGATCGTCGACCCCTCGGGCACCCTGGCCTCCTCCCCGTCGATCGTGAACTCCAGCAGACGGCGGGGAATCCCCAACGGTGTCACGGTCATTCGTACGCCCCCAGACGGTCGATGGCGGATTCCACGGCGTTCCACGCGGTCTGTCCCAGACCGCAGATCGAGGCGTCGCGCATCGCTCGGCCCACCTCCCTGAGCAGGGCGATGTCATCGGCCGCGGCGGCGCCCGTGCGGTCCACGATCCGGTGCAGCGCCTCCTCCTGGCGCACGGTCCCGACCCGGCACGGCACGCACTGCCCGCACGACTCGTCCCGGAAGAACTCGGCGATGCGGAGCAGCAGACGGGGCAGGGGGATCGTGTCGTCGAAGGCCATCACCACCCCCGAACCGAGGGTGGTGCCCGCCTCCCGGGTGCCTTCGAAGGTGAGCGGGATGTCCAGTTCGTCCGGCCGTACGAAACCGCCGGCCGCCCCGCCGAGCAGCACCGCCCGCAACCCCCCGCGCACCCCGGCGAGGGCGAGCAGCTCGCCCAGCGTCGCACCGAACGGCAGCTCGTAGATCCCGGGCCGCTCCACGCTGCCCGACACGCAGAACAGCTTCGGCCCGGTGGAACGCTCCGTGCCGATCGCCGCGTACGCCGGGGCGCCCATCGTGAGGATCGGCCCCACGTTGACCAGCGTCTCGACGTTGTTCTCGACCGTGGGCTTGCCGAACAGGCCCTTCTCGACCGGGAAGGGCGGCTTCGAGCGCGGCTCGCCCCGGTGGCCCTCGATCGAGTTGAACAGGGCGGTCTCCTCACCGCAGATGTACGCGCCCGCGCCACGCCGGATCTCTATGTCGAAGGCGTAGCCCTGGCCGAGTACGTCGTCGCCGAGCAGACCCCGGGCGCGCGCCTGGTCGAGGGCGTGCCGCATCCGGCGGATCGCCCGCGGATACTCACCGCGGAGGTAGAGGTGGCCCCGGTGCGCGCCGGTCGCGTACGCCGCGATCGTCATCGCCTCCACCAGCGCGTACGGATCGCCCTCCATGAGCACGCGGTCCTTGAAGGTGCCCGGCTCGGACTCGTCGGCGTTGCACACCAGGTAGTGCGGATGGTCGGGCTGGGACGCCGTCGCCTGCCATTTGCGGCCGGTGGGGAAGGCGGCGCCACCACGCCCGACCAGGCCGGAGTCGGTCACCTCGCGGATCACCCCGGCGGGACCCAGCTCGAAGGCCCGGCGCAGCGCGGTGTAGCCGCCGTGGGCGCGGTAATCGTCGAGGCTCGCGGGATCGACGACGCCGACGCGGCGCAGCAGGGTCAGCGAGGGGTCGCCCGCCTGCGGCACCGCCATCGCCGCGGACGGCTCCTCGGGGGCCGAGTCGGGTGCGCTCGCGGCGAGTACGGCCCGGTGTACGGTCGCCGGCGCCGAGACCGCCGTACGCACCGGATCGCCGGCCTTGATCGCGAGTGCCGCCGGAGCCCGTTCGCACAGGCCCAGGCAGGGGCCGCGCTCCACCAGGACACCGCTGCCGGGGCCCAGCCGGGACTCGATCCCGGCGCACAGCTCGGACGCCCCGGCCGCCGCGCACGCCAGGTCCGTGCACACGTGCAGCACGGTCGCGGGCCTGGGTCTCACGGAGAACATCGCGTAGAAGGTGGCCACCCCGTACGCCTCCGCGGGCGGCACCGTCAGCCGCCGGCACAGATAGCCCAGGGCGCCCTCGCTGATCCAGCCGATCCGGTCGTTGATCGCGTGCAGCCCCGGCAACAGCTGGTCGCGGCGGTCCCGGGCCGCGCGACCTCCACGGGCCCACCTCAGGTCGGCGGCCCTCATCTCATCGCGGTCGGCCCCCTCCCAGGAGGACTCGGGCGGGCCCAGCAGCGCGTCGACCGCGGCCCGCTCCTCGTCCGTCGGTTTGCTGTCACCGAAGTGCAGGTCCACTGCCTCACCTCACGTAGGTCACGACCGGAAGCTTCTCGATGCGGATCGCCGACGCCTTGAACTCCGCCGTCCCCGCGATCGGGCAATTGGCCTCGATCGTCAGCTGGTTGGTGTCCACCTCGTCGGGAAAGTGCATGGTCATGAAGGCCAGCCCGGGCCGCAGGGCGGTGTCGATCCACACCGGCGCGACGACCGCGCCGCGCCGCGAGCTGACCCGCACCTCCTCACCGACCACGACTCCGTACCGTTCGGCGTCCTCCGGGCACAGTTCGACGAACTCGCCGCGCCGGAGCGGGGAGGCGAAACTCCCGCTCTGGACACCGGTGTTGTACGAGTCGAGCCGTCGGCCGGTGGTCAGCCGGATCGGGTACCGCTCGTCGGTCAGATCGACCGGGGGATCGTGCTGGACGAGCCCGAAGGGGGCGAGCCGGCCGCGTTCGACCGGGTCGGACTCCCACAACCGGCCGTGCAGATACGTCGGTTCGATCCTGTCGGTGTCGGGGCAGGGCCACTGGATGCCCTGGTGCTCCGCCAGACGGTCGTACGTCATCCCGTAGTGGTCCGGGGAGACCGAGCGCAGCTCGTTCCAGACAGCCTCCGAGTCGGCGTACTTCCACTCGTGGCCGAGCCGTGCGGCCAGTTCGCAGATGATGTCGATGTCCTCGCGTGCCTCACCGGGCGGGGTGACGGCCCGGCGGACCCGCTGAACGCGCCGCTCGCTGTTGGTGGTGGTGCCGTCGGTCTCGGCCCATCCCGCGGTGGCGGGCAGGACGACGTCCGCCAACTCGGCGGTTCTGGTGAGGAAGATGTCCTGCACGACGAGGAAGTCCAGCTGGCTCATGCGCCGCACGGCCTGCTCGCTGTCGGCCTCCGACTGCGCCGGGTTCTCGCCGATGCAGTAGACCGCCTTGAGCGTGCCCTCCTCCATCGCCTCGAACATCTCGGTCAGGTTCATGCCGTAGTGGGGCTGGATGACGGTGTCCCACGCGGACTCGAACTTCAGCCGGGTGCCGGGGTCGAGGATGTCCTGGAAGCCGGGCAGCCGGTTGGGGATGGCGCCCATGTCGCCGCCGCCCTGCACGTTGTTCTGGCCGCGCAGGGGCTGCAACCCCGAGCCGTAGCGGCCGACGTGCCCGGTCAGCAGGCAGAGGTTGATCAGCGCGCGGACGTTGTCGGTGCCGTTGTGATGCTCGGTGATGCCGAGGGTCCAGCACAGCTGGGCACGCTCGGCGCGGGCGTAGGCGTGCGCCAACTCCCGGATGGCGGCGGCCGGTACACCCGTCACCTTCTCGGCCAGGGACAGCGTCCACGGCTCGACGAGCTCGCGGTACTCCTCGAAGCCGCTGGTCGCACGCTCGACGAACGCCTCGTTCGCCAGCCCCGCGTGGATGATCTCGCGGCCGATCGCGTGCGCCATCGGGATGTCCGTGCCGACGTTCAGGCCGAGCCAGCTCTCCGCCCACTCGGCCGTGGACGTCCGGCGTGGGTCGACCGCGTACATGCGGGCGCCGTTGTGGACGCCCTTCAACACGTGCTGGAAGAAGATCGGATGCGCGAAGCGGGCGTTGGAGCCCCACATCACGATGACGTCGGTGTGCTCGATCTCCTCGTACGAGGACGTCCCGCCGCCCGATCCGAAGGCGGCGGAGAGGCCGGCGACGCTCGGGGCGTGACAGGTCCGGTTGCAGGAGTCGACGTTGTTGGTGCCCATCACGACACGGGCGAACTTCTGCGCCACGTAGTTCATCTCGTTGGTGGCGCGGGCGCAGGAGAACATCCCGAACGCGCCGCGCGCCGCCCCGATGCCGCGCGCCGCCCGGTCCAGGGCCTCCTCCCAACTCGCCTGCCGGAACGGCTCGTCGCGCGAGTCCCGGACCAGGGGGTGGGTGAGCCGGGTGTAGGTCTTCGGGGTCCGTTCGCGTTTCCTCATAGGACGCTCCTCATAGGACGCTCCTCATACGACGCTCTCCGTACGCACTCCTCATGCGGCGCTCCGCAGCGCGAGCAGGTCCGAGATGGCGTGCACGGTCCGCAGGGTGGGCACCTGGACGCCGGTGATCTCCGCCAGTTCGACGACGGCCGCGAGCAGCACGTCGAGTTCCAGCGGCTTGCCGCGCTCCAGGTCCTGGAGCGTGGAGGTGCGGTGGTCGCCGACCCGTTCGGCGCCCGCGAGACGGCGCTCGATGGAGACGCCGACCTCGCAGCCGAGGGCCTCCGCGACCGCGAGCGTCTCGGACATCATGATCTCGATGACCTTGCGCGTGCCGCCGTGCAGGCACATCTGCCGCATGGTGGCGCGGGCCAGCGCGCTGATCGGGTTGAAGGAGATGTTGCCGAGCAGCTTGAGCCAGATGTCGTTGCGCAACTCCGGCTCCACCGGGCACTTCAGACCGCCGGCCCGCATGGCCTCGCTGAAGGCCAGACAGCGTGCCGAGATGCCGCGGTCGGGCTCGCCGACGGAGAACCGGGTTCCTTCGAGGTGCCGTACGACTCCCGGCCCCTGAAGTTCGGTCGCCGCGTAGACCACGCAGCCGATGGCCCGTTCGGGCGCGAGCACCGCACTGACCGCGCCGTTCGGGTCCACGCTCTCGACGCGGTGGCCGTCATGCGGGCCGCCGTGCCGGTGGAAGTACCACCAGGGGATGCCGTTCTGGGCGGCGATCACCGCGGTGGAGTCGTCGAGGAGAGGCTCGATCAACGGCCCGCACGCCGCGTACGAGTTGGCCTTCAGGCCCAGGAGGACGAAGTCGACCGGGCCGATCTCGGCCGGGTCGTCGGTGGCATGGGCACGGGCGGTGAAGTCGCCGCGCGGGCTGAGCACCCGTACTCCGTGCCGCCTCATGGCCGCCAGATGCGGTCCACGGGCGACAAGATGCACGTCGGCGCCCGCGCGGTGGAGCGCGGCACCGACATAGGCGCCGATGGCTCCGGCGCCGAGTACTGCGACTTTCATGCGAGGAAGCTCCGTTCGGTCGAGGGTACCGAGGAACTGTCGAACTGTGTCGACGAAATATTGTCTACAGTATGGAAGTTGGAGCAGCAAGGGTTCGCGCAGGACCGGGGGCGACGGGACGGACGCGAAACCGGTCGGTCTGACCGTTCGGCGCGTTCTGGATACCGTTCATCGCACACCGTCGACGCGCCGCCTTCTCAACTCCTCGCCGACTTCCTACCGTCGGGGATCATGAGTCCCCCAGTCGCACCCCCGGGATGGAGCCGCTGGCTGGTCCCGCCCGCCGCCCTCTCGGTCCACCTCTCCATCGGCCAGGCCTACGCCTGGAGCGTGTTCAAGCCGCCCCTCGAATCAGCCCTCGACCTCAGCGGCACGCAGAGCGCGCTGCCGTTCCAACTCGGCATCGTCATGCTGGGCCTGTCGGCCGCGTTCGGCGGCACGCTCGTGGAGCGCAACGGACCGCGCTGGGCGATGACCGTGGCGCTGATCTGTTTCTCGTCCGGCTTCCTGATCTCCGCCCTCGGCGCGGCCACTGAGCAGTACTGGCTGATCGTCCTCGGCTACGGGTTCGTCGGCGGCATCGGCCTCGGCATCGGCTACATCTCCCCGGTCTCCACGCTGATCAAGTGGTTCCCGGACCGGCCCGGTATGGCCACCGGCATCGCCATCATGGGCTTCGGCGGCGGCGCGCTCATCGCCTCGCCCTGGTCGGCCCAGATGCTGGAGTCCTTCGGCAGCGACAGCTCGGGCATCGCGCTCGCGTTCCTCGTCCACGGGCTCACCTACGCCGTCTTCATGACCCTGGGCGTGCTGCTGGTGCGGGTGCCGCGCTCCGAGAAGCCGGTCGAGGGGGCGCCGAGCGCCCTCGCGGGCCCGCAGGTCGCCGCCCGCAGCGCCGTGCGCACCCCGCAGTTCTGGTGCCTGTGGGTCGTGCTCTGCATGAACGTCACCGCCGGCATCGGCATCCTGGAGAAGGCCGCGCCGATGATCACGGACTTCTTCGCGGACACCTCGACCCCGGTGTCGGTGTCGGCCGCGGCCGGCTTCGTCGCCCTGCTGTCGGCGGCCAACATGGCCGGCCGGATCGGCTGGTCGTCCACCTCCGACCTGATCGGCCGCAAGAACATCTACCGCGTCTACCTGGGCGTGGGCGCGGTGATGTACGCGCTGATCGCGCTGTTCGGCGACTCGTCGAAACCGCTGTTCATCCTGTGCGCGCTGGTGATCCTGTCCTTCTACGGCGGTGGGTTCGCCACCGTCCCCGCCTATCTGAAGGACCTCTTCGGGACCTACCAGGTCGGCGCGATCCACGGCCGGCTGCTCACCGCCTGGTCCACGGCCGGCGTCCTCGGCCCGCTGATCGTGAACTGGATCGCCGACCGGCAGGAGGACGCCGGCAAGCACGGCTCGTCGCTGTACGGCCTGTCCTTCGTCATCATGATCGGGCTGCTCGTCGTCGGCTTCGTCGCCAACGAACTCGTACGGCCCGTCAACGTCCGTCACCACATCCCCGCACCGAGGCAGGAGGCCGTCGATGTCCAGCGACAGCAGTCAGAGTCCGCCTGACAGGCGGGGGCTGATCGCCTTCGCCTGGCTGTGGGTGGGGGCGCCGCTCGCCTACGGCGTCTACGAGCTCGTACAGAAGGTGACCCAGTTGTTCACCGGGTGACCGTTCGGGAAGTGTTCGGGATATGTTCGGGCGCCCGAGGGGATGACGGAAGTGACAACCTCGGCGCCTGTTTCCTGTGGCATTACCTGCCGTCGTACCCGCGAGTCACTGATCAGACTGGAAGATCCCGCTACCTGAGGCAACGAGGGGGATCCACCCATGAACGGCTCGCGCATCACGGCCGTCGGTCACTACCAGCCCGCCAAGGTCCTCACCAACGAGGACCTGGCGGGCATGGTCGACACCAACGACGAGTGGATCAGGAGCCGGGTCGGCATCCGCACGCGCCGCATCGCCGGCCCCGACGAACCCGTCGACGAGCTCGCCGCCCACGCCGCCGCCAAGGCGCTCGCGGCGGCCGGCCTCGCCCCCGGCGACATCGACCTGGTCCTCGTCGCCACCTCCACCGCGATCGACCGCTCCCCGAACATGGCCGCCCGTGTCGCCGCCCGGCTCGGCGTCCCCTCGCCCGCCGCGATGGACATCAACGTCGTCTGCGCCGGTTTCACCCACGCGCTGGCCACCGCCGACCACACCATCCGCGCGGGAGCGGCGACCCGCGCACTTGTCATCGGCGCCGACAAGATGTCCGAGGTGGCCGACTGGACCGACCGCACCACCTGCGTGCTCGTCGGCGACGGGGCGGGGGCCGCCGTCGTGGAGGCGGCGGCACCGGGGGAGGAGCCCGGGATCGGGCCCGTGCTGTGGGGATCGGTACCCGAGATGGGGAACGCGGTGCGGATCGAGGGGCAGCCCGCGCGGTTCGCGCAGGAGGGGCAGAGCGTCTACCGGTGGGCCACCACCCGGCTGCCGCCCCTCGCCCGCCAGGCCTGCGAGCGGGCCGGACTCGCCCCCGCCGACCTCGCCGCGGTCGTCCTCCACCAGGCCAACCTGCGCCTCATCGAACCCCTCGCGGAGAAGATCGGCGCCGTGAACGCCGTGGTCGCCCGCGATGTCATCGAATCCGGCAACACGTCGGCCGCGAGCATCCCGCTCGCGTTCTCCAAGCTGGTGGAGCAGGGCGCGATCTCCACGGGGGACCCCGTGCTGCTCTTCGGCTTCGGCGGGAACCTGTCGTACGCCGGGCAGGTCGTGCGCTGTCCCTGAGCACGCGGCACGTCGAGGTGTGACGAGAACGACTCCCCGTTTCCGTGGCCCCTGTGCGCCGTAGACTGTAGACGAAAGACAATCGATACTGGGTGTCCGCTGACACCGGCTTCACAGCTGTGGTGCACGGCCCGCCGAGGAGGGGGACCGCGATGCTGTCGACAGGACTGCCGCAGGGTGCAGTGCCCAAGCTCGAACGACCCGGCCCGCTGCGCGACCGTGTCTACGAGGCGCTGCTCGAACTCATCACCACCCGTGCACTGCAGCCCGGCCAGCATCTCGTCGAGAGCGAACTCGCCGGACACCTCGGGGTCTCCCGGCAGCCGGTGCGGGAGGCGCTGCAGCGGCTGAACACCGAGGGCTGGGTCGATCTGCGGCCCGCCCAGGGCGCCTTCGTGCACGAACCCACCGAGGACGAGGCCGACCAACTCCTCACCGTGCGCACGCTGTTGGAGGCCGAGGCCGCCCGGCTCGCGGCGGCGAACGCGGGCAGCGCCGGCATCACCGCCCTGGAGGAACTGTGCGCGGAGGGCGAGAAGGCGGTCGCCGCGGACGACGTGGACGGCGCGGTCGCCATGAACGCCCGCTTCCACGCCACGATCATGGAGCTCGCCGGCAACGCGGTCCTCGCCGAACTCGCCGCGCAGGTCGACCGCCGGGTGCGCTGGTACTACACGCCGGTCGCACGGCAGCGCGGGAGGGAGTCCTGGATCGAACACCGGAACCTGATCGCCGCGATCGCCGAGCGTGACGAGCAGGGCGCCACCGAGCTGATGCGGGAGCATACGGAGCACACGCGGCGCTCGTATCATGCGCGTCAACGGGCGTAGTTTCTACGGGAGTTGGCCTGCGGGGGTTGGCCTACAGGTGGTTGCCCACGAGCGTGGGCCCACGGGTGTAGGTCCCCGGGTGTTGGTCTACGAGTGTAGGCCCACGAGCGTTGGCCCACGGGTGTTGGTCTACGGGTGTTGGTCTACGGGTGTTGGTCTACGGGTGTTGGCTCACGAGCGTGGGCCCACGGGTGTTGGTCTACGGGTGTTGGCCCACGAGCGTAGGCCCACGGGTGTAGGTCCCCGTGTTGGTCTACGGGTGTAGCCCACGAGTGTTGGCCCATGCCGGTAGGCCCACGGGTGGTGGCCGCCTCCCCGACGTCTCTCCGTTCAGGAAGCGCCGGTCACTTCGAGGAGCCGGCCCGCGTCCCTCCCTCCTCCCGCCCCGACCGCGGTCGGCCCCGGCGCCGTGCCCATCCTGCGATGCCGGTCCGAGTGGCACCAGGGCGCGTAATCCCCCGAGGGCCTTTGTCCTGTGAGTGGAGAAAGTTCGCAGCAATCTGTGCACAGCTTCTTCCCAGGTTCGGCAGCCGCTGCTACGTTCCCCTCGAAAGCACCACAGCAGGCGGCCGATTGAGGCGGGGAGGGGCTCGTGAGACGCATGACGGCACGACCCGCGAACGCCCACCAGGCCCGGCTGCTGAAGCTCTTGCGTGACGGCGGCCCCAACTCCCGTGCACAGCTGGGAGATCAGGTCGACCTCTCGCGGTCCAAGCTGGCCGTGGAGGTGGACCGGCTGCTGGAGACCGGCCTGGTGGTGGCCGACGGACTCGCCGCCTCGCGCGGTGGCCGCCGCTCCCACAACATCCGGCTCACTCCAGGCCTGCGATTCCTCGGCGTGGACATCGGCGCGACCTCGGTCGACGTCGCCGTCACCAACGCCGAGCTGGAGATCCTCGGTCATCTCAACCAGCCCATGGACGTCCGCGAGGGCCCGGTCGCGGTCTTCGAGCAAGTCCTGTCCATGGCCGCGAAGTTGAAGGCGTCGGGACTCGCGGAGGGTTTCGACGGCGCCGGAATCGGCGTCCCGGGACCGGTCCGCTTCCCCGAGGGCGTACCGGTGGCTCCGCCGATCATGCCGGGCTGGGACGGCTTCCCCGTACGGGAGGCGCTCAGCCAGGAACTCGGCTGCCCGGTCATGGTCGACAACGACGTGAACCTGATGGCGATGGGGGAGATGCACGCGGGCGTCGCACGCTCCGTGGGTGACTTCCTCTGCGTCAAGATCGGCACCGGCATCGGCTGCGGCATCGTCGCCGGCGGTGACGTCCACCGCGGGACGACGGGCAGCGCGGGCGACATCGGACACATCCAGGCCGTGCCCGACGGACGCCCCTGCGCCTGCGGCAACCGGGGATGCCTGGAGGCCTACTTCAGCGGGGCCGCCCTGGCCCGGGACGCCGTCGACGCGGCCCAGCAGGGGCGCTCGGCGGAACTCGCGACCCGACTGGAGGCGAACGGCGGCCTCACCGCCATCGACGTCGCCGCAGCGGCCGCCGCGGGCGACGCCACCTCGCTCGACCTGATCCGCCAGGGCGGCGACCGCGTCGGTCAGGTCATCGCCGGCCTGGTCAGCTTCTTCAACCCTGGCCTGGTGGTGATCGGCGGCGGGGTGACCGGCCTCGGTCACACCCTGCTCGCCGCGATCCGCACCCAGGTCTACCGCCAGTCACTGCCACTCGCCACCGGCAATCTGCCCATCGTGCTGGGGGAGTTGGGCCCCACCGCCGGAGTGATCGGCGCGGCCCGCCTCATCAGCGACCACCTGTTCTCACCCGCCTAGCCCGACGACGTACGGCCGCACCAGCGTCTCCCGCACGGCACACACCTGTACCGCGCTCTGCTTCGCCCTGCCTGAAAACGCCTGTCCCGCAGGCGCCCTGAACCGGCCCGCACGCCAGCCGAGGGGAACCACCATGGCATCAGATTCATCGCTGCTCAGCATGTCCGGCATCACCAAGTCGTTCCCCGGAGTCCGGGCCCTCGACGGCGTCGACCTCGACGTCCAGGCCGGCGAGGTGCACTGTCTGCTCGGCCAGAACGGGGCCGGGAAGTCCACGCTCATCAAGGTCCTGGCCGGCGCCCATCAACCGGACACCGGCACCATCCGCTGGCGCGGCGAGGACGTCACGCTCCGCTCGCCGATCGCCGCCATGCGTCTCGGCATCGCCACGATCTACCAGGAACTCGACCTGGTGGAGCACCTCTCCGTGGCCGAGAACGTCCACCTCGGCCATGAACCCACGGCCGCCGGGTTCGTCGTACGCGGCAAGGTCGCGCGAGCGTCGACGGCGGCTCTCCTCAAGCGACTTGGGCACCCGGAGATCGATCCCACCCGTCTGGTGGGGCGGTTGTCGGCGGCGCAGCAGCAGATCGTGTCCATGGCCCGGGCGCTCTCGCACGACGTGCGGCTCATCGTGATGGACGAACCGTCCGCCGCGCTCGACCCGGACGAGGTGGACAACCTGTTCCGGATCGTCGGCGACCTGACCGCCGACGGTGTCGCCGTCGTCTACATCTCCCACCGGCTGGAGGAGATCCGGCGGATCGGCGACCGGGTGACCGTGCTCAAGGACGGGCGGGCCGTCGCCGGCGGACTGCCCGCCAAGTCGACACCGACCCGCGAGGTCGTCGCGCTGATGACCGGCCGCAACGTCGAGTACGTCTTCCCCGACCGGCCCGCGACCGTCCCACAGGCCGCCGCCGTCCTGGAGGTCGAAGGGCTGGCCCGGGAAGGCGAGTTCGAACCCCTCGACCTGCGGGTACGGCCCGGGGAGATCGTCGGCCTCGCCGGACTCGTCGGCTCGGGCCGCTCGGAGATCCTGGAGACGATCTACGGTGCCCGCCGGCCCACCGCCGGCCGCGTCCTCGTCGACGGTCGCGCACTGCGGCCCGGCAGCGTGCGCGCCGCCGTCCGCGCCGGACTCGGACTCGCTCCGGAGGAACGCAAGGCACAGGCCCTGCTGATGCTGGAGTCCGTCACCCGCAATGTCTCCGTCTCCTCCATGTCCCGCTTCTCGCGCGGCGGTTGGATCGACCGGGGCGCCGAACACGGGGCGGCCCGGGCCGCGACCCGCGAGCTCTCGCTGCGGCCCGACAACCCGTCCGTGCCGGTACGCACCCTGTCCGGCGGCAACCAGCAAAAGGCCGTCCTGGCCCGCTGGCTGCTGCGCGGCTGCCGGGTGCTGCTGCTCGACGAACCGACCCGCGGGGTCGACGTCGGCGCCCGCGCCGAGCTGTACGCCGTCGTGCGTCGACTGGCGGACCAAGGCCTCGCCGTGCTCCTTGTCTCCAGCGAGATTCCCGAAGTTCTGGGGCTGGCTGACCGGGTGATGATTCTCCGTGAGGGCCGGGTGATCCACTCCGGCCCTTCGCGGGAACTGGACGAGTTTCGCGTACTCGACCTCGTCGTGACTCCGCCGGTTCCCGAAGGAGGTGGCTTCTCAGTCGGCCGTTGACCGGCCTCATGACGGTCAAGCCCTGACCGTTGCGTGAAGGCAGTAGCCAATCTAGCGGCGTTCATGACGGGAGTTGCCCATGGTCAGCAAACTGCACTCGCCGGGATCAAAGGTCGAACAACAAGCCGATCGTGAGGCGGTTCGAGGTGGCCCATTGCACACTCTGGCCCGCGCCGACGTGCGCACCCTCTCCCTCCTAGGTGTGCTCGCCGCGCTGATCGTCATCGGCGGCATCACCAAGCCCGACGAGTTCCTCGACACCCGCAACCTCCAACTCGTCCTGACCCAGGCCTCGGTGATCGGTGTCGTCACCGTCGGAATGACCTTCGTCATCACCTCGGGGGGCATCGACCTGTCGGTCGGCGCGATCGTCGCCCTCTCCTCGGTGTGGGCGACCACGGTCGCCACCCAGGAGTACGGCTTCGCGGGCATCCTCTTCACCGCGGTACTCGTCGGTGTCGGATGCGGACTGGTCAACGGCCTGCTGATCGCGTACGGCGGGTTGGTCCCGTTCATCGCCACCCTCGCCATGCTGGCCTCGGCACGCGGGCTGGCCCTCCAGATCACCGACGGCCGCACCCAGATCGTCACCGTCGAGAACATCCTCGACCTCGGCGAGCGCGACTCCTATGTGCTCGGCGTGCCGCCGCTGGTGATGGTGTTCGCGGTCGTGACGATCATCGGCTGGCTTGTGCTGAACCGGACCACCTTCGGGCGCCGCACCGTCGCCGTCGGCGGCAACGCGGAGGCGGCCCGGCTCGCCGGCATCGACGTCCGCCGCCAGCGGCTGTACCTCTACCTGCTGTCCGGGCTGTGCTGCGGCATCGCCGCGTTCCTGCTGATCATCCTGTCCGGCTCGGGCCAGAACACCAACGGCAACCTGTACGAACTCGACGCCATCGCGGCCGCGATCATCGGCGGCACGCTGCTCACCGGGGGGCGCGGCACCATCACCGGCTCAGTGCTCGGTGTCCTGATCTTCACCACGATCACCAACATCTTCGCCCTGAACAACCTGCAGAGCGACGTCCAGCAGATCGCCAAGGGCGCGATCATCGTCGCCGCCGTGCTGGTCCAGCGCCGTACCGCGAGCACGACCTGAGGAAAGGGTTCACCGCCATGCCAGAGCCGACGTTCACGAGCCGCTTCACCAGTCGCAGAGGACTGCTCTTCGGGACCGCCGCCGTCTCCGCCGGCGCTCTCCTCACCGGTTGCACCAGCAATGACTCCAAGGACGACGAGCCCGCCGCCAACGACCGGCCGGCCGCCGACGACAAGCCCGGCAAGGCGGTCACCATCGGCTTCGCCGGCCCGCAGGCCGACCACGGCTGGCTCAACGCCATCAACGACAACGCCAAGAAGCGGGCCGAGAAGTACTCCGAGGTCACTCTGGAGATCACCGAGGGCTCGAACGACACCGCCCAGCAGATCGGACAGATCGAGACCCTGATCAACAAGAAGGTCGACGTCCTGGTCGTCCTGCCCGCCGACGGCAAGGCGCTCACCCAGGTCGGCCTCAAGGCGATGCGCGCGGGCATCCCGGTCATCAACCTGGACCGGATCTTCAACACCCCGCAGGCGTACCGCTGCTGGATCGGCGGCGACAACTACGGCATGGGCCTCAACGCCGGCCACTACATCGGCGAGAAACTCAAGGGCAAGTCCGGCGCCCGCGTCATCGAACTGGCCGGTCTGGACAACCTGGAGCTGACCAAGCAGCGCACGCAGGGCTTCGACGACGCGCTGAAGAACTACCCCAACATCAAGAAGGTGGCCCGCCAGGCAGCCGACTTCACGGTCGAGTCCGGGCAGGCCAAGATGGCCCAGCTCCTGCAGGCGCAGTCGAAGTTCGACGCGGTGTGGAACCACGACGACGACCAGGGCGTGGGCGCGCTGCGAGCCATCGAACAGGCCGGACGGGACGACTTCCTGATGGTCGGCGGCGCGGGCGCGCTGTCCGCCTTCCAGGCCATCAAGCAGGACAACGGTGTCCTGAAGGCGACGGTGCTCTACCCGCCGACGATGGCCGCCTCCGCGATCGACCTCGCCCGCGACCTCGGCCAGACCAAGGGTGTGAGCGGCCTCGCCGAGTACGAGATCCCCTCGTCGATCACGCTCTACTCGGCCGTGGTCGACAAGACCAACGTCGATCAGTACATGTCCACCGGCTTCAAGTGAGGCGTCCCGCCGAAGGAGCCCGGTTCATCGACGGACCGGGCCGCACCCCCCACCGCGCCACGACGAGGAGGACATCGCGTATGGCACAGCCGCAGCAGTCAGAGGGGGCGGGGGCGAAACGCCCGGAGACGGCCGAGGCACAGCCTCCGCAGAGGCCTGCGGCCGAGAAGCCGTCACTCCGTGTCGGCATGATCGGTTATGCCTTCATGGGTGCCGCCCACTCTCAGGGCTGGCGCACCGCGGGCCGTGTCTTCGACCTCCCCAGCCGCCCGGTCCTGTCCGTGATCTGCGGGCGGAACGAGGCCGCGGTCCGGGCGGCGGCCGACCGGCACGGCTGGGAGGCGGCCGAGACGGACTGGCGGGCCCTGCTCGAACGGGACGACGTCGACCTCGTCGACATCTGCACCCCCGGCGACTCTCACGCCGAGATCGCCCTCGCCGCGCTGGCCGCAGGCAAGCACGTGCTGTGTGAGAAACCGCTCGCGAACACCGTCGAGGAGGCCGAGACCATGGCCGCCGCGGCCGAATCGGCGTACCAGCGCGGCCAGTTGGCGATGGTCGGTTTCAACTACCGGCGGGTTCCCGCAGCCGCGCTGGCCCGCTCCATGGTCGCCGAGGGCCGCATCGGCACCCTGCGGCACGTACGGGTGACGTACCTTCAGGACTGGCTGGTGGACCCGCAGTTCCCCCTCACCTGGCGTCTGCGCAAGGAAAGCGCGGGCTCCGGTTCGCTCGGCGACCTCGGAGCGCACATCGTCGACCTCGCGCAGTACCTGACGGGCGAACAGCTCGCCGGAGTCTCCGCACTCACCGAGACCTTCGTCCGGGAACGCCCGCTGCCCGGCGGACCGACCAGCGGTCTGGCCGCGGTCTCCGCCAGCGGCACCGGACGGGTCACCGTCGACGACGCCGCCCTGTTCACCGGCCGTTTCGCCTCGGGTGCCCTCGCCTCCTTCGAGGCCACCCGCTACGCCACCGGCCGCAAGAACGCCCTGCGCATCGAACTCAACGGCGAACGCGGTTCGTTGGCCTTCGACCTGGAACGTCTCAACGAACTCGCTTACCACGACGGCACGGAACCCGGAGCGCACGCCGGCTTCCGGCGCATCCTGGTCACCGAACCCGAACACCCCTATCTGGAGGCATGGTGGCCGCCGGGCCACGGCCTCGGCTACGAGCACACCTTCGTCCACCAGGCCCGCGACCTGGTGCACGCGATCGCCGAGGGCCGCCGCCCCGAACCCTCCTTCGCCGACGGGCTGCAGGTGCAGCGCGTGCTGGCGGCCGTGGAGGAGAGCGCGGAGAAGAACTCCGTCTACACACCCGTCGCGGGCTGAGGAGGCGTACACACATGCCGCGCAGTTTCACCTTGTTCACCGGTCAGTGGGCGGACCTCCCGCTCGAAGAGGTCTGCCGTCTGGCACGCGACTTCGGCTACGACGGACTCGAACTCGCCTGCTGGGGAGACCACTTCGAGGTCGACAAGGCCCTGGCCGACCCGTCGTATCTGGACTCCCGGCGGGCCCTGCTCGACAAGTACGGGCTGAAGTGCTGGGCGATCTCCAACCACCTGGTCGGCCAGGCGGTGTGCGACGCCATCATCGACGAACGCCATCAGGCGATCCTGCCCGCCCGGATCTGGGGCGACGGCGAGGCGGAAGGGGTCCGGCGTCGGGCCGCCGCCGAGATCGCCGACACCGCGCGCGCCGCGGCCGCCTTCGGCGTCGACACCGTGATCGGCTTCACCGGGTCCGCCATCTGGCACCTGGTCGCCATGTTCCCGCCCGCCCCCGAGTCCATGATCGACCGAGGGTACGAGGACTTCGCCGAGCGCTGGAACCCGATCCTCGACGTCTTCGACGCGCAGGGCGTGCGGTTCGCGCACGAGGTCCACCCCAGCGAGATCGCGTACGACTACTGGACAACGCACCGCGCGCTGGAGGCCGTTGACCACCGGCCCGCCTTCGGCCTCAACTTCGACCCCTCCCACTTCGTGTGGCAGGACCTCGACCCGGTCGGCTTCCTGTGGGACTTCCGTGACCGGATCTACCACGTCGACTGCAAGGAGGCCCGCAAGCGGCTCGACGGCCGCAACGGCCGCCTCGGCTCCCATCTGCCGTGGGGCGACCCGCGCCGCGGCTGGGACTTCGTCTCCGCGGGCCACGGCGACGTCCCCTGGGAGGACGTCTTCCGGATGCTGCGCTCCATCGACTACCAGGGCCCGATCTCCGTGGAGTGGGAGGACGCCGGCATGGATCGGCTTCAGGGCGCCCCCGAGGCGCTGACCCACCTCAAGGCGTACGACTTCGAGCCGCCGTCGGCCTCCTTCGATGCGGCGTTCGGCGGCAACGACTAGTCCAACTCCTCGTTTTCTTCTGTGAGTTCCGGGGTGACGGCGCACCCCGGCGCAAGGTACCCGCATGGACAACCGGCCCCTTCTGGAGGCACCCGTGCACACGTACGACCGCACCACCAGCACCGACAGAAACGAGACCCACAGACGACGCCTGTCGTTCCGTAAGGCAGCCGCCCTGCTCAGCGGGGCCCTGCTGGCGGGCGCGTCGCTCACCCTCACCGCGCCGCAGGCCGCGGCGGCCGACATCGGCCCGGCCGCGGCACCCGCCGCTCCGGCCGCGGCGGCCGAGGACTTCCAGCAGGTCACCCTCGCCAAGGGCGAACCGGAGGTAGGCGAGCCCATATCGCTGGCCGTCCTCCCGGACCGCTCGGTGCTGCACACCTCACGCGACGGCGAGCTCCGTATCACCGACGCGGCCGGCAACACTCGCCTGGCCGGCAAGCTCGACGTCTACTCCCACGACGAGGAGGGCCTCCAGGGCGTGGGCGTCGACCCGAACTTCACGGAGAACCGTTTCATCTACCTCTACTACGCGCCCCCGCTGAACACCCCGGCGGGCGACGCGCCCGAGACCGGTACCGCGGCCGACTTCGCCCCCTTCGACGGGGTCAACCGGCTGTCCCGGTTCGTGCTGAACACCGACGGCACCCTCGACAAGGCCAGCGAGAAGCAGATCCTCGACATCCCGGCCTCCCGCGGCCTGTGCTGCCATGTCGGCGGCGACATCGACTTCGACGCGGCGGGCAACCTGTATCTGTCGACGGGCGACGACTCCAACCCGTTCCAGTCGGACGGCTTCACGCCCATCGACGAGCGGGACGGCCGCAACCCCGCCTTCGACGCCCAGCGTTCGGCCGGCAACACCAACGACCTGCGCGGCAAGATCCTGCGCATCAAGGTGAACGCCGACGGCTCGTACGCGGTCCCCGACGGCAACCTCTTCGCGCCCGGCACGGACAAGACACGGCCCGAGATCTACGCGATGGGCTTCCGCAACCCGTTCCGCTTCAGCGTCGACAAGAAGACCGGCATCCTCTACGTCGGCGACTACGGCCCCGACGCGGGCGCCGCCGACCCGGCCCGCGGACCCGCTGGACAGGTCGAATTCGCACGTGTCACCAAGCCGGGGAACTTCGGCTGGCCGTACTGCACGGGAAACAACGACGCCTACGTCGACTACGACTTCGCGACCAAGGCTTCGGGCGCGGCCTTCGACTGCGGTGCCCCGAAGAACACCTCCCCGCACAACACCGGCCTGACCGACCTGCCGCCGGCCCAGCCCGCCTGGATCCCGTACAACGACGGATCCGTACCCGAGTTCGGCAGCGGCTCCGAGTCCCCGATGGGCGGCCCGGTCTACCACTACGATGCCGCGCTCGACTCGCCCGTGAAGTTCCCCGAGGCCTACGACGGCGACTTCTTCGCCGGGGAGTTCGGCCGCCAGTGGATCAAGCGGATCACCAGCGACGACAACGGCACCGTGCAGTCGATCAACGACGTCCCGTGGACCGGCACCCAGATCATGGACATGGCCTTCGGCCCGGACGGTGCGCTGTACGTCCTCGACTACGGCCTCTCCTGGTTCGGCGGCGACGAGCACTCCGCCCTGTACCGCATCGAGAACGCCACCGACGGCCACTCCCCGGTCGCGCAGGCCGCCGCGAACCGCACCTCCGGTCAGGCACCGCTGAAGGCGAGCTTCTCCTCGGCGGGCACGACCGACCAGGACGGCGACGCCCTCACCTACAGCTGGGACTTCGGCGACGGCGGTACGTCGACCGCGGCGAACCCGACGCACAGGTACAAGAAGAACGGCACCTATTCGGCGACCCTGACCGCCAAGGACCCGTCCGGCCGCACCGGCAGCGCGAGCGTGCAGATCGTGGTGGGCAACACCGCGCCCCAGGTCACCCTCGAACTCCCCAAGGACGGTCAGCTGTTCAGCTTCGGCGACGCGATCCCGTTCAAGGTGAGGGTCACCGACCCGGAGGACGGCACCATCGACTGCTCCAAGGTGAAGGTCAACTTCGTCCTCGGCCACGACAGCCACGGCCACCCGATCACCTCGGCCGAGGGCTGCACCGGCACCCTCCAGACCAGCGCCGACGGCGGCCACGACGACGACGCCAACATCTTCGGTGTCGTCGACGCCGAGTACACCGACGGCGGAGGCGGCGGCCAGGCCTCGCTCACCACGCACGACCAGAGCGTCGTCCAGCCCCGGCACCGCCAGGCCGAGCACTTCAGCGACTCCTCCGGCGTCTCGGTCGTCGCCAAGGACACCGCGCACGGCGGCAAGACCGTCGGAGACATCGACAACGGCGACTGGATCGCCTTCACGCCGTACGTGCTGAGCAACGCCCAGAAGATCACCGCACGCGTCTCCTCGGGCGGCGCCGGCGGCACGCTGGAGGTCCGCGCCGGGTCCGCGCGCGGCACCCTGCTCGGCAAGGCGACCGTCCCGGTGACCGGCGGCTGGGAGACCTTCCAGGACGTCACCGCCAACCTGTCCCGCGCCCCCAGGGGCACGACCACGCTGTACCTGGTCTTCAAGGGAAGCGGCACCGGAGCCCTCTACGACGTGGACGACTTCGTCTTCACCACGAGCTGAGAGGCGGTGATCCTCATGCGCTCAACCGGGCGCTTCAGTACGGCGGTTGTGGGCGCGGCCCTGCTCCTGGGCTGCGTCTCGGAACCCGCATCCTCACAGCCCGCCACCTCGGAGTCAGCGGCCGGCGCACGGGTGCTGGTCTTCTCCAAGACGGCCGGCTTCCGGCACGACTCGATCCCCGAAGGCGTCGCGGCGGTCCGGGAACTGGGCGAGACCGGCGGCTTCGAGGTCGACGCCACCGAGGACGCGGGCGCGTTCACGCCACGCAACCTGCGGCGGTACGACGCGGTCGTATTCCTCTCCACGACGGGAGACGTCCTCGCCCCCGCCCAACAGCGCGCCTTCGAGGGGTACATCCACCGGGGCGGCGGCTACGTCGGCGTCCACGCGGCCGCCGACACCGAGTACGACTGGGAGTTCTACGGCGGCCTGGCCGGCGCCTACTTCCAGTCCCACCCGGCGATCCAGCCCGCGACGGTGACCGTCGAGGACCGGGCCCATCCGGCGACCTCGGACCTGCCGCAGACCTGGGATCGCACCGACGAGTGGTACAACTACCGCTCCAACCCCCGGGACCGCGCCCATGTCCTGGCCTCCCTCGACGAGTCGTCGTACACCGGCGGCACCATGAACGGCGATCACCCGATCGCCTGGTGCCAGACCTACCAGGGCGGCCGCGCCTTCTACACCGGCCTCGGCCACACAAAGGAGTCCTACGCCGAACCGGCGTTCCGTCGGCACCTGTTGGGCGGGATCCGGTACGCGGTCGGCGAGGCCCAGGCGGACTGCCGGCCGGAGAGCGGATACCGACCGCTCTTCGACGGCAGCCCGGCCTCACTCTCCGGCTGGAAGCAGGCCGGCCCGGGCTCCTTCGACCTGGGCGCCGACGGCACGATCACGTCGTCCGGCGGGATGGGCATGCTCTGGTACGGCGACCGGGGCTTCGGGGCGTACTCCCTGAAGCTCGACTGGAAGATGTCCGGCGAGTCCGGCGACGACAACTCCGGTGTCTTCGTGGGCTTCCCGCCCTCCGACGACCCGTGGTCCGCCGTCAACAACGGTTACGAGATCCAGATCGACGCCAGCGACGTCCCGGAGAAGACCACCGGGTCCGTCTACGGCTTCCAGTCCGCGGACCTGGGCAGGCGCGACCGGGCGCTGAACCCGCCGGGGGAGTGGAACACGTACGAGATCCGCGTGGAGGGCGAACGCCTCCGCATCTGGCTCAACGGCGTGAAGATCAACGATTTCACCAACACCGATCCGGCCCGGAGCCTCGGCGACGGACACATCGGTATCCAGAACCACGGAGCCGACGACCGGGTGTCGTTCCGTGACATCCGGATCAAGGAACTGCCCGCGAAGTCCCCGGCACCCACGGCTTCGCAGGGCGACTGAACGGCGGCGGGCGGGGGACGCCGGACCTCCGCCCGCCGTCAACTTCCCCACCTCGGGGTGCGTACGTCGTGTTCGAGAAGGAGGCTGCCCATGTCCGCGTCCGTTTCCGCACCGCGCGTCGGTGTCTGGCTGATCGGCGCCCGCGGCTCCGTCGCCACCACCGTCGTGGCGGGCTGCGCCGCCGTGACCGCGGGCCTGCACCCGCCGACCGGCCTGGTCACCGAGACTCCCGCGTTCGCCGACAGCGGCCTGCCGCCGCTGGCCTCGCTGGTCTTCGGCGGCCATGACACGGTGGACTGCCCGCTGCCCAAACGCGCGGAGACCCTCGCGGCGGGCGGTGTCCTACCGCCCGGCCTCGCGGCAGCGGTCCAGTCCGAACTCGGCGCCGCCGACCGGGAGATCGCACCCGGCGGCCCGCTCCCCGGCGACACACGGAGCGAGGAGGAACTCATCGCCGCCTTCGCCGCGGACCTACGGGACTTCGTACGACGACACGTGCTGGCGCGGGCGGTGGTGGTGAACGTCGCCTCCACCGAACCCGCGGCCGACGGCCGGTCCCTGCCCCCGAGTTCGCTGTACGCGGCGGCCGCGTTGCGCGCCGGCTGCCCCTACGTCAACTTCACCCCCTCCACCGGACTGCACCACCCGGCGCTCGCGGCCCCGGCGGCGACCAGCGGGCTGCCCTACGCGGGGCGCGACGGGAAGACCGGCCAGACACTGCTGCGCTCGGTACTGGGCCCCATGTTCGCGCAGCGGGCCCTCGCCGTCCGCGCCTGGTCCGGCACCAATCTGCTGGGCGGCGGTGACGGAGCCGCCCTCGCCGACCCGGCCGCCGCAGCGGCGAAGAACGCGGGCAAGGAGAGGGTGCTGGCCGACACCCTCGGCACCGTCCCCGAGGGCGAGGTCCACATCGACGACGTCCCCGTGCTCGGCGACTGGAAGACCGCCTGGGACCACATCGCCTTCGACGGTTTCCTCGGCGCCCGCATGATCCTCCAGACCATCTGGCAGGGCTGCGACTCGGCCCTGGCCGCCCCCCTGATCCTCGACCTGGCCCGCCTGACCGCCCGCGCCCACGAACAGGGCCTGGCCGGACCGCTGACCGAGCTGGGCTTCTACTTCAAGGACCCGGTGGGAGAGGGCCCGGCGGCGCTGGGCGAACAGTACGCCGCACTCGTGGGGTTCGCGGAGCGGTTGCGGGCCGGTGGATCCGGTTCGCGTCCGCGCGAGCGGGCCGGGGATATCCCGGACCCGGCTGCGGATGAGAGGGGGGAAGGCTGATGGCCGGCCGCACCGGACCGGAGCCCGGACACGTGAATGGCGCCGCCCGCCCTATCGTCCCCGTCGGACGCAGCGGCCCGCCCGACCCACCCCCTGCCGAAAGCCCGACCCATACCGACGAGCCGGACGCCTCCGACGTGCCCGTCGCGCCGCCGCGCAGTGCCGTTGGGTCGGGTGTTCCGGTCACTCCGACCCGTGGCGCCGGATCGCAGGCCCCGGTCACCCCGACCCGGGCCCCCGGTGAGGGCCCCACGGTGCGCCGGGCGGGCGGCGAGGCGTCGCACACCCGGGTCTCACCGAGCGGCCCCGCCGGACCGATGGGCGCCCGGCCCTCACATCGTGCCGCCGGCGCCGGCGCCTGCGCCTGGGCCGAACTGCTGCGTCTCCCGGCCCTGTTCACCGTCCCCGGGGACGCCCTCGCGGGCGCTGCCGCGGCCGGCGCGCGAGCCGATTCCCGCACCCTGCTCGCCATCTGCTCCTCCCTGTGCCTGTACGAGGCGGGCATGGCCCTCAACGACTGGGCCGACCGGGCCGAGGACGCCGTCGAACGTCCGCACCGTCCCCTCCCCTCCGGACGGATCCGCCCGACCGCGGCCCTCACCGCAGCCTGCGCCCTCACCGGCGCGGGCCTGTCCCTGGCAGCCTGCGCCGGCCGACCCGCCCTCGCCGTGGCGGTCCCGCTGGCCGCGACCGTCTGGGCGTACGACCTCGCCCTGAAGCACACGCCGGCAGGCCCCTTCGCCATGGCGACCGCCCGTGGCCTCGACCTGCTGCTCGGCGCCGCGGCGACCACGGGAACCAGGGGAACCAGGGGGAGGAGCAAACCAAGGGGCACGACCCGTCCTACGGGCACCGGCGCGCAGTCCGCGACGGCCGTCGGCACCCAGGGCACGGCCGGAGCGGGAAGGACCGCCGCCCCCGCCCTCGCCGCCGTACCGTCGACTGCCACGAGCCGCGTGCGCCAAGCCCTGCCGTCCGCCGCCCTGCTGAGCACGCACACCCTCGCCGTCACCACCGTCTCGCGCGGCGAAACCCAGGGCGGCTCACCCCTGGCTCCCCTCGGCGCCCTGGCCACGACCGCCGTACTCACGCGACTCCTGGCACACCCGTCCAGCGGGCCGAACGGCAGGCCGGATGCCAGGCAGGGCACCGGGCCCGGCACCCTCAAGCCCCCCGCCGCCGGCACCCTGCGCACCGCTCTGGCGGCCACTCTCGCCACCGCGTACGCCACCGCCGCCCGCCCCTACTTCCACGCCACCCTCAATCCGTCACCCCCGCTCACCCAACGAGCCGTCGGCGGCGGCATCCGCGCCACGATCCCCCTCCAGTCCGCCCTCGCCGCCCGCTCCGGCGCGACCGCCACCGCGTTGCTCACCGCGTCCCTGGCCCCGCTCGCGGCGAGATTCGCGAGGAAGGTGAGCGTCACATGAACTCCGAGGCTCCCCACCCGGAGAACGGTGCAGGCGGCCCCGACACCACCGCCCTCCGCTTCGGCTACGGCACCAACGGCCTCGCCGACCTCCGTCTCGACGACGCACTGGCCCTGCTCGCCGACCTCGGCTACGACGGCGTCGGACTGACCCTCGACCACATGCACCTCGACCCGCTCGCCCCTGACCTCCCGGCCCGCACCCGTCGCCTCGCGCACCGGCTCGACCAACTCGGCCTGACGGTCACCGTCGAGACGGGCGGCCGCTACGTCCTCGACCCGCGCCGCAAACACGGGCCCTGCCTGCTGGACCCCGACCCCGACGACCGCGCCCGGCGCGTCGACCTGCTGACCCGCGCCGTCCGCGTCGCCGCCGACCTCGGCGCCCACGCCGTCCACTGCTTCAGCGGGACCACCCCGACCGGCACCGACGAGGACACGGCATGGAAGCGCCTGGCCGAGGCACTCAGCCCGGTGCTGGACGCGGCCACCACAGCCGGCGTCCCGCTCGCCGTCGAACCCGAACCAGGCCACCTCCTCGCCACCCTCGCGGACTTCCACCGGCTCCGCCGTACCCTCGGCGACCCGGAGCCCCTCGGTCTGACCCTCGACATCGGCCACTGCCAGTGCCTCGAACCGCTCCCACCCGCCGACTGCGTACGCGCCGCCGCTCCCTGGCTGCGCCACGTCCAGATCGAGGACATGCGCCGCGGCCTCCATGAACACCTCCCGTTCGGGGACGGGGAGATCGACTTCCCGCCCGTGCTCGCCGCCCTCGCCGCCACCGGCTACCAGGGCCTGACCGTCGTCGAACTGCCCCGCCACTCCCACGCGGGCCCCCACTTCGCCGAAATCTCCCTTCCCTACCTCCGTAACGCAGCCGCGCCCTCACAAGGGAGCACCCCATGACCCGCGCGCACGCCCACCCGGCGTCCCCGGCGGCCGGCACCCAGGGCACCACCCTCGCCCGCACCCGGCCGTCCGACCTGCACCACCATGTCGTCACCGGCCTCGATGAAGCCGCCCACGCCTGGCTGGACCAGGCCCTCGACGAGGCCGCCGCCCACCGAGGCACCCACGGGCCCATCTCCGTATGGGAACTCCGGCTCGCCGAAGCCGGACGCCGCTGCGGCCCGGAGTACGCCGACGCCGTCCGTGTCCTGATCCTCGACGCGGCCCGCGCCGACCCGGGCGCCCTCTCCCGCGTCTACGTCCAGGGCACCGCCGCCGAACGCCGCGCCGTCCTGTACGCCCTGCCCCACCTGGTGCCCGGACCCGAAGCGCTCCCGCTGGTCGAGGACGCCCTGCGCACCAACGACACCCGGCTCCTGGCCGCCGCCGTCGGCCCTTACACCGCCCGGCATCTGCCCGCCCACGCCTGGCGGCACGCCGTCCTGAAGTGCCTGTTCACGGGCGTGCCCGTGGCAGAGGTCGCCGACCTGGACCGCCGCGCCCGCGCCGACGCGGAACTCGCCCGCATGCTCCACGACTACGCCGAGGAACGCACCGCCGCCGGCCGCCCCGTGCCCGAAGACCTGCACCGCGTCCTGACCCTGACCGGCCCCACGACCACGCCGCCCGCCGGCCCCGGCACCCGCGGCCTCGACGGCAAGGAGTCCTGATGCGCCTCTTCGACCCCCACATCCACATGACGTCCCGCACCACCGACGACTACGAGGCCATGCGAGCCGCGGGCATCCGAGCCGTCGTCGAGCCGTCCTTCTGGCTCGGCCAGCCCCGCACCTCGCCCTCCTCCTTCCTCGACTACTTCGACTCCCTGCTGGGCTGGGAGCCCTTCCGGGCCGCCCAGTACGGCATCGCCCACCACTGCACGATCGCCCTCAACCCCAAGGAGGCGAACGACCCGCGCTGTGTCCCGATTCTCGAAGAACTGCCCAGGTATCTCGTCAAGGATCAGGTGGTGGCCGTCGGCGAGGTCGGCTACGACTCGATGACCCCGGCCGAGGACACCGCCCTCGCCGCACAGCTCCAGCTCGCCGCCGACCACCAACTGCCGGCCCTCGTCCACACCCCGCACCGCGACAAACTCGCCGGCCTGCGCCGCACCCTCGACGTGATCCGGGAATCCGCCCTGCCGCCCGAGCGGGTGCTGGTCGACCACCTCAACGAGACCACCGTCAAGGAGGCCAGGGACAGCGGCTGCTGGCTGGGCTTCTCGGTCTATCCGGACACCAAGATGGACGAGGAGCGGATGGTAGTGATCCTCAAGGAGTTCGGCCTCGAGAAGGTCCTCGTGAACTCCGCCGCGGACTGGGGGAGAAGCGACCCCCTCAAGACCCGGAGCGTCGCCGACGCCATGCTGGCGAGCGGCTTCGGCGAGGACGACGTCGACCAGGTGCTGTGGCGCAACCCCGTGGCCTTCTACGGTCTCAGCGGCCGCCTGATCCTCGATGTCCCGGACACCTCCGGCACCCACGAGGGCAACTCCGTCCTGCGCGGCGGGGAGTGAGCGATGCGCTTCCGGCACCCCGACGGCAGCATCGTCCACCTCGCCTACTGCACCAACGTCCATCCCGCCGAGACCCTCGACGGCGTCCTCGCGCAACTGCGCGACCACTGCGAACCCGTGCGCCGGCGCCTCGGCCGCGACCGGCTCGGCATCGGCCTGTGGCTCGCCCGGGACGCGGCGCACGCCCTCGTCACCGACCCGTCCGCGCTGCGCCGACTGCGCACCGAACTCGACCGACGCGGCCTCGAGGTCGTCACCCTCAACGGCTTCCCGTACCAGGGATTCGGCGCCGAGGAGGTCAAGTACCGCGTCTACAAACCCGACTGGGCCGACCCCGAACGCCTCGACCACACCTCCGCCCTGGCCCGCGTCCTGGCCGGACTTCTCCCCGACGACGTCACCGAGGGCAGCATCTCCACCCTCCCGCTCGCCTGGCGCACCGTCTACGACCAGCGCACCGCACAGGCGGCCCGCACCGCCCTGCTCGCCCTCGCCGAACGCCTCGACGCCCTGGAGGAGCTGACCGGACGCTCCATCCGTGTCGGTCTGGAGCCGGAACCCGGCTGCGTCGTCGAGACCACCCACGACGCCATCACCCCGCTGACCGCGATCGCCCACGACCGGATCGGCATCTGCGTCGACACCTGCCACCTCGCCACCTCCTTCGAAGACCCGCACACCGCCGTCGACGCACTCGTCGAAGCCGGCATCCCCGTCGTCAAGTCCCAGCTCTCGGCCGCCCTGCACGCCGAGCACCCCCACCTCCCCGAGGTCCGCGCGGCCCTAGCCGCGTTCGACGAACCCCGCTTCCTGCACCAGACCCGCACGGCCACCGCCGCCGGCCTGCGCGGCACCGACGACCTCGGGGAGGCCCTCGCCGGCGACACCCTCCCTGACGGCGCCCCCTGGCGCGCCCACTTCCACGTCCCCCTGCACGCGGCCCCCGCCGCGCCCCTCACCTCCACCCTTCCCGTCCTGAAGGCCGCGCTGACCCGGCTCGTCGGCGGTCCGAACCCCCTCACCCGCCATCTGGAGGTCGAGACCTACACCTGGCAGGCGCTCCCGCCCGAGCTCAGGCCCCGTGGCCGGGCCCAGCTCGCCGACGGCATCGCCGCCGAACTCGCCCTGGCTCGCGACCTGTTGACCGACCTTGGCCTGAAGGAGCTCCCATGAGCAGCCCCGCCTCTCCCGGTGCCGAAGCCGACCTGCCCTCCCGGGCCCACCCAGGCACCGACGGCGAGAGCGACGCCAAGCACCCCGTGCCCCTCCTCGTCCTCGACGTCGTCGGCCTCACCCCGCGTCTCCTCGACCACATGCCCCACCTCAAGGCGCTCGGCCGGTCCGGCTCCCGCGCGCCCCTCGGCACCGTCCTGCCCGCCGTCACCTGCGCCGCCCAGTCCACGTTCCTCACCGGCACCCACCCGTCGGAGCACGGCATCGTCGGCAACGGCTGGTACTTCCGCGAGCTCGGCGACGTACTCCTGTGGCGGCAGCACAACGGTCTGGTCGCCGGGGACAAACTCTGGGACGCCGCCCGTCGCGCGCACCCCGGCTACACCGTCGCCAATATCTGCTGGTGGTACGCCATGGGCGCCGACACCGACATCACTGTCACCCCCCGCCCGATCTACTACTCCGACGGCCGCAAGGAACCGGACTGCTACACCCGGCCCGCCGCCCTGCACGACGAACTCACCGACAAACTCGGCACCTTCCCCCTCTTCCACTTCTGGGGACCCGGCGCGGACCTGGTCTCCAGCCGCTGGATCATCGACGCGACCCGGCACATCCTGCGCACCCGCCACCCCCACCTGACACTGTGTTACCTCCCGCATCTCGACTACGACCTGCAGCGCTTCGGCCCCGACGACCCACGCTCCCTCAAGGCCGCCACCGACCTGGACGCGGCCCTCGCCCCGCTGTTGGACGACGCCCGCGCCGAGGGCCGTACCGTCGTCGCCCTGTCCGAGTACGGCATCACCCGCGCGGAGCGCCCCGTCGACATCAACCGCGCCCTGCGCCGCGCCGGCCTGCTGGAGGTGCACACGCAGGACGGCATGGAGTACCTCGACCCGATGGCCTCCCGCGCCTTCGCGGTCGCCGACCACCAGATCGCCCATGTCTACGTCCGCCGGCCGGAGGACCTGGACGCGACCAGGGCCGCCCTCGACGGCCTGCCCGGTATCGAGCAACTACTGGACGACGAGGGCAAGAAGGCCCACCACCTCGACCATCCGCGCGCGGGCGAACTCGTCGCCGTCGCGGAACCGGACGCCTGGTTCACGTACTACTACTGGCTCGACGACGCCCGCGCGCCCGACTTCGCGCGACTGGTCGAGATCCACCGCAAACCCGGCTACGACCCGGTCGAACTCTTCATGGACCCGCTCGACCCCTATGTGAAGGTCAAGGCGGCGACGGCGCTGGCCCGCAAGAAACTCGGGCTGCGCTACCGCATGGCGGTCGTGCCCCTGGATCCCTCACCTATTCGCGGCAGCCACGGCCGCCTTCCGGCGAGCGACGACGACGGTCCGCTCCTCATCTGCTCCACCCCCCACGCTGTCGACGGCCGCATCGAGGCCACCGACGTGAAAGCACTGCTGCTCCAACTGGCCGGTCTGTCCTGACTGTTCTGACCGGTCCGACTGTTCTGACTGTTCTGACTGGTCACAAGTGAAGCACTCACCACTGACAACGCCCTCCGACACCGAGGAGTTCCAGCATGAGCCGCACCTCCCAGACGGATCCCGAACTCACCCACCGCCTCACCAGACGAGGCATGCTCGGCGTGGCCGCGGGCGCCACCGCCGCCGCACTGCTGGGGGCCGCCGCCTCACCGGCCACGGCAGCCACCGTCTCCGACACCTCCGCGGCAGGACGTGGCCGTCCCGTCCTGCCGCCCGGCAGGCTCGGCATCCAGCTCTACAGCCTGCGCGACAAGGTCTCCACGCTGGGCTTCGCGCCCGTCTTCGCCGAACTGGAGAAGTACGGCTACGACGAGGTCGAGTTCGCCGGGTACACCCAGGGCTCGGCGGGCCCGATCACGCTCGCCCAGCTCAAGCGGCTGGCACGGAACCACGGCCTGAACCCGATCGGCAGCCACGTCGGCTACTACGCCGACGACCCGAACGCCTACACCTTCGCCCAGAACCTCACCAAGGTCCTCGACGACGCCCAGGCCCTCGGCCTCAAGCACATCGGCACCGCCTCCGGCCCGTTCCGCTACGGCTCCACGGTCGACGCGTGGAAGCGGGCGGCCGAGGAGTTCAACACCTACGGCGCGGCGGCGCGGGCCCGCGGCATGAAGTTCTACCAGCACAACCACTCGGAGGAGTTCTCCTTCGCCACCGACAACCCCAAGGTCCGCCTCTACGACGTGCTGCTCGCCGAGACCGACCCCGACCTCGTCTACCTGGAGATGGACATCTTCTGGGCGTATTCGGGCCAGTTCCGCTTCTCGCGGCGGCCCGACGGCACCGCCGCCCCCTTCGAGCCGCTCGACTACGTCCTCAGGCAGCCTCACCGCTACCCGCTCTTCCACGTCAAGGACGGCGTGAGCGACCCGGCGAACCAGTACGGCTACCGGATGACCGACGTCGGTGACGGCGACATCGACTACCAGCGGTTCCTCTCCGCCGTGACCCGGCTGCGCGGCGAACGCCTGGCCCACCACTGGCAGGTCGAGCACGACAACCCGACCGAGTCCTTCACGTTCGCACGTCGTTCGAGCGACCATCTGCACTCGTTGCGGGAGAAGTGCTGACGGACGTCGAGCACACACAGGAGGAGGCCCTCCCCGCCCCGGGGAGGGCCTCCTCACATACGCGACGGATCAGCCGGCGGGCTGAGGTTCCGGGGAAGTGGTGACCCCGGATGTCCGCCCCGGCTGCCACAGCAGCAGCGCGATCGCCGCCACCATCGACACACCGCCGGCCGCCGAGCCGTACGCCTATTCGAAGACGCTGATGGCCATCATGGCGGTGCGACGGGGTCAGCCGTCATGTCACGCCATCTCCTCGCCGAGCGGTTGCGGGTTGGGTGCGACTCGCCGGGCCTTCGGCCTGCCCGGTGCTTTCAGGAAGAGCGCCAGAACCGCGGAGGCCAGCCCTACGGAGCCCGCTATGACGAACGCGCCCTCGTAGTCCCACGCGTCGACCACGACCGCGCCCATCCCGGATCCCACCAGGCCCGAGATCAGCTTCGAGCTGTAGACCATTCCGTAGTTGGAGGCGTTGTTGTTCTCGCCGAAGTAGTCGGCGGTCATCGCCGCGAACAGCGGGAAGATCGCCCCGCCGCCG
Organism: Streptomyces sp. NPDC050997; assembly: GCF_040660135.1. Taxonomy (NCBI): domain Bacteria; kingdom Bacillati; phylum Actinomycetota; class Actinomycetes; order Kitasatosporales; family Streptomycetaceae; genus Streptomyces; species Streptomyces sp. NPDC050997. The sequence continues at coordinate 163,900 of NZ_JBFAGK010000015.1, forward strand.
AAGCCGGAGACCATGGAGCAGAACAGGAAGAACGGCATGCTGCCCATCTGGCCGGAGACCAGCACCCCGAACTGGGCGGTCCCCAGCACCAGACACACGATGATCAGTGTTTTGCGGCGGCCGAACTTGTCGGAGATCCAGCCGATCACGCCGCGTCCCGTGCCGTTGACGATGGCCTTCAGGGACATCGCCGTGGCCACGATCCCGCCCGCGAAGCCCATGTCCTTGCCGAACGGCACCTGGAAGGCGATGCCGAAGATGTTGATGCCGGCGGTGCACAGCAGACAGAACCACATCATCCATAGAACGGGTGTGCGGGAAGCCTCCTTCGGGGTGTACTGCTTGACCGCCGGCGGGTTCTTCTCCAGCGCCCGGCGGATCTTCGGGTCGTCGGTCAGCCTGAGCGGGTCGACGTGCGCCGGCCACCAGTTCTTCGGCGGGTCCCTGAAGAACCAGCCGGCGAACGCCACGACGGCACAGCAGATCAGGCCCACCATCACGAGGACGCCCTCGTAGTTGCCCAGGTCCATGTACGAGGTGAACAGGAACACGAAGGGCACCGAGCCGTAGGCGAAACCGCCGTTGACCATGCCGGTCTTGCCGCCCTTGCGCTCCGGATACCACTTGCCGACCATGTTCACGCAGGTCGCGTAGACGAGACCGGCGCCGATGCCGCTGAACATGCCGAAGCCGATGTAGGCGACGATCACGTGCGGCGCGAACGCCAGCGAGAGGTAACCGCAGATCGTGCCCAGCGCGCCGAGCATCATCGCGTACCGCGCGGGAAGCCTCCCGCTCTCCCGCAGCTGTCCGGCGGGGAAGGCGACGGCGGCCTGGAAGAACACCCAGACGCCCATCAGCCAGAAGATGTGCCCACTGTTCCAGAGGTGTGCCTCGTGCAGGGTGTCCTCGGCCGACGTGAACGCGTACTCCGAGGAGCTGATGCCCAGCATGCCCATCCACGGGAAGAGCACCATGGTCCATCGTGGCCGGCCCATGATGTCCCGGTCGGTCTCGCCGATCCGGTACACGCGGCCGTTGCGGTCCGTCACCTCCCTGTAGGGGACGGACGTCGAGAAGTCGGTGGTTGTCATATGTCGCCCCTTGCGTCGAAAGTGCTGGCCAGCGCCCCCTGTCCAATGCCTTTCGTGTGCGCACGGGTCCCGGAGCCGGCCGACGCGCACCGTCGGCCGACCCCTTCCTCGCTCACCTCATGCGCCGCCCCCCAACAACCCCGCCGCCCGCGCCCAGCGATACTTCGCGCCGAGCACCGCCACCGGCTTCTCCGTCGTGTACGGGTACGCCACGACGCCCCGTTCGTAGAGGTACTGGCAGGCCTCCTCGACCTCGACGTCCCCCGCGAGCGACGCCACCACGGGCTTCTCGATGCCGCGCTCCCGGAACTCGGCCACCACGCGCGCGGTGAGCTCCGCGAAGACCATCGGGGGAGTCACGATGGTGTGCCAGTAACCGAGGACGAGCGCGTGGATGCGCGGGTCCTCAAGACCGAGCCGGATCGTCGCCTCGTACGTCGACGGCGGCTCGCCCCCGGTGATGTCCACCGGGTTGCCCGCGGCCCCGAAGGGCGGGATGAACTTCCGGAACGCCTCGTCCAGGTCCGGCGGGATCTCCATCAGGGTGAGGCCGTTGTCGGTCACCGCGTCGGAGAGCAGTACGCCACTGCCGCCGGCCCCGGTGATGATCACGATGTTGTCGCCCTGGGGAGCGGGAAGTACGGGCAGCCCGCGCGCGTACTCCAGCATGTCGTTGAGACCGGGCGCCCGGATGACGCCGGCCTGCTTCAGGATGTCGTCGTACACGGCGTCGTCGCCCGCCAGCGCACCGGTGTGCGACCCGGCGGCCTTCGCCCCCGCCGCCGTACGGCCCGCCTTGAGGACGACGACCGGCTTCTTGGGCACGGTCGCGCGCGCGGCCTCGACGAAGGCGCGGCCGTCCTTGAGGTCCTCCAGGTGCATCGCGATGCAGTCGGTGTGCGGGTCCTCGCCGAACCAGGTCAGCAGGTCGTCCTCGTCCAGGTCCGACTTGTTGCCCAGGCCCACGATCGCCGACACGCCCGTCTTCGTGGTGCGCGCGAAGCCCAGGATGGCCATGCCGATGCCACCGGACTGCGAGGTCAGCGCGACCCCGCCCTTGACGTCGTACGGCGTGCAGAACGTGGCGCACAGGTCCTGCCACGTCGAGTAGTAGCCGTAGATGTTCGGACCCAGCAGCCTTACGCCGTGCCGTTCGGCGATCGCCACGATCTCCGCCTGGAGTTCGTGCTCGCCGGTCTCCGCGAACCCGGAGGGAATCAGTACGGCGTTGGGGATCTTCTTGCGTCCCACCTCCTCCAGGGCCGCGGCCACGAACTTGGCGGGTATCGCGAAGACCGCCACATCCACCTCACCGGGAACGTCCGTGACACTCTTGTACGCCTTGCGGCCCAGAATGTCATCGGCCTTGGGATTCACCGGATGGATCTCCCCGGCGAAGCCGCCGTCGACGAGGTTGCGCATCACCGAGTTGCCGATCTTGCCCTGCTCGTTGGAGGCACCGATCACGGCAACAGAGCTCGGCTGCATCAGGTGGCGCATGGAGGTGAGGATCTCGTCGCGCGTGTACGTCCTGCGGGGTGGCGGCTGCGACTGGGCGAGGATGACCCGGATGTCGGCGGCGACGGCACCCTCGGGCGTCGCGATCACCGGGTTGAGGTCCACCTCCGCGATCTCCGGGAAGTCCGCGACGAGTTGGGACACCCGCCGGATCTGCTCGGCGATCGCCCACCGGTCCACGGCCGGCGCGCCGCGCACCCCGCGCAGGATCTCCGCCGACCGGATCGAGTCCAGCATGGACAGCGCCTCGTCGGCGTCCACGGGCGCGAGCCGGAAGGTGACGTCCTTGAGGACCTCGACCAGCACCCCGCCGAGCCCGAACGCCACGACCTTCCCGAACGTCGGATCCGTCACCGCGCCGACGATGACCTCCTGCCCCTTGGGGAGCAGTTCCTGGACCTGGACGCCTTCGATCCGGGCCCGCGCGTCGTACGCGCGCGCGTTGTCGACGAGTCGGTGGAAGGCGGCCCGTACGTCCGTGGCGCCCTCCACGCCGACGATCACACCGCCGGCGTCGGTCTTGTGCAGGATGTCCGGGGAGACGATCTTCATCACGACCGGCCCGCCGAAGCGCGCCGCGTACGCCACCGCCTCGTCGACGTCGGTCGCCAGTTCCTCACCGGGTACGGCGATCCCGTACGCGTCGGCGATCACCTTGCCCTCGGGCGCGGTCAGCGCGGTCCGTCCCTCGGCCCGCACGGAGTCGAGAAGCGTGCGCACCCTCAGGGCGCGGTCTTCGGCCATCACGTCAGATCACTCCGTTCGACTTGAGCAGGCGCAGCTCCTCGTCGCCGAGACCGAGCTCGCCGACGTAGACCTCTTCGTTGTGCTCGCCCAGCAGGGGTGAACTGGTCACGTCCACGGGGGAGTCGGAGAGTTTGAGCGGGCTGCCCACGGTCTTGAAGTCGCCCCGCTGGGGGTGTGGCACGGTGACGACCATCTCGTTGGCGACCAGCGAGCGGTCCTCGATGATCTCCTTGGTGGACAGGATCGGCCCGCACGGGATGTTGTGTGCGTTGAGCTTCTCCAGCACGTCCCACTTCGGGAGCGTGGCGGACCACTCCTCGATCAGCTGGAACATCTTGCCCAGCTTGGGCAGCCGGGCCTCCGGGGTCGCCCACTCGGGGTCGTCGGCCAGCTCGGGCCTGCCGATGAGCTCACTGAGCGGCTGCCAGCCGACGGGCTGCACGATGACGTACACGTAGTCGTTGGGCCCGCCGGGCGCGCACTTGACCGCCCAGCCGGGCTGCCCGCCGCCGGACGCGTTCCCGGACCGGGGAACCTCGTCGCCGAAGTCGTCGTTGGGATATTCAGCGAGCGGGCCGTGTGCCAGGCGCTGCTGGTCGCGCAACTTCACCCGGCAGAGGTTGAGCACAGCGTGCTGCATGGCCACATTGACCCGCTGACCGCGCCCGGTGTTCTCCCGCTGGTACAGCGCCGCGAGAACCCCCGCCACGGCGTGGACGCCCGTGCCCGAGTCCCCGATCTGGGCCCCCGTCGCCAGCGGTGGCCCGTCCTCGAAACCGGTGGTCGACATCGACCCGCCCATGGCCTGCGCGACGACCTCGTACGCCTTGAAGTTGGTGTACGGGCCGTCCCCGAACCCCTTGATGGAGGCATAGACGATCCGCGGATTGATCTCCTGGATGCGGTCCCAGGTGAAGCCCATGCGGTCGACCGCGCCCGGTCCGAAGTTCTCGACCATGACGTCGGAGCGCCGGATCAGCTCGGTGAGGATCTCCTTGCCGCGCTCGGTCTTGGTGTTGAGGGTGATGCTCCGCTTGTTGCAGTTGAGCATCGTGAAGTAGAGGGAGTCGACGTCCGGGAGGTCGCGCAGCTGCCCCCGCGTGATGTCACCGGTCGGCGCCTCCAGCTTGACGACGTCCGCGCCGAGCCAGGCGAGCAACTGGGTCGCGGAGGGCCCGGACTGGACGTGGGTCATGTCCAGGACGCGGATGCCTTCGAGAGCCTTGGGCGGTGTTCCCGTCGTGCCGGTCATGGCGGCCACCTCACTTGTACATGGTCTGGTTCATGGTTCCGGGGGCGTACGCGTCCGGGTCGACCCAGACGTTGATCAGCGACGGCTTGCCCGACTCGCGGGCGCGCCGCAGTGCCGGGCCGATGTCGGCGGGGTCGCGGACCTCCTCGCCGTAACCGCCCAGCATCTGGGCGAACTTGTCGTAGTGGACGTCGCCGAGGGTGTTGCCGATCCGCTGGCGCTCCTGGCCGTACTTCTGGGCCTGGCCGTAACGGATCTGGTTCATGGAGGAGTTGTTGCCGACGATGCCGACGAAGGGGAGGTCATAGCGGACGAGGGTCTCGAAGTCCCAGCCGGTGAGGGAGAAGGCGCCGTCACCGAAGAGGGCCACCACCTCCTTGTCGGGCCGCGCCTGCTTGGCCGCGAGCACGAAGGGGACGCCGACGCCGAGCGTGCCGAGCGGTCCCGGGTCCATCCAGTGGCCCGGCGACTTGGGCTGCACGACCTGACCGGAGAAGGTGACGATGTCGCCGCCGTCGCCGATATAGATGGAGTCCTCGGTGAGGAAGTCGTTGATCTCGCTGACCAGCCGGTACGGGTGGATGGGCGAGGCGTCGGACTTTAGGCTGGGCAACCGCTTCTCGATCGCGGTCTGTTCGGCGGCCCGCAGCTCGTCGAGCCACTCCTTGCGCCGGGACGCCCCACCATTGCTGTATCCATTAAAAGCGTGCCCCGAGGCGGCCTCGGTCACCGACTTCAGCACCAGCCCGGCGTCGCCGACGATCCCGAGGTCGATGTCGCGGTTCTTGCCGACGGTGCGGTAGTCGAGGTCGATCTGGACGACGGTCGCGTCCGGCGACAGCCGCTTGCCGTAGCCCATGCGGAAGTCGAAGGGCGTGCCGACGATCACGATGACGTCGGCGTTGGAGAAGGCGTACCGGCGCGACAGCTGGAAGTGGTGCGGGTCGCCGGGCGGCAGGGTGCCGCGGCCCGCGCCGTTCATGTACGCGGGGATGTTGAGGGTGCGTACGAGGTCGATGGCCGCCTCGGTGCCCCGGGTCGTCCACACCTGGCTGCCCAGCAGGATGGCCGGTTTCTCCGCGTGCACCAACAGGTCGGCGAGCTTCTCGATCGCCTCGGGGTCGCCGGCCGAGCGGGTCGAGGCGCGGTAGGCGCCCGGCTCCGGCACGCGCGCCTTGGCCACCGGCACCCTGGCGTCGAGGACGTCGCGCGGGATCTCCAGGAAGGAGGGACCGGGCGCGCCGTGGTAGCACTCGCGGAACGCCATCGACACCATGTCCGCCGCCCGGGCCGTGTCCGGCACGGCCGCCGCGAACTTGGTGATCGGGGTCATCATGTCGACATGCGGCAGGTCCTGCAGGGACCCCATCTTGTGCTGGGTAAGCGCCCCCTGGCCGCCGATCAGCAGCATCGGGGACTCCGCGCGGAAGGCGTTGGCGACGCCGGTGACGGCGTCGGTCGTACCGGGGCCCGCGGTGACGACCGCGCAGCCGGGCTTGCCGGTGATGCGCGCGTAGCCGTCGGCCGCGTGGGCGGCGACCTGTTCGTGACGGACGTCGACTACTTCTATGCCCTCGTCTACGCAGCCGTCGTAGATGTCGATGATGTGGCCGCCGCACAGGGTGTAGATGCGATCGACCCCCTCGGCCTTCAGGGCTTTGGCAACGAGATGACCACCGGAAATCACGTCCTGGGTGTCGTCGGGCATGGCGAAGTCCTGTCCCTTCGTAGGGGGTTGGAGCACTCTCGCGGTACATTGCATACAGTCGACGAATACTGTATGAAGCTTGTTATCCCGCATCCGGTGGGTGGTGTCCAGGGGGCGTGCGGCACTTCTTAGACAGGAGCCGAGATGGACCTGTACGAACACCAGGCAAGGGAACTCTTCGAAGAACACGGCATCTTGGTGCCTAGGGCCGAGGTGACCGACTCGCCCAAGGAGGCACGCGAGATCGCCCGCGCCCTGGGTGGGCGGGTGGTGGTGAAAGCCCAGGTGAAGACCGGTGGCCGGGGCAAGGCGGGCGGGGTGAAGCTCGCCGCGGACCCGGCCGCCGCGGAGCTCACGGCCCGCCAGATCCTGGGCATGGACATCAAGGGGCACACGGTCGGCAGGGTGATGCTGGCCCAACCCGTGGACATCGAGACGGAGTTCTATGTCTCTTACGTCCTCGACCGCGCGGCGGGTCGCTTTGTCGCCATCGCCTCCGCCGAGGGAGGCATGGAGATCGAGGAGGTAGCCGCAAGCCGGCCCGAAGCCGTCGCTCGTGTGCACATCGACCCCGCCGAGGGCGTGACGTCGGCGAAGGCGAGTGAGATCGCCGAGGCGGCCGGATTCCCGCCGCAGACCGTCGACGTCATGGTACGGCTGTGGGAGGTGCTGGTCCGCGAGGACGCGGTCCTCGTCGAGGTCAACCCGCTCGTGCGCACGAAACAGGGCCGGATCCTCGCCCTGGACGGCAAGGTCACCCTCGACGACAACGCCCGCTTCCGCCAGGAGCGTTGGGGCGCCGAGGGCGCGGCGTACGACGACCCGCTGGAGGCCGCGGCCGCCGCGAAGGGCCTCAACTACGTCAAGCTCGACGGCGAGGTCGGCATCATCGGCAACGGCGCCGGCCTGGTCATGTCGACCCTCGACGTGGTCGCCGGCTGCGGGGCCCGCCCCGCCAACTTCCTGGACATCGGCGGCGGCGCCTCCGCCCAGATCATGGCCGACGGGCTGTCGGTCATCCTCTCCGACCCGGCCGTGAAGTCCGTCTTCGTCAATGTCTTCGGCGGGATCACCGCCTGCGACGCGGTCGCCGACGGCATCGTCCAGGCCCTGGAGAGCGTGCGGTTGACCAAACCGCTCGTCGTACGCCTGGACGGCAACAACGCGGTGCGCGGCCGCGCCGTCCTCGACGAGCGCGCCCACCCGCTGATCCAGCAGGCCACCACCATGGACGGCGCCGCCCGCCGGGCCGCCCAACTCGCCACCACAGCCTGAGGAGACGGGACATGGCGATCTACCTGACCAAGGAGAGCAAGGTCCTCGTCCAGGGCATGACCGGCGCCGAGGGCATGAAGCACACCCGCCGCATGCTCGCGGCCGGCACGAACGTCGTCGGCGGCGTCAACCCGCGCAAGGCGGGACGCACCGTCGACGTCGACGACCGTGCGGTGCCCGTCTTCGGGTCCGTCACCGACGGCATGCGGGCGACCGGAGCGGACGTCACCGTCGTCTTCGTGCCGCCCGCCTTCGCCAAGGCCGCCGTCGTGGAGGCCGCCGACGCGGGAATCGGACTCGCCGTCGTCATCACCGAGGGCATCCCGGTCCACGACTCCGTCGACTTCACGGCGTACGCCAAGCGGAAGGGCACCCGGATCGTCGGCCCCAACTGCCCGGGCCTGATCACCCCTGGGCAGTCCAACGCGGGCATCATCCCCGCCGACATCACCAAGCCGGGCCGTATCGGACTGGTGTCCAAGTCCGGCACGCTCACCTACCAACTCATGTACGAACTCCGCGACATCGGCTTCTCGACGTGTGTGGGCATCGGCGGTGACCCGGTCGTCGGCACCAGCCACCTCGACTGCCTCGCCGCCTTCCAGGACGACCCCGACACCGAACTGATCGTCCTCATCGGGGAGATCGGCGGCGACGCGGAGGAACGCGCCGCCGCGTACGTCCGCGCGCACGTCACCAAGCCCGTGGTCGGCTACATCGCCGGCTTCACCGCGCCCGAGGGCAAGACCATGGGGCACGCGGGCGCGATCGTGTCCGGCTCGTCCGGCACCGCGCGGGCCAAGCAGGAGGCCCTGGAAGCGGCCGGCGTCCAGGTGGGCGGCACACCGACGGAGACGGCCCGACTGGTGCTCGCCCGACTGAACACGGAGCGTGACACCACCGAGAGTTGACGTGGGGTGGCTGTCCCGCGCCAGCCGACGTCACTACCTTCCTCCCTACGATGGTCCGCGCCCGCCCGAGCGACCCGTCGTCCGCGCCCGCCCGAGTGACCCGTGCGCGCGACGAGCCAGGCACCCTCGCCCCCGACCGTGCACCGTGAGCGGAGCAGAACGATGGCACCCACTCTCGCCCCGAACTCCCACGCCGAAACCCAAGTCCCCGTCCTCACCCTCAAGTCCGGCACGTCCTGGGCCGACGCCTGGCGACGCTGCCTCGCCGTCGCCCCCGAGGCCTTCCGGGACGACCGTGTCCTCAACCTCTGGGGCTCCGCCTGGCGAGCCGAGGGCCGTATCCTGCCTGCCACCAGTCCGATCGACGGCAGTCCGATCGCCGGCCCGCCGCGACTGGACGAGGCCACCGCCCGACAGGCCGTCCGCGCCTCCCTCGACCAGCACCGCGCCTGGCGCCACATCCCCCTCGACGAGCGCCGCGCCCGCGTCGCCGCCACCCTCGACGCCCTCACCGAACACCGCGAACTGCTCGCGCTGCTGCTCGTCTGGGAGATCGGCAAGCCCTGGCGGCTGGCTCAGGCGGACGTCGACCGGGCCATCGACGGTGTGCGCTGGTACGTCGACGGCATCGACCCCATGCTGGCGGGCCGGGTCCCGCTGGACGGCCCGGTGTCCAACATCGCCAGCTGGAACTACCCGATGAGCGTGCTCGTTCACGCAGTGTTGGTACAGGCATTGGCAGGCAACGCGGTCATCGCCAAGACCCCGACCGACGGCGGTGTCGCCTGTCTGACGCTGGCCTGTGCGCTCGCCGCCCGCGAGGGGATTCCCGTCACCCTGGTCAGCGGCAGCGGCGGCGAGCTGTCCAAGGCGCTGGTGCGCGCACCGGAGATCGGCTGCGTCTCCTTCGTCGGCGGCCGCGACACCGGCGCCGCGGTGGCCACGGCCGTCGCGGACCTGGGCAAGCGGCACATACTCGAACAGGAGGGACTCAACACCTGGGGCATCTGGAACCACACGGACTGGGACGCACTCACGGCGATCGTTCCCAAGCTCTTCGACTACGGCAAGCAACGGTGCACGGCGTACCCGCGCTTCGTCGTCCAGCGGCAACTGTTCGACGCGTTCCTGACCGCCTACCTCCCGGCGGTCCGCACCCTGCGCGTCGGGCACCCGCTGGCTGTCGAGAGGCCTGACGACCCGTACCCGGAGCTGGACTTCGGACCGGTGATCAACGCGGCCAAGGCCAAGGAACTGCGCGACCAGGTCGCCGAGGCCGTCGAGCGCGGTGCCGTCCCACTGCACCGGGGCCGACAGCCCGACGCCCGGTTCCTGCCCGGTCAGGACACCTCCGCGTACGTCCAGCCGGTCACGCTCCTGAACCCGCCGCCGTCCTCACCACTGCACCACGCGGAACCGTTCGGCCCGGTCGACACCATCGTCCTGGTCGACACGGAGGCGGAGCTGCTGGCCGCGATGAACGCCTCCAACGGCGCGCTGGTGGCCACCCTGTCCACGGACGACCGGGCGACCTTCGACCGGCTGGCTCCGCAGATCCGCGCGTTCAAGGTGGGCCACGGCAAGCCCCGCTCGCGGGGCGACCGCGACGAACTGTTTGGCGGCTTCGGCGCGTCCTGGCGCGGCGCGTTCGTCGGCGGCGAGCTCCTCGTGCGTGCCGTGACGCGGGGCCCGGCCGGGGAGCGGCTCCCGGGCAACTTCCCGGACTACCACCTCATGCCGTGAGGAACACGATCGTCAGCCGTACCGATTTCGTGTGTCGGCATGGCTGACGATCCGTTCCGGAGCACCGGCGGGCGGGACTCACCCGCGGGAACTCGTCGGCGCGGCGCGCAAATTCGCCGACGGGGCGCGACAACCCGCCGATGTGGCACGACACTTCGCCGACGCCCCGCGTCAGCCGATGCCCCGCGTCAGCCGATGCCCTGCCGGTCCGGCCGGAGGGCGAACGCGCGGTCCGCGGGCGCCGGGATGTGACGCTCGACTGCCTGTGCGAGCAGCGCCCGATGACGCAGCAGCGGTTGCCGCCGCTCCTCGGGGGCGAGGAGCGCCAGATCGTCGAGCCCGGCCAGCAGACGCCGTGTGACCTGTGGGTTTCCCACCGCACAGCCACGGATCTCGGTGAACCCCAGATCCACCAGATCGGTCCATCCCGGCACCGGCTGCACAAGCCGTACCGCGCCCCGTCGGTCCCGGTGCACCGACGCGTCCAGCGGGCGCCGGGACACCGCGGCGAGGAACTGAACGATCCGGTCCAGGGCCTGTACGGCGGTCGTCGGATCGTTGATCGCGGGGGAGAGAGCCTTCAGCGCGATGTCGGACAGCTGGCGCAGCCCGAAACCGAGGTCCTGGTGGAAGGTGCGTTCCACGCCCACGGACGCGGTGTAGCGCAGGGCACGCCGGGGTGGTGCCGTGCGGCCGTGGACCGCCAGGACGGGCGTCCCGGGGACGACGAAGTCCCCGATCCGCGGGACCAGCCGCAGGACGACGTCATGCTGCCGTGCCACACGCACCAGCCGCGCGATATCGACGTCCCGCAGTACACCGGCCCGCCCGTCGTGAGCGATCCACGCGGCCACCGGCCCCAGCGCGCCCTCGTCCTCAGGCGCGCCCGCCGGCATTATCGCGGCGACCCGGAAGGCCTCGCCGACGATCCGGTCGATGACATGACTGATCCGCATCAGCCGCAGCGTCGAGTTCACGTACATCACGAACAGCAGCAGACTCAGTCCGACCATGGCGAGTGTGACGACGGACTGCACCAGCGGGACCGAGGTGACCAGACGGGGATCCTGATCGCTGTCGTACGAGGTCAGTACCAGCAGTGTCAGCACGAACGTCGCCAGAAACACGGCGAACGTGGCCTTGGTGATCCTGCTCCGCACGAAGATCCGCACCACCCGCGGGCTGAACTGGCCGCTCGCCATCTGCACGGCGACCAGCGAGATGCTGAAGACGACGCCGATGAAGGTCATCATCGCCGAGCTCACGGTGGTCACCACGGTCCTGGCGTCGTCCGCGAACCGCAGCAGCTCCTCGACCGTGTCGTAGTCGTGTTCGTCCTGGAGTGCCGCGACGATCCGGGTGTCGATCTCCGAAGCCACCGCCCACACCAGGAGGACGCACACCATGCCCGCGGCGGGCGCGAACCAGAACGTGTCCCGCAGGTGTTCCCTGAGCGGCGACAACGCCCGGGGGCGGCGCCCCGTGGCCGGGCCGCGCGTAACCATCCAGTCGCTCATGGTGAGACCTTAGGGTCACCGGCGCCGCCGGTCCGGGAGCGGCGCTCACACGACGGAAACGCAGGTGAAAGGCACTCCGAAAGCTTGGTATTGTTGTCCACGTCGCCGCGGGGAGCACTCCCGTCCAGGCGGCAGACACCTGGTCCGGGTGGCGGAATGGCAGACGCGCTAGCTTGAGGTGCTAGTGCCCTTTATCGGGCGTGGGGGTTCAAGTCCCCCCTCGGACACAGATCAGACAACAGTCACAGATCACATCGCACCTTGTGCGGGTCGAGCACCGTCTCGGCCCGCACGATCTGTTTTCCGGCGCCGCCCCTGAACCGCAGCCACCGCGGCCAGGAGAGCGAGGGCGGTTCCGGCTCCGGCGCCGATCAGTAGTCGCGTCACCCGTCGGTGGCGCAGGGCGACGGGCTTCTCCGATGCGACCGCGAGCGCGCCCGGGACTGTCCGACGGGGCTGCGCGGAACCCTGCTGCGGGTCGGCGCCCGTGTCGGTCGAGCCGTCCGGGCGGGCCGATGCCGCCGCCGCGTGCCAGCGTCGCGTCCACTCGCCCAGGTCCCCACCACAGGCGCCGGCCAGCGCGACGGCCACCTCGCAGGTCGGCAGCCGGTGTCCCCGGGTCGCGTCGGCCAGTGTGCTCGGCGCGTAGTGGGCTTGCGCGGCGAGATCCCGGTAGCTCGGGGTGCCCGCCCGCGCGCGTAACTGCCGTAGCTCCCAGGCGAACCGTGCCACCGGTCCGGTGTCCGGATCCAGCGGACGTTCCGGTCTTCCCGCACGGCGCGTGCGGCGCCCGTTCTCGTCCCCCGTCACAACATGCCTCGCTTCCACCGCTCTCCAGCGGTCACCTGTCCCTCCCAGGCTCCCGGGCCGTCCCCTCTGCTGCCATCCGCACTTTCGGACAATCCCCTATCACCCGATTCGCCAGGACAGGCGACCGAGGGGATTGACCGGTTGTCCGGGAGGTGCCGGGCGGTCTTCCGGACAATGCGCCGCCGGGCACAGGTTGGCGGGGAAGTCCGTCCGGAGCGTCCGTCCGGAGGCGCTGAACGAAGTCCTGAACGAAGCGTCCTGAACGAGGAGTTCCGAATGAAGAGTCGACGAGGGAGAGGGTCTCCATGAGATCGAGACGTCTGATAGCGAGCCTGTCCGCGGCCGCCGCGCTCACCATGCTGGGCGCCGCGGCGGGTACCGCCGAGGCGGCGCCGCGCTCGCCGTCCGGCGCGGCGGTGGTGTGCATCCCGGAGGCCCCGGTCTGCTACGGCATCACGGGCAACGCCACCCAGGGCTACGGGTTCGGATTCACCCTCAAGCCCCCGCCGCTGAACCTGAGCCTCTCCTTCACGGTCAACGGTTTGGCGGCGTCCGGATCGCTCTCCTACACCTCGACTCCGACGCTGCTGCGGGGCGAGTTCCGGCCGTTCCAGCCGCTCGTCGTGGGTGACACCGTCTGTATGTACGTCGGCATCAACTCGCGGGGGTACTGCGAGACCGTCGTCTGAGGGCGGGGCTGTCTCGGCTGCTAGCGTCCGGATCATGAACGACAGCGTGTATGTGGGCAGCGCGGGCAAGGATGCGGCACTGGACCGGGGATGGCTCCTCGGACACTTCAAGAACGCTGACGATCCGCGCCACAGCGAGTCTGTTGAGATCAAATGGGGCGTCCATCCGCGTGGTGACGAGCGAAGGCAATGGGTGAGAGGCGAGGAGCGAACGGCTCTCCTGCTGCTCATCAGCGGTCGCTTCCGCGTCGAACTCCCCGGCCGCAGTGTTCTCCTGGAACAGCAGGGTGATTACGTCGTGTGGGGCCGCGGAGTCGACCACTCCTGGTTCGCGGAGGAGGAGTCGGTAGTACTGACGGTTCGGTGGCCGTCCGTACCCGGCTATGCGGTGGCACAGCAGGATCGAGCGCAGCTGCAATCTTGACCGCCTAAGTGCTGGTCAAAGCCACTCGTTGATGGCAGAGACCAGCACACCTCGCCGCAAATTCGGTTGACCGGGGCGATGCGGTGCGGGCTGAATACCGCACATGGCCGACATCCAGGGTTCGTACGACGATCTGTTCAGCGCCGTGCCCGGCGCGCTGTCCGTGCTGCTGGACGCCGGGGACGTCGGCGGTTCGGTCGCGGTCTTCGTGGACGGCGAGCCGGTGGTGGACGTCTGGGGCGGATTCGCGGACGCGGACCGTACGGACCCGTGGCGGCGGGACACGATCACCAACGTCTGGTCCGTCACCAAGACGATGACGGCCCTGTGTGCCCTGATCCTGGCGGACCGTGGTGAGCTCGACCCGGAAGCGCCGGTCGCCCGGTACTGGCCGGAGTTCGCCGCGGCGGGCAAGGAGAAGGTGCTCGTGCGGCATGTGCTCTCGCACACCGCGGGCCTGCCCGACTGGGACGAACCGGTGTCCGCGGCCGATCTTTACGACCGGCCGGCGGTCACGGCGCGCCTCGCCGCGCAGACACCCCGCTGGGAGCCCGGCACGGCGGCCGGATACCACTCGTTGACCCAGGGATTCCTGGTGGACGAGGTCGTACGCCGGATCACCGGCCGAGGCGTGGGCAAGTTCCTCGCCGACGAAGTCACCGGGCCGCTGGGCGCGGACTTCCACATCGGACTGCCCGCCGAGCACGACCAGCGGGTCGCGCCCACGGTTCCGCCGCACTCACGGGACGAGGACTACACCGCGAGCGCGCCCGGCAGCACGGCCCCCGAGACGGGGAAGGGCGTCCGGGTCCGCGACGGCAACAGCGTGGCCTGGCGCCGCGCGGAGATCCCCGCGGCGAGCGGTTTCGGCAACGCGCGCTCGGTCGCGCTCGCACAGTCGGTGATGGCGTGCGGGGGAGCGGTACACGGGGTGCGGCTGCTGTCCCCGAAGGGCTGCGAGCGCGCCTGGCAGGAGCAGTTCGCGGGCGAGGACCGCCTCCTGGGCACCTCGATGCGCTACGGCCTGGGGTACGGCCTGTTCGGGACCACCTTCGGCTGGGGCGGCTGGGGCGGTTCGCTGGTCATGATCGAGCCTGAGGCGCGCATGGCGGTGGCGTACGTGACGAACCAGATGCGCGAACCGGAGAGCGACACGCGTGGACTGGAGCTGGTAATGGCTGCCTACGACGGGCTCCAGGGACTGCGCGCCTGACCTCGCCGTCGGGAACCTACGGTGATACCCGAGGCCCCCGCTTCACCCGCTCCACCCGTGCCACCCCGCCCGTCTCCAGAGCCACCCAGACCGCGCCGTCGGGGCCCAAGGTGAGGCCGTGCGGCTCGGACGACGGGGACGGGAGGTCGTACTCGGCGATGCGGACGCTCCCCGTCTCCGTTGTCTCCTCCGCCTCCCCGGTCACGGTGACGCGGCCGACCCGGTTGGCGCCCCACTCGGTGAACCAGCAGTCTCCGGTCGCGGCCGCCACGACGGCGTGCGGCCTGGCCGTGCGGTCGGGCAGTGGGAACTCCTCGATGCGGCCGTCCACCGAGATCCTGCCGACCTGCCCCGCCGCGATCTCGACGAACCACAGGGCGGCACCGTCACTGGTGATGCCCACCGGTCCGGCGCCGGGAGTGGGCAGGGGGTGCACGGTGGTGTCGCCGTCGACGGTGATACGGCCGATCGCGTTCGCCTGGTGGAGCGTGAACCACAGGGCCCCGTCGGGTCCCGCGGTGATCGCGGACGGGAAGCCGCCCTCCACTGGCAGGACGAACTCGGTGATCTCCCCTTCGACGGTGACACGGCCGACCCGGTCGGTGTTCATCTGCGTGAACCACATCGCGCCGTCCGGACCGGCGACGATCCCGAAGGGCCCGCTGTCGGGCGTCGGTACGGCGAAGGACCTCACGTCTCCCTCGACGGTGACACGGCCGATCCGATGGTCCTGGGACCGGGTGAACCACAGTGCCCCGTCGGGCCCGGGTGCGATGACCGTCGGCCGGCACCCGGGCGAGTCCAGCGGATACTCCGTCAGTTCGCCGTCCGGCGCGAGACGCGCGATGCGACCGCTGTGGACGAGAGTGAGCCACAGGGCGCCGTCGGGGCCGGTCGTGATGCCGTAAGGGCCGTCCTCCTCGCCCGCCACGTGGATCTCCGTGATGGCCGGGGCCTCGAAATGCTGCACGGCGGGTCCTTTCGGCGTTCTCGGCGGGCGTCGTCGCACCTTGCCCGGGAGGAAGCGCGGGCGCAACCGCATAACTCGGGGGACCACTGCTGGGATCAGTAGGGTCGTCGGCATGGACGACGTGCGGGTGGTGCTGATCGGCGGGACGTCGAACGTCGGCAAGTCGACTGTCGCCCAGGTGGTGGCGGAACGGCTCGGGTTCGCGCACCGGTCGACGGACTTGCTGGCGCGACATCCGGGGCGGCCCTGGCGGACGCCGGAGCGGGAGGTGCCGG
This sequence comes from Streptomyces sp. NPDC050997, assembly GCF_040660135.1. Classification (NCBI taxonomy): domain Bacteria; kingdom Bacillati; phylum Actinomycetota; class Actinomycetes; order Kitasatosporales; family Streptomycetaceae; genus Streptomyces; species Streptomyces sp. NPDC050997. The sequence continues at coordinate 180,046 of NZ_JBFAGK010000015.1, forward strand.
ATCATGTCGCCGAGCACTACCGCTCCCTCCCCGTCGACGAGTTGATCGCCTCGGTCCTCGACCACTACGAACGGCTGTGGCCCCGGATCGAGGAGCTGATCACGGCCCACGCCATCGAGGGCGGCGCCGGGACGGGCCTGGTTCTGGAAGGCTCGGCTCTCTGGCCCGTCCGCGTCGCGGAGTCGACGGCCCCGCGAACCGCGGCCGTCTGGCTCACCGCCGACCACACCGTCGTACGCCACCGCGTGCACCAGTCCGGCCACTACGCGATCGCGACGGACGAGGATCGGCATCTGATGGACAAGTTCCTTGCCCGGACGGAGCGTTACCAGTCCCTCATGGTCAGGGCCGTCGACCGTCTGGGCCTGTGCCGCGTCGACGGGGGCGACGGACGGTCGGTGACGGAGGTGGCCGACGCGGTGCTCGCGGCCGTCGGTGAGCAGCGGACACCGCGAGGGGCCTAGAAGGGGTCCAGAACGCGGGGGATCCAGGGCCGGGAAAATCCCGTGACCCACCCCGCCCCCGTTCCCTACACTCTCCACGGATCACGCACCGCCCACCACACCGGGCCCGTGTGCGCGGATGAGGCAGACCAGCGAGGGGAGACCGGCCGTGTGCTACCGCACCGCTGTTGTCGTTCCCCGGTCGCTGCACGAGGTGATCCTCGTGTCTCCGTCCGTCCGGTGCCCGCTGCGCGGCCGGTACCGGATGCCCGAGCCGACCCTCTGATCAGCGCGCCGTCAACTCCTCGCGGAACTGCGGAACCGTAGAACCACGGAACCGCAGAACCACGCCTGTTGACGTGCCGTCAAGTCCGCCCGGGAATCGCGCCGCCCCGTCACATCTCATCCGAAAGGCCCTGGGCCGTGCGCACCAACCTCAACGCCCTCACCGTCGTCCGCAACCTCGGCATCCTCGCCCACGTCGACGCCGGCAAGACCACCGTCACCGAGCGGATCCTGTACGCCACCGGCACCACCCACCGGCGCGGCGAGGTCCACGACGGCACGACCGTCACCGACTTCGACCCGCAGGAGCGCGATCGGGGCATCACGATCTTCGCCGCGGCCGTGAGCTGCGCCTGGGACGGTCATCGGATCAACCTGATCGACACCCCGGGTCACGTCGACTTCGCCGACGAGGTGGAGCGTTCGCTGCGGGTCCTCGACGGCGCGGTCGCGGTCTTCGACGCCGTCGCGGGCGTGGAGCCGCAGAGCGAGTCGGTGTGGCGGCAGGCCGACCGGTACGGCGTACCGAGGATCGCCTTCGTCAACAAGCTGGACCGGGCGGGCGCCGACCTCGACACGGCCGTCGCCTCGATCCGGGAGCGGCTGCACCCGGCCCCGCTCGTCGTGCAGTTGCCCATCGGAGCGGAGGACGGGTTCACCGGCGTCGTCGACCTGCTCCGGATGCGGGCGCTGACCTGGGGCGAAGACGGTGACACGGCCACCGAGGGACCGGTTCCGGACGCCCTGTACGACGAGGCGCTACGGCGGCGCCGGCTCCTGGAGGAGGCCGTGGCCGAACGTCACCCGGCCGCGCTGGAGGAGTTCTGCGACCGGGAGACGCTCTCCGCCGCGAGCCTCACCGCCGCGCTGCGCGACCTCACGCGCAGCGGCGACGGCGTGGTCGTGCTGTGCGGCTCGGCCTACCGCAACCGGGGGATCGAACCGCTGCTCGACGCCGTCGTGGCGTACCTGCCGTCCCCGCTCGACGTGCCCGCCGTACGCGGCACGCACGACGGATCCGAGCAGGAGCGGGCCGCGGATCCGCACGCGCCGTTCGCGGCACTGGCGTTCAAGGTGCACGCCACCGCGACGGGACGGCTGACCTATCTACGGGTGTACTCGGGAACGATCGGAAAGGGGGACACGGTGCTGGACGCGGGCGCGGGGCGGACCGAGCGGATCGGACGGATCCTGCGGGTGCGGGCCGACCGGCACGCCCAGGTGGACCGGGCGCTGGCCGGAGACATCGTCGCCGTGGTCGGACTGAAGTCGGCCCGGGCCGGCTCGACCCTGTGCGCGCCTGGCGCTCCGCTCGTCCTGGAACCGCCGAGCGTGGCCGACCCGGTCGTCTCGGTGGCGGTCGAGGCCCGCGGGCCGGCCGACACGGACCGGCTGGCGTCGGCGCTGGCGCGGCTGGTCGAGGAGGACCCGTCGCTGGTGGTCCGCACCGACCCGGAGACCGGGCAGACGGTGCTGTCCGGCATGGGTGAACTGCATCTGGAGGTCGCGGTGGAGAAGGTGCGGCGCGACCACGGGCTTGCGGTCGCCGTCGGCCGTCCGGGCGTGTCCTACCGGGAGACGGTCGCCCGAGGGGTGTCCGGGCTGGTCCACCGGCACGTCAAACAGGACGGCGGAGCAGGGCAGTTCGCGCAGGTAGTCATCGATGTGGAGCCGCTGGAGGAGATCATGGGCTTCGAGTTCCGCTCGACGGTCGTCGGCGGGCGGGTGCCGCAGGAGTACGTCCGCGCGGTCGAGGCCGGCTGCCGGGACGCCCTCACCGAGGGGCCGCTCGGCGGGCACCCGGTGACCGGGCTGCGGGTCACCCTCACCGACGGGGCGACCCATGTGAAGGACTCCTCGGACATGGCGTTCCGCACCGCGGGCCGCTTCGCCCTGAGGGAAGCGCTGCGCGCCTCGGCGATGACCCTGCTGGAACCGGTCGTCGAGGTCACGGTCACCGTCCCCGAGGACGCCGTCGGCACCGTCCTCGGCGACCTGGCCGCCCGCCGTGGCCGCGTCTCCGGCTCGGCCACCCGGGCGGGCGCCGCGGTGGTCACCGCCACCGTGCCGCTGGCCGAACTCTTCGGCTACGCGACCCGGTTGCGCAGCCGCACCCAGGGCCGCGGCACCTTCACGGCCCGCCCCACCGGCTACGCCCCGGCACCGGCGGCGACACCGACGCGATAACGGCGTCGGACGGCGGGGCCCGTACGAAGGCGGCCTGGAGCGCCAGACCACCTGGCGCCCGGGCCGCCGCCGTCACCGCGGGACTGCTGAGCGACTCGCGGCAGCCGGGCGTCAGCAGTCCCTGAACTCCGGCGACTGGTTCAGCACCTGCGACCGCGCCGACGTGAACCGTCCGTACGACTCGCCGTCCCGTGACTCCGGTCGGAACGCCGCCACCCGGTGGCAGTTCTGGAAGGCGAGGGCGATGCCGAAGTGGCGTTCCAGACTGCCGCGGATGGCGTCGCTGGCCAACGCCCGAAGGAGTTGGCCGCGTTCCCGCTCGGACGGAGGCGGGGTCTGGTTGTCGGTGAACTCGGCCTCGCCGGCGCGGAGTTGGGCGGCGAGGGAGGCGATCAGGTCGTAGGCGTAGGGGAGGGAGGCGCGGACGGTGGCCACGAAGTCCTCCTCGCGGAGGTCACCGTGCTCGGCTTCGGCGAGGAGTTGGGGGGAGACGGCGAGCGACATGGCTGGGGGTCCTGTCCGGTTGTTGTGAGGTGAGGTGAGGCGCCGGGGAGGTGAGAGGTCAGACGACGAGCGCGGCGGGGCCCGGTACGAAGTCCGGGTCCACCTGGGCGGCGAGGTCGAGGCCGGTGGTCGCGTCCGCCCAGGCCCGCGCGTTGCGCAGGTGGAACTCGACGGCGTGGCCGTGCAGGGCCGTCCAGTCGCGGGGGTGGGAGTCCACGGTCTCCCGGAGGGTGTTCAGGGCGTGCCGGTTGGACGGCTCCAGGGTGTCCAGGCCGCCCTCCGCCCGGCCCTGTTCGGCCGAGCGCACCCAGGGGGAGTGGACGAGGTGGGTGAGGAGGTCGTCGCCGACCTGTTCCTTGAGGAAGAGCAGGTCGTCCTCGCCGGTGACCTTGTTGCCGACCACGGCGATCCGGATGCCGAACTCCCGGGCGTGGTCCCGGTACTGGCGGTAGACCGAGACGCCCTTGCGGGTCGGCTCCGCGACCAGGAAGGTCAGGTCGAAGCGGGTGAACAGGCCGGAGGCGAACGCGTCGGCGCCCGCCGTCATGTCGACGACGACGTACTCGCCGGGACCGTCCACCAGGTGGTTGAGGTAGAGCTCCACCCCGCCGAGCTTGGAGTGGTAGCAGGCCACTCCCAGGTCGCTCTCGTCGAACGCGCCGGTCACCATCAGCGGCACCTCGCCCGCGCGCCGGACGTGCCGCGTGTGCAACTCGTCGTCTCCGAGCAACCTCAGCAGACGCGATCCGCGTCCGGGCGGGGTGGTCTTGATCATCGCCTCGCGGGAGGCGATGCGGGGGTTGGTGCCCCGCAGATAGTCCTTGATGTGGTCCAGGTGGGTGCCCAGGGGTGGGGCGTCCAAGGGGCCGTCGTCGTGGCCGAGTGCTTCGTCCAGGTGCTGGTTGATGTCGCCGTCGATGGCGAGGACCGGTGCGCCGGAGCGTGCCAGGTGCCGGGAGAAGAGTGCGGACAGGGTGGTCTTGCCGCTGCCGCCCTTGCCGACGAACGCGATCCGCACTACCGCTCCGTCTTTTCGAAGATGAGCTTTTTGAAAATGGATGTCATGTCGGTAGGTTGTAGGGGTGTCCGGCAACGGGTGTCAAGTCGCCCGGGAGTTGGCCGCGCCATCACCCGCCCCGTGATCACCCGAAGGGCTTAATGCATATGATTGGCAAGTGCGTGACTACTGCATCAGGGCGGCGAGCCCGGACGACCTCGAAGGTGCGCGAGCCGTGATGCTCGACACCGTCTACCGCGACTTCGGTACCGGATACGTGCCCCGCTGGCACGGCGACATCATCGATCCGGCCGCCGCCTACCTCACCCCGGCCCGCCACACCCTCCTCGTCGCCCTAGACCCGGACGAGCGGACCGTCGTGGCCACCGCCGCCCTCGACTCCCGCGGCCCCGCCCATCCGCCCAACCCGCGCCACATCGCCGAGCGTTACCCCTCCGGCGAGACGGCGCAGCTGCGCCGGGTGTACGTCCGCCCCGAGCATCGCCGGCGCGGCCTCGCCCGGCGCCTGGTCGACGGACTGCTCGCCTTCGCCGCCGCGGACGGCGGCTACCGCGCCGTCTATCTGCACACCGACCCGGCGGTCCCGGGCGCCGAGCCCTTCTGGCGGTCGCTCGGAAAGGCCGTGTACGACGAGCGCGCTGACCCCCGCGGCAACGGGGTCGTCCACTTCGAGATCCCGATAGGACGGTGACCGGCGTGCGACGCCGCCACATACTCGGTTCCCTGCTGCTCTCCCCGCTCCTCACCGCCTGCTTCGCCTCCTCCGGCGGCGACTCGTCGGGCGACCCGAAGGACGGCTCCCGGCTGCGGGTCGCGCTCGCGTTCCCGCCCGCCGAGAACCTCTCGCCGTACGGGGCCGACGCCACCGTCCTCAGTCGCCTCGGCGTCACCGAGGGCCTGACCGCGCTGGACGCCAACGGCGCCGCCGCCCCCGCGCTCGCCGCCTCCTGGCGCCGGGAGAACGACCGCACCTGGCTGTTCACCCTGCGCGAGGCGACGTTCCAGGACGGCTCGGACGTCACCCCGGGGGCGGTCGCCACCGCCCTCACCCACGCCACCGACGCCGAGCCCGCGCCCGCCGCCCTGTCCGGCGTCACCCTCACCGCCAAGGCCGACGGCGGCACCGGGGTGCGGATCACCACGGGCGTCCCCGACCCCGTACTGCCCCTGCGTCTGTCCAGCCCCAGCCTCGCCGTCCTCTCCTCGAAGGCGTACGGCAAGGGGCGCGTCGACCCGGTCGGCACCGCCACCGGACCCTTCGAACTGACGAAGGTCAGCGGATCCACGTCCGCCGCACTCGACCGCCACGACGACTACTGGGGCGGCCGCGCCCAGGCCTCCGGCGTCGACGTCCGCTTCATCGCCGACGGCACCGCCCGCGCGAGCGCACTGCGCACCGGCGAGATCGACCTCGCCGAGTCGATCCCCGTCGCGCAGGCCGCCACCCTCGACAAGGCCACCCGCAAGGAGACGGCCACCACCCGCACCACCAGCCTGCTGCTCAACGCGAGGTCAGGCCCGTTCAAGGACCCGAAGGTGCGCGCCGCCGCCCGCCGGGCCGTCGACACCTCCGCACTCGCCGAGGGCGTCTACGAGGGACACGCCGACCCCGGCGCCGGCATCTACGGACCCGCGGTGACCTGGGCCGAGGACAAGCGGCGGCAGCCGGTCGGGAGGGCGAAGCCCGCGACCCCCGACGGCACCAGGATCACCCTCGCCACCTACGACAACCGGCCCGAACTCCCCGAGGTCGCCCAGGTGTTGAAGCAGCAGCTGGAGAAGGCCGGGTTCCGCGTCACGCTGGAGGTGCGCGAGTACTCGCGGCTGGAGAGCGACGCCCTGGACGGGAAGTTCGACGCCGTCGTCCTCGCCCGCAACACCCTCGTCGACACCGGCGACCCCCTCGCCGTCCTCGCCGGCGACTACACCTGCGACGGCGGCTACGGCATCGCCCAGCTCTGCGACCAGGACGTCGACCGGGCCGTGGCGAAGGCCGAGGGCATCGCCGACATCGCCGAACGGCAGGACGCGGCCATGACCGCCGAGGCCGCGATCCTCGGCACCGACGCCGTGGTCCCGCTGGTCCACCAGCGCATCATCACCGGCGTCGGCAGCTCGGTCAGCGGCGTGCTCCTCGACCCGTACGAGCGCACCCTCGTCGGCACCGGAACGCGACGCTGATCCATGCGACAGCACCTGGTCACGCCCGTGTGGCGGGCCGCGCTCGCGGTCGCCCTGGTGTGCGGCATCGGCCTGCTGCCCTGGCTGACCCGGACCGACCCGGCGCTCACCGTCCTCAAGGCACGCTCGGCCGACCGCGACCCCACCCCCGAGGTGCTGGCCGACATCCGCGCCCAACTCGGCCTGGACCGGGGCCCGTTCTCCCTCCTCGGACAGTGGCTCGGCGGACTGTGGCACGGGGACGCCGGCCGGTCGTGGCTGTCCGGCGACGAGGTCACGCCCGCCGTCCTCCAGTCCCTCGGGGTGTCCCTGCTGCTGATGGCGGTGGCCTTCGCGGTCGCCGCCGTCACCGCCGCGCTGATCTGCGCCCGCACCCTGTGGCTCGGCGCGCACCGGCGCCTCGACGGGCGGCGCGCGGGAGGCACCGGCTCGGCGGTCCTCGCCGCACTGCCCGAGTTCCTCACCGCGTCCGTCCTCGCCACCGTCGTCGGCGTCCAACTGGGCTGGCTGCCCGCCCTCGGCTGGTACGGCCCCCAGTGGACGGTGCTGCCCGCCCTCGCGCTCGGCCTGCCCGCCGGCGCCGTCATCGGGCGACTCCTCGACGACCTGCTGCCCGGCGCTCTCACCGAACCCTGGGCGCTGGCCGCCACCGCACGCGGACTGCCCGGTCGGCGCATCGCCCGCCAGGCGGTACGCCGCTGTCTGCCCGGACTGCTGCCGAACCTCGGCCTGTTCGTGGTCGGCCTGACCGGCGGGGCGGTCGCGGTGGAGCAGATCTTCGACATCCCCGGCATCGGCCGCACCACACTCCAGGCCGCCCTCGCCCAGGACCTGCCCGTCCTCCAGGCCGGCACGCTGGTCATGGTCCTGCTGGCCGCGGCGGTGGCGGGGCTCGGCGCCCTCGCCACCCGGCTCCTCGCCGGTCCCGCGCTGCGCGACGGCGCGCTGCCCTCGCTCCACCGGCCCACACCACCGGCCCGCCGGGTCCTGCCGTACGTCCACGGGGGGCTCCTCGTCGCCGTCGTCGCGCTCGGTCTGCCTCGCGACCCGCTCGCCCTCGACACCGGCGAACGCCTCCAACCTCCCTCCGGGGCCCACCCGTTCGGCACCGACGCGCTCGGCCGGGACATGCTCGCCCGGGTCGCGCACGGAGCCCTCGACACCCTTCTGCTCGCCCTGGCGATCGGCGCCGCCACCCTGCTCGCCGGCGTCCTGCTCGGACTGCTGCCCAGGCTGTCCGGACCCCTCGTCGACACCGTCAACGCCGTACCGCCCGTCCTCCTCGCCCTGCTGGTCACCGCCGTCGTCGGCAGCGGACCCGCCACCCCCGCGCTCGCCGTGGGCGCCGTCGCCTGGGCGCCCCTCGCGGCGCACGCCTCCGCGCTGCTGTGTCAGGAACGAGCCGCCCTCCATGTGACCGCCACCCGGGGCCTCGGCGCGGGCCGCTGGTACCTCCTGCGCCACGAACTGCTGCCCGCCGTCCTCCCACCGGTCACCCGGCACGCCCTGCTCCGCCTGCCCGGCATCGCGCTAGCCCTGGCCTCGCTCGCCTTCCTCGGTCTGGGCGCGCAGCCGCCCTCTCCGGAATGGGGGCTGCTCCTCGCCGAGAACCAGCCCTACGCCGAACGCGCCCCCTGGTCGGTCCTCGCCCCCGCCGCCGTCCTCGCCCTGCTCGGGGCGTTCGCGGTGAGCGCGGCGGGCGGGGTGCGGATGTCACGCCGGCGAGCGGGATCCCGTACACCCTCGATCGCAGTCGAACAACCGTCAGCCGCAAGGGAGTTGGTGGGGACGCGGTGACGTCGATCTCGGTCGGTCCGGGCCGGGCGGCCAGGGAGCGCACTCACCTCTCGCCCCTGCTGCGGCTGCTGATCCTCACTCAACTCGCCTTCAACATCGGCTTTTTCGCCGTGCTGCCGTTCCTGTCCGAACACCTGGGGCGGGCCGTGGGCATGGCGGGCTGGCTGGTCGGGCTGGTGCTCGGGCTGCGGACCTTCAGTCAGCAGGGGCTGTTCGTGGTGGGCGGGGCGCTGGCGGACCGGTACGGGATCCGGCCGGTGGTCCTCGCCGGGTGCGCGCTCAGGATCGCCGGGTTCGCCTGGCTCGGCTTCGCCGAACGGACCTGGACGGTCATCGGCGCCGTCCTGCTGATCGGGTTCGCCGCCGCGCTGTTCTCGCCGGCCGTGGAGTCCGAGGTCGCCCGGCAGGCGGTGGAGTGGGAGGAGACGGGCGGCGGCCCCCGTACCCGGGTCCTGGCGCTGTTCACCGTCGCCGGACAGGCCGGGGCGTTCGTCGGCCCGCTGCTCGGCGCGCTGCTGCTGTCGGTGGATTTCCGTACCGTGTGCCTGGCCGGAGCCGGGATCTTCGTGCTCGTCCTCGCCGGGCACGCGTGGCTGCTGCCGCAGCGGATCCCGGGACGGGCCCGCGTCGAGGTCCGGGGCGGCATGGGGCTGTTGCTGCGCAACCGGCAATTCCTGGCGCTGTGCTGCGGATACGGCGCCTACCTGCTCGCCTACAACCAGCTCTACCTCGCCCTGCCCGCCGAAGTGGAACGCGCGACGGGTTCGCAGGCGCCGCTGGCCTGGCTGTTCGCCCTGTCGTCGCTGCTGGTGGTGACCGCCCAACTGCCCGTCACCCGCTGGGCGGGGAGCCGTCTGACGCTCCGCCGGTCCATGGTGACCGGTCTGCTGCTGGTCGCGGCCGGGTTCGTCGTCGTGGCCGCCGCCCGGCCCGCCGAGTGGACCGGCACCGCGGGGCTGCTGCCCGCCGCGGGCTTCGTCGTGCTGCTCACCCTCGGCCAGATGCTGGTCGCCCCCGTCGCCCGCGCCTGGGTTCCCGACCTCGCCGAGGAGGGCCGCCTCGGCCTGTACACGGGGGCGCTGTCCTCGGTCTCCGGCCTGATCGTCCTGGCCGGCAGCGCGGCGACGGGCACCCTGCTGGACAGCGGGCTGCCGGGCACGGTGCCGTGGCTGGTACTGGCGGCCGTGCCGGCCGCGGCGATCGCGCTGCTGCCCGGCCGACGGACGAACGGGCCCCGCCGATAGGGCCCACGGCACGTCTAAGGCATGTCCACGGCATGGAGACCCAGGACGTCCGGGTGGAGATCGCCCGGGCAGCGGATCAGCAACTCGTCCACGCCTTCGGGCCCTGCGACCGGCCCGGGAGGCGGGGGGCGCGGACCCTCGACCTCACCTCGCGACCCGACCGGGCCGCGGAGAACCGGCTGTGCGAGCGGCTGGGGTTTTGGCCCAGGCAGGCCACCGGGTACCGGGTGCCGCTGCGGGGCTGACGGTCCGGGAGCCGACCGGATGCCCGCCGTACGGCCGCCGGTTCAGGAGCCGACGACCGGATGCCCGCCGTACGACCGTCCGTTCAGGACGCCACCGGCTCGCGCTCCGGCACCAGTTCCAGCTCCAGCATCTGCGTCACCGCGGCCTTCTGGGACCGGTACGTCCGCCACAGCCACAGGATGTCCCGGCCGAACGACCAGATCAGCAGGACCAGTGCCACCGCGACGATCCCGAAGGTCGCCGGGTAGGGCAGGAGGTTCGAGGCGGCCAGGAGGAGGAAGACGCCCTGGAGGGCGGCCACCGTCTTGCGGGCCATGCTCGGGGGAAGGGCCGCGTTGAGCCAGGGAAGGGCGCGGGCCGCGGCGACGAAGGCGTACCGCATGGTGCCTATGAGGAGGACCCAGGGGCCCAGGGACATCGAGAGGTAGACGCTGAGCACCAGGATCAGGAACGCGTCGACCTCCATGTCGAAACGCGCGCCCAGCGGGGTCGACGTGCCCGTGCGGCGGGCGACCTGACCGTCGACCCCGTCGAGTATCAGGGCCACCGCCGTCAGTCCGACGAACAGCGTGACCGGCGGTGAACTCTCGAAGGAGTCCGCGACCAGTGCCGTGACACCGCCGACCAGTGTCGCCCGGCCGAGGGTCACCCGGTTCGCCGGGCCGAAGGAGCGCGGCCGCGTGCGGTGCAGGGCCCGGGAAAGCACCGCCCAGGTGGCGACGGCGAAGGCGAGGCCGGTCAGCCAGCCCGCCGGCCCCATGCCGATCGCCGTACCGAGCAGGGCCAGCAAAAGGATCTGCAGGCCCGCTCCCACCGCGGTCTCCTGCTGGACCAGCCTTGCTTCGTAAGTGTTGTTCAGGGCCACCGCACATTCCTCCGGCCAGGTGACAGAGTCGATCAAGGCCGCGTACTGTGCGCGACCTGTGCACACCTCGGTACGTGAACCGCTTCCCGATCGTTCAGGAGGATGCCGATGAAGCGCACCGCGCGTGCTTTCTGGCTCAGCTCACCCGGCCACGGCGAGATATGCGACGTGACCCTGCCGGACCCGTCCGCGGGCGAGGTGGTCGTCCGCTCCCTGTACTCCGGAGTCAGCCGGGGCACGGAGACCCTGGTGTTCCGCGGCGGCGTGCCGGAGAGCCAGTACGCGGCCATGCGGGCACCGTTCCAGGAAGGCGACTTCCCGGCACCGGTGAAGTACGGCTACCTCAGTGTCGGCCTGGTGGAGGAGGGGCCCGAGGCCCTGGTCGGCCGGACCGTCTTCTGCCTCTACCCGCACCAGACGCGGTACGTCGTCCCGGTGGACGCGGTGACGGTCGTACCGGCGAACGTCCCCGCCGAACGGGCCGTTCTCGCCGGGACCGTCGAGACCGCCGTGAACGCCCTGTGGGACGCGGCCCCCCTGCTCGGCGACCGGATCGCGGTCGTCGGCGGCGGCATGGTCGGCAGCTCGGTGGCCGCCCTGCTGGCCCGTTTCCCCGGGACACGGGTCCAGTTGGTGGACGCCGACCCCGCCCGGGCGAAGACCGCCGAGGCCCTCGGCGTCGACTTCGCGACCCCCGGTGAGGCGCTCGGCGACTGCGACCTCGTCGTCCACGCCAGCGCCACCGAACAGGGCCTGACCCGCGCCCTGGAACTGCTGACCACCGAAGGCACCGTCCTCGAACTGAGCTGGTACGGCGACCGGCAGGTCAGCCTCCCGCTCGGCGAGGCCTTCCACTCACGGCGCCTGGTCATCCGCAGCAGCCAGGTCGGCTCGGTCTCCCCGGCCCGCCGTTCCAGCCGCAGTTACGCCGACCGGCTCGCCCTCGCTCTCGACCTGCTCGCCGACCCGGCCCTGGACGCCCTCGTCACCGGTGAATGCGGGTTCGAGCAACTGCCGGACGTGCTGCCGCGACTGGCCTCCGGCGAGATCCCGGCGCTCTGCCACCGGGTCCGTTACGACGAGCTCACGTGACACACAGGTTCAATTCCGTACGACAACGGCGCCTGACCTGAGAAAAGAGTGAGAGACGGCTGAACAAGGGGAAGCCAAGAGCCGTACTACACGGCATCCCCCGGCAGGGATTCAGCGGGGGGACCAGACGCGCCGCACCTGGAGGGTCGTCCGTTGTTCAGCATCACCGTCCGCGATCACATCATGATCGCCCACAGCTTCCGCGGCGAGGTCTTCGGACCCGCGCAGCGCCTGCACGGAGCGACGTTCCTGGTGGACGCCACGTTCCGGCGCGAGCAGCTGGACGACGACAACATCGTCGTCGACATCGGACTTGCCACTCAGGAACTCGGGGCCGTAGTCAGCGAGCTGAACTACCGCAACCTCGACAACGAGCCCGACTTCGCCGGCATCAACACCTCCACGGAGTACCTGGCGAAGGTCGTCGCCGACCGGCTCGCCGAACGCGTCCACAAGGGCGCGCTCGGCGAGGGCGCCAGGGGCCTGGCGGGCCTCACCATCACGCTGCACGAGTCGCATGTCGCCTGGGCGAGTTACGAGCGTGCGCTGTGACCGACACGACCATGGAGCGGACCACCACGCTGGGCTACGTGCCCGTGCAGAACTCCGCACTCAAGAACGCCGAGATCATCCCGATGTCCCTGCGCTCCGTGCACTTCGTCCTGCCGGGCGGCGTGGACGACCCGGCCGCGCCCAGCGGCGGCAACGCCTACGACCGGCGGGTCAGCCTTGACCTGGCCGGCTTCGGCTGGCAGGTCCACAAGCACGCCGTGGACGGCAGCTGGCCCAGTCCGGGAGCGGCCGCCCGCACGGAACTCGCCCGGGTGCTGCGGGAGCTGCCGGACGACACGGTCGTCCTGCTGGACGGGCTGGTCGCCTGCGGGGTGCCCGAGATCGTCGTCCCCGAGGCGGAACGGCTGCGCCTGGCCGTCCTGGTCCATCTCCCGCTCGGCGACGAGACGGGACTGGACCCGGCGGTGGCGGCGGACCTCGACGCCAGGGAACGCGAGGTGCTGCGGGCCGTCCCGGCCGTCATCGCCACCAGCGACTGGGCCGTACGCAGACTCGTCTCGCACCACGGCCTCGCCCCCGAGCGGGTCCATGTCGCCGCCCCCGGCGCCGACATCGCCCCCCTCGCCTCCGGCACCGACGGCGTCTCCCGGCTGCTGTGCGTGGCCGCCGTGACCCCGCGCAAGGGACAGCACCGGCTGGTGGAGGCACTGGCCACGGTGACCGACCTGCCGTGGAGCTGCGTCTTCGTCGGCGGACTCGGGCACGACCCGGAGTACGTCGCCGGACTGCGGGCCCTGATCAGCGAGCACGGACTCCAGGACCGCCTGCGCCTCGCGGGCCCCCAGTCCGGTGCCGTACTCGACGCCAGCTACGCCTCCGCCGACCTCATGGTCCTCGCCTCCTACGCCGAGACCTACGGCATGGCGGTGACCGAGGCGCTCGCCCGCGGCATCCCGGTGCTGGCGACGGACGTCGGCGGGCTCGCGGAGGCCGTCGGGCGGGCACCCGACGGAGGAGTGCCCGGCATCCTCGTCCCGCCGGAGGACCCCGCCGCTCTCGCCGCCGAACTGCGCGGCTGGTTCGGCGAGGCGGACGTACGACGTCGCCTGAAGGCCGCTGCCCGGGGCCGACGGGCCGCCCTGGGCGGTTGGGCGACCACGGCTCGCAGCCTGGCCGGAGTACTGGGCCGACTGCCGAACGCACCCAGGAGGGCGGCATGACGGAGACGGCTATGACCAAGCAGGCGGGGACGATTCCGACACCGCACGCCTCCCGGGAGGCGGTCGGGGGCGCCGGAGGAGCGGCCGAGGCGGCGAACACCGTGATCGCCGGTGCGGGCCCCACCCTCGGCCCCGGTGAGCGGCCCACCGTGCGGCTGCGGGACGCCGGCCCCGACGATCCGCCGCGCTACGCCCCCGAGTGGCTGGAGCTGCGGGAGGGGGCCGACGCCGTCGGACGGTCGAACGACCTGCTCGACCCGCTGCGGATCCGGCTCGCGAACCTGCCCGGGAAGGCCGGTCTGGTCATCCACGACCTGGGCTGCGGCACGGGCTCGATGGGCCGCTGGCTGGCCCCCCGCCTGGACGGCGCCCAGCACTGGATCCTGCACGACCGCGACCCCTACCTCCTGCACTTCGCCGCCGTCGCCTCCCCGCGGTCCGCCGCCGACGGCAGCCGGGTCACCGTGGAGACACGGCGCGGCGACGTCGCCCGGCTGACCACGGACGTCCTCGCCGGCGCGTCCCTGGTGACGGCCTCCGCGCTGCTCGACGTCCTCACCCGCGAGGAGGTCGAAGCCCTCGCCGCCGCCTGCACCGGCGCCGGCTGCCCGGCCCTGCTGACCCTGTCGGTGGCCGGCCGGGTCGACCTCACCCCGTCCGACCCGCTGGACGCGGAGATCGCCGAGGCGTTCAACGCCCACCAGCGCCGCGACGGCCTGCTCGGACCGGACGCGATCAACGCGGCGTGCGAGGCGTTCTCGGAACGCGGCGCCACGGTACGGCTGCACCCGAGCCCCTGGCGGCTCGGCCCCTCCGAGTCCGCGCTGACCGCGCAATGGCTGCGCGGCTGGGTCGGCGCGGCCGTCGAGGAACGGCCCGAGTTGGCACCGCGCGCGGAACGGTATCTGCGCGAACGTCTCGCGGCTTGTGAGGCAGGGGAGTTGCGGGTCGTCGTGCACCACAGCGACCTGCTGGCGCTGTCCCGGCCGACGACCGGCTCGGAGTCATGAGCGTGGAGACGGTGGGGGCGCGGGCGGCCCGGCTCACTGTCGGGCCGCGTGCGAAGAGCGCCGAGCCGTGCGTAGGGACCGCCGATCGGCGCGAAGGCGCCGCCGAACCGCGCGAGGGAAACGTCTCGTCGTGCGAGCGGGACACCACACCGGGCGGGTCGGACGCCGAGCGGACCGAGCGGCAGGGGCCGTCGGCCCAGCGGCACGGGGGCTCGGTCGAGGTCTTCGCGCTCCCCGCTGTCCCGCGCGGGCTCTCGCCCGAGGACCTCGCCGCCCGGACCAAGGCCCTCGCCGCCCGCACCGAGGCCCTCGCCGCCCGCGACGAGCTGCTCGCGGCCCGGACGGAGGCGCTCGCCTCCGCCGGTGGGCCCCAGGCCGTGCGCTCGGGCCCTGCCGTCTCCGGGACCCGGATCGGCGTGATCGTGGCCAGTGCCAGGCCCGAAGCAGGCGCTCCGGGCGCGCCCCGCTGGCGGACCGCCCTGCGCGGCACGCTGGGCCGCCTCAACTCCCCTGCCGTCCGCACCCACTTCGGCACCGTCGCCGGCGTCGTCATCCTCGCCGCCCTCCTGTGGCGCATGGGCACCGGCGTCTTCCTGGACGGACTGCGCCGCATCGACGGGCCGACCCTGCTGGTGGCCGTCGGCATCGGGCTGCTCACCACCGTGTTCAGTGCCTGGCGCTGGGCCCTGGTGGCCCGTGGCCTCGGAATCAGGCTGCCGCTGGTACCGGCCGTGGCCGACTACTACCGCGCGCTGTTCCTGAACGCGGCCCTGCCCGGCGGTGTCCTCGGGGACGTCCACCGGGCGGTCCGGCACGGGCAGAGCACCGGTGACCTCGGCCGCGGGGTTCGCGCGGTCGTCCTCGAACGGGCCGCCGGACAGGCCGTGCTGACCGTCGTGGGCGGCGCCGTGCTGCTGACCATGCCGTCGCCCGTGCTGGCCGACGCCCGGCACGTCGCCCCGCTGGCCGGCCTCGCCGCACTCGGCGCCCTGGCGGTCGTCGTGGCCCTGCGCATGAACCGCGCCCCCTCCCGTCGCGGACGCGCCCTGCGCGCCGGCCTGGCCGAGGCCCGCGAGGGACTGCTGTCCCGCCGTAACTGGCCCGGCGTCGCACTGTCCTCGGCCGTGGTGCTCTCGGGCCACCTCGCGATGTTCGTCGTCGCCGCCCGCGTCGCCGGGTCCGGCGCCTCCGTCGCCGTACTGCTGCCCCTCGCGGTCCTCGCCCTGCTCGCGATGGGGCTGCCGCTGAACATCGGCGGCTTCGGCCCCCGCGAGGGCGTCACCGCCTGGGCGTTCGGCGCGGCCGGCCTCGGTGCGAGCAGCGGGCTGGCGGTCGCGGTGGTGTACGGGGTGCTCAGCTTCGTGGCCGCTCTGCCGGGCGCCCTCGTCCTGGTCGCCCGGTGGTACACCGGCCTGCGCGGTGCGGACGCCGGAACCGCGGACGTCGCGCGGGAACCAGCCGCGGCGGTCGGGGCGGTCGTGGTGATTCCGGAGCCCCGCCGCTCGCCGGACGGCGACTACCCGCGCTCGTCCACGGCGGCCCTCGTGGTGCCGTCCGCGGACGTGAGCAGCGAGAAATACGTCCCGAAGGAATCGGCGAAGCCCGCCAGCAGTTCCTTCCCCTTTTCCGCGGAACCAAGGGAAGGACGGCCTATGACGCCCGAATCGGTATAGGCGGACATTCCGACGGTGAGCAGATGACGGCGGTCGTCCGCGACGAAATCGGCGGACTCGTAACCGGGTCGGACCATTTCAGGATGGGCGTGCAGCAGGATGGAGGTCTCGATTTCCCCCGCGTGCATGTCGGTGAGCAGCGAGGTCGCCACCCCGGCCCGCTCCCTGGCCGCCTCCCAGTCCTCCGGGGCCGGGAAGAGGGCCATCCGCTCACCGCGCGCGGAGGACTCCTGGACGACATTGCCCAGGACGTAGTTCCCACCGTGCCCGTTGACCAGCACCAGGGCCTCGACGCCCGAGCGGCGCAGCGACGCCGCGATGTCCCGTACCACCGCGTGAAGGGTCACCGAGGAGATGCTGACGGTTCCCGGCCAGGCCGCGTGCTCGTGCGAACAGCCGATGGTCACCGGCGGGAGAAGGTGCACCGGGTACACGGTGGCGATCTCCCGGGCTATGGCGCAGGCGACGAGCGTGTCGGTCGCCAACGGAAGGTACGCACCGTGCTGTTCGAAGCTACCGACGGGAAGGACGGCCACCTGGGTTGAGACGTTGGCGCCTCGCGTCCGTACGTCTTCCGTAGTGTCCGTCGGCACCAGACCGTACGCCGCCGACCGTATTCCCGAACCGCTCATCTTTTCACGGCCTTTCGTCTCTGCTTAGGAACCAGATCATGACAGATAAAATTGGCGTGCTCGGCAAGAAGTCGCCGCAGCGCACGGGTGTGGAACGCGTCGTGAATGCCCCGCTGCCCACCGTCTACGGGAAATTCCAGGCGGTCGGCTACCTCGATCACGATCGTGGCGAGGAACAAGTGGCCCTGGTCTACGGCGAGATCGGCACAGACGATGTCCTCACCCGGCTGCATTCCGAATGCCTGACCGGTGACGCCTTCGGTTCCCAGCACTGCGAGTGCGGCGACCAGTTGGCCTCCGCGCTGCGCGCGGTCGCCGCGGAGGGCCGCGGCATCGTCGTCTACCTCAGGGGGCACGAGGGCCGGGGCATCGGCCTGCTCGCCAAGCTGCGGGCGATGGCGCTGCAGGCGGAGGGCCTGGACACCGTGGAGGCGAACCTGGCACTCGGCCTGCCGGTGGACGCCCGCGACTACGGCGTCGCCGCCGGCATCCTGCACGACCTGGGCGTGAACTCGGTCCGTCTGATGTCCAACAACCCGCGCAAGCGCGAGGCGCTGCTGCGGCACGGCATCCACGTCGCCGAGACGGTGCCGCTGCTGATACCGCCGTGCGAGAACAACATCACCTATCTGCGGACGAAGCGGGAGCGCCTGGACCACCACCTGCCCCATCTGGACGCGGTCGTCAGCTCCTCCTGAACCGCGGGCCCGGCGGCGGCCGGCCGGTGCCACTCCGGCGCCGCCCGCCGCGCCCGCGGTGCGCGTCGCACCGGGCCCGGGCCGCCGAGCGGGTGCGAGCGACGGTCCTTGCGGGAAGCATGAGGGAGCGGAGCACACGCGGCGGCGACGAAGGGAACACGCTGTGAGCGACGACATCCACTTCCTCGCAGCCGAGCGGGTCGCCGAACTGCTGGATCCCGACACGGCGATCCGGTCCCAGCGGGCCGCGTTCACCGCGCTCGGCGACGGCGTCGCCGACCTGCCCGGCAAGATCATGCACCCGAGCCGCTTCGACGACAGCGTGGTCTTCTCGTACGTCTCCCGCCTGTCCGCGGACTCCGGGGCCGTCGCGAAGTTCGGCAGCGTCAACCCGGGCAACGCGGCTGCCGGACTGCCGACCGTGCACGCCGTCGTCACCGTGCTCGACCCGGTGACGGGCCGCCTCACCGCCGTCATGGACGGCACCACGGTGACGACCCTGCGTACGGCCGCGGCGAGCGCCGTAGCCTTCGACGTCCTGGCCGGCCTCGACGCGGCCGACCTGGCCGTTCTCGGTTCGGGCACCCAGGCCCTCGCGCACACCCGGGCGATCGCCCGGGTGCGGGACCTGAAGTCGGTACGGCTGTGGAGCCCCACCCCACGACATCGCGCCCGCGCCGCCGACACGCTCGCCGCCGAACTGGACCTCCCCGTCGAGCCGGTCGACACCGCCGAGACGGCCGTGACCGGGGCGTCGCTGGTCGCGGCCTGCACGCTCAGCACCACACCCGTGGTGCGCGGCGAGTGGCTGGCCCCCGGGTGCACGGTCGTCAGCGTGGGGTCCTTCGAGCCCACCCGCCGCGAGGTGGACGCGGAGGTGGTACGACGGGCCCTGGCGGGCGGTGCCGTCGTCGTGGACGAGCCGGCGACCGCGGCCGAGCACGCGGGACCGGTAGTGGAGGCCCTACGGGAGGGCCTGCTGACCCCCGAGAACCTGGTTCCCCTGGGCGCGGTGCTCACCGGACGGCGCACCGCCCGCACCGGCCCCGAGGACATCGTCTACTACAACAGCGTCGGCCTCGGCATCCAGGACGCCGCCGCGGCCTGGGCCGTCGTCGAGGCGGCACGGGAGGATCGCCGGTGACCTCGCGCGCCGGTGTCGTGGTGATCGGCGGCGGGGTGATGGGCACCAGCATCGCCTGCCACCTGGCCCGTGCGGGCGTACCGGACGTGGTGCTGGTCGAGCGGGACGAACTGGCGTCCGGGTCCACCTCGAAGGCGGCGGGCGGGGTACGGGCGCAGTTCTCCGACGAGCTCAACGTCCGGCTCGGGGCGCGCAGCCTGGAGGCCTTCGCCCGCTTCGAGCAGGACACGGGGTACGACATCGGGCTGCACCGGGTCGGCTACCTGTTCCTGCTCTCCACACCCGAGGAGGTCGCCGCGTTCGAGGCGGGCGTACGGCTCCAGAACTCCCTCGGCGTGCCCAGCCGCATGATCGACCCGGCCGAGGCCCAGGCAGTCTCCCCGCTGATCAGCACCGACGGGCTGCTCGCCGCCGCGTTCTCGCCCGACGACGGCCACTGCACGCCCGAGTCCGTCGTCCACGGCTACGCGGCCGCCGCCCGCCGGCACGGCGCCCGGATCCTGCGGCACACCGAGGTCACCGGCATCGAAACGCGCGGCGACACCATCACGGGGGTGCTGACGACCAGGGGCCCGCTCGCCACCGACACGGTGGTCTGCGCGGCCGGCGCCTGGTCGAAGGCGGTCGGCGCGATGGCCGGCGTGGACCTGCCCGTGGAGCCGCTGCGCCGGCAGATCGCGGTCACCGAGCCGCTCGGGGGACTGCCGCCGGACCTGCCCATGACCATCGACTTCCACACCAGCCTCTACTTCCACGCCGAGGGCCCCGGCCTCCTCGTGGGCATGTCCGACCCCGACGAGCGGCCCGGCTTCGCCACCGACACCCACGACCGCTGGATCCCCGGCCTGTGCGCGGCCATGGAACACCGGGCGCCCCGCCCTGCTCGACCTGCGTCGCACCGGCGGCTGGGCCGGCCTGTACGAGATCACCCCGGACCACAACGCGCTGATCGGCGAGGCCACTTCGGTCTCCCGTTTCCTGTACGCCACCGGGTTCTCCGGCCACGGCTTCCTGCAGGGGCCAGCCGTCGGCGAGGTCGTCCGCGACCTGTACCTGGGCCGCGTACCCTTCGTGGACGTCAGCCCGCTCAGCGCCGACCGGTTCGCGGCCGACGCACCTCGTCCGGAGGCCAACCTGGTATGACCGAGCTCCATCTGTGGCTGCGCCACGAGGTCCGCACCACCGAGCGGCGCACGCCGATCGTGCCGTCCGACGCCCGCCGGCTGGTCGAGAACGGAGTGACGCTCACCGTCGAGGAGTCCCCGCAGCGGATTTTTTCCGTCGAGCGGTACGAGGCGGTCGGCGGTCGGGTCGTCCCGGCCGGGTCGTGGACGTCGGCGCCGACCGACGCCGTCGTCCTCGGGCTGAAGGAACTCCCCGACGAGCCAACGGAGTTGAGGCACCGGCACATCTTCTTCGGGCACGCCTACAAACGGCAGCCGTCAGCCGCCGACCTGCTCGGCCGGTTCACCGCCGGAAAAGGGGCGCTGCTCGACCTCGAATACCTGGTGGACGACACCGGCCGGCGGCTCGCCGCCTTCGGCTTCTGGGCCGGTTACCTGGGCGCCGCCCTCGCCGTGCTCCAGCACCGGGGCCGTCTCGTCGCACCCCTGACGCCCACCGACAAGGACGCGCTGGACCGGACACTGCGTCCGGTCGCCGGGGACGAGGAGTTCACCGCCCTGGTGATCGGCGCGCTCGGCCGCAGCGGACGGGGCGCGCGGGTGGCCCTTCGCGAGGCCGGGGTCGAACCCACCTGCTGGGACCTGGAAGAGACCCGCGACCTGGACCGGCCGGCCCTGCTCGCCCACGACGTGATGGTGAACGCGGTCCTCGCCACCACCCCCGTCCCGCCCTTCCTCCGCGACGCGGACCTCGATGCCCCGGCCCGCCGTCTGCGCACCCTGTGCGACGTCACCTGCGACGTCGGCTCACCCCTGAACGTCCTGCCGGTCTACGACCGCACCACCGACTGGCAGGAGCCCGCACGGCGGCTGTGTGAGGAGCCCCCGCTGGATCTCATCGCCATCGGCAACCTGCCGTCCCTCCTGCCGAAGGAGGCCAGCACCGACTTCTCGGCCGCTCTGCTGCCCCAGCTGCTCGACTTCGAGGTGAGCGGGGCGTGGGGGCGCTGCCTGGACCGATTCCATCAGGCCTGCCGCGAACTGGGCCTCCTATGAAGGGAGTTCGGTGATGTCTGAGATCGTTCCCGCGAGCGGTACCGTCCACTGGATCGGGGCCGGGCTGTCCACCGGCAGCGGACTCGCCGCGCTGTGCGAGACGGCCGGGCGAGTGCGGCTGTGGCACCGCACCGAGGAACGCGCGGCCGAGGCCCTCGACCGGCTGGGTCTCACCGGCCGCGCCGAACCGGGCGCCTTCACCCTGGACGCGCTCACGGCCGAACTGGCGCCCGGCGACGTGGTCGTGTCGATGCTGCCCGCGCCGGAACACCCCGAACTGCTCGCCCTGTGCGTCCGGGAGCGGGCCCACTTCGCCTGCTCCAGCTATGTGTCCGACGCGGTGCTGGAACAGGTGCCTCAGGCCGTGCGGTCCGGGATCGTCGTCCTCACCGAGGCCGGCCTGGACCCCGGCATCGACCACCTCTTCGCGCACAGCCTCATCGGCCGGGCCCGTCGCGCGATCGGCGACGGTACGACGGCCTCGTACCGACTCACCTCCTACTGCGGCGGGGTCCCCGCCGAGCCGAACGCATTCCGGTACCGCTTCAGCTGGGCCCCCGCCGGAGTTCTCAACGCCCTGCGCTCGCCCGCCCGTTACATCGAGGACGGCGCCGAGACCATCGCCGAACGGCCCTGGGAGGCGACCCGGCGGCACATCGTCGACGGGGAGACCTTCGAGGTCTACCCCAACCGCGACAGTGTGCCCTTCGTCGAGCAGTACGGCCTGCCGTCCGCCTGGACACCGCGCACCTTCGTGCGAGGCACCCTCCGCCTGGAGGGCTGGCTGAACGCCTGGGACGGCGTCTTCGCCGAACTCCGGGCCGGTGATGACGCCCGTATCGCCGCCCTCGCCCGGGAGTTGGCGGCGACCTACCCCACCACCGACGCCGACCGCGACCGGGTCGTCCTCGCCGTATCGCTGGATGTGCGCGGCGAGGCAGGACAGACCTGGTCGGGCACCTGTCTGCTGGACCTGGTGGGGGACGCGGAGGAGAGCGCGATGGCCCGCTGTGTCTCCCGCACCCTCGCCCTGGGCGTCGGTCACGTCCTGGACGGCTCTCTGCCGCCGGGTCTCCACCGGGCGGCCGAGACGGCCGAACGATCCGAACAGTTGCTGGACGAACTCGCCCGCGACGGCGTCCACTTCACCCTCCGGATCGACCAGTAGGCCGACGCGGACCCGGCCCGGCCCGGACGGTGGGGAGGAGGCGCCGGCCTCTAGTCGATGACCGCCTCGTGCACCAGGCGTTTGAGGTCCGGGAAGAGCGCGAGGGACTTCTTTGGCCGTAGCTGCGTCATGAACTGCACGGTCAGGTCGCGGCTCGGGTCCACCCAGAACGTCGTCGTCGCCACACCGCTCCAGCCGAACGTGCCCAGGCCGGTGGGCGCCACGGTGCGGGACGGGTCGGTGACCACGGAGACGCCCAGGCCGAAGCCGACGCCGTCGTTGCCGGGTTCGTCGTGCGCGGGTTTGCTGCCGACGGCGCGCAGGTCGGCGCCGCCCGGAAGGTGGTTGGAGGTCATCAGGTCGACCGTCTCGGGGGCCAGGAGACGGACGCCGTCGAGTTCGCCGCGGCGACGCAGCAGCTCCATGAAGCGGTGCACGTCGTGCGCGGAGGCCGCCAGGCCGCCGCTGCCGGACAGGAAGCGGGGCCGGCCGCGCAGCGGGAGTCCGGGGATCGGCTCGATGCCGCCGCCGTCGGCGTCCCCGTACAACTCGGCCAGTCGGCCGGCCTGTTCGGGGGCGACGTGGAAGCCGGCATCGGTCATCCCGAGCGGGCCGAGGACCCGCTCGGCGAAGAACGTGTCGAGCGGCTGTCCGGACACCACCTCGATGATCCGGCCCAGCACGTTGGAGGCGACGGAGTAGTTCCACTGAGTGCCCGGCTCGTACTGCAGCGGCAGACTCGCGTACACGTCGACCGTCTGAGCCAGGTTCGAGCCCGGCACCACCGACGACTCCAGGCCTGCCTGGCGGTAGAGGGCGTCGACCGGGTGGGAGTGGTAGAAGGCGAAGGTCAGGCCCGCGGTGTGGGTCATCAGATGCCGTACCCGTATCGGCCCGTCGGCCGGGCGGGTCACCATGTCGGCGCCGGAGCCGCTCACGTACACCCGGGGCTCGGCGAAGGCCGGAAGATGCCGCTCGACCGGGTCGTCCAGCGACAGCCGACCCTCCTCGACCAGGAGCAGCGCGGCGACCGCGGTGACCGGCTTGGTCATGGAGTAGATCCGCCAGAGCGTGTCCGGCTCGACCGGCAGACCGGCCGCGATGTCCCGGTGGCCGTGCGTCGTGAGGTGGGCGACACGGCCGCCGCGGGCGACGGCCACGAGGAAGCCGGGCAGGCGTCCCTCGTCCACGTAGTGGGCGACCTGCTGGTCGAGGCGGTCCAGTGCCTTCGCGTCCAGCCCGACCTCGTGCGGGTCCGCCTCTTGCCGCAGCTGTGCCATCGTTCTCCTCCGTCGCGTTCGTCGAGGTGCGATCCGGAATACCCCGCCGGAACGGCCTCAGACCTCATCGTCGCGCAGGAACAGATGAACGGGCCCCCGCACCCCCATGATCGTCAGCAGTGTCACAATGATCGTCGGCCTCCGCGGCGGCACGTCCCGGCAGCGGGCCGCCCCCCACCGCACCGGCCACGGCCACCGAGGCCAGGACCACGAGCGGCAGTGCGCGCCCGCCGCCGGACCCCATGAGCACGGTCGCGGCGGCCACCCCGAGCGTCGGTCCCACGTTCATCGCGGTCTGCTTCGCCCCGCCCGCCACTCCGGCCGACTCGACTGCACTGTGCGCTACGACGACATGGGACGCCGCCACCATCACCGCGCCGAACCCGGCCCCCAGCAGCCCGAAGCCGACACACAGCGCGAGGGTGCCCGAGGCCCGGGTCAGCAGCAGGATCCCGAGGGCGAGGACGACCATCGCCGTCACGCTCGTACGACGGGCGCCGGCGCGGCGCAGCAGGACAGCTCCGCATGGCGCGGCGGCCACCATCATGGCCGCCAGCGGCAGGCTCCGCAGCGCGCTCTGGAAGGGGTCGAGGCCGAGGGTGTACTGCAGGACGTACGCGCCGACGAACAGTGTGCCCTGGAGGGCCGCGGAGGCGGCGACGAGAACGCCGAGCGCCGAGCCGACGGCCGCCGAACCGACCACGTCCGGCGGGATCAGCGGGCTCGCGGTCCGCCGCTCGTGCCGGACGAACGCTGCGGCCGCGACCAGCACGGCACCGGCCTCGCCCGCCGTCGTCCAGCCGGCGTCCGGCAGCGCGACGAGGGTGTGGACGAGGCCCGCCAGGGTCACCGCGAGCAGCAGCGCGCCGGGCACGTCGAGGCCGGCGGCAAGGGCCTGCTTCGGTGCCTGCCCGGCCGGGAGTTGACGCGCCCCTTGTCCGGCCGGAGCCCGCCGGGACCCCGGCCCGGCCAGGGCGAGCCCGCCGAGGACGACGGCGGGCGCCACGTTGAGGAAGAACACCACCCGCCAGCCCGGGCCCGCCACCAGCGCACCGCCGACCACCGGACCGACGGCGGCCGCCACCCCGATGGCGGCGGTCCGTACGGCGATCGGCGTCCGCAGCCGGTCGGGCGGGTAGGCGGCACGCAGCATCCCGAGCGTCGCGGGCTGCAACAACGCCCCGAACACGCCCTGTACGACCCGCAGTGCGATCATCCAGCCGATTCCGGACGCGAGGCCGATTCCCGCCGACGCGGCGCCGAAGCCGAGCATCCCGATCGCGAAGAGCCGCTGGTGCCCGTACCGGTCGCCGAGCCGGCCCGCGAACACCAACAGGCTCGCCACCGCGATCAGATAGCCGGTGCTGGTCCACTGCGCCTGCGTGAACGACGCGCCCAGATCGCGTTGCAGGGTGGGCCGCGCGACGGTGAGGACCGTACCGTCCAGGGCGACGATCACCGCCCCGACCACGCTGCCCGTCGCCGCGAGACGACGGTGGACGGTCATCGGGCCGCCGCCGGACCGAGGTGGGCGTCCAGAACGGTGCGCAGCAACGGGCCGAAGTCGTCGGCGCCGGTGGCGAGTTGGAGGCTGCCCCAGCCCCACAGCTGGGCGACGCCGTGCAGGTTCGCCCACAACGCGCCCGCGACGGTCCGGGCGTCCGCGTCGGGGCGGGCCCGCCCGACCAGCTCCACCAGCACACCGAAGAGCGGAAGACTGGTGTCCCGTAGCCCCAAGTGGCCGCTTTCCAGCAGGTCGTGACGGAACATCAGTTCATACATCCCGGGGTTGCCCAGCGCGAACTCCAGGTACACCCGACCCAGCGTCGCCAGCTGCGCTCGGGGGCTCGCCGTACCGTCGCCGATCGCCGCCACGGCCCGGTCGCCCAGGTCGGCGAAGCCGCGGCGCGCGATGGCCGACAGCAGTTCCAGATGGGTGGGGAAGTACCGGCGGGGCGCGCCGTGCGAGACACCGGCCCGCCGGGCGATCTCCCGCAAGGTCAGTGCGTGGGCGCCTTCGCGGGTCACCAGGTCCACACCTACGTCGATGAGGCGGGAGCGCAGATCCGGTCCTGTCTCGGATGAGGTCATAGACACTGTCTACCAGTGGTCGTAGACAGTGTCTACCGTCAAGGGGAATGCGCACGTCGGCGGCACGGGTTGTCGCGGATATGACTCAGGACGCGCATCAGAACGCACTGCTCGCGCTGCTCTCCGACGGCCGCGGCGGGGTGCTGATCACCCTCAAACGCGACGGCCGCCCCCAACTCTCGAACGTGAGCCACCACTACTACCCGCAGGAGGGGGTCATCCGGATCTCGGTCACCGACGACCGTGCCAAGACCCGCAACCTGCGCCGGGATCCGAGAGCCTCGTACCACGTGACCTCTTCGGACCATCGCGCCTACACGGTCGTCGAGGGCATGGCCGAGCTCTCGCCCGTCGCCGAGGATCCGTACGACGAGACCGTCGAGGAACTGATCCGCCTCTACCGCGACGTCATCGGCGAGCACCCCGACTGGGACGACTACCGGGCCGCCATGGTCAGGGACCGCCGCCTGGTGGTGCGGCTGCGCGTGGAACGGGCGTACGGCATCCCCAAGGGCGCCCAGGCCTGAGTGACAGCGGGGCAAGCGGTTCCTGTGAATTCATGCGATGGCTTGGATTCCTCCAGCGGCTCCCGCCCGGACGATCTACGCTGCGTACGGCGAGACGACGGGGACGACGGGGACAACGAGAGGAAAACGGAGGCCAGATGGCCACACCGCTCACCGCTGCCAAACTGCTCGCCGCTCTGCGCGCCGAAGGCTGCACCGTTCGCGAGGTCCGCAGCTGGCGGACCCACAACCGCAACGGTGTGGGCGCCTGGGGCCCGGTGTACGGCGTGATGAACCACCACACCGCGACCGGATCCGGAGCCGACGTCGTCGACCTCATCTACGACGGACGCAGCGACCTGCCCGGCCCGCTCGCCACCGGCTGCATCACCAAGGACGGCGTCGTCCACCTCGTCGGCAACGGCCGCGCCAACCACGCCGGCGGCGGCGACGGGAACGTACTCGCCGCCGTGCGCGACGAGTCGTACGGCGACCGCCCGCCCGCCACCCATCAGCACGAGGGCTCCGCCGGCGCGGTCGACGGCAACACCCACTTCTACGGCTTCGAGTGCGAGAACCTCGGCACCGGCAAGGACCCGTGGCCGCTTGTCCAGTACGTGGCGATGGTCAAGGCCAACGCCGCGATCTGCCGCGCCCACGGCTGGAGCCGCAAGAGCGCGATCGGCCACCTGGAGTGGAGCGACTGGAAGCCCGATCCGCGCGGCTTCGACATGAAGGACTTCCGCGGTGATCTGGCCGACTGCCTGGCGCTGCCGGCGGGCCACTGGGAGAAAGAGGACCCCATGCCCCTTTACGTCAACCTCGGCATCGACGCGCCCTTCGCGCTCAGGCCCGGCGGAGACTGGGACGCCATCGAGTTCACCGCCGAGTGGGCCGACGAGCCCGGTGGCCACGCCAATGACGGCTCCGTCTTCGTGCGTGGCCCGGCCCGCTTCACCGGCGAACTCAGCCTGCGCGTCTCCGGCCTCCCCACGGGCCACGCCCTCCAGATCCGCCAGTCCGAGGTCGACTCCACCGGCGCCTACGTCACCGACCACCCCATCGGTGAACTCATCGGCACCTCCGGCGACACGTTCGGCAAGTTACCCCTCACGGGCCGCATCGGATCCGGCCGCCAGATGCGCATCCGGCTGAAGTCCTTCGAGACGACGCCGGTGCGGATCACCAGTGCTGTGCTGAAGGTGCTGGTGTGGAAGGAGAGTTGACGCATCGGGCCGAGCCGGGAGCGGGGCCGGGGTTGCTCCGACCGTAGGGCCGGGCCGGGGGCGGGGCGCAGCCCCCGGCGCCGCACGGCCGGCCGTCAGGCCGTCACCGTCTCCGGCTGGGACGCCTCCCGTCGCGACCGCTCGCCGAGTTCCTCCGTCGGCACCTTCGCGGTCTCGCGGGCCGTCAGGGCGGCGACGACCGGCGGGACGCACAGGGCCGCGGTGAACAGGGCCACCGCCGACCAGTCGGCGCCGTCCGGGCCGGCGATCTGCGCGGCGAAGGTGACCGCGAAGCCGGCGACGGCGAAGCCGATCTGCGTCCCGACGGCCATGCCGGACAGGCGGACGCGGGTCGGGAACATCTCGCCGTAGAAGGAGGGCCACACGCCGTTCGCGGCGCTGTAGAGGACACCGAAGGCGACGACGCCGAGGACGAGGGTCAGGGGGTAGGAGCCCGTGGAGATCGCCCAGAGGTAGGCGAACATCGCCACCGCGCTGCCCGCGGCGCCGATCAGGTACACCGGGCGGCGGCCGACACGGTCCGACAGCGTGGCCCACAGCGGGATCGCGGCCAGCGCCACCAGGTTGGCCAGCGCGCCCACCCACAGCATCGAGGAGCGGCTCATCCCGACGGAGTCGCTCGTCGCGTACGCCAGCGCCCACACCGTGAAGATCGTGCTGACCGAGGCGACGAGCGCGCCCGCGATCACCCGCAGCACATCCGCCCAGTGCTCGCGCAGCAGCACCGCCAGCGGAAGCTTGGCGACGCCCTCCCCCGAGGCCTGCTGCTGGGCGAAGACCGGCGTCTCCTCCAGCTTGCGCCGGATGACGTAGCCCACGACCGCGACCCCGACGCTCAGGAAGAACGGGATCCGCCAGCCCCAGGACAGCAGTTGGTCGTCGGGAAGCGCGGCGACCGGGATGAAGACCAGCGTGGCGAGGAGCTGCCCGCCCTGGGTGCCGCTGAGGGTGAAGCTGGTGAAGAAGCCGCGCCGGTGCGGTGGCGCGTGTTCCAGGGTCATCGAGTTGGCGCTGGCCTGCTCGCCCGCCGCCGAGATGCCCTGAAGCACACGGCACAGGACCAGCAGGACGGGAGCGAGGCCGCCGACCTGGGCACGGGAGGGGAGGCAGCCGATGAGGAACGTCGACAGGCCCATGAGGATCAGCGTGAAGACCATGATCTTCTTACGGCCGACCCGGTCGCCGAAGTGCCCGAGGAACAGGGCGCCGACGGGGCGGGCGGCGTACGCGACACCGAAGGTGGCCAGCGACAGCAGGGTGGCGGTCGCCGGGTCGGACTCGTCGAAGAAGACCTCGGGGAAGATCAGCGCGGCGGCACTGCCGTAGATGAAGAAGTCGTAGTACTCCAGGGCGCTGCCGATCCAGGCCGCAGTGGCGGCCTTCTTCGGCTGGCCCGTGGGTGGGGAGGCGGCGGGGACGGACACGGCGTGCTCCTTCAGGGGGCTCCGCCACAGGCGGAGTGAGCGGAGGGGTGGAGGGCCGGATCTCGGCTAATTAACCCACTGGGTAGTTAGTCGCGGTGGGTGGGATGTTGCGCCGATGTTTCCCCGGGTGTCAAGGGGTCGCGCGCAGGGCGCCTACTGCGCCGCGCGCTCCGCCGTCAGGTACGCGATCACCATGTCGCCCAGCATGGTGCGGTAGCGCTCACGCTCGGCCGGGTCCACCAGGTCGCGGTCGAACAGCACCCGGAAGGTGTGCCGGTTGGCCACCCGGAAGAAGCAGAACGAGCTGATCATCGCGTGCAGGTCGACGGCGTCGACATCGGCCGTGAACAGGCCGGACTCCTGACCCGTCGCCAGGATCCGGCGGATCACCTCAAGGGCGGGTGAGCCGATCCTGCCGAGCTTCTCGGAGGCCGCGATGTGCTCCGCGCCGTGGATGTTCTCGATGCTGACCAGGCGGATGAAGTCGGGGTGCCGCTCGTGGTGGTCGAAGGTGAGCTCGGCCAGGTGCCGGATGGCCGCGACAGGGTCGAGGTGTTCGACGTCGAGTTGCTGCTCGGCCTCGCGGATCACGCCGTACGCCCGCTCCAGGACGGTCGTGAACAGCTGTTCCTTGCCGCCGAAGTAGTAGTAGATCATCCGCTTGGTGGTGCGGGTGCGGGCGGCGATCTCGTCCACGCGGGCCCCGTCGTAGCCGGCCCGGGCGAACTCCTGCGTGGCCACGTCGAGGATCTCGGCCTGGGTGCGTGCGGCGTCACGGATGCGCCCGTTCGGTGCTGCCGGTTCGTCGACGCTGGTCATCGGGTTCCTTCGGGCGGTAGGGCCTGTGCCCGTGATTGTAGAAGCCCGGGCGTACGGACGTCCGGGCGCGTTCGTTGCCCGGCGGGGGCTTCCCAGAGGCCGGTGCCTGCTGCTATGACTAACTCACTAGTTAGTACATTGCTGAGCGGCTCGGGAGGCCACGTGCCCAAGGACTCGTATCTCGTGGGGCTGATCGGTGCCGGAATCGGCCCCTCGCTGAGCCCGGCGCTGCATCAGCGGGAGGCCGACCACCAGGGCCTGCGCTACCTCTACCGGCTGATCGACATCGACACCCTGGGCGTTTCGCCCGAGGCGGTGGGCGACCTGGTGCGGGCCGCCCGGGACCTGGGCTTCGACGGGCTGAACATCACCCACCCCTGCAAGCAGCTGGTCATCCCGCACCTCGACGCCCTCTCCCCGCAGGCCGAGGCGCTCGGCGCGGTCAACACCGTGGTCTTCGACGGCGGCCGCGCGGTCGGTCACAACACCGACGTCACCGGCTTCGCCGCCTCCTTCGCGCGCGGCCTGCCCGACGTTCCGCTGGAGCGGGTCGTGCAGCTGGGCGCCGGCGGCGCGGGCGCGGCCGTCGCGCACGCCACACTCACCCTCGGCGCCGAGCGGGTCACCGTCGTCGACGCGCTGCCCGAGCGGGCCGCCGCCCTCGCCGCGTCCCTGAGCAGGAGCTTCGGGGACGGCCGGGCGGCCGCCGCGGGCCTCGACCACCTGCCCGGCCTGCTCGCCGACGCCGACGGCATCGGCGGCCTCATCAACGCGACCCCCACCGGAATGGCCGCCCACCCCGGGCTGCCCCTGTCCGCCGAGCTGCTGCACCCCCGGCTGTGGGTCGCCGAGGTGGTCTACCGCCCACTCGAGACGGAGCTGCTGCGCACCGCCCGCGCGCTGGGCTGCGCCACCCTCGACGGCGGCGGCATGGCCGTCTTCCAGGCCGTCGACGCGTTCCGTCTGTTCGCCGGACGGGAACCCGACAGCGCGCGGATGCTCGCCGCGTTCGCCGAGCTGGCCGGGGCCGTGAAGACACCCAAGTAGAGACCCGAGGAGAGAGAGGTACCGAGGTGCGTACATCCATCGCCACCGTCTCGCTGAGCGGATCCCTCACAGAGAAGCTCACCGCGGCCTCCCGGGCCGGCTTCGACGGCGTCGAGATCTTCGAGAACGACCTGCTCGCCAGCCCCCTCACCCCGGAGGAGATCCGCGCCCGCTGCGCCGACCTCGGCCTCACCGTCGACCTCTACCAGCCGATGCGCGACATCGAGGCCGTGCCCCGGGACGAGTTCGCCCGTAACCTGCGGCGCGCCCGGCACAAGTTCGAGCTGATGGGCCGCCTCGGCGCCGACACCGTCCTGGTCTGTTCCAGCGTCTCCCCGCTCGCCGTGGACGACGACGCGCTCGCCGCCGGGCAGCTGAGCGAACTGGCGGACCTGGCACAGGACTTCGGCATCCGGGTCGCCTACGAGGCGCTGGCCTGGGGACGGCACGTCAGCACCTACGACCACGCCTGGGACATCGTCGACACCGCCGGCCACCCGGCGCTCGGCACCTGTCTGGACAGCTTCCACATCCTGTCCCGATGCTCCGAACCCAAGGACCTCGAAGGCATCGCGGACATCCCCGGGGAGAAGATCTTCTTCCTCCAGCTCGCGGACGCCCCGCTGCTCGCGATGGACGTCCTCCAGTGGAGCCGCCACTACCGCTGTTTCCCCGGCCAGGGCGGCTTCGACGTCGCCGGGCTCATGCGCCACGTCCTGCGCACCGGCTACGACGGCCCGCTCTCCCTGGAGATCTTCAACGACGTCTTCCGGCAGGCCGAGGCCGGCCCCACGGCCGTGGACGCCCGGCGCTCGCTGCTGGTCCTCCAGGAGACGGTGGGCGTCGCCGCACCGCCCGCCCCGGTCGTGCCCACGGGAGTGGCCTTCGTCGAACTGGTCACCCCGGACGCCGAACCCGTGTCCGCCCTGCTGGGCGCGCTCGGCTTCGCCCGCACCGCACGGCATCGCAGCAAACCCGTCGACCTGTGGCGGCAGGGCGAGGCCCGCGTCCTGGTCAACACCGGCACGGCCGTACGCCGTGACGGCACCCACCTCGCCGCGATCGGACTGGAGTCACCGGACCCCGCGGCCGCCGCCCGCCGCGCCGAGGCACTGCTCGCCCCCGTGCTGCCCCGCCGTCGCGTCCCCGCGGACGCCCCGCTCGACGCGGTGGCCGCGCCCGACGGCACGGAACTGTTCTTCTGCGCCACCGGCCGCCCCGAACTCCCCGACTGGCGGGCCGACTTCGAGAGCCTCGAGCACCCACAAGCCGCCACGGACGTGTCAGGCGTCGACCACCTCGCCCTCACCCAGCCCTGGCACCACTTCGACGAGGCGGCTCTCTTCCACCGCAGCGTGCTCGGGCTCCGGCCCCAGGAGAGCGTCGATGTCGCCGACCCCTACGGGCTGCTGCGCAGCCGCGCCGTCACCACCCCCGACGGCAGCGTGCGCATCGCCCTGTCGGTCGGCGCGGCACCCACCGACGACACCGTCCATGCCCAGCACATCGCGCTCGCCACCGACGACGTGATCGCCGCGGCCCGCCGCTTCGTCGACGCCGGTGGCCGACTGCTGCCGATCCCCGCGAACTACTACGACGACCTGGCGGCCCGGTACGAGTTCACCGACGGGGAGCTGGAGACGTACCGCGAACTCGGCATCCTCTACGACCGGGACGCGCACGGCGAGTTCCGCCACTGCTACACCCGCACCGTCGGCCGGGTCTTCTTCGAACTCGTCCAGCGCGACGACGGCCACCGGGGCTACGGCGCCCAGAACGCCCCCGTACGACTGGCCGCCCAGCACGCGGTCAAGCGGCTCACTGGCGGCTGACGGTCCGGGTCACGCCGGCGAAGACCGTCGTGGCCAGGATCCAGCCGGCGATGACGAGGGCGTACGACAGCGTCTGGTACCAGCCTTCCGGGGCGAACGCGCCCTCCTGACCGAAGGAGATGACCGGGAGCAGCAGGTCGAGGGTGTAGAACACCGCGTCGAAGTGAGGTGCCTCGGACGGCTTGAGCGCACGCGGGTGGTGCAGGGCGTACGCGAGCGAGCCGACCGCGAGCAGCGACAGCAGCCAGCCGCAGGCGCGCAGCGGACGGAAGCCGTAGCCGACGGTGGCGTCCTGGACATGGCCCCACAGCCGGCCGTACCAGGGCAGCGTCCTGCGATGGCGGCGCTGCTTCGCGAGCTGGACCACCCGGGCCGCGCGGTCGTCCCCGATGCGCAGATAGGAAGCGGTCAACTGCTCGTAGGCGTGCGGGACATAGCCGTCGCCGTCCCGCTCCAGCATCGGCAGGCGACGCTCGGCGGGCTCGTGCGGCGTGAGGGTCGTGTAGCCGAGGTTGCTGAGCAGAACCTCGTGCGGCACGACCTCCGGTTCCAGGAAGAGGACCTCCGTCTGGGTGCGGCGCAGGTTGAGGGTGCCCTCCATGGGTGTGCCTTTGCGCAGCCACAGTTCCCCGATCGTGCAGCTGCTCGCCCGCAGCGCCGCGTCGCCGGGGTTCACCAGGTGCGCGTACGACAGGTCCAGGCGGCCGGCGATCCGGGCGCCCCGCAAACCGATCCAGCCCCGCACACGCGCGTGCCGCATGAGGACGTCACCCTCCACGGTGAGGGTCTCGGCGTCGAGGGCGGGCCGGCCGGGATGCACGAGCCGGGCCTCGTTGAGGTTGACCGCCCCGGCGACCGAGGCGCCGGTCAGACGCACCTCGCCCTCCGCTCCCAGTCCGGGCGCCCACAGGTCGTCGCCGATGGACATGTGGTTGAGCTGGAGTGCCGGCTCCTCGGCGTCCGGCGCGCCGCACGCGGCCCGGTCCAGGAACAGCGCCCCGGAGATCTGCGCCCCGCCGAGGCGCACCGGCCCGAGGAACCGGCAGTCCGTCATCCGCAGCACACCCTCCACCTTCAGGGTGGCGGCGGTCAGCCCCGGCAGGACGGAGTCGCTCAGGTTCAGCTGCCGCAGCCGGGCGCCGTAGAGCAGGGGGACGTCCTCGAAGTAGCAGTGGCTCAAGCGGATGGCATGATCGAACGTCCCGTAGTGCAGGGCGAGTACGCCGGTGATCCGGGCGCCCGCCAGTTTCAGGGCGGGTATCTCCCCGTCCTCCCGCGGCCCGTTGAGCAGCAGGGCCCGCAACACGGCCGCCCGGACGGTCCGTTCGGGACCCCATGCGTGGCCGTGCGCGGTGTTCTCGTCGTCCGCCTCGCGGAAGTTCACGGACTCGCCGCGCGGAAAGGCACGCCACACCCGCAGTTCGGCCGGGGTCAGGTCGTCGATCTCCATCAGCGGGGACTCTGACGCGCCCCACCCGCTCTGTCAACCGGCAGACGAACGGGCCCACCACTCCGACCCGCTCGCCGCTCAGGGTGAGCCGTCCGGGTGATGGGCCCGTTCGTCCTACGGGGCCGGGGTCCCACGGCCGCGTCACCACGGCCGTGTTCCTACGGGCGGGTGTTCCACTCCGCGATGACCGGCCGGTCGTGCTCCCTCGACAACCGGCTGACGGTGCCGGTGGCGAGCTGGAACAGTCGTCCGTCGGCCGGAGGCAGACCCAGCCGACGGGCCGTCACGACCCGCAGGAAGTGACCGTGGGCCACCAGGATCACGTCGCCGTCGGGGAGGGCCTCGTCCACCCGGGCGAGCACCCGGTCGGCGCGCCGGCCCACTTCCTCGGGCGACTCCCCGGGGCGGCCCTCCGGGCCCGGCGGCACGCCGTCGGTCCACAGATACCAGTCGGGGCGGGTGCGGTGGATCTCGACGGTGGTGATGCCCTCATAGCCGCCGTAGTCCCATTCCTGCAGGTCGGGGTCGGTTACGGCCCCGGTGACGCCCGCCAGTTCGGCGGTGCGTATCGCGCGGTCCAGCGGGCTGGCCAGCGCGCGGGCGAAGGTCCGCGACGAGAGGAGCGGAGCGAGGGACTTGGCCTGTTCCTCGCCGCGCTCGGTGAGGGGCAGGTCGGTCCAGCTGGTGTGCTGTCCCGATCTGCTCCACTCCGTCTCACCGTGGCGGACCAGCAGAAGGTCCCCCACGGCGCGCCTACTTCTTCGCCGATTCGACGGCGTGGCCGCCGAACTGGTTGCGCAGCGCCGCGATCATCTTCATCTGCGGCGAGTCGTCCTGACGGGACGCGAACCGCGCGAAGAGGGAGGCCGTGATCGCCGGGAGCGGCACCGCGTTGTCGATGGCGGCCTCGACGGTCCAGCGGCCCTCGCCGGAGTCCTGCGCGAAGCCCTTCAGGTTCTGCAGGTGCTCGTCCTCGTCGAGGGCGTCGACGGCCAGGTCGAGCAGCCAGGAACGGATGACCGTGCCCTGCTGCCAGGAGCGGAAGACCTCGCGCACGTCGGTGACCGAGTCCACCGACTCCAGGAGCTCCCAACCCTCGGCGTACGCCTGCATCATGGCGTACTCGATGCCGTTGTGAACCATCTTGGAGAAGTGCCCGGCGCCGACCTTGCCCGCGTGGACATACCCGTACGGACCCTCCGGCTTCAGCGCCTCGAGGATCGGCTGGAGCCGGTCGACGTGCTCCTTCTCGCCGCCGACCATCAGGGCGTAGCCGTTCTTGAGGCCCCACACACCGCCGGAGACGCCGGCGTCGACGAAGCCGATGCCCTTGGCGCCGAGCTCCTCGGCGTGCTTCTCGTCGTCGGTCCAGCGGGAGTTGCCGCCGTCGACCACGGTGTCGCCGGCGGACAGCAGGTCGCCGAGTTCGTCGACCACGGACTGGGTGGCCGCGCCGGCCGGCACCATCACCCATACGATGCGCGGGGCTTCGAGCTTGTCGACCAGTTCGGCCAGGTCGCTCACGTCGGAGACTTCGGGATTGCGGTCGTAGCCGATGACGGTGTGGCCGGCGCGGCGGACCCGCTCGCGCATGTTGCCGCCCATCTTGCCGAGGCCGATGAGGCCAAGTTGCTTCGCTGCCATGTCAGTTCACTTCCTTGAGGCCGCGGTAGGCGGCGACGAGAGCGGCGGTGGAGGAGTCGAGACCGGGTACGTCGGTGCCTTGGGTGAGGGCGGGTTCGACGCGCTTGGCGAGGACCTTGCCGAGTTCGACGCCCCACTGGTCGAAGGAGTCGATGTTCCAGACGGCGCCCTGGACGAACACCTTGTGCTCGTACAGCGCGATCAGCTGGCCCAGCACCGACGGGGTCAGTTCCCTGGCCAGGATCGTGGTGGTGGGGTGGTTGCCCTGGAACGTCCGGTGCGCCACCAGCTCCTCGGCCACGCCCTCCGCGCGTACCTCGTCGGGGGTCTTACCGAAGGCCAGCGCCTGCGTCTGCGCGAAGAAGTTGGCCATCAGCAGATCGTGCTGCGCCCGCAGCCCCTCGCTCAGCTCCTCGACCGGGCGGGCGAAACCGATGAAGTCCGCCGGGATCAGCTTGGTCCCCTGGTGGATCAGCTGGTAGTAGGCGTGCTGCCCGTTGGTTCCTGGTGTACCCCACACCACCGGCCCGGTCTGCCACTGGACCGGGCGGCCCTGCCGGTCCACCGACTTGCCGTTGGACTCCATGTCCAGCTGCTGCAGATACGCCGTGAACTTCGACAGATAATGGCTGTAGGGCAGCACCGCATGCGACTGCGCGTCGTGGAAGTTGCCGTACCAGATACCCAGCAGACCCAGCAGCAGCGGCACGTTGGACTCGGCGGGCGCGTTACGGAAGTGCTCGTCGACGATCCGGAA